>CAYXGI010000028.1:0-23325 GCA_964464495.1 uncultured Phycisphaerales bacterium
AAAACAGTGACTTACGGCCGAAATGCAATTTTGGTGACCCGCCCGCGTCTTAGTCCGCGCACACGGTGCAGCGGATCAGGCCGAGATTGGCCTTGCACGCGGTGCACGACTCGAATCCCTCATAGGGTCCGCAGTCGACCTTTCCCTTGCCCTTGCACTTCGTGCATTTCGACCATCCCTTGCCGTTGCAGTCGGTGCACTTGCTCGAGCCCGCCTTGGTTTTCGACCCCCTCATCACGAACCGGAGGCGTCCCGACCCCGCACACCGTTCGCACGCCTCGCGGCCGCCGAAGCAGAGCTTGGTCGGACAGGGCACAGCGCCGTACCCCTTGCACTTGTCGCACGTGGTTGGGAATCCCTCCTCACCGAAACAGATCATGCACGGCATGAGCCGATTCCCGGCGCACTGGGGACAGGAAGCCTTGTTGCTGCAGCGCGGGCAAGGGTATCCCTTCCGGCCGAGGCACGCCGTGCACTGGCTCATCACACGCCCCCTCTTCTCGCAATCGAGGCAGGGAACCTTCTTCTTCCTGTTGCAATAGTAGCAGGGAATCTCTCCCTTGGAGCAGAGCTTGCACTTGTCACTCTCGCCCCCCGACCAGTAGATCTTCCCCTCTCCCTTGCAGCAGTAGCATGTGAGCCGGCCCTCTGCGCGGCAGATGGGGCAGTCGAGTTCCCTCTTCCCCTTGCACCGTGTGCAAAGTTTGCGCGATTTGCCCTTCGCGTCGCACCGGAGGCAGGGGATCCACTTCTCGTCGCCGCAAAGGGAGCAGGTCGCAGCGGCCGACGAGAAAGAGAAAAGCCCCGCCGATCCGCTCCCCACGAGGAGGACAATCAAGATCAACGGGGCTATTGCTACTCTCAACCTCATGGAGGGATTATATCATTCCCTCCACTTCGGAAAGAAGACTTACTTCAGCTTCTCCCAGAATTCGGGCGGCATGTCGTGGGCGATCTTGAGAGCGCCGTTGGCGCCCGCGTAGATAGGCTCCTGGACTGTCACCACACGGCCGTGGCCGAGTCGTTCCTGCATCTCGGCCGCAACCGCTTCACCCAGACCGGGGATCCGGCTGCCGCCGCCGCCGAGCAGGACATTATCCTTGAGCTGCATCTGGAATTCCGGATCGAAGGACGCCACAAGCTCGCCGAGAGCATCGACAATCGGCGGGATGATCGACGCGCAGGCCTGCTTGACCTCCTTGGTGATGTCGAACTCATGGGGCTTACCCTTGACGGGAAGCTCGACCTTGATACCCTCCGTGTCGTCCCTGACCGACGAGAACCTCTCCTTGATATCCTTGACCATGTTGATCGTGAACTGCGCTTCGGGAAAGCTCTCGTGCAGAAGGCGTTCGAGTTCCCGGTCCACGTAGTCGCCCGCCGTGGTCAGGGTGATCTGGTCTTCTTCCTCGGGCAAGGTTCCGTGCATCCGGCAAAGGTCGATCGTTCCGGCGCCGATGTCGATCACGAGCAGGTCGGTGAACCAGTCGAGACCGTAAGCGACCGCAAACGGCTCGGAGCAGATCATCACCGAATCGAGCACCTCTCTGGCGGCGCGGATGATGTACTCCTTGTTCTTGATACTTCCCTCGGCCGGGCAACCGATGACGCCGTAGAGCAGCTCGTCGGTCTTCGGATTGGAGAGCCTGATCGCGTGCTTGACCAGGTCCTTGGCCGCCTTGAAGTTCATTTCCTTCTCGCTCTCTTCCATGCCGTTATCCGAGCCGGATCCCTTGATCACGCCATGTTCGAGGGGGCGGAAAAAGTCAAGCGAAAGGCGGTTCCGGATCGCGTCATCGCCATAGAGGACGTCGGTTTTGAGCAGCTTGCGCGAGACCACGTCCTTGGGGTAACCGATAACGCTCGGCACGTTTTCTCTCATGCCGTTCGAAGCGGCAATGGAAGTCCGCGAAGTGCCAAGGTCGATTCCGATGTAAAGAACACCTTCCTCCGTGCTTTTTTCAGGGGTCTTGGCATCCGCGACACTTTCCTCACTCTTGACAACGTTCTTGGTACCTTCATCCATTGTTTCTGTCCTCATCGTTTTCTCGAATTCCTAATTCTATAAATATCCAGATACTTTATCGGCACAACGAGCGCAAAAAATCAAGTATCCTCCATCAGTTTTTTGAGCTCTACATTGAGATCGAAGATCTTCTTGAGAGCGTCCTGCTTCTCGTCATAGAAGTTTACGCCTCCCTTGAGGCCCTGCACGGACTTGTAAATCGACGCCACCCCGAGGTCGATATCCTCTCCGGCTTCCACGGCGGCCAGGATTGCCTCGGTCTCGTCGAGCTTGGAAACGAGCTTGTTGACGCGCCGCTTGAGCTGGGTCACCCGCTCGGACTGGGAGACAACAGCCTCGTCGTAAGCCTTCTGGCGCTCCTCGCCGATCAATTCGAGGGTCAGAGCCACTGCTCTCTCCCTGAGACCGACACCCATGCCCGATTCGGTAAAAAGCTCTGCGAGACGCTTGGAAATGCTCAGCTTGACCGCCTCGATCCTCTCAGCGGAGAGGGGCATCGACTCGACGGTGATCTGGCGCTTTTCCTCCTTCTGGAGACGGGTTCGGTCCGTTTCGACGCGTGCCGCGAGGCGTCCGCGGTTCTTCTTGAGCTCCGACACCTCGCTCTTGAGGCGCTCGACCAGTTCCTGGAGATCGTCCCTCTGACTGGTGATGTTAAAGAACTCCTCGCGGACCCTGTCGCTCTGGGTTTTGAGTTCGCGCGGCCTTAGAGCAATACCCATCTCTCCGAGGGTATTGACAACGGCCTCCTTGATCATGACGTTCAGGTCGGATAAGTCGAGTAGCGACACACGTTTGAGACCGCGCTTCTTGAGCTGGTCGAGCGTGGCGGGCCTGACCTTCTTGTTCATGGCCTGGAGGATGTTGTTCGAGAGCTTCTTGCTCATTCCCTTTCATCCTGAAAAAGATCGCAACAGAGCCGGATCGAATCGGTCTCTGGACTATGAGTCCGGGGGGCGACCTTCAAAACAGCTCCATCATGTTCCGTCAAATAGCATAGTAACATGCCAATGACAACCTTTAAACACGGTAGCCGGACCGTGGCATGATGACCACGACCATTTCTTTGTCCTCTTCTTCGAGCACGACCTCCCGTGGCGCCGCATAGATACTCGCAGTGATCGTTGCCAGCGTGAGGAAAGTCCAGAACGTCTCATCGAGGAGCACGTTGGAGCTCATCGCAAAAACCAACAGGCCGGCAAAAACTGCCAAGAGAGTATTTCCAAGAAGTTTATGATCCTCTTCCAAAGGCTTGACCCGCAACTGCCACAGCTCGCGAATCACGGCATAGACCAGAAAAGCGAAGAGCAGCATTCCTAAGAAACCGTTCTCTGCCAGGATCTGCGAGACGATGTTGTGCGGTGGCTGATCGAGCTTGTGCATGTTGGGAACGCGGTACTCGAAGTAGCGGGGCTCGAACTGACCCAATCCGATACCCGCAAGTGGATAATCCCCGAACATGGCCGCGCTCATCTGGAACCACTGCACCCGTTCGTCGTCGAGTGCGGTCTCCCAGTTCAGACCGCCCCGCCACTGGGTGCCGACCTGGCCCGGTGTAGCCAGGACCACGAGCAGGACCGCTCCAATCGCGCCGAGAAGGAACCACTTGAAGGGAAAGCGCAATAGAATGATGAATGCGAGCAGCATAGCGATCAGGCCGCTGAGCGCACCGCGCGATCCTGTGCCATCGAGCGCGACAAGACAGAGGAGAAAAACAACGGCCGCCAGGATCCGTCCGATCAGGTGCGCCGAGGGCCGAAAAATGAAATAAGCGCAAAGTCCGGAGGCAAGAACGAGAAAGATCCCCAGTTCGTTGGGCCCTTTGAAGGTCGCCATGGCGCGCGACCAGGCCACCGCGGCGTCGGGCCGGATCGTCTTCTCCTTGGAACTCACCAGCACGCCCGACGCTTCCCCCTTGATCAACTGGGCCTGGTGGCCCATGACCGAGGTGCCCGTCGATTCAAGAACCGACTTGCCCGTGCGGTTCTCCACGATGGCGATGATGGCGATCAGAGCGGCGATCATCACCACTGTGGCCATGCACTTGCGCAGCATGGGAAAGCTCTTGACGTTGAAAACAAGAAAATAAAAAAGCAGGAGATGGCTCATCCAGCGGAAGATGAGAAGCAGGGCGGTCTCCTTCTCCAGGCACCAGGGGAGAGGTATCAGAAAAACGGCCAGGAACAGAAGCCCCCACACATTGATCCGCGAGCGGCTGAACTCCTCGAAAGGAGTCCTGTCTTTCATGAGAAAGAGCCGGGCGATCCAAACCACCGCGAGGGCGGCGATGAGAATCTTCTGCACCGACAGGATCCCGTCACTCGTGATCCAGAGGAGAGGTCCGAGTGGCACGATGAAAAAGACCGTCATGACGCCCAGAGTACGGAAACGAAAAAAGATCCAGGCAGCGACGACCGCGGCCGCGGCCACGAACCCGTAAAGGGGCGACACCACCATGACCGCTCCCAGCACCACGGCCAGCGCAACGAGAGCGCACGCCATGACCAGACCGCTCGCGATCGGACTCCGGCGGCCCATGGGCAGGGTCAAACTGTTTTCACCGGCGGGACTCATCCCGTCTCTTCCTTTCCTTGTACTCGAAGGTGCGTGTTTTGAAGAACGGCATCGTTCTTTTTATATTAATGTAGTCGGCAAAGACTCCGTTGAGACATGAGATAAAGGACATTTTCCCCAGCCCTCCCCGGTGGGACGAAAAACGGCTCACATCGAACCGCTCCACCCGGAATGGATCGCGCCCCATCGACCGGTTCGGCGGCGTGATCGTACAGGCCCCCTTGTACCCGGCTCGCTTGAGGACCGACACGACGCGAGCGTCGTAGTCGCCGTAGGGATAGGCGAAGGTTTCGGGCCGCGTGCCCGTGATGTCAGCCACGTCGTCGCGGTTGGCAAAGACTTCCTGCTCAAGGCTCTCGTCGTCAAGCTCGGTCATGTGAGGATGGGTGCGCGTGTGCGCGCCGATCTCGAAGCCGCCCTCCTTCAGGGCCACGACCTGATCGCGGTCGAGAAGACGTTGCGCCGCGATCGACGGATCGCGCTCCCAGTCGACCCTGTTCTCGGTTGCGCCCGTGGTGAGAAAGACCGTGGCCCGAAAGCCCCTGTCGCGCAAGAGGGGATAGGCGGCAGTGTAGACCGACTCGAGCCCGTCGTCGAAGGTGAGGCAAACCGTGTTGGCCGGCAGCCTCTCTGAACGCGACAGGAGATCGACTGTCTCGCCGAAGGTGACCGTCTCGGTTCCGCGAGCGGCGAGTATGTCCATTTGCAGGGCAAACTGTGCCGGAGACAGCGAGGTGGGACTCGGGTCCTCGTCAACGGCGTGGTAGTTCAGAATCGGCAAAAAATCGCGACCGGGCCGAAACCTCTCCACAACGGTCAGCAAAAAAAGCAGACCGTATTTCGCTGACGAGGAGACTCCTCCCATCAGTTATCGTCCTCCAGTACGCCCGGCTGCTTGAGCAGAGAGAAGAAACTGGAGTCCGTGGAGATGACGAGGTTCACATCACCGGCCAAGGCGTCCTTGTAAGACTCGAGCGTCTTGAGGAACGCGTAGAACTCGGGATCGGCTCCGAAGGATTCGGCATAGATCTTGGTCGCCTCGGCATCGGCCTTGCCGCGGATCTCCTCGGCTGTCTTGTAGGCCTCCGACGAGATGGAGCGCAGCTCTTTTTCGCGCTGGCCGTCGATCTTCGCCTTCTCTCCCTCGCCCTGCGACCGGTAGTATTCGGCCATGCGTTTTCGCTCGGAGATCATCCGGTCGTAGACCTTGCGCCGCACCTCCTGCACGTAGTTGATGCGCCTGAGGCGTACGTCGACGAGGCCGATACCGAAGGATACGAGCTGCGGTTCGCACCTGTTCTTGATCCGCACGCCGATCTCGTGGCGGCCCACCTCGACTTGAAACTCGCTCACGTCCTTCTCCGACCTGTAGCCCTGGTCCTCGGATATGGTGAACGTCCGATTGGTGGTGCGCACCGTCTCGATCAGGTTGAGGGACGAGACGATGGCGCGCGTGGCGCCGTCGACGATATCGTCGATCCGGGCCTGGGCGCCCATCTCGTCCTTGACGGAGCGGTAGAACTTGAGGGGGTCCTGGATACGCCATCGGGCGGTCAGGTCGACCCAGATGAACTTCTTGTCGAGGGTGGGCATCTCCTCGGCATCGCCGTCCCACTCGATGAGCCTTTTTTCGAAACGGTTCACGTTCTGGATGAAGGGGGTCTTGAATTTGATGCCCGGCTCGGTGATCGGATCGCCCACCGGCTTACCCCACTGGGTGATGATCACCTGCTCGGTCTCGTCCACCGTGTAGGCGGAATTGAAGAGCAGGAAAGCGCCCACGGCAAGGACAACGAGAATGGTCAATGTGGTGGCTTTCATCTTTTCCTCCCTTCCGGATCGAGGTCGAGCAGGGGCAGGACCGATTTGATCTCACTGTCGATGATGGTTTTCGACTTGATCGAGGGCAGGATCTCGCTCATCGTCTCGAGGTAGAGACGCCAGCGCGTGATCTGCTTGGCCTTGTTGTACTCCTCGAGGATGCTGTTGAAACGGGCCACGTCGCCCTGGGACCTGTTGACCCGTTCCATGGCGTACCCTTCAGCCTCGCTCACCATCTTCTCGGCGTCGCCCTTGGCCTTGGGGATCAACTGGTTGTAGGCCTGGTAGGCCTGGTTGATGGTCCGGTCCATCTCCTGCTGGGCCTGGTTGACCTCGTTGAAGGAGGCCTTGACCATGTCGGGCGGATTGACACCCTGCAAGATGACCTGGGTCACGTTGATCCCAGCGCCGTATGAATCGAGCGTCTCCTGGAGCTTGGCCTTGACCTCGATGTTGATTTCCTGTCGTCCCGAGGTCAGAACCTCGGTCACGCTCCGCTCTCCCACCACCTCGCGCATGATCGATTCCGACATGTCGCGCAGTGTGGTTTCAGGCGCGCGCACGTTGAAGAGCAGCGAGGCGGGATCCTTGATCGTGTACTGAACGGCCCACTCGACCTCGGCGCAGTTGAGATCGCCCGAGAGCATGAGCGACTCCTCGGACAGCTCGCGCGTCTTGGCCGCGTAACGCGTCTGGACGCCGGCCTCGAGAGTCCGGAAACCGAACTCCTGCTTGCGCACCAGGCTCACCGGCACCTTGGTCACCTTCTCGATGCCCCAGGGCCACTTGAAGTGCAGTCCGGGCAGTCTCGGTGGAGCCGCGTACCGGCCGAACCTCTGCACGATGCCGACCTCGTTGGCCTCGACAGAATAGTAGGTCGAATTGAGCAGGAGCAATGCGACGATCACCACGATCACCGTGGTCAACGTCTTCCACGGGACCTGGACCGTCTTGGGCCCGTCTGGGGTTTGAATTGTCACACCCGCCATCGAAAAAGCCTCCTTACTGACAAGAAACCACAGCCTCCCCGCGCTCGGCAGAGGGCGCCACGGTCAAGAAAACGATTCGGATCAGTTGAATGTTCAACCGCCGGAGTTGAGTGCACAGGGTGTCAGTCCATGGACACCCCGCTATATTGAACAGTAAGCGGATAGGACGCAAGTAAAAGCGAAAAATCACCGTCCCCGGTCCTTGGCAAGGAGGCCGGGGAAAAATCCCTCAAACCGGTGAATTATTCCCACGGGGCAGGAGACGGCGAAGGGGCCGAGAGACGTGAAACAGTGGGGAGCTTTTTTATTATTTCTTCCACCTAAAACCGTGTTCTTTGCGGAAAAACTTCAATTCTGGTATTATACCGGGCTAAAACTTGGAGGTAATGGAGCGCGCCGATCTGAGCAGAGCGGACATTACGGTGCACAGATCGCTTTAATGCCGCGAGCGGCAAAATTATTGCTAAAGGAATCTCCCATGCATACGATCCATGGAAATCTGTCGGGAAAAGGTCTCAAGGTCGCCATCGTCGTGAGCCGCTTCAACGAGTTCATCTGCTCCTCGCTTCTCGACGGCGCCATCGACTGTCTCACGCGCCACGAAGTGGCTCAAAACGCCATCACCACCGTGCGTGTTCCCGGATCGTACGAAATCCCCCTCGTGGCCAAGAGGCTGGCGGTGACGAAAAAATTCGACGCCGTGATCTGCCTCGGCGCCGTGATCCGGGGAGACACCCCTCATTTCGACTATGTCGCCGCCGAGGTGTCGAAGGGAGTGGCGCAGGCCGGTCTCGACACCGACGTGCCTATCATCTTCGGCGTACTCACCTGCGACTCGGTGGAACAAGCGATCGACCGGGCTGGAACCAAGTCGGGCAACAAGGGTTTCCACGCTGCCCAGGCAGCCATTGAAATGGCTGACCTCTACAAGCAACTACCACGGACGAAATCATGATTCCAAGAGAGCTCATAGTGGACAATCCCAACAACGGCCCCTCAGCTGATGCAAGCATCAGAAAACGCACCAAGGCAAGGGAATTCGCCCTCCAGTTCCTCTACATGATGGACATCCGAAGCGATGACATCGTTGGGGAGGAGGCCGCTTTTTTCGCGGAGCAAAGCGATGACGACGACGTTCTCGTCTTTGCCCAGGAGCTCGTCCAGGGGGTGGCCCTCAACATGGCCAACATTGACGAGACAATCGAAAAATCGACGCAGAACTGGGAATTGGGCCGGATCGCCACGGTCGACCGCAACATTCTCAGGCAGGCGATTTACGAGCTCCTCTACCGCTCGGATATCCCTCCAAAGGTCTCCATCAACGAGGCGATCGAGCTGGGAAAAAAGTTCAGCACCTCCAATTCGGGCGGATTTATCAACGGGATCCTTGACAGGATCAAGAGAGACAATAATCTCTGAAAATCCCTGAGAAATCATCCCGCGAGAAATCAGACTCAAGAAAAAAATAAGAAATACGAGCACCGCACTGGGGAAATTCCATGATTTTCAAACGTCTCTTCAAAGGGCTGGCCAAGACGCGCGAAAAACTCACGTCCCGTCTGAAAACCCTTTTCTCGATCAACCGGACACTGGATGACGATTTCATCGACGAACTCGAGGAACTGCTCTACCTTTCCGACATGGGCGGGACCGCGGTCCGCGTCATCGACCGGATCAAGGACGCCTATGCTGCGGGTGAGATCAAGAGCAGCGGCGAGGTCTTCGACTTCCTCAAAGCGCAACTCCGCGAGATCATGGACGAGACGGAGATCACCCTTCCCGAACATGGGACTCCTCCCACGGTGATCCTTGTGGTGGGCGTCAACGGCTGCGGCAAGACCACGTCGATCGCCAAACTCGGCTATCTCTACAGTTCGGCGGGTAAGAAAGTCGTCTTCGGCGCCTGCGACACTTTTCGCGCCGCGGCCGTGGAACAGCTCACTCTCTGGAGCGAGCGGATCGGCGCGCGAATCGTCAAAAAAGAAGCGGGAAGCGATCCGGCCGCAGTCGCTTTCGACGCGATCGACATCGGCCTCAAGGAAAAGGCCGACGTGATCATCGTGGACACGGCCGGCCGTCTTCACACGCAGCAGAACCTGATGCAGGAACTCGAGAAGATCAAGCGTGTCCTCTCCAAGAAGATCCCCGACGCACCGCACGAGGTCCTTCTCGTGCTCGACGCCACCACGGGCCAGAACGCGGTGGTCCAGGCCCAGCAGTTCGGAGAGGCTGTCAATGTCACCGGTCTCTTCCTCGCCAAGCTCGACGGGACCGCCAAGGGCGGCGCCGTGGTTTCGATTCGCGAGCAGGTGCGAATTCCCGTCAAGTTCGTCGGTGTGGGAGAGACCTACGAGGACGTGGAGTTCTTCGACGCCCAGTCCTTTGTCGACGCGATGCTAGAATGAGCCCCCCTGTCAGACCGGTTTGCGCAGCGTCACCTGCAGATGGGACGCACGGCCGAGATAGGTCGGCCGCGCGGAGAGCTTTTTCTCGACCTTGAGGAGTTGCTTGGAGAGGGCTCGGTCCTCGAGCAGATCGGCAAATTTCCGCACAGGCAGAACGCATTTTCCCACGATCGAAACCACGTCGAAACCAGCGCGCCGACTCATCTCCTCGATCTGCTCGGGCTCGAATGTGTGAAACGGAAACCGCTCGGTGCTCTTCTCGGCCAGCCAGGTCAGGATCCCGTCCTTGTGAAAGCGTGACAGCCCCTTGATGTCGCCCTTCTCGATAAAATGTTCGTAACCCGCGGCGCGGTTGTCGACGGAGAGGACCGCTGTCCCGCCCGGGACGAGGGTGCGCGCCGCCTCGCTGAATGCGCGGAACGGATCGGCGCAGAGAGAGACCGGATCTCCCTGGGCGCAGAAAAACCCGAATCGACCCTCCGCGAGAGACGCCATGTCAGCCACGTCGATCCGCGCGAACTCGGCCCGGTCGGCGTACCCGGCCGCGTCGACCTTGCGCTGCGCGGCGTCGAGCATCTGGGGCGATGTGTCGGAAAAGAGAACGCGGAATCCTGCCTTGAGCAGTTTGAGCCCGAACCGGCCCGTGCCGCAGCCCGCGTCGTGCGTCTCGAGGGACAGATCGCGGGGGAGGTGCGGTTTCATGTAGCTCCATGACAAATCGTGGTAAAATTTCCAGTATGGCGAGTTGTAGATGTCGTCATAAATGGACGCCACGTGATCGTGGTATCTTTGGCAAGCGTCGGGCATAATGGCTCCTCGAACGGAATACGAAAGCATCATCCTAACCGATCGCCAACCGGATCGGAAGGTCCCGCGGCACGACGACCGATCGCGCGAACAGAAAATCGCCGGGAAGGGCCGATGACAGCAGAACCAGACAGAGCTTCCTTCGAATCGAGCAACCTCACCCTTTTGTTTCGCCTTCTCGTCCCGGGACTTCTCTGCGCGGCGGTCATTCTCTTCTACCATCCCGGCGCAATGGACATGGACCGGCTCAAGTGGAGCCTCGTCCTTGCCTCCGGCCTTCCGCTTCTGGCTGTCACCCAGAGAACGGAGCTGATCAGAACCGTTTTTGCGCCATTATCACCTGCGCTGATCATGGCCGCCCTCGTTCCGGTCTTTCTTCTCTTTTCCTGCTTTCGAACCGGTGCACCATCCTTCGAGGAGGCGCGTCTCATGATCGGCCTCATCGTGCTGATCGTCGTGGCTGCCGTGGTTCGCGACGGTGTCTGGGCGAGGCCGCGCGTCATCCCCGGTATTCTACTCCTCTCCGGTTCGATCGCCGCGCTGTTCGGTGTGATCCAATCAACGGGGTTGGAGTTTCTCTACCACGCCAACGAGGGGGCGGAGGCGGTCTCGACCCTGGGCAACACCAATGCGGCCGCCGAGGTCTTCGCCCTGCTCCTTCCACTCGCCGCGGCGGGCCTCTTCTCTTCCAGAATTACGACTCTTCTCATTGCCGCACCCTGCCTGGCGATCCTGGCCGCCGGAATCACCGCCACGGGAGGACGGGGCGGATTGATCGCCGCTGTCTGCGGTCTGGCCGCTTTTCTCTTCGCCCTGAAGCGGGCCAACCACTTCGGCCGGAATCTGAATCTGCGGCAGTTCATCAAAGGCCACTGGAAATCGCTGGCCTGCATCGGTCTCCTCCTCGTGATCGGTCTTGCAGGCGCTTTCCTGGTGAAGCGCTCCCCTACCGCGCCGTTCAAGAACATCGACAGCGACGCGTCGGTATTCAGCACCTCCTATCCGACCAACAAGATCCGCCTCAGTCTCTGGAACGGCACGACCGACATGATCGGCGCCCACCCCTTCATGGGAACCGGGCCGGGGCGATTTCGCTACGAATACCCTGCCTTTCGCGATCACGAGGAGGCGCGTATCCGCGGCAGACTCGGCGCCGTGACCGAGGTGGAGAATCCGCATAACGAGTTTCTCTGGGCGGCCGCGGAGGGAGGGATCTGCGCGGCCGCACTGCTTGGGCTCTTCATCGTCCTGCTCTTGCGCCAGGGTGCCGTGGCGTCACGAACGGCGCAGAAAGGGTGGCACGCTCTCTACGCCGCTTCCCTTTTTGGAACGGTCGTCGCCTTTGGCGTGCTCTGTCTGGTCCGCTCCCCGCTCCACAATCCCGCGGCGGCCACCATTCTTTTCATCGCCGCCGGCATGCTCGACGCCACGCGCTACGAGATGAGCGCGGCCCGCTCGTCGTCCCTCTCCCGCCTCATCGTGGGCAGCCTCGGCGCCATCGCGATCGGGGCGCTCAGCCTCATCGGCAGCCGCGCTCTTTTTTCCGACCTCATCTTTGCCGGCGTGGGTGCCGCGGCAAGAACGACACCAGCCGATCTCGACGCTCTCGACCGGGCCATCTCCATCGACGACGGCAACATCGAGCTGATCAATTTCCGCGGACAGATCGCGGCGCGGATTGCCGAGGGCGCAACACGTAATCGGGACGGATACGAGGCTGATGCGGTCTGCTTTCTCGGCGAGGTTCTCGTGCGGCACCCCAGCCATCCGGGCGCTCTCCGCACCATGGCGCGCATCATGCTCCGCCAGGGGGACACGGTCGCCGGAGTGCGTATGTTGCGCCGTGCCTTCGGGCTCATCGGTTCAGACAACGATCCTGTTCAGGCCGCTGCCGAGTACCTGAAAAAGCAGAAGCTCCATCGCCGTGCGGCGCTTCTCCTCGTCGGCTCCTTCTCCGGCCTCGAGGCTGAATTCCTGGACAGGGCCACGGCCATGCTCGAATCGGGCCAGGCGCGAGAGGCGGCTTTTTACGCCGACGCTCTCCTCGAGAAACTTCCGCTTCACGTCGACGCGCTCCACCTCAAGGCGCGCTGCGTGCGTGAACTCTCCGGAACGGCCGCGGTCGAAGGCGGTCCCGGCGACGGCGCCGAGAGCGAAGTCTTCGGTCTCATGCAAGCCGCGATCAGTCTCGAGTACCTCGAAAAAGGTGACTGGGCCGAGGCGGCAAAGGCGGCTGCCCGCGCGGCGCGGTACAGCGATGGCCTCGATGACCAGACCGCACGGGTTCTCGAGGCGATCGCCGCGGCCGCACAGGGAAAGCCTTTCGACCTGCAAGAAGCGCCGATTCGCAGCACCGCCATGCGCGCGCGCCTCAGGGCGCTCGCCAAAGACAGCCGCCTGCCAAAACCGGTCCGCGCTTATCTCCGAAGACTCGAACCGTGAGATTCGTAATACACCGACAGACAGCTAGAAGGTATTGGTGATTGGATTGATCGCCCTGTCGCCAATGTCCTTGCGGAAATGGCTATCCTCGAAGTGGATCTTTTCCACCGCGGCGTAGGCACGCTCCTTGGCCTGGGCCATCGTGTCGCCGAGAGCAACCACGTTGAGCACCCGACCGCCGGCAGTGACGATCTGGCCGTCGCGCACAGCGGTTCCGGCATGGATCACCGACACGTCGTCCATGGCATCGGCCTCGTCGATACCGGTGATCGGGAGGCCTTTCTCGTACGATCCGGGGTACCCGCCCGATGCCATGACCACGGTGATCGCCGGGCGTTCGTCCCAGTCTATCTGGCCCACCTCTTCGAGACGGCTCTCGGCTGTGGCCAGGGCGACCTCGAGGAAATCGGTTTTCAGGCGGGCGAGCAGGACCTGCATCTCGGGATCGCCGCCGCGCACATTGTATTCGAGCACGCGGGGGCCGGTGCGTGTACTCATCAGCCCGAAATAGAGCATCCCGCGGAAGGGCCGCCCTTCGCTCTCCATGGCGTGGACAGTGGGCACGATGATCTGATCCTCGACCTGGGAGTAGACCTTGCCCATGATGATGTTCGCCGGCGAATAGGCCCCCATGCCGCCCGTGTTCGGACCACGTCCGCCATCGTAGGCCTGCTTGTAATCCTGGGCCGTTTCGAGCACGTCGATGGTGCGGCCGTCCACGAGGCAGAAGACCGACGCCTCCTCACCCTCCATGAACTCCTCGATAACGAGCCTGTTACCGGCATTGCCGAAGACCCGGTCGAGCATGATCTTGCGCACCGTGTTTTCGGCGTCGCGGCGGTTCTCGACGATCACCGCTCCCTTGCCCGCGGCGAGGCCGTCGGCCTTGATGACCGTGGGAAAGCTCCGGAGATTCTCCACGTAGGCTAGGGCCTCGTCGGCAGAGTTGAAGTTTTTGAAACCGGCCGTGGGGATCTTGTGCTTGCGCATCATGTCTTTGGCGAATGCTTTCGATCCCTCGAGTTCGGCAGCGCGCTGGTTGGGACCGAAGATCCTGAGCCCCGCCTCTTTGAAAAGATCGACGATTCCGAGAACGAGGGGCACCTCGGGTCCCACGATAGTGAGGTCGATCTTCTTGTCCTTGGCAAAGGCAAGGAGTCCCTTTGTGTCCTCGGCCGAGAGATCCACGTTTGTCGCGTCCGCGGCTGTTCCGCCATTACCAGGCGCGCAGTAACACTTTTTCAAGAGAGGAGAATTGGCGATGCTCCGCACAATGGCGTGCTCGCGGCCGCCGTTGCCGACAACAAGAACTTTCATGAATCCCTCCGCAGCGTGGTCAATGTGTCAATTCAACGCAAAGCTATCAGAAGGTTACTTGGCCGTCAAGAATATGGAAACGGGCACCCCTCTGCTTTGCTATAATCGAATAGTCTCTTTGATTGATGCATTTTTTGAACTCTCTCGAACCGGATGCACATGGAAGCAGCCGAAATGTCGACAAAAAACCACAGACCCCGAATCGCCGACCTCTCGATGATCCTTGTTTTTGCGACCTTTTTTGCAGGCACTCAATGCTGCGATGGAACGGGTGACAGCACAACCATCGACCCTGACCGGGCTCCTCTGACCGAAGAGTCCGCTGTCGCCACGGTCGCCCTCGAGGGAATCCCGATTCTGGTCCGAAAGCCGGGAGAGACGGAGTTCACGCGGATCGCCGATCTCAGGCTGATCGAGGCCGGCACCACGATTCGCACCGTGCGAGACTGGCTCTCTCTCAACGTGGCCCGGTCGATCCAGGTCCAGCTTTCTCCGCTCACCGAACTGCTCGTGATCGGTCCCGAGAAGCGCTCCGGAAGCGACATGATCGTGCTCGGTCTCCAGGCCGGCCAGGTGCGGATCAACGCCATCGCCTGCGGCCAGCCCGTGCTTCTCGATACGCCCGTGGCATCAGTGACCGGAACGCAAAGCCACTTTACCGCCACGATCACCTCCAAAGATGGTACGCCGAGCCTCGAAGTCGAGGCTCTCACGAGGGGAATCGTTCTGGCCAATGACGAGGGATCGCTCCCTCTACCGCTCATGGGTCTCGGTTTCGTGGAGGAATTCGACGCGCCCCGTCTCCTGCCGCGTTCCACGGGACGGTAGAGGAACGGAGCAGCCGCAGCCCGGCGGCATCCCTCGAAAACCGCTCGAACACTCGCTCAATCGCTCAAAGGAAATATTCAGTGAAGCAGATCGTCAACGGAACCGGACTCGAAGAAATCTTCGAGAAGGTCCGCCACAACCAGCGCCTCTCGGCCGACGACGGCGTCAAGCTCTTCGAATCCCCCCACCTCTCCGCGGTGGGCGCCCTGGCCAACATCGTGCGCGAGCGGTTCAACGGCAACAGAGCCTATTACATTTACAACCAGCACATCAACTATTCCAACATCTGTCAGAACGCGTGCCGCTTCTGCGCTTTCAGGCGAAGCGGCGACGACGAGGGCGCGTACAGGATGAACGTCGACTCCGTGGCCCACAAGGTGCGCGACCGGCTCGACGAACCTATCACGGAACTCCACATCGTGGGCGCGTGCGATCGCGAGCTCCCGTTTGAATTCTACACCGACATGCTCTCGGCGATCAGGGCGGTGCGGCCCGACGTGCATATCCAGGCCTTCACCTGCGTGGAGATCGCCGACATCGCCCGGAAGGGCGGCCTGTCGATCGAAGAGACACTGCGCACTCTCAAGGAGGCGGGCCTCGGTTCGATTCCGGGCGGCGGAGCCGAGGTCTTCTCCAGTCGCGTCAGGCAGGAACTGTGCGACACCAAGCTGTCGTCCGAGGGTTGGCTCGACGTGGCCGAGACCGCTCACAGCCTCGGGATCAGGTCGAACGCCACCATGCTCTACGGACACATGGAGACGATCGCGGAGCGGGTCGACCACCTCATCCGTCTCAGAGAGAGCCAGGATCGATCGGGCGGGTACCTCGCCTTCATCCCCCTCGCGTTCCATCCGGCCAACACGGAGCTGAGCCATCTCGAGGGGCCGACCGGGGTCGATGATCTGAAGAACATCGCCGTGGCGCGCCTCATGCTCGACAATTTTCCCCACATCAAGGCATTCTGGATAATGATCGGCAAGAAACTCTCCCAGATCTCCCTCTCCTTCGGCGCCGACGACATGGACGGCACCGTGATCGAGGAAAAGATCACCCACATGGCGGGCGCCACGACAGACCAGGTCTTTCCAGTCGGAGACCTGAGACGGTACATCCTCGAGGCGGGCCGGGAGCCTGTGGAACGGGACACCCTTTACAACGTGATCGCCCACGAGACCGCGACAGGAGAGCCGCTTCATGCTGACTAGGATCGGCGAAAAAATCGAGGCGGAACAGAGACTCGACCGCGAGGAGCTTCTCTTTCTTCTCGAGCCGGGCGGACGGAAACCAGTGGCGCTGACCCTCCTGGGCCACTGGGCTCACCGGGTGCGGACGCGCAAGGCCGATCCTTCGACAGTGACCTTTGTCGTCGACCGGAACATCAACTACACCAATGTCTGCATGTCGGGCTGCCGCTTCTGCGCCTTCTTCCGACCGCCGGGCCATGCAGAAGGCTACGTGCTCGACAGGGACACCCTGTCGCGCAAGATCGCCGAGGCGATCGAACTCGGCGCCACGCAGATCCTCCTCCAGGGCGGGATGAATCCCGACCTCGACCTCGCCTTTCACACCGGCATGTTGCGATTCATCAGGGAGTCCTTTCCGGAGATACATATTCACGGCTTTTCTCCGCCCGAGGTCGCCTTCATGGCCGAGCGTGCGAGAACTTCGGTCGACGAAACAATCGCCGCGCTCAAGGGAGCGGGGCTCGCGTCGATCCCGGGCGGCGGCGCCGAGATCCTGACCGATAGATCGCGCAACAGAATCTCGCCGCACAAGTGCACGGCCGACGAATGGCTCGCCGTCATGGAGAGCGCCCATGGCGCCGGGCTGCGTACGTCGGCCACGATGATGTTCGGCCACGGCGAAAGCGCGGCCGAACGCATCGACCACCTTCTCGAACTGCGCGCTCTCCAGGACCGCACCGGTGGATTCATCGCCTTCATTCCCTGGAGTTTCCAGCCCTGCCATACCGCGCTCGATCAGGTCAAGGAGCCGGGCGGACACGAGTACCTGCGCACCCTGGCCGTGAGCCGGCTGGCGCTCGACAATTTCGACAACATCCAGGCCTCATGGGTCACGCAAGGCGCGAGCGTCGCGCAGGCGGCTCTGTTTTTTGGAGCCAATGATTTCGGTTCGACAATGATCGAGGAAAACGTGGTGGCCGCGGCCGGCGTCTCTTTCCGCATCAGCCGCGCAGAGATCGAGCGATTGATCATGAGGGCAGGACTCAGGCCCGTCCAGCGCGACCAGGCGTACAACGCTCTTGTTTGAGGTAATCCATGACAAGCACCGACCTGCCCATCGCTCTGATCGCCCGCTCCGCCGCACATGGGCCCCTGCTCGAAGCCGGCGCGCGCGCGATCGAATCGGGCCGGCGTGACACTCCCTTCGGCCGGAGCAACCCGATCCACATCATGGAGGCGGAGGGCTTGCGATTCGGGCTCCTCTCGCGCCACGGCGAGGAGGGTTACCAGACCGCCGCCCCCTGGGTCAACGACAGGGCAAACCTTTACGCGCTGAAGGATCTCGGCGTGGAAAAAATCGTCTCCTGGTCTTCGCCGGGTAGTCTCGACAGCGGCGTCAATGCGGGCGATCTCGTCATTCCCGGCGATGTGCTCGACGAGACCTGCTCAACGGTGCGCTCCTTCTTCGACGGAATGGGGATCGGAGTAATCCGGATGAGCGACCCTTTCTGCTCCGCCTTGCGTGCCGCCTTCTTATCCGCCTTGAAATCGGCGGGGATACCGGTTCACGACGGCGGTGTCTACGCCGGCACCCACGGTCCCCGTCTCGAAACAGCCGCCGAGGTGCGCAAGCTGCGCACCCTGGGCGGCACCGTGGTGGGAATGACCGTGGTGCCCGAGGTCTTTCTGGCCCGCGAACTCGAAATGTGCTACGCGTCGGTCTGCCTCGTGGTCAACCAGGCCGAGGGGATCCGCTCCGCGCCCTACGAGCCCGGAATCCTTTTCGAAGGCCTGGCGAGCGACGAGGAGCTGGAAAGCGTCCGCGCTGTCGAGAAGCGCTTTGCGCGTCTTGGGCTGTCTCTGCTGAAGGCCGCGTCCGCCGATGCGACCGAAGAGTGCCACTGCCGCCACGCACTGGAACGCTACCGTCTTCGCGGCGACATCGGCCGCGACTGGAGGCGCTGGTGGGATTGAGTCGGACGCCGGTCCTGGTCACCGCCGATTGGGTCTTTCCCATCACATCCCCTCCCATTGCGGGGGGAGGGCTGCTCCTCGACAACGGCGCCGTGGCCGATCTCGGCCCGTGGCGCGCGATCGCCGAGCGCCACCCGGGAGTCAAAACACTCCCCCTCGGTCCGGGTGCGATTCTGCCGGGCCTGATCAACGCCCACACCCATCTCGAACTCGCCACGCTCGACCGGATCGGGGCGGACGGTGGTTTCAGCTCCTGGCTCAGGAAAATCATCGCGGCCAAGGAGGATCTCGACGACGACCGCATCGCGCGGGGTGTGGGTGACGCCGTCGACAGGATGGGGCGATTCGGAACGGTCTATGCCGCTGACGTGGCCAACATCTTCTGCACGGCGCCGATCCTCGCCGAAAAAAACTTTCCCTCCACCCTCTTTCAGGAATTCATCGGCTTCGACGCCGGCATTGTTCACCGCTCGTCGTTTCCGCGGATCGATGACAGGCGCAACGCGGTGCGCATGGGATACGCGGCGCACACACCCTTCTCGACCGGCCCCGAGCTGCTCACCTTCTGCGCACAGCGGGCGGAGGAGCGGAACATGCCCTGGTCGATTCATCTGGCCGAATCGACGGACGAAGTCGAACTTCTCGAAAAAGGCTCCGGTCCCTTGCACGACCTTCTTCTCGATCGCGGCGTTGCGCGGAGCGAGCTGCCGCGGCAGGGGCTCGGTCCCGTCGCCTACGTCGACAGTCTCGGCTGCCTCGATGAGAGGCTCATCGCCGTCCACTGCGTGCAAGCCGAGACCGACGATTTAGCACTGCTCGCCCGGCGCGGTGTGACGCCCTGTGTCTGCCCGTCGAGCAATCTTCACCTCTGCGGCACGCTGCCCGATCTCGATGCCATGCTGGCCGCGGGGCTCGAGCCATGCCTCGGCACGGACAGCCCGGCTTCGGCCGCGTCGCTCAATCTCTTCGAGGAGATGGAAATCCTCTTGGACGCTTGTGTCGACCCGGCTATCATCCTCAAAATGGCCACCGAGTTCGGCGCTGCCGCACTGCGTCTCGGCGCTGATCATGGTCAAATTGAAAAGGGGAACAGACCCGCCCTGATTCACCTGGCCTGCGAATTCGACGGTCGCGCCCGAAAGGACGCCGCCGCCGCGGCCGCGGCGCTGATCAGGTCCGGTGCTCGCGTGGGCCACGGGGCGGCGAGCGGAGGCCTTGACGAAGCGCGAGAAAAAATCGAAACAGTGGGCCGGCTTATCGAGGAACTGAACTGAAAATGTCTTTCAAGGTGGGACGGATCGACTTCATCAACACAACGCCTGTATACGCCGGCGCTGACCAGGGCCGGCTCGTCTTTCCGGGAGAGACGGTGCGCGGATCGCCGGCCGAACTCAACGCCATGCTGCGCAAGGGGCAACTCCAGATCTCGTCCATCTCGTCGATCGAGTTTGCCCGCGCCTGGCCCGACCTTCTCATCCTTCCCGGTATCTCGATCAGCTGCACCGGCCCGGTCCGTTCGGTCTTGCTGCACTCCAGGGTCCCTCTGAGCGAGATCTCTGGAACGGTGGGGCTGAGCAACCGTTCGGCCACGGCGCGCGCACTGGTGCGAATCATCCTCGAGGATTTCATCGGCGCGAAGCCTGACTTCGTCGACGTGGACATGGCCGCGCCCGAGATTCAGAATGCGGTCGCCGCGTTCAGAAGCGGTGACACTCCGTCGGCGCAGGATTCGACGGCCGCACTCTTCGATAATCTCGACGGTCTGCTCGTCATCGGCGACGATGCGCTCGCCCTCGACTTGCGCCATGTCTTCCCCCACGTGCTCGACCTCGGGGAATTCTGGGTCGACAGGACAGGACTCCCCTTTGTCTTCGGGATCTGGGCGGTACGCAAGGACTTCGCTCTCGAACATCCCGACGCCGTCGACCTCTTCCGCTCCTCTCTCCTGCGCAGCCTCGGGTGCGGCCTGAGGGAGCCGGAGGCGGCAATCAATCTCGTGAGAGAGAGCACCGGATTCAGCGAGGAGAGGATTAGGTCCTATCTCGAACGGATCGACTACGTCTTCGGTCCCGAGCACATCCACGGACTCCGGCACTTCTTCGATCTGCTCAAGCGACGGAGCGATATAGATCCCGCCGTCGATCTCGAGTTCTTCGAACGTCAGCGGGAGCGGGCGGGCCATGAGTAAAGACAAGGATGATGTCTCGTCGGCTTTCCGCGCCATCGCACGGCGGTACGACCTGATGAACACGCTCTGCAGCTTCGGCGCGGAGCGCTCGTGGCGCCAGAAAGCTGTGGCCGCCCTCGATTGCCGCAAGGAGATGCGCATCCTCGACCTCTGCGCCGGAACGATGACCGTCTCGGCCGACGTGGTTCACGCCGCGGCCGGAGTGCGTGTCACGGCCGTCGACTTCTGCGCCGAGATGCTCCACGTCGGCGAGAGACGCCTTAAGCAGGACGAGCTCCTCTTCATCGATCGGATCTGCGCCGAGGGGGAAAAGATCCCTGTTCGGTCGGACACCCATGACGGGGCGATCGCCACCTACGGCGTGCGCAATCTCTACGACCCCGCGGCCGGGATGGCCGAGGTCTTCCGCGTGCTCAAGCCGGGCGGAAAATTCGTGATCCTCGAGTTCACCCGTCCCACGGGATCTTTCTTTGCACCCCTCTTCCGGTTCTACACGGCGCGCGTCATGCCTGTCGTCGGGGGAATCGTGGCTGGATCGCGCGGCGCCTACGATTATCTCTCACGATCGATCGGCGACTTCATGGACCCGGAGCAGTTCATGGGAATGATGGAAAAGGCCGGCTTTCGCCAGGCACGGCTCGAACGCCACACCGCCGGAATCGTGGGGATCTACACGGCCCTCAAACCAAAGGTTTGACCAAATCGAAGGTTTGACCAAACGGGAGGTCTCGAAAAGATCATGGCTTTCAATGATGTGAGAGAATGGATCGACGCCCTGGAGAAGAGGGGCGAGTTGCGCCGGATCAGCGAATCCTTCAGCCCGGAGCTCGAAATCACGGAGGTGACCGACCGCGTGTGCAAGGCCCACGGCCCGGCGCTCCTCTTCGAGAACGTGCCCGGCTTCGACATGCCCGTGCTCATGAACGCCTTCGGCTCGATGGAGCGCATGGCGTTCACCCTCGGCGTGAACGACGTGAACGACGTGGGCGCCGAAATCCTCGAGTTCATCGAGGCCGAGATGCCCAAGGGGCTCATCAAGAAGCTCAAGCTCCTGCCCAAGATCAAACGCCTCTCCGACATCTTCCCCAAGACAGTGCGCTCTGCTCCCTGCCAGGAGGTCGTGCTCCAGGGCGACGACGTCGACCTCGACCTGCTGCCGATTCTCAAGTGCTGGCCCGACGACGGAGGGCGGTTCGTCACTCTGCCCGTGGTGATCACCCATCATCCGGAGACGCGGGTCCGCAACGTGGGCATGTACCGCATGCAGGTCTATGACAAGCGCACCACCGGCATGCACTGGCACGCCCACAAGGACAGCGCCTCCCAGTACCGGATCGCCGAGCGCAGGGGCGAACGTCTGCCCGTGGTCGTGGCGATCGGGCCCGATCCGATCACCACCTTCGCGGCGGCGGCGCCCCTTCCCGAGGGGATCGACGAGATTCTGTTCGCCGGATTCCTCAGACGCAAGCCGGTCGAGATGGTGCGGTGCAAGACCCTCGACTTCGAGGTCCCCGCCCAGAGCCAGATCGTGCTCGAAGGCTATGTAGAGCCGGGCGAACGACGGGTGGAAGGCCCCTTCGGCGATCACACGGGCTACTACAGTCTCGAGGACGAGTATCCCGTTTTCCACGTGGAATGCATGACCACGCGGCGCAACCCGGTCTACCCCGCGACGATCGTGGGACGGCCGCCGCAGGAAGACTGCTACATGGCCAAGGCGACGGAGCGGATCTTTCTGCCCCTCATCAAAAAAACGCTGCCCGAGATCGTCGACATGAACCTGCCCATCGAGGGCGTGTTCCACAACCTGGCATTCATCTCGATCGACAAGCGCTACGGCGGCCACGCGCGCAAGGTGATGCACGCCCTCTGGGGCCTCGGCCAGATGATGTTCACCAAGATCATCGTGGTCTTCGACAGCGAGGTCGATGTGCAGGATCTGGGGCAGGTTCTCTGGCGGCTCGGCAACAATATCGACCCCCGGCGCGACACGGTCTTTGTCGACGGGCCGGTCGACGCTCTCGACCATGCCGCCCCCTTGCCCCGTTTCGGATCGAAGATGGGCATCGACGCTACGCGCAAGTGGCCCGAGGAAGGATTCACGCGGCCCTGGCCCGAGATCATCGAGATGGACCGCGCCGTGAAGGACCGCGTCGACGCGGTTTGGGACAAGCTCGGACTGGAAAAAACACCATGAGCGACGAGAAGAAACGATTTGTCGTGGCCATCACCGGCGCCTCGGGATCGGTCTACGGCATCAGCATTATCAATTACCTTTCCCTGCAAGGGTACGCGGTTCACGCCATCCTGTCCCGGTCGGGAGAGAAGGTCATGAAGATCGAGACGAGCCTGAACCGCAACGTGCTCAACCTGCCTGGAGTGACGGTCCACGACAACGACGACATCGGCGCTGTTGTGGCGTCGGGTTCGTTCAAGACCGACGGCATGGTGATCGCGCCCTGCTCGATGCGCACTCTCACGGCGGTCGCCTCGGGGTCGGCGTCGAATCTGATCCAGCGCGCCGCCGACGTGGCGCTCAAGGAAGGGCGGAAACTGATTCTCGTTCCGCGCGAGACACCGCTCAACCGGATCCATCTGGAGAACATGCTGCGCGCCCTCGACGCCGGCGCCGTGATCATGCCCGCCATGCCGGCCTTTTACGGCAAGGCCAAGGAGGTGGCCGAACTGGTCGTCGCCTTTGCGGGGCGCGTTCTCGACCAACTCGGCGTGGACAATGACCTCGCGCCGCGGTGGGAGCCGCCGGTAACCG
>CAYXGI010000028.1:23425-40933 GCA_964464495.1 uncultured Phycisphaerales bacterium
GCGAAGAGCCGCCGCACACCGGCGAAGAGCCGCCGCACACCGGCGAAGAGCCGCCGCACACCGGCGAAGAGCCGCCCGGCGAGGAGGATGATTAGGCGATGCTCAATCGTGTGGCCGCCATCCTCGAGATGATCAAGTTCGAGCACTCGATCTTTGCGCTTCCCTTTGCTTTCATGGGCGCTTTTCTGGCGGCCGAGGGCTTTCCCGACCTGGCCGTGTGCGGGTGGATCCTGCTCGCCATGGTGAGCGCCCGGTCGGCGGCGATGGCCTTCAACCGGCTCGTCGATGTGGGCTACGACGCGACCAATCCGCGGACCGACATGCGCGCACTGGTGACTGGATCGCTGCGCAAGGGTGAGGTGATTATCTTCACCCTGGTCAGTTCGGCGTTCTTTGTTTTTGCCGCCGCCATGCTCAATACCTTTGCGCTTGCGGCGGCGCTTCCGGTGCTGGTTTTTCTTCTGCTTTATTCTTACACCAAGCGATTTACCATCCTCGCCCATTTTGTTCTCGGGTTCTGCCTCGGCTTTGCGGTGCCCGGCGGGTGGATCGCGGTAACCGGCAGTGTCGGTGCTTTGGCGCTCTATCTCGGGCTGGGCGTCAGCTTCTGGGTGACCGGTTTCGATCTGATCTACGCCTGCCAGGATGTGGACCACGATCGTCGCGAGGGGCTCCATTCTCTGCCGGCGCGGTTCACGATCAAGACGGCGCTTGTATTGTCGGTTGTGCTGCATGTTGCTGCGTTCGGGATGCTCTGCGTTGTGGGCGTCATCGCCGCCCTGGCGTGGCCCTTCTGGGCGGGGCTGGGAGTGGTGCTCTTGTCGCTCGTTTGGCAACACGCGATCATTCGGCCCGACGATCTCTCCCGCGTGAATGCGGCATTCTTCACGGCCAACGGGATCATCAGTGTGATCATGGCGGTTGGCACGCTGGGCGCGTTCTGGCTGTGAGGCGAGTCGGGGAAATCCTACTCTTTGTTTTCGAGAACGACGCGCGCCTCGGATGGTGTGCCGGGAACGATGTCGGCCGAGACCAGCTTCTCGATGAAATCCTTCGCACTGATGAGCACGTGGATCGTGCCGAAGGTTAGGGCTCTTCGAGCTCGAAAACCGCCTCGACAACGCGCAAGCGAATCTCCTCGCGTTCGACGATCTCGGTCGCCGACGGCACGCGTTCCGGGCGGGCGGCGAACCGCTCCCGCTTGGCGCGGCGCTCCTCGGCCCGGCGGAGGCGGCGTAAGAAATTCCGCATGACGGCGGCAATCCAGGATCGCGGATTGGCCCTGCTTTCAGGAGGATGGCGCAAGGCTGCCGACCATGTTTCTTGGGAGATGTCGGCCCCATCGTTCTCGTCCCGGACGAGACGCCGCGCAAGCCCTCGAACGAAATCGGCGTGTGCGAGAAGCTTTTCGGGGCTGGTCAGATTCGGCTCGACTCTGTCCGCTACCACGCGAGGGATTCCTCCATTGTCCTTCTGGTATAGCTACCCATGGAAATCGGGACCAATTCCTCCGTCTGTCTTTAAGTATCCCACGAGAGCCGAAAGTGATTCAAGAATTCCCAGAATCGAGCGAAATCAGAGAGAAAGGACGCGACCTGCAACCCGACCCACGTGGGCGATCTCAAAAGCCAGCGCCCAGTTTCACCTTCTGGATTCAGGTGGAACTGGGCGCTGGCTTTTGAGATCGCTCCCAGCGGAAGCCCGCTGGGATTTTTTCCGTTAAGAGATTTTTAGTCAGGTTCAAAAGAGAACCGAGCGTCGCGGCAATCGAGCCGCCGTCACTCGTCAATCCGCGGCTTGCGCGGATCGCCGAAGCGGTTGAGGAGATCATCCAGCGTGCGCATCCGCTCTCTGTGCGGGGGGCGCTGCGTTTTTGGACGCCGTCCCTTGCCGCGGCCGCCGGGCGGGCCCTTGGGACGGGGTTTGCGCGGCGCGGGCTTCATGGAAAGCGACAGGCGCGTGCGGCCCTCCTCGGCTTCCACGCCCAGCACGCGCACCTTGACCACCTGGCCCACGTGGACCACCTCGGCGGGATCGCTCACGAATCGCGTGCTGATCTCGGAGATGTGGACCAGGCCGTCGTGGTGAACGCCCACGTCGACGAAGGCGCCAAAGCGGGTCACGTTCGACACACGGCCATCGAGTTCCATTCCCGGCTGGAGATCGCTGACGTCGGCGATGTCTTCGCGGAACTTGACCGGCTCGTAGGGCTGGCGCGGATCGAGGCCAGGGCTTTTGAGCTGCTCCACGATATGAGCGATCGTGGCGCCCTGCGCCTTCTCATCGAAATATTTTTCCTGCTCGATTGCGTCGAGACAGGCGGGATCGGCCATGACCTCATCGAGCGATTTGTCCAGATCCTGGGCAAGGCGCTCCACGATGTGGTAGCTCTCCGGATGGATCTGCGTGTTGTCGAGGGGGATCTCTCCATCGGCCACGCGCAGGAAGCCGGCGGACTGCTCGAAGGTCTTGGCGCCGATGCCCTTGACCTCTGTCAGCCGCGCGCGGGAAAGTAAGGGGCCGTTCTGCTTGCGGTGCTCCACGATCGCCTCGCCGAGCGGTTCATTGAGACCCGAGATCCGGGCGAGTAACTGGGCCGACGCCTTGTTCACGTCTGCGCCGACGAGGTTGACGCACGCGGCGGCTTCGATGGCGAGCCGCTCGCGCAGGAGGCGCTGGTTCACGTCGTGCTGGTACTGGCCCACACCGATCAGCCGCGGCTCGATCTTGGAGAGTTCGGCGAGCGGATCCTGGATCCTTCGCGCCATCGACACGGCAGCACGGGCTGCCACGTCCTGGTTGGGCAATTCTTCCTTGGCCAGATCGGACGCGGCATAGACCGAGATGCCCGCCTCGTTGATCATGACCAGCTCGGGCCCATTCTCGATCTTGGTCAGAATGGAACGGAGAACCTTCTCGGCTTCACGCGAGGTGGAACCATTCCCCACGGCAATGAACCGGGGCGTGTATTTCTCCACCAGCGCGGCCAAGGCCGTGCGCGTCTCCTCGAGCTTGTCCTCGAGCTTGTCCTCGAGCTTGTCCTCCTCGGTCTCGTTGACGAAGAGCACGGCTGAATCGACGAACTGCCCCTCGCCGTCAACGATCGCCAGGCGTGTGCCGGTCCGCTTCCCCGGATCGACGCCGATCACCGTTGCCTGACCGACGGGTGAAGCGAGAAGCATGTCGCGCAGGTTGTCGGTGAAGACGCGGATCGATTCCATGTCGGCGCGCCGCTTGGTCTCGCCCCGCACCTCGCGCGCGATCGAGGGCTTGATGAGATTGTCGGCGGCGAAGTCGATCACCTCGGTGATGAATTTCCGCTGCGTCTCGCTGCCGCCGAGAAGGATGCGGTTGCCCATGATTTCGACGATCTTGTCGCGGTCGAAGTCGAGGGTCATGATGAGATAACCCTCCTTCTCGCCGCGCCGGATCGCCAGGAGACGGTGCGACGGGATCTCGGCAGCCGGTTCGGCGAATTCATAGAAATTCTGAAAGCGGGACGCCTCGTTCTCCTTGCCCGCCACGACCTTGGAGACGATCTTGCCCGAACTGCGCGCCAGCTCCCTCGACTGGCCGCGCACCTCGGCGTCCTCGGCAAAGAGCTCGGCGAGGATATCGCGGATCCCCTCCTGCGCATCCTCCGTGCTCGTCACACTTTCGAGCTCCTCCACGGCCTTTGCAAAAATGGCATCGAGGTCGGCGGGCGGATCGAAAGTGAGGACCTGCTCGGCAAACGCCATGAGGCCCTTGTCGATCCAGACACGGGCGATCGATTCCTTGCGCGCCTTGTAGGGGAGATAGAGATCCTCGATAGCGGCCTTGTCGTCGCACGCCTCGATTCGGGCCTCCATCTCCGGCGGGAGCTTGTCCAGTTTCTTGAGGTTCTTGATGATCGCCCGCTTGCGCGACCGCAGGGCGACGAGCTCACGGTAGCGGAACTCGATCTCCTGGATCATGGGCAAACCGATCCCGCCCGATCGCTCCTGCCGGTAGCGGGCAATGAACGGGACGGAGGCCCCCTCCTCGAGGAGTTCCACCACGGTGTGAACGATTGTGCCTTCAATCTGGAGTTCAGAAGTGACTTGGTCGACGAGGTCTTCGCGAATGGGGGTCATGGCCGGTGATCCAATTCTATGAATGGAAGAACGGAGCGGCTCTTGTCTCCGCCCCACTCCCCCATCTGGTAAAAATAGCCGGGACTCCACGAGCTTCCTTCGTGGGCTGTCCGGCAGAGGGTATTAATAATGGACTCAGACAGCATTATATCATGTGGAACGATCTGTGCAAAAGCCTCTATTACGTCGGGCAAGAAAGATTGCTATCATGAATCGGCTTTTTGCGCTGGCGGTTCGAGCTCACACTCTCTGCGAAGGAGATCTCATATGTTTCTCATCAAGATAATTCGTAAGGTATTCTCACTCTTCCGTTCCGGCCTGACGGCGCACGAGATCGCACTCGGCGCCTGCCTCGGTGTCCTGAGCGGGTGCATTCCGTTCTCATCGGGGTGGATGGTGGCGGCCGTGGTCCTTCTCATGGTCGTCTTTCGTTCGAGCTTCACCGCCTTCCTCGTCGCGGGCGCCGTGGTCAAACTGCTCGCCTTCGCCGTGGAGCCGGCCTGCTACGGGCTGGGGCGCTTCGCGCTCGATGGAGCGCTGTCGGGCTTCTTCGCCACCCTGGCCAACACGCCCGGCCTCGCCCTGCTCGATTTTCACCGCTACGTGGTCACAGGCGGCATCATCTTTGCAGTCATCGTCGCCATTCCCGCCTACCCCCTTCTCTTCATTTTCACCAACCGCTACCGCAAGGCGCTCCTCGGCTGGTCGGAGAAATCACCGCGCTACAAGGCGTTCACCGAGAAAGGCCCTGTCCGTTTTTTCTCCTGGCTCTTTCTGGGCAAAAAGGGGGACTACGCCGCCGCGCTCGAAGGCGGAAAGGGACCGATTCGCAAGGGAATGGTCCTGGGACTGGCCGTCTTTGTGGTGGTCGTCGGGCTCTTCACCTTCTTCTTCGGCGACGCTCTCGCCAGGACCGGTTTCGAGGCTGGGCTGAGCGCCGCCTTCGACGCCGAGGTCAGCCTCGAGGAAGCGGGAATCTCCTTTGTCGGAGGCAGCCTCGAGTTCGGCAACATGCTCATGGTCGAACGGGAGAGAAAGGGCGACATCTCCCGGTCGCGCCACTTGCGCGGCGATCTCGACGCGGTCGAGCTCTGGCGGCGGCGCCTCGTCTTCGACGAGATCATACTCGAGGACGTCATGTTCCGCGCCGCGCGCGACAAGGACGGGAATTTCAATCTCGAGGGCAAGAAGAAGAAAAAGAGAGGGCCGCGAAAAGAGAAGGACGACGAGGAGGGCTTTGCCCATCTCGGCGACCTCTGGCAGAAGAAGGACCTCGGCCAGGACGTGGTCGACATGCTCATCGACGTGATCTTTCCCGAAACCGATCCCGAGGCGGCCGCGGCGGCGCGCGAAAAAGAACTCGAGGAGTTCGAGAAGCGGACCGATTACGCGTCGATCTACGCCGACCACCTCATCGCCGACGACAAGCCGCTCGTCGTCATCAACCTGCTCGATATCACCGGACTCAATCTCGTGCTCGAAGACTCCGGGAGCGGCAAGGAGGCCGATCGGTTCGGCGGGCTCACGCTGCGAGCCACCAACCTCTCCTCCGATCCAGTGCTCTACGCCAAGGACAGCGTGATCGAACTCTTCAGCTTCAGGACCGGCCCGGACGGCAAGCGCCGGCCAGATTGCAGCATCAAGCTGACCCTGAAATGGTCGATGAAACAACCGGTTCACACCCTCGATGTCACGGTCAACGATATCTCGGCCGACAAGATGGTCGCCCACATGAACGAGGGTGGAAAGGTAAAGATCAGCAAGGGGGCGATCCGCCTCGATTCGCACACCGAACTCGGACCGGACCAGTTCACGAGCGAGACGAAGCTCGTTCTCAAGGACCTGACCCTGAAGCCCGCAAAGCCGGGCGGAAAGATCCTCGGCTTCGACGGCGCCCAGTTCTGCAAGGGACTCAATGAGTATCTCAAGGTGCGGCCCCTCGAACTCGACGTCGACCTCGACGGCGCCTACACCTCACCGAGCATTCACGTGGACGAGGAAAAGCTGAGAAAGCAGGTCACCGCCGGCCTCCAGGGCCTGGTCAAGAAACTGGCCGAAGAAGAGATCGCCGCGCAAAAGCAGAAAGCCCTTCAGAAAGTCGAGGAGGAAAAGGCCGAGCTAAAAGGCAAGGTCCAGGAAAAGACCGATGAAGGCAAGGCAAAGGCCGAGGAAAAAGTCAAGGACGGCCTGAACAAGCTCTTCGGGGGCGACGACGACGACAAAAAGAAAAAGGGCGGCAAGAAGAAAAAGAAATAATTGGCGCCCTCCGCGGCTTTGCGAGAGTCTTTTTCTGTCACGTCCGGCAGAGTCTCTCTAGTCCGCCGGCAAGAGTGTCACGAGCCGGTCTTGCAGCGGGCCCGTGACCAGCGTCTCGCCCTCGGGCGTCGACCTCGCTGCGCACGCCGAATTCAGGGAGGTAGATGCCCGGCTCGATCGAGAAGCAGCAGCCGGCCAGGAGCAGCCGTTCGTCTCTCGTATCGAGGTTGTCCATTGGGCGTCTACCAGGGACCGTCACTCTTCTCCTTCGGCTCCGGCTTCGGGCTGTATGGAATCGGTCGGATCGCCTCGAAGTCGAACTCTCCCTTGGTGAAATTCCAGATCTCCTTGCAGAGGGTTCCGAAATAGGCGGCCCCATCGGGAACATTGTCGATCACGCACACGTCGCAGCCGCGCAGTTCGACGTAAGCCATGGCTCCGGCCGCGGAGAAGAATCCCGATCCTGTACCGTCCTTCTCATCGGGACCGATCACGGCGAATCCCCCGGGCTCTTCGTCGCCGCGGCGAGCCTCGTACTTCTTGCGCAGCGCCTTGATCTCGGCATCGAAAAATTCTCTCCCATCCCGCTCACTGTCGAAGGTCAACGCCCAGGCGAGCATGCACCGGCCGTTCTCCTTGTTGCGGTAGACCGCATAGGTGTCCCCATCCCAGCCGACCGAGGCGCGCATGGCGCGGATCGAATCGGCAGTGAGCTTGAAGAGGATCTTGACCTGCAGTTCGCCGAGCGTGTTTTCGTGGTAGAGCTCGAACTCCTTCCCCAGGACGGGACAGAGATCGGGAAGATCGATCTTGACGGGCTCGTCGCGTTCTTCGAAGAACTTCTCGGGATGGAGAATCTGCTCGGAGGAGTGCGGCGGAGACTTGTAGAGGATGTCAACCATCTTCCAGCCCAACTCCCGCTTGCCGGCCCTGATGAACCGCTCCCCGTCGATGTAGGGAAAGGTCATCACTTCCATGAAGTAGGGCGGCGCGCCCGCTGACGCGCCGATCTGCTCGATGAGAAAGACCGAGAGGTCCTCGGGTTTCATGTCGGCCATGTCCTCGGCCATGGCCAGCGGATAACGCTGCCCGTAGACCGTGGTCATGTGCTGGGCCTCGCCCTCGATCACCGCCTGGCGCGCGGCCAGGATGTCGTCGTTGAACTCGGCAGCCTTGTAGTACTGCTGCAAGTCGACGTACTGATCCTGGAGCGAATGGAGCAGCTCGTGGGCCATGACGATATGGGCGATGAAGGTGAGATTCGTCGAGATGCAGTTGAGGCTTTTCGTCTCCGGATCGTAGAAGCCCCCCACCTGGGAGACGAGAAACTGGACAAAGGTCTCCTTGAGATTCATCTCCTCGGGGATCATGCCGAAGAGCTTGAGCGCCGCCTCCCAGCGGTCGGCCTTCTCGTCGGGCAGTTCCTTCTCGAAGCTCTCCAGAATGAATCCCTCGAGCTGTTTCTTGCTGTAGATGCCCTTTTCAACGGTCTGCTTGAAGGGACGGCCGCGGATCTCGGCAACCCTTTGTTCAATTTCGGCGGCCATGTCGAGGATCTTCTGATCGACCGCGGTCTGGGCGTTCAGCGGCGTCGCAAGCAGAAAGACAAGGAGGATCAAAAAAACAAAGCGCATGAAGAACTCCTTTTTTTAGAACGAGGATTTATCGGTGCCTGGCTTCCGTTATTATGGACCTAAAATTAGTAACCAGCAACCTGCTCGCGATAAGAATGAACAACATCGAACAGAAACTCCTTTCAATCCTGCCCCGCGTCCGCGTTCCGGGCCGCTATGTGGGTGGAGAGTGGAACGCGGTGGTCAAGGATCGATCGGAGGTCGACTTCCGCACGGTGCTCTGTTTCCCCGACGTGTACGAGATCGGGATGAGCCACCTCGGTCTGATCATCCTCTACCACTTGCTCAACGAATCGCCCTGGCACGCTGCCGAGCGATGCTTCGCTCCCTGGCCCGACATGGGCGCCGCGCTCGGCGAGGAGGGAATCCCTCTTCCCAGCCTCGAAACATCGACGCCGCTCGGGGAGTTCGACATCGTCGGCTTTTCTCTCCAGCACGAGCTCCTCTACACCAATGTGCTCTACATGCTCGAGCTCGCCCGCATTCCGGTGGCGAGTCGTGACCGGACCGAATCCGATCCGCTCGTCGTCGCAGGCGGATGCGGCGCACTCTCACCGGAGCCGCTCGCCGAGGCGATCGATCTCTTTCTGCCCGGCGACGGCGAGGAAGCGCTGCCCGCTCTGTGCGATCTCTGGCGGCGCCTCAAGCAGGACGGCGCCTCGCGCAGGGAACGACTGCTCGCCGCGGCGCGCGCCTTCGATTTCGCTTACGCGCCCGCCTTCTATTCCGTCGAAAGCAGCGACCGCGACGGCGGTTGTGTGCCAAGGCCGATCGAAGAAGGCGTGGGAGAGACGATCGTTCCCGCCCTGGTGGCCGATTTCGAAAACGCCTACGTTCCCACGGCGCCGATCCAGGCCGGGGTGCGCGCCGTGCACGACCGGATCAGCCTCGAGATCATGCGCGGCTGTACGCGCGGCTGCCGCTTCTGCAACGCGGGGATGTGCCGGCGTCCCGTGCGGTCCCGGTCGCGCGCGCGGCTGGTCGAGCTGGCCGAGACGATTTACGCCAACACGGGGTACAACGAGATCAGTCTCCTCTCCCTCTCGTCGTCCGACTATCCGGGCGGCATCGAGGAGCTCATGTTCGAGATGAGCGAACGATTCACGCCGCGCCGGGTCAGCGTGTCGCTCCCCTCTCTGCGTGTCGACGACCGGCTCAAGCACCTTCCCGAGATGGCCACCCTCGTGCGCAAGTCGGGTCTCACCCTGGCGCCCGAGGTGGCGTCCGACACGCTCCGCCGGAGGATCAACAAGGAGATCACCAACGACGACCTCATGGCGGGCGCGCTCAAGGCGTTCGAACATGGGTGGCGCCACGTCAAGCTCTACTTCATGATCGGCCTGCCCGGAGAGACTGACGACGACGTGCGCGCCATCGGCGATCTGGCGGGGAGTATCTCGCTCCTCCGCCGCAAGACCGGCCGCAGCGCCGCAAAGGTCAACGTGTCGGTCTCGACCTTCATCCCAAAGCCGCACACGCCATTCCAGTGGTGCGCCATGGCGCGCGAGGAGGAGATCGTCGAAAAGCGCCGTCTCTTGCTCGGGATGGGATTGCCGCGAAGGATCCGTTTCAGCTTTCACGACTACAGGATGACCTTTGTCGAGGCCCTCCTCGCGCGCGGCGACGGTCGGCTCTTCGCCGCGCTGCGCGAGGCGCGCCGCCGCGGATGCGTGTTCGATGCCTGGTCCGAGGCGATGGACGACGTCAACTGGCGTGCGGCTCTGGCCACGGCGGGGATCGACCCGGAACGCGAACTCTACCGGGAACGCAGCCTTGACGAACCCCTCCCCTGGGATCACATCCGACCCGGACCAACGCGTGCATTTCTGGCCGCGGAGTGGGACCGCGCCAAGGCGGGGGAAACAACTCCCTGGTGCCGCACGGAGGGCTGCCACCTCTGCGGCGTCGATCCCAAGACCTGCTCAGAAGCCGACCACCAGCCCGGCGCTGACCACGAAATCGGGTGCTGATTCAGTGGTAAATCCCTCGGCCAAGGAGACGCGCAGCAAGGTCGACTCGCCGAGACGAAAGACGGCGCCCAGAATGCCCGACCACTGGGGGTCGACGAACTCACCGAGACGCACTCCGTCGAGCGGTCTCGTCTGGTAATCGGTCTGAGCCACAAGGGCCACGGCCGGACCGATCAGGTACTCGGCGGCAAGGGAGCCATGAGTCACATGAGCCGCGCGGACCCCCTCGAAAGAATCGGGGCTGGAGCGAAAGATGTGATCGGCCGAGAGGTAGAAGGCGAACTCGCCGAGCCTCTTCTCGATCAGAATGCCGGCGCCTCCGTCGACCTTACCGCTGCCGAATCCTTTCTCGTCATCGCCGGCAGGGAGTTCGATCAAACCACGAAGTGCGAGACCCAAGGCATCATCCCCGGGATCGAGCAGGCCGACCTTGAGAGTGACAGGGATGTCGGCAAGATGAAAGCCGTCCTCTTCAGCCGCGAAGAACGAGCCTCGGCCGTTGCCGTAGTTCACGCCGAAACGGTTCTCGGGAGCCTCGTCCCGATGGCCCGGGGAGAGGCCGAAGACAGAGTGCCAGTCTTCGATGAAGTCATCGAACCGCCCTGACAGGCAGCGCACGAAGGGGATCTCCACACCTATTTCGGCCCGGCTGCCCAGACTCGTGCGCACCGTGAGCGACGATCGCGAGAACTCGCCGTCGACGAGTATTCTCTCGGCGCCGCGCCTGTCGTCGACGAAGATGGTGCCATAGTCGGAGCGGATCTCGGTTTCGACCCTGCCTTCGGGCATGATGGCGGCTCTGTCAGGCAACGGGTGGGGAAAGATCAGGGAAAGCGGCATGAGGCTCCGATAGGGAAGAGGCCCCGTGAAACTCAAAGCACGTTCTGCGGCTGGGGCCGCACACCCCCCAGCGACGAACGCAATCGGGAGTAAAATCAGCAAGAGTGCACAGGCCTCTCGGAAGCAAGAGGACGCAGGAAGCTGTTTCATCGAATCGAGGCCTCGACCACGACAGTTTCGAGCAGATCAGAAAGGCGTGATTGTATGATCTGAAAAAGGAGGGAGCGACGAAAAAAGGAAAGCGGCCGGTGGGGAAAAAGAGCTTTTCCTCACCGGCCGCTTGGCCTGTTGGCCGCAGGCTTCAAGTTCCGGCCCGGTCACTCTTCGTGACCGTTGATCTCAGAGCCGGCGCAAGTCTGGCTCGAGCCTGCTCACCTTGTGAGCTTACATGTACCGCATGGCGTTCGACATATCAGCCGGCGGAAAGGAAGCCGCGTCGAGCGAAGCGCCCTGGAAATAGATCGGCACGGGCGGAAGCGGATTGGGCACATTGATCGTCCTTCTCACGAACTCGCCGGTGATATCGTCCGCCATGGGCAGTGTCGTGAGCGGATAGTAGAAGTCTCCGATGAGACGGGTCACATCGAGAGACGGATAGTACAGACCGGGGAAGGTATAAGAGGTCGAGACGAGAACGTAAGCGTCGAGGCCGAGGGGATTCTTCATCATGAATTCGATCGGCTGTCCGGCGACCCACTCGCCATCGGCATAGAGCTCAGCGTCATTGCCGTTCTGTCCGACGCCATAGTAGGTGGCCGAAGCGGCCGCGCCGCCGTAAAGCTTGATCGGCCACGTGGCCCACGGATCGCCGCCAAACCACCACGATCCGGCCGGGTTGCCGTTGGGGTAGTAGATATCGAAGATATTCTCTGTCCCCGTGGGACCGTTGAGTCCCTTGTTGGGCGGCCTTCCGATGACCGGTCCGATCATCCACAAACCTGTGGGGTCGGCGCCGTTGTGGAACACGTGCGCCCAGCCGATTTCGGGGCCGACGATGAACTGCTGGCCCGTTCCGTCGAGATCGACCTTGGTGACATGCTGCCTCTGTCCTGGGTTAAGGTAAGAGTTCGGCATTCCGGTAAAGACGAAGGCGGCTTCGAGGATCCCGATGTTGCCCATGCCGGTGCAGCTGTCGTAGAAGTGCATCTCCATTGTGAGGCCCGTCGAGGTCTCGTCATTGGTCGAGTAGCGGAAATCAAATCCATCGATGAGTTCGCCGCTCAGACCGGTGGTCATGGGATTGTAGAGTCTTCCCCAATCGAGGAGGGTATAACCGAGATGGTCGTACCCGATGCTCCACCAGGACTTCTTGCTGAAGTTGTCGTAGACCACATCGCCCACGCGGCTGTTGCTCGGGTTGTAGGGCGTGATTTGACCGGTCGTGACATCATAGCTGTGCCATTCCTCCTCGCCCGGGTCGCTCATCGGCTGGGTCATGTTCTGAGCCAGAGCCGGCATGGCGATCAATGCCAGTCCAAAAAGCGAAAAGCACAAAATCCGAAGAGATTTCTTCATCATCGAGTCCTCCTACCAGATACGAAAACCAAAGATTTCGAGACGGAATGGACAAAATTTCAGCCAACTTGGATGATCCATGTAAGCTGATATCATATCAAAAGTAGGGCCGGGCACAAAGAAAATATCAAAAAGGGTCCATCATACGAAAAAAAGAGCCGCCTACCGCGCGGAAGCGATGAGGGAATTCGGTCTATTCGGGTGATTTCGGTCAGCGGGTGACGTCGAAGGCGAACCAGCCGGTCGCCATCTGGCCCGACGCGGTCTGCGTCTCGATGTTGTCGATGAGCTCGGCCAGATCGCTGTGCGGCAGACGCCCCTCGCGGTCGGCGGCTCTTCGGTTGACAAGATCTTTGAGAAAGGCTCTCTCCGCGAACCAGTCCGAACGCTCCTGAGCGGCAAGAAGGACGAAGAGGTGGTCGCCCTCCGTGGTGCCCACGTCGAGGGAGACGTGAACCCCACCCTCGTCGCTGCCGAGCCGCGTGCCCGACTCGCGCTCGTGGGCGGGATAGACGAAGAGCCCCTCGTCATCGAGCCAGAGGCCGTAGTAGTTGTAGGACTGGTCGGTGAGGACCGTGTAGTCGAGGGTGCCGCCCTTGCGCGCGCGGTCGGAGAGAGCCTTGAGCGAGAGCCGTTTCGGACTGGCGCCCGCCTTGACCACCTGGCGAAAACGCTTGGCCAGAAAGGCAAACTCACCGCCCGCGTACTGCTTGTCGAGACGGGCGATATCGAGTTCGATCTTGGACTTCTCCGCTGGGGCAGAGAGGGTGAGTAGCTTTTGCAGGGTTTGCATGGCGTCGCCGAGCCGGCCTGCTTTCTCCTGGATGTAGGCGAGGCGTTCGAGGAGGTCCTGGTCCTCGGGCCAGCAGAGAACAGCTCCTTCCATGACGCTCAACGCTTCGAGAGTTTTGTTCTCCACGACGAATGCGTTGGCCTTCTTCACGCAGCGCGCCGGCGAGAATTCGAAGTTTTCTTCGGGCACCTTGAGAAGGACGAAGCCCTGGAAGTAGACTCCCGATGGGTCATTGCGCTTCATCTTCTTCCCCTTCACCACCTCGCGCTTGACCACGGTGGATCCGGTGACCGGTTCCTTGGACAGGATGCGGGTCACGTAGTTGATTTCCTCTCGTTCGCGAACCCGTTCGTTCTCGCGCAAGGTCTTCGACTTTTGCATCCAGTCGCTCTCCACGAGGGCGCTGATGATGTTGGCGGCGCCATCCTTGGCATGCGCCTCGGCGAGCCGGAGCGCTTCCTCGCCCGAAACGTGGCTCGTGCCGGTGCCGGCAACGAGCCGCTCTCCGCCCCGTCTCTCGAGGGGCGTGGTGAACCACGACGGATGGTCGACGGGAACGAGGATCTCGTCCACGATCCGTTCGGGAATCTCCTCCTCAACCTTCTCGGCCGGAACGAACTCGCCGTTCGCACCCTCGGCGGGGGGCGTGCCCGCGCAGGAGGCGAGCGCGCCGAGAAGCACCATGCCGGCGGTAGCCGCGAGAAGGACGCCGAGCGCCGTATTCAGAGCACTGTCTATTTTTTCGACGATCACCGGTTTTCGAAATCTGGTCATTCCTGCTCCCATCGTTCAAATCCTGAATCATTTATGGCACCCACCTATTTCACACATTTTCATCCTCAAAAGAATAAAAAAATCAGGTTCAGCCTGAGGCATCGGCCATCGGAATCCGCCTTGTTAATATGCTATTCGTTATGCTATGAGATAATATTGCAAAGTGACATCATCTGGGATTGTGACCCTAAGACGATTCTCATAAGAGGTTTTTCAGAGGAGGATTAAGATTGGTCAATCCATTGAAATCAACGGGACTTATCGGAATCGGGCTCCTCTTCCTCCTGGCCGGCACCGCGCAGTGCGAGGATCGCGCTGTCTTGATCGGAGCCGGAGATTACGCGAGCGGCAAATGGGGCCTTCCTCTTGTGACGGAGAATATTCAACTCGTGGAGAAGGCTCTCCTCGACGAGGTGGGAATTCCGGCCGAAAACGTGCGCAAGCTGATCGACAGGGATGTCACCAAGACGGGCGTGTGGCGGGCGATCTCCGAGGCGACCCAGAAGATCGAATCGGGCAGCCGGTTTTTTCTCTATTACACGGGACATGCGTCCAAGGTTACTGTCGAGGGGGCGCCGGTGCGCGCCTATTTCACGTGGGACACGATGGAGGCGGCCGGCGGCGACGGATTCGAACCGGCCACGCTCATCACCGACGTCGACCTCAAGAACTGGATCCGACCGCTCAAGCAAAAAGGTGTTTTCGTTGTGATCATCCGCGAGGCGTGCTTTTCGGGCGGCGGCTATGCGCAGGATATTTCCAAGCTCTCGCCGGGCCGTCCGCCCGTGCGCGAACCAGCGGGCGACATCGAAATCTCGGCCTGCGACGTGGATCAGTCCGCGTGGGCGCTCGAGGGTGCGGAGCCTCCGGTGGCGCTCTTCACCGCCTCTCTGTGCAAGGCGCTCGGGTCTGACCAGCAGAGGATCACCGCAAAGAAGCTCTTCGACAGTGTCTACGACCGCGTGAGCAATGAGCGAAAGGGACAGACCCCCATCCTCGACCACGGCAAGACGACCGACCCCGAGCGGGTCCTGCTCGTCGACCGGACCGTGGTCGACCTTCTCATCGAAGCGCGCGACGCGATCACGGGAGAATCGCTCTCCGACGCAAAGGTCATCCTGAATCTGCCCGGCGGCGACGAGGCCTGGGAAGCACTGACTCCCAACGCGCGCCTCGAGGGCATTCCGCGTCACGGCATGCTCTTCCCCTGGATTGAGAAGAAGGGCTACGTGCCTGTCACCCGCAAGGTGGCGATTTCGCCCAAGGCGCGCGTCGTCAAGAGCGTGATCAAACTCGAACCGGAAGTGGCCGAGGTCAAGGGAAAGATCAAGCTCGCGGGCAAGGGCACTTTTTCGGGAATCCGCGTCGCTTTCGAACCGGGCAGCCGCCCTCTGTCCCCGCGCCATGTGGACACCGAGGTGAGGCCTGAGAGTGACGGCTCTTTCGTGCTGCGCGTCCCCGCCCACGGCCCCTGCCGTCTCATGGTGGTCCAGGGAGCTGAGTCGCTGGCAACGGTCGAACTCGCCGAGGGGAAAAACCTCAAGCCTGTCAGGTATTTCGATCGGGACAAGAAAAACTGGGTGGGCAAGGCTTACAACGTGGGAGCGATCAACGTCACTCTTCCCGAACGGCAGCCTGAACGGTCCGAGGCGGACAGGGCGTTCGAGTCCTATTTCCGGCTGGCCCAGGACGCCGAGGAAGCGAGCCGCAAGGAGGACGCCCTGCGCAACTATCGCCTCGCGCGCGACGCGGCCGGCATGGTGCAGGACGGAACACGCAAGAAGGAACTCACATCAAGGGTCGGCAAGGCGATCGGCAGAATCGAAGAGGATCTGAAATCAGCCGAGTACGAGTCGCTCGTGGTTCAGGCGCAGAAGGCGGGAGAGGCCGGGGACCTCGACCAGGCGCTGAGCCTTGCCCGGAGAGCGGTAGCCCTCAATCCGAAGGGCGTGATGGCGGGCCTTCTGCTCAAGGATCTCAAGGTCAGGGCGAGCCTGGCGAGCGGCCCGCCCGCGTCGACCGGTCCCTCGGTCGAGCCGGCCGCGCCGAAGACAACCAATGTATCGGTGGCAAAGGGCAAGGGCTTCAACTTCGTGCGCGAGGAGACCTTCTCCTGCGGCGGCGTGAGCCACAGCGTCAAGATCTATCGCCACAAGATGACCGGTCTCGAGTTCGTGCTCGTTCCGGGCGGATCGTACAAGATGGGAACGGAGAGCACCGAATGGGGCGCTCGGCGCGAGGAAAGGCCCAAGACGGATATCGCGATCAAGCCCTTCCTGATCTGCCGCACGGAGATGACCCAGGCCGTCTGGACGTCGATCATGGGCAAAAGCCCATGGCACGAAAAGAAGAACATTCACGAAGGGGCTGACTATCCCGCCACTTACATTTCCTGGAAGGAGTGCGTCGAGTTCTGCAACAAGACAGGCCTGCGTCTTCCAACCGAGTCGGAGTGGGAATACGCCTGCCGCGCGGGCACGTCGGCGCCCTACTGCTTTGGCAATGCCGCCTCCGAACTCCCGTCCTTTGCCTGGTACCAGGATCTGCTCAAGGATACGGACGAGAAGTACCCCCATCAGGTGGGCCGCAAGAAATCCAACGGATTCGGGCTACTTGACGTGCACGGTAACGTGTGGGAGTGGTGCCGCGACACCGAAGGCAGCTACAGGAAGGCTCCCATCGACGGGACGGCGCGCGAGGAGAAGAACATTTACTCGCGCGTCCTGCGCGGCGGGAGCTGGTCCTACGGAGCAATCCAGTGCCGCTGCGCGGCGCGTCTATTCAAGAAACCTACGTCAACACGCAACTCGGACATGGGATTCCGCCCGGCGGCTGATCTTCCGTGAGTGTCGGGCACGTATTCTCATCAATAGGTATAACTCCATATTTTTAACCACTGTCACAGAACGCTCGCGATAACGTCTTTCCTGCCATGGAATAAAACAATCAACCGCGACCGTTCGTTCTTGCCTTGACTTTTACATCAAGTCGATTGCATATTTTCTCGATATTAGATCCGTGTTAAAAGTTTTCTCAATCGGACCAGGACCATGATGAGAACAAGAAGAGACGGTTTCACTCTCGTCGAATTGCTTATCGTGATCATCATTCTCGGTGTGCTGGCCGCGATCGTGATTCCCCAGTTCAGGAGCTCGGCTGACGAAACCAAGGAGTCAGCGCTTCTGTCCGACCTGCAACCGCTGCGCGCTGCGATCGAACTCTTCTTTATCCAGCACGACTCCACCTACCCGGGAACGATCAACGGAAACTCGTCGTGGGGTAATTTCGTTGTCCACATGACGACCCAGACAGACGAGAATGGCGATCCGGGAACGAGGTTCGGCCCCTACCTGCGGCGCAACATCCCGCGCAATCCGCTCAACAATCTCAACACGGGAATCGTGGGCCCGATCCCCCAGGCGCCTGATGATTCGTCAGGGTGGTACTACAATCCAACCTCAGGCGAACTCCGCACCAACTCCCCTGGAGCAGGTCCGACCACGGGACTCGACTATTTCGATATGTAAGATTCCGGGCGGGTCACCAAAATTGCATTTCGGCCCTAAGTCCGAAAAGGAAATTTTGTTGACCCCCCACAGTGGGGGCGAGGG
>CAYXGI010000028.1:40943-67925 GCA_964464495.1 uncultured Phycisphaerales bacterium
CCGGGGCGGCCCAAAAAAATTCCTTTCCGCCCTTACGACCAAAATGCAATTTTGGTGACCCGCCCAGATTCGTCTCGATCGCGCTGATCGTGGTGGCGATGTCCGATTCGGTGACGGCGCCCATGTGGCCGATGCGGAAATAGCGGGCCTTGATCTCCGGGTGAAGACCGCCGGCGAGAATAACACCCGAGTCGGCGATCTTGCCGAGAAGTGACGCATCGACTCCATCTGGATAGTAGAGGGCTGTCATGGTCGACGCTGCCTTGTGGGCGCTCACCGGGACTTGCTTCAACCCGGCAGAATCCATGGCTGCCTTGAAAAGGCCGCTCAGTCTTCTGTGCCGCGCAAAACGGGCGTCCAATCCCTCTTCGAGAATCTGCCCCAGGCTCGTGTTCAGCGCCCTGATCAGGTTGACGGGTGGCGTGCCGAAATAGCTCGGCTCTCGCGCCTCATAGGTTTTCATGATTGGCAGCCACTCTGTCCAGTCAGCATAGTAGTTGCCCGGCCTGGTCTTGCGCTTTGCGAAGGCCTCCATCGCCCGCGGCCCGGCCATGACGATGGCGAGACCGGGCGGCACGCCGAGCGCTTTCTGGGACGCGGTGAGCGCCACGTCGATCCCCCACTCCTCCTGACGCAGCTCCTCGCCGCCCACTGAACATACTCCGTCGACGATCACGAGCGCCCCATGGGCGCGGCCGAGCGCGCACAGGGTTTTCACGTCAGTGGCGACAGCGGTCGACGTGTCGACATGTGTAATGGTCATCACCTTGAAGCACGACCTTTTCAAGGCAGCTTCCACATCGTCGAGGTTGGGCGCGTCGCCGATCGCCGGGGCCCGCACCTGGGTCACGTCCGCTCCGTAGCGTTCGAGGAGTGTGGCGTAGCGATCGCCAAAGTAACCCGTGTTCACCACCAGCGCCTTGTGGCCAGGTTCGATGAGGTTGGCCGCGGCAAGATCCATGGCCAGCGTACCCGAACCGGCAACCACGAAGGGCTGCCCGCTCGGACAGACAAAGACCTCACGCAGCCGCTCCAGGGCTTGACCGAAAACATCGATAAAATCGGGAGCGACATGGCTCGTCGTCGCCATCCCCATGGCGTGCAAGACCTCGGGCGTGAACTCGATGGGGCCGGGAATCATGAGCAGTTTTCGCTGTGTCATTTGATGATGTCTCCTTCGACGAGCACGGTGCGCAGGGATTCGCGGTCGGTTGCGTTGAGGTCCTGAAGCGGAGAGCCGCACGGCCCCCCGTGGAAACCGACGAGATAGGCAGCCTCGCCATTCGATCCGAGGATCACGTAGCCGGCCAGCCCATGGGCGTTCCAGCGGGCGATGTTGGCCGCGAGATCTTCGTGCGCCACACGGCCAGATCGATCGAAGGGTATGGGCAGAGGCGGAAAGACTCCGCTCAGAGATGGTTGTTGTCTATTCATCCCCTGATTATCGATGCACGGATCGCGGGGATCAAATGATTCTCCCCGCGGGTACACAGCTAAAAATAAAGCCCCCCGGCCCAACGACCGGGAGGCTTCGGCGATTCGAAAACTCGGACTAAGGCTCGATCTCGATAAATATGGGATTCGAAGCGTAGTCGAAGGTTCCCGACATGGTGAACGCGAAATTGAGCGTCTGCCCCACATAGGGCGCCAGACCAGGACCGAGAAGATCAAGGCCCGCGGTGGCGGCGCCGTTTCCGTCGAGGCTTCCGAAGAAGTTCACGAAGGCGGGCGCCGTCATGTGGCTCAGGATGTAATCGGACACCCAGTCCCGGTTGAGCGGCATGACGAGTCCGCCCGGCAGAGTTGTGCCCGGATAGACACCGCTCATGGAGCCGGCAATGAAGTAGTTGCGCGATCCGTAAGCGGATCCGGCGTCGAGACTGAAGGCGATGTCGCATCCAGTCGACGTCGAGATCGAGTAGGCGTCGGCATAGAGGCTCGGATCGGAAGCGATGAGTTCGATCCGGAAGTCATCGACACCAGCCTCGACAATGTCGTCGTTCGGCTGATCCTGGGCGCAGAAGCGCACCTTGACCTGGGCCGTGGGCGTCACGTGGTCGCTCACGATGAAGGAGATCTCGGTCCAGTCGCCGAGCGTCGAGTAGGAGGAGTAGACATTGGTCCACGTCGTTCCATTGTCGTTCGACACGTCGATCTCGTAGGGATCGTTCCCGTCGCGCGAGTAGTACCAGTTGAAGGCGCTGATGCGCGCATCGCCTGCCGAGAGGTCGATCGTCGGCGAGATCAGGCGTGTCGGTCCGCCGTCGATGTCATAGTCGGAGTAGCTCCCGCCCGCGGGGCCGTTAGCGGTGACAAAGCAATAGGTGCCTGTTCCGGCCGGGTTGTCCTCGAGGGGGGCGACCTGATCGCCCGAGGTGTAATTGGGCACGCACCGTTCCCAGGCGCCCGTGGTCAGGTTGATGTTCTCCACGGTCCAGCCCATGTCCGACTCGCAGTCGTCGTGAAAAACGGTGTAGGCGATTCCCACATCGAAGGAGTAGACCGTTCCCGGCGCGCCCGCCGGCGCGTAGGCCGTGCTGCCGCCGCTGCCCTGGGCGCTGAAGTAGTACTCCGGCTCATCGCCCGCCGACGGTGCAGGGAGCGTCGCGCCGTAGAGGTCGTTGCCGAGCGGGGTGAGCACCACGTCGGTGTAACCGCTTGACGAATCGTAGCGGTAGTGGAGAGTTCCCGTCCCCGGAATATAGACCTCGTAGCCGTCGGTGATCTCGATGACCACGGGAACCGCGGCGCCCGGAGGCGCCAGACCCTCGGGTCTCCCTTCGGGGAAGGCAAGGTTGAGGGGCGCCTCTTCCACGGTGAGCGCCTTGATGCAAAAGTTCGCCGTGTCGTTGAAAGCGTAGAGGTCTTCCCAGACCACGCCGCTCATGTAAAAGCTCTCGCCCGGATTGGACGCCGATTCGACGATGACGCGCCCTGACGATCCGAGCAGCACAGGCACGTCGGACGTGCAGTCGTAGGCGTGGCCGCCGTCGGAGAGCTCGACGTAGACGTAGATGTCCTCCCCGCTGTTGAACGAGAGAGGTGTGTCGAGATCGACGGTGTGGAACCCCCTGTAATCGAAGGTGCCCGTCTGGGACAGGAACTCGCCTTGCAGCACGCCGCCGCTGAAGTCGTCGTAGATCTTCACCGTGTAGGTCACGGCATCGGCCGCGGTGCAGAAGCTCACGGCGACGACCGATTCGAAACCGGTGCTTCCGCCGGTGAGAGTGAAGGCATTGAACGCCTCGGAAGCGTCTTCCTTGGTGTCGCGCCACCCGTGGTAGTCATGGTAGTAGAAATTGTCATAGGCAAGAGGTTCGGCGGCGTGAAGGGAGACAGCGCCCATGAAGGGCTCCTGGCCGCACCACTTGTCATAGTAGGAGATCCAGAAATAGCCCGAGTAACCCCAGCCCGATCCCCAGCTGTTCTTGCAGAGCCAGGCGCCCGGGTTGGGAGCCTGGGTGACCCTGTTGTCGTCCCACCCGATGATGGCGACGGCGTGATTTGGAAGATCGGAGGTGCTCGGCGGCTGATAGTGCTCGTACTCGCCGTTGATGTAGGAGCTGCTCGAGCAGAGGCAGGTGCCCATCACCCCCTCGACCATGACCTTCTCCTTGATCGTGTCGATGTTGGAGAGATCTGCTCCGGCCACGAACCACTCGATCTCGCGCACGTAGAAATAATGATAGCTCGGATCGGACCTGAGCGGAGGCGTGTTATAGGACTGGCCGTCCACGTCGCGCACCGCGCCTTCGCCGCGGGCGAGATAGGCGGCCGAAACAAGATAGTCGCCGCCCTGGTGCACGGTCAGACCGCCGCCGGTGGGCGGATTCGTGTCGTCGTTGTTGTGCTGGTTGAAGCCGTTCCACCAGTCGAGATGATACTCGGCAAGGGCCGGCTCGCCGGTCTCGCCCGACGAGGCCCAGAGCCCGGTCATGAGAAGGTTGCCCTCGATCGACGCCATCACACCGTGCGTCCAGCAGGTGCCGCCTGACTGGCTCTTGACGGAGGTGACGAAGTTTTCTCCGTTCACGTCGCGCAGGTCGAACGAAATCGGCGGCGCATCTGACGGTGCGCTGTCCGACGAACCCGCGAGCAGGGCGGCGACAAAGAACAGGGACAGCATAATCCGGATCGCTTTCATGACGAGTCTCCCTTCCACACGGTTTGGAGTGGGTACCGATTCCTTACCTGGGCTCAGACTGTTCTATTCGAATTCACTCGGACGATTTCGAATCTATTAGAACGTTTATGGTTCGATCGACACGAATACAGGATTCGACGCGAAGTCGAATGTGTCGGTCAGCGCAAAAGCCAGTGTCAACGATTTCCCGATGTAGGGCGTCAGGCCCGGTCCGAGAACGCTGAATCCCGGCAGCGCCTCGCCGTTGGCGTCGAGGTCGCCCTGGAAATCGCGCAGAGCGGGCGCGCCCGGATTGTTGAACGTCCACGATGCGAGCCAGTCCCAGGTAACGGGCAGGACCACGCCGCCGGGAAGGGTCGTTCCCGGTTCGCTTCCCTTGAGTCCGGCCACGATGGCGTAGGGCCGGTAGGCATTGCCCGCGTCCGCGTCGATGAAGAGATCGATGTCGGCGCCCGCTGCCGCGGACAGACTGTACGCGTCGGCCCAGAGCGTCGGAGCGAAATCATGGCGCTCGACCTTGAAACCGTCGACGCCCGCCTCGGTGGTTGAATTGTCCGGGTGGTCCTTGGTCGAAAAGCGCACCTTGACCTCGCCCGACGGCGTCACGTAGTCGGCCACGTTGAAGGTGATCGGCGTCCAGCCGCCGTCGCCGCCGTAAATCGTCTCGATCTCGACCCACGTCGCCCCATCATCGTTGGAGATGTGGGTCATGAAGGGATCGTCCCCGTCGTCGTTGTAGAACCAGCGGTAGAAGCTCACCACCCCATCGCCCGACGAGAGATCGAATGCCGGCGAAGTCAGACGCGTGGGACCGCCGTCCACGTCGGTGCCGTAAGAAGCGGAGTTCTCCGTGACGTAGCACGCTCCCGAACCGTCGGCATCGTCGGGCGGATCGCCGTAGTCGCCCGATCCCAAGGGCACGCACCGCTCCCACGCTCCGTGGGAAATGGCGATATTCAACACCTTCCAGCCGGTGTCGGTTTCGAAGTCATCGTCGAAGAAGGTCCTCACCATGCACACGTCGAATGAGAAGACAAAGATCGGCGCGTCGCTCGGTTCATAGACGGTCGTGCCCAGATCGCCCTGGGCGCTGAAGTAGAACTCCGGTTCATCGCCCGGCCGCGTCGCCGGAAGCATCGCCTCGAAGAGATTGTTGCCGAGATCGGTGAGGGCCACATCGGTCCACGAGGCCGCCGGATCGAAACGGTAGTGCAGATAGCCCGTACCGGGGACGTAGTTTTCCAGACCCGTCTCGATCGACAGGGAAAGCATGTTCGAAAGACCGGGCGCCTGCAGCGGATCGGGACCGTTGATCAGGGTCATGTCGAGAATCTTCTCGACGCCGAGATTGATATCGTCGCCGAAGCCGGTGGGCTGGCAGTGATACTGCGGCTCCTCGTCGGAGAAATCGTTGGCCTCTGCATAGATGAAGGCCTCGTGAATGTCGACCACGTCGTCGTTGTTCGTGTCCGCGTCGCAAGGAACACCGTAAGCGTCCTCCCACTTGACCGCCGCTGTCCAGAAAAAGACATACGTGTCGTACACGTAGTCGGGCGGCATGGCCCACGAGTACTCGTCGTGGCGGCACGCCGAGGAGCCGACCCGGCCGTCGCTGTAGGTGATGTTGTCAAGAAATCCGCCGCTGTAGCAGGGCTCGAGGGTAAAGACCATGTCGCACTGGGGGAGCGCGTCGAGCAGGGTGGCAAAATGGGCGTCGGAGAGTTCCTCGTAGTTCCAGAGATTCTGGTACGTGTCCCACCCGCCGTTCGATCCGCCATGATCCGTGGTGAAGACGAAGAGCTGGTCGCTCGCGCCGAGCGTGGTGGCGAGCTGGTTGAAAACGAGATCCACGTTGGACAGAACGCACGAATACATGATGTCGTCGTCGCCGTCGCCGTCGAGGTCGGGATCGGAGTTGAGCCCGTTCGACTGGTCGGCCGACGGATCGAGTCCGTCGGAGCAGAGCACGATGATGTGGTCGTCCTCGTAGCCGTAGACGTCGACGAGGGTGATGTAGATGTTGGAGAGGTCGTTCCAGTAACGGACGTGGTTGCTGTACTGGGATGCGCCGCCGCTCATGAGAACGGCCCAGAGGTTTCCACCGCGGCCGCTCTTGCGCGGCGGCGACTTGACCGCCGGCCTCGGGGCGCGCCGGTTCTCGGCTCGCATCAGAGCACGGTACGCGTCGGTGTCGGCTTCGAGCCACGACATGGCGTCGTTGGGCGGCGTGGTGGCGGAGACCACCGTCATCTCCTGCGTCTCCTCATTGACGAACACGTACCGGCAGGGGTGTTCGAAGTTGGCAAAGGCGAGGTCGTCGATAAAGACGACAAAGCCCGCGGCCGGTGTGGTGATGGCAGTCTTGTGCCATGTCTCGATCGCGCTCCCCGCGGGGAGCAGATCGGGATGAACCGCGATCCGCCTGCCTGACCTGTCTCCCTGGAGCACGTTGGCATTCACGAGATCGCGCGCTTCGATCGGGCTGTTGACGCCGGCGCTCCACGCGGGAGCGGCGAGCAGAATGATCAGGCAAAGGCTGAAAGGAAGGAGCTTCAGATTCTTCACGGTGCGGGTCTCCCAAAAACTCGTGCCTCGGTTTTGGACTGGAATCTGGATTATTCAGGCAGATTGTATTATAAACTTCATTTCATAAATTGAAATCCCGAACCTCGAGGACTCGATGAAAAAAAAGACAAGTTCCACAGTGTCCGCGCCTTGCGACTCGGTCCGCCTCAGGGCGGTTCTGGCCCTTCTGGCGGTCTTTTCGTCTCTTCTGTGCGGGTGCCGGACGATCTGGACTCCGGCCGTGGAACAGGCGCTCGAAAGCGCGGGTAAGAACAGGGCCGAGCTCGTCGCTGTTCTCGATCACTACAGCGACGGGGTTGATCCACTCAAACTTGAGGCGGCTCTCTTCCTGATCGGCAACATGGACGGGCACGGTTACACGGTCACCGCTCTCTACGACAAGGAGAAAAACGAGATCCCCTTCGAGGCGCTCGACTACAAGAACTTCGGCGAGGCGCAGGCGGCGATCGACGCCCTCGAGAAGGAACATGGACCGCTCGACTTCACGCTCAAGAGATTCGACGACGATCTGAAAACGATCACCTCCGAATTCCTGATCGAGAACATCGACTGTGCGTTCCGCGCCTGGCGCGAACGGCCCTGGGCGGCCGAGCTCTCCTTCGAGGCGTTCCGCGAGTGGGTGCTCCCCTACCGGTGCAGCAACGAACCGCTCAACTCGTGGCGGCCCGCATGCATGGAGCGCTACGTCGATCTTCCAAAAACCATGACCGCTCCCGGCGACATCAAGGAAGCGGGCGGCAAGATGTCGGGCGACGTGCATTCCTGGATGGGTTTCAGCACGCTCTTTTACCTCCACCCCACCGACCAGGGATTCGACGAGATGAGCCGCCGCCGCCAGGGCCGGTGCGAGGACATCAGCAACATGATCAGCTACGCGCTCCGGGCCAACGCGATTCCCTGCGCGGCCGACTACACGCCCTACTGGGCCAACCGGGACAACAACCACGCCTGGGAAGTGCTTCTCGACGCCGACGGTCAGGGGCGGGCGGGCCTCTCGAACCGGGCGGCCAAGATCTACCGCAAGTGCTACTCGATTCAGAAACGGAATCTCGGCTGCATCAAGAACGACGACGAGGAAGTGCCGCGCTGGCTGTCGCGCAAGAGCTACCAGGACGTGACCGACCAGTATCTCGATACGACCGACGTGACGGTCGCGCTCGCGGAGGCTCTTCCCGACGGACAGCGGTTCGCCTACATCTGTGTCTTCAACGGGGGTGAGTGGAAGGCGATTCACTGGGGGTGGATCGAGGACGGCTCGGTCACCTTCCCGGGGATGGGCCGCGGCATCGCCTACCTCCCGGCCTATTTCGTGGACAAGAAGATCGTGCCGGCAGCGCCGCCCTTCATACTCGGATCGGACGGCGCCGTGCGACTCCTCGACTCGGACTCCGGCCGCTCTTCGAAGGAGATCGCCATTGAAATCGCCGCTGTCGCGCCGGTCACTCCCGACGCCGACACGCGGCGCGACAAACCGATGGTGGTTGTCAAGCCGGGAAAAACCTACGAGCTCTTCGTCTGGAAAAAGGGCTGGCAATCGCTGGGCAAGAAAGAGGCCGGAGACGATCCGGTCTCCTTCGATGCGGCCCCCGCCGGCCGCCTCTTCTGGCTGGTGGAAGAAAACTCGCGCCGTCTCGAGCGGATCTTCACCACTGAAGAAGGGAAACAGATCTGGTGGTAGCCGCCAGGAGAAACAGAATGAAATCCTCTTCGATCCTGATCGCCACGCCCTGCGGCCGACAGCGAAGCGGTTGTCGAATCCACGCGCAGCTTCAGTCCGAAGCCGGCTGACGATCCCCCCACTTTTCTTTTGATCCGCAGGGGGCCCTTCGCTCCGATTGATCTATCGAACGCCGTGGTTTCCAATTGACCCACATTCCCTACACCGACCACCGGGATCAGTGCCCCCCTTATTTAATGCTAAATTTTTAGCACAATTCACTTGATACCCCCCCCCTCTAAATGCTAAATAATTAGCATCAAATAGTCACAGGATTCATTGAACGCCCCCGCACGAACATCGGAGAATCCGCAATGAGAAAGGAATCGTTGCATCACTTCAGCCGGCGTGAAAGGCAGATCATGGAGATCATCTACACGCGCGGCCGCGCGTCGGCAGCCGAGGTTTTGAACGCCATGCCCGAACCGCCGAGTTATTCGGCAGTCCGCGCCATGTTGCGCCTGCTCGAAGACAAGGGGCACCTCACACACGAAAAGGAAGGACGGAAGTACATTTTCCTCCCCACGGTGGCTCCTGCAAAAATACGGCGGTCCGCCTTGAAGAACCTGCTCCATACCTTTTTCAACGGCTCCGTGGAAAATGCCGTTGCGTCCTTGCTCGATTTGAACGCGACGGAGCTCTCCCAGGAAGAACTCGAACGCCTGGCAAAACTGATCGACGAGGCCAAGAAGGAAGGAGATCGATCATGAATGCCCTTTTTTATTCTGCAAAGGATCTCTTTCCCCTTCTCATGGACATGGCTTTCAAAGGGCTCGTCGTTCTCTCGGCGGCCGGACTTGTCACTCTCTGTCTCAAGCGAGCCGCCGCCGCTCAGCGTCACCTCGTCTGGGCGCTCGCTCTCGGCTGTCTGGCTCTGATGCCCGCACTGTGCGGCATCCTGCCCCGCTGAAATCTGGCCGTTCTCCCGGCTGAGAGTACAACGTCGGGTGTTACGTTCCACATCGAAACCGAATCCGGGGCAACGGAACAGGACAGAGAGAGTCTATTCACCGCGCTTGATCCAGCACAGAGGGTCACGGAGTCCTCGCTCCCGGCAGAGGATAAAACCATCCTCTCGTCACCCCAAAGCGCCCCGTCCGTCCACCCGGCGGCAGGAACGATCGTCGATCCGGCCGAGAGCACGACTGAACCGTTCCCGTGGGCGCGACTGATCGTGACAGTCTGGATGGTGGGCGCTCTCTTCTGCTTCATTTCCTTCATGTTGGGGAACGTGGTTGTCTTCAACCTGCAACGAAAGGCGCGTCAAACCGAGAGTGTCCGTTTGCATGAGCTTGCGCGCGAGTTCTGTCGATTCCTCGGAATCGGTCGTCCCGTGCATATCAAAACAAGCAAGAAATCACACATGCCAATGACATGGGGCATCTTTCGGCCCCTGTTGCTCCTCCCTCGCGAGATCGAAACCTGGCACGAGGTGCGGCAGCGCAACGTACTCGTTCACGAGCTGGCACACGTGAAACGATGGGACTGCTTGATCCTCGTTTTCGCCCGCATCGCTCTTGCTGTGCATTGGTTCAATCCGCTCGCCTGGTTCGGCCTGTACAGGATGCGCATCGAGCGCGAACGCGCCTGCGACGACATTGTACTGTCCACGGGTTCGCACCCGGGCGACTACGCCGACCATCTGCTGGAAATAGTCCGGTCGATGCGCATCACACCCCTCGACTCGGCCGCGGCTATCACCATTGCACGCCCTTCCCAGTTCGAAGGTCGTCTCCTCGCCATTCTCGACAGGGGCCGGTGCCGCCGTACTCTCGGCCGCTGGCCCGTGTCCCTGGCGGTCCTGCTCACGGTTTGCGTGTTCCTTCCCCTGGCCATGGTCCGGTGCACGGCCCGGGATGTGGCGAAAGAACATGAGCCGGAGATTGTTGAAACACCCAACATCGAGTCATCGGACATCGAAGGGCGGAGCCCGGCTCGATCGGAGTCTGTTTCATCCACGACAGGACGGTCGGGGTGGAGCCAGTACAGGGGCCATCCTGATCACAACAATCTTCGCCAGGTAAAAAACAAGATTCGTATACCCAGGATGCTCTGGAGGGTCGACCGGGCCGCGGTGCCGGCCGTGGTGGGCAATGATGTCTATGCAACAGGAAACAGCCTTCGGCTCGTCGACCTGCATAACGGCTCGATCAAGGCGACCTGGAAGCCGGATGGCGCCACGAAAGAGCTCAATTTCTGCGGCACACCGGTGGTACTCGACGACAGGGTGATAGCGCACTCCGTCGATGGAACGGTTTATGCGCTCGATCGCAGTTTGAGCCGTTTGATCTGGACGTCCGACATCACGGGGAGCGGTTTTCTCAGCGGCGTGAGCGACGGCGAACTCTTCGTCGTAGCTGGCGGAAGCCGGCTCTGGGCGATCGAAACGGACAGCGGCGACCTGCGATGGTCGAAAAAATTCAGCCGTCTTTTTCCCGTGGAAATGGTGCCGGTCATCGCCGATGGGAAGGTCCTCTTCGGTTCGAAAAACTGTGTGTTCTACGCGCTCGACAAGATCAACGGCACAGAGGTGTGGACATACGAAGGGGACCGTGCTTTCGGGTGGACCGATCCGGTCGTGGCATACGGCAAGGTGTTCGTCGGCGACCGGGGCGGAGTGATCAATGCTCTCGACCTCCGGACAGGCGTCCGGCTCTGGAGTCGGAAAAGTGGAGCCGTGGGCCTTTCCACCCCGGGAATCGCGCCAGGCAGTATCCTGGTCGGCTTTCACAGGATTGTCGTTCCCTACCAGGAAAAAACCGGAGAAGACGATCCCCGGAAACGCACTTTCAGATCGGGCATCAATCCTTTCGGCTCGCCCACGATAGTCGGTGACACACTTTTTTTCGGAAACCTGGACGGCCACCTCTATGCTTTCGATTACGAGACGGAAAAGCTCCGGTGGGCGTTTGAAACAGGTCCGCGAATGCAGGTCCACGACTTCGTCTATCACGAGGGGATCCTGCTCGTTTCAACGATGGAAGGGATTTACGCCCTCGGGAATGATGACGCGAAGACAGACATGCCGCAGGGATATGTTTTGACATCGGAACTCTGAAATCATCGGGAGGCTTCAATGAGATTCAAGGAGAGAAAAGGAAAAGCAATACTCTTCGTGGCCACTGTCGCTGTGGCGTCAGGAGTGCTTTTTGGCACGGTATCCACGGCAGGCAATTTGCCCGCGCCCCAACCGAAAACCGAGGGCTGGCCCCAGTATTACGGAAGCCCTGATCACAACAACTATCGCAAGGTCAAGAACAAGATCCGCGTACCCAAAGTGCTCTGGAAGATCGACCGGGCCTCAGTGCCGGCTGTCCTGGGCGAGGATGTGTACGCCGCCGGCAAGAGCCTCCGTCTCGTCGATCTGAAAACCGGCGACATCAAGGCGTCCTGGAAACAGGAAGGTTTCGAAGAGGAAAACAACTTCTTCGGGACCCCGGTGATACTCGAGGACCGCGTAATCGCGCACTCCAGGGATGGCAAGGTCTATGCCCTCAATCGTGCTCTGACCGAACTCCTCTGGTCGGTCGAAGTCCCCGGTGCGGGTGTCGCGAAAGGGATGGCCTTCAGCAGCGGTGTTTGCAATGGCGAAACCTACGTGGTTCCCGCCGGATCCCGCGTCGTGGCCCTCGAAGTCGAGGACGGCTCCGAGAGATGGAGTTTTAAACTGGGCCGACAGTTCCCTGTCGCGATGACTCCAGCCATCGCCGACGGCAAAGTGCTGTTTGGCGCGTACAACAGCATCTTTTACGCTCTCCATATCGACAGCGGCGAGGAGATCTGGACCTACGAAGGAGATCGCCCCTTTGGCACGAACGATCCAGTCGTGGTGAAGGGCAAGATCTTCGTCGGCAACCGGGGCGGAGTCATCAACGCTCTCGATCTGAAAAAAGGGACTCTCCTGTGGAAATTCGAGACCGGCGTGACTGGCCTGTCGACACCTGGAATCGTTCCCGGCAACGTCATCGTCGGTTTTTCGAAATTCGTAGGCACACTCGATCAAAAGACCGGTAAACCCGATCCGAAGCGCCGTTCTTTCAAAACGAAATTCAATCCTTTCGGCTCCCCCACGCTCGTGGGCGACACTCTTTACTTCGGCAACCTGGACGGGCACCTCTACGCCTATGAATACAAGAACGAACGGTACAAATGGTCGTTCGAACTCGGCGAAGGGCAGCAGGTGCATGATTTCGTCTATCACCAAGACATCCTGCTTGTTTCGACAACTGAAGGGATCTATGCCCTGGGCAATGACAAGAAGAGAAAAAAACTGCCGAAGAGCTTCGTTCTCATGACCGACGACGAAGATTGAATCAACACGGATCTAAATCCCCGGAACCTACCGAATTCCAACTTGAGGTAGCCTTTCGCGATCCGGTTGGCCATAATTGGAGCGGTTCATTCCAATCATCATCCAGATCAGTTGTGAGGTTACCATGCATCGCTCCATGATTACCGCTCTCCTCGTCGTTCTCGTCTGTTCCCTCGGAATCGCTGCCGAACCGAATACGCTCACCGACGCCCAGAAGGCCGCCGGGTGGAAGCTCCTCTTCGACGGGAAGACCACGGCAGGCTGGCGCGGATACGGCCAGGACGGATTCCCGTCCAAAGGCTGGGTGGCCGAGGACGGAACTCTCCATATCCAGGCCGGTGCCGGCGCCGGCGACATCATGACCATCGACCAGTACGGCGACTTCGACCTGCGCCTCGAGTGGAAGGTCTCGGAACGCGCCAACAGCGGCATCATGTACCGCGTGAGCGAAGACGAGAAATCGCCCTGGCGGACCGGTGTCGAGTATCAGATCTTCGACGACATGGGGTACAAGGTCGGTCCTGACAACATCCATTCGGCCGGCGCCATGTACGGCCTCTACGCCCCGCCGAAGAACAAACCCCAGAAGCCGGTCGGCGAATGGAACGAGTCGCGCATCGTGGCGCGCGGCAACCAGATCGAGTTCTGGCTCAACGGGGTGCAGGTCGTCGACTGCGATCTCTCGAGCGACGACTGGAAGGAGCGGCGCGACAAGAGCAAGTTCAAACCCTACAAGCGATTCGGCCTCAACAAGAAGGGCCACATAGATCTGCAGGACCATGGCCACGATGTCTGGTTCCGCAACATCCGGATCCGCGACCTCACGCCTGCGGCCGACCGCGCGCCGGTCGCGCTTTTCAACGGCGAGAACATGGACGGCTGGTCTCATTTCCTCAACAACGGCGGCGCCATGGACGATGTGTGGCGCGTCGAGGAGGGTATCATCATCTGCAAGGGTCAGCCCGCCGGCTACATCTGTACCGAGAAGGAATACAAGAATTTCATCCTCAGGCTGCAGTGGCGGTTCAATCCCGAGACCAAGAAGGAAGGGAACAGCGGTGTGCTCCTGCGCAAGACGGGCGAGGACAAGATCTGGCCCCGCTGCCTCGAGGCGCAGCTCATGTCGCGCAACGCGGGCGATTTCTGGATCATCGATAATTTCCCCGTCACCACCGTGGCCGAGCGCACCAACGGCCGCAACGCGAAAAAGACACACTGCAACGAAAACGCACCGGGCGAGTGGAACGAGTACGAAATTGTCGTGAACAAGGGCGACGTGACCCTGATCGTCAATGGCGAAGTGCTCAACACCGCCACGGTTGCCGAGGAGATCGCGGGCAAGATCTGCCTGCAATCGGAAGGCGTGGAGATTCAATTCCGCCGCATCTCGCTGGTCCCGCTCGATAACTGAGGAGGACTCGCCCTCCGAGAATAGACACTCATCGCAATCATCATCATGGTCCTGGTGGAAAGGCAATGAGCTCCACGACCGAGAAACTTCTCAAGCCCTTCTGGCCCGGCGCGGCGCTGCTCGTCGCCGCCCTGTTCCTCGCCTACCTCCCGGCGCTCAATGCCGGCTTCATCTGGGATGACGAGGATTACGTGACCCACAATCCGGAGATCCGCACTGCCGACGGACTGGGACGCATCTGGTTCGAGCCCTCGTCCCTGCCCCAGTACTACCCGCTCGTCCATACCACATACTGGATCGAGTACCACCTCTGGGAGCTTGATCCTTTCGGCTATCATCTGGTCAACATCGTGCTCCATGGGTTGGGCTGCGTGCTGCTCTTCGCCGTGCTCCGCGGGCTCGGAATTCCGCTCGCCTTCCTCGCCACGGCACTCTTCGCGCTTCACCCGGTGCATGTCGAATCGGTGGCGTGGATCACGGAGCGCAAGAATGTTCTGGCTGGTTTTTTCTACTTCGCCGCCCTTTTGGCCTGGCTCCGCTGGAAGCCGATCGACAGGGACGGGACCGACCCCGGCCGATCGCCCTTTTTCTACTGGCTGGCGCTGGCGGCGTTCTGCCTCGCCCTCTTCAGCAAGACGGTGACCTGCTCTCTGCCCGCGGTGATCGTCTTGCTCATCTGGTGGAAACGGGGACGGCTCGACAAAAAGGAAATCCTCGGCACCCTGCCCTTTTTCGCCGTCGGCCTCTTCATGGCCCTCGTCACCGCGGCCATGGAGAAGGAGCATGTCCTCGCGAAAGGGGCGGACTGGGATTTCTCGATCGTCGAGCGCTGCCTCATCGCGGGCCGCGCGGTCTGGTTCTACGCGGCCAAGCTCGTCTGGCCCTTCGACCTCTGCTTTAACTACACGCGCTGGACGGTCGACGGCGCGGCGTGGTGGCAGTACATCTTTCCGCTCCTTCTCGTCCTGACGGCGGCGGCGCTCTGGGTGCTGCGGCATCGACTGGGGCGCGGGCCGCTCGCGGCGCTGCTCATCTTTGCCGGAAGCCTCTTGCCCGCTCTGGGATTCTTCAATGTCTACCCCATGGTCTATTCCTTCGTGGCCGATCATTTCCAGTATCTGGCGAGCGTGAGCATGATCGTCCTCGTCTGCTCCATCGGCGCCGCACTGGTGAGAAGGCTCGCCTCCGTACGCGCACGATGGGTTCCGGCGGTGTGCGCGGCCCTTCTGCTACTTGTCTGCGGAACCCTGACCTGGCGTCAAAGCCTGATCTACGAAAACCTCGAAATCCTCTGGACCGACACGATCGAAAAGAATCCCGATTCGTGGCTCGCTCTCGGCAACCTCGGCGGAATGCGCGTCAACCAGAGAAGATGGAAAGACGCCAAGGGGCTGCTCGAGGCGTCGATCAATGTGCGGGACCGGAATCCGTACGCCCACAACAACCTCGGACTCGTCTACCTCGAGACCAAGAAGATCCCGAAGGCGCGCCATCACCTGGAGAAAGCCCTCACGCAGCGCGACGACTATGCCGAGACGCACAACAATTTAGGGGTGCTCCTCTGGCGGTCGGGGGATCTGGACGGAGCCGAGAAGCGCTTCATCCGTGCCGTCGAACTCGAAAGCCAGTATCCGGACCCCCATCACAATCTGGCCGAGCTCTACCTCGAACGGGGTCGAGAAGAGAGCGCGCTGCCCTACATCGAGAAAGCACTCCTTTTTCAGCCCGGGGACTTCGCTCTTCGCCTGGCGCTCGCCCGCATCCTGGCCGAAAGAAAGCACGCCAACGAGGCGCTCGGACAGTACGTGGTGCTGCTGCGCGTCAAACCAGGCGACGAGACCGCCCTCACAGAGATGGCGCGCCTCATGGCCCGGGCGCCGCAAGCGGCCGATCCGGGCCGAATTGCGCGCAACGCCGAGCAGGCATGCCGGGCGCTCGGAAACCAGATTCCCGCGGTGCTCGACGCCCTGGCCGCGGCTCTGGCCGGAAAGAAACGCTTCGCCGAGGCCGCGGCCGCCGAACGGCGCGCCATCGATCTCGCGACGGGCGCGGGCCGCGATCAGGATATCGCCGAGTACACGCGAAAACTCTCCACCTATGAAGAGCAGCGTTAAATCCCGCGCTCAGGCCGGTTTCTTCCCCTACCTGTTCATTTAAAGAAATCCTTTGATATCAACGCCTTGACTGGTATATAATTAAGATTAGCCCATATTTACGAAGCCTTACTAACCTGAAAATCCAGGCACCTCAAATAGCCCGGTCCCGTATTTTTTTGAAGGAGACCTGCTGATGAAACTGCGTACTCTCTTTTCCGTGATTGTTTCCTTGGCTTTTCTGATCCCCATCAGCCTGGCGGCGGGCGATGTGGAGACTTATCATTCTCTCCACGTTCAGTCTCCCACGACGAGCCAGATCCGCACCATTCAGTCCTTCGGTATCGAGATCGAGAAATATGACGCTGAAATGGATCGCGTCGAGTTCGTCGCCCGCGAGTGCGATCTCGTCGGGCTCGCCACAGCCGGCGTGGTCTTCGACATCGCGATCTCCGACATGGCGTCTTTCTACGAGAAACGCCTAACAGAGGGCGGCCCCGGCCCGCGCGGCATCCCCTACGGAAGCATGGGCGGCTACCTCACGAACAGTGAAGTCCTTCAGCTACTCGATGACTGGGCCACGCAGTATCCCAATCTGATCACTCCCAGGATGAGCGTCGGCACGACGATCGAGCAGAGGGATGTGTGGGCGGTCAAGATCTCGGACAACCCGAACCAGGACGAGAACGAGCCCGAATGCGCCTACGACTCTCTCTGCCACGCGCGCGAGCCGGCCGGCATGATGACCCTCATCTACTTCATGCAGGAACTCCTCGAGAACTACGGCACCGATCCGGAACTCACCTACCTCGTCGACAACCGCGAGATCTGGTTCATTCCCGTACACAATCCGGACGGGTACCTCTACAACGAGATGACCAATCCAAACGGCGGCGGCATGTGGCGCAAGAACCGCCGCAACAACGGCGGTAGCTACGGAGTCGACCTGAACAGGAACTACGGCTACATGTGGGGCTACGACAATTACGGCTCCAGCCCCTACCCGTCGGACGAAACCTACCGCGGCACCTCGGCCTTCTCCGAGCCCGAAACCCAGGCGGTCCGCGATTACACCCTGGCTCATCCGATCAGAACGAACTGGAACACCCACACTTACTCGAATCTCTACCTCTGCCCCTTCGGGTACGACAATGTCTACCCCTACGGCAATGACTGGAACATCTACCAGGAGTATCTCGACGACATCTCGGCTGACAACGGCTACGTGACCGGCCCGATCTACAGCACCATCTACGCGGCCAACGGCGGCGCCACCGACTGGCACTACGCCGTGGCGAACGCCTTCAACATCGCCCCCGAGATCGGCGGATCGGGCGACGGATTCTGGCCCTCCCAGAGCCGCATCCTGCCTCTGGCCGAGGAGAACTACCCGGCCATCAAGTACTGGACCTGGGTTGCGGGCAGCTACGTTTCCCTCTCGGACCACACCATCGCCGACGACAACGGCGACGGTCTCTACTACCCGGGCGAGCCCGTGGAAGTGACCCTCACCCTGCGCAACAAGGGGCTGGGCGACTCGATCACCGATGCGATCGCCACGATCAGCTCGAGCAGCCCTCACGTCAACATCGTCAACGGAACCCACAACTTCGGCACGCTGGCCGCCTACTCCGAGGCGAACAACAACACCAATCCTCTCGTTGTCGAAGTCTCGAGCACCGTGCCCTATGGCGAGGCGATCACCCTCGATCTGGAAATCACCTTTGACGGCGCTGTTCTCACCCAGCCGATCAGTTTCGTGGCCGGCGCTCCCGTGATCTGGTTCCAGGATAATTTCGAAACCAACCAGGGCTGGAACGTGACGAGCCAGAACATCACGAGCGGTGAATGGGAACGCGCCTCGCCGAACCCGACCTCGGGCGGACAGGTCGCCCCGCTCACCGACAACCCCGCCGGCACCGGCACCATGTGCTACGTGACCGAGAATAGCCCCGTGAACGGCAGCTACTCCTCCTACGATGTCGACGGCGGCCCCACGATCCTCACCTCGCCGGTGATCGATCTCTCGGGCAGCGATGCCACGGTCAGCCTCTATGCGTGGTACTACTCGCGCGACCATGACGACAACTTCGAGATCGATATCTCGAACGACAACGGCAGTTCGTGGACCAATGTTCTCTCGACCGCCGCCAACCTCAGCGGCTGGGAACACATCTCGTTCACCGTGTCGAGCTACGTCATACCCACGGCGCAGGTCAAGGTCCGGTGCAGCGCACAGGACCAGCCGAACAACGACATCGTGGAAGCGGGCCTCGACGATTTCCAGGTGATGACCTATGATTCACCGGTGGAACTCTCCCTCTCGGCCACTCCCTACATCGGCACCACGGTCGACGTGATTGTCGATGCTCCGGGCGATGCGGGTCTCGAGTACTACCTCGCCGCCGCAGAGGCCACCTACCCGGCCTTCCAGACCGCGCAGGGTCTCTATGTGCCGCTCAAGTGGGACTGGCTGGCCAACATGTCGACCACGCCGGGCAACGGCGTCTTCTTCAACTTCTACGGCTATCTCGATGGTTCGGGCTACACTTCAGCGCCCTCCATCGTGATTCCCAACAATCCGAGCCTCATCGGGATGGAGTTCTTTGTCGTTGGCGCGACGCTCAACCCGACCGGCGACCGCGTGAACCACGTCTCTGCTCCGCTGCAGGTCGTGATTCAGTAACAGCCATTCTTCGAAAAAAAAGCAGAGGGGCGCGCTGAGCGCGTTCCTCTGCTTTTTTTCTATTCGTCTCCGGGCTGTTCGTGCAGGTGGGGTGAAAGTAGAATAGCTTCTCCGATTACGATAAGAGCCTCTCGCAAAGTGCGCAGAGGGCGCCAAGTAAGATTCATTAACAGGTAAAAGATCAAGAAATTCGATGAACAACCAGACAAGACTCTTGCTGACCGCGCAATGCCTCGTGGTTCTCGCGGTCTTGGGCGAGGCAATCATGGGCCAAGAGGCAACGGTCGATTCGAAACCGGAATGGACAATCGGTGCGGGACGGCTGACGACACGCTGGGCGGACGAGGTCACGCCGGAGAGTGTGCTTCCCGAGTATCCTCGTCCCCAGATGACGCGCGACGCGTGGCTCAATCTCAACGGGCTCTGGAACCTGGCAATCGCCGGCAAGGACGCGCCCAGGCCCGAGAAATTCGAAAAACGAATTCTCGTCCCCTTCCCGATCGAGTCGGCTCTTTCCGGCGTGATGAAACGAGTGAACGAGAACGACAGGATCTGGTACCGGCGTTCGTTCACTATCCCTGAATCGTGGGACGCTCAACGTCTTCTGCTCCATTTCGGCGCCGTCGATTGGGACGCGACCGTGTTCGTCAACGGCCTCGAGGTGGGCCGTCATCAGGGCGGTTACGACGCTTTCAGCTTCGACATCACCGATGCGATGACGCCGGGCGCCGAACAGGAACTGGTCGTGTCTGTCTGGGATCCGACCGACAAGGGCGGCCAGGCGCGCGGCAAACAGGTCAGTGAACCACGCGGTATCTGGTACACGCCGACAAGCGGGATCTGGCAGACCGTGTGGATCGAACCGGTGCCCGAGCGGTTCATCGAGTCTATCAGGCTAACGCCCGATGTGGACACTCTCTCCCTGCGGATCGAAACCGCGATCAACGGAGACCTGACCGGCTTGCGTCTGTCCGCGCGAAGCACCGCGCCCCGCTCGGAAGCGCACGCCGATCCGGAAGAAGAGCTCCTTCTGCCCGTGCCCGAGGCAAAACTCTGGAGTCCCGACACTCCCGTGCTCCACGATCTGGTTCTCGTCCTCGAAAACACGGACGGCGAGGAAATCGACCGTGTGAACAGCTACTTCGCCATGCGTCATGTCAGTCTCGGGGAGGACGACAAGGGCCGTACGCGCCTCTTTCTCAACAATAAACCACTCTTTCAGATCGGGCTCCTCGACCAGGGTTTCTGGCCTGACGGACTCTACACCGCCCCCACTGACGACGCTCTCCGATACGACATCGAGATCACCAAGGAGATGGGTTTCAACATGGCGCGCAAGCATGTCAAGGTCGAGCCGGCGCGCTGGTACTACTGGTGCGACAGGCTCGGACTGCTCGTGTGGCAGGACATGCCGAACGGCAACAACGCCACAGAGGCGGACAGAATGCAGTTCGGGCGCGAGCTCGACCGCCTCGTCGACGGGCTCTTCAACCATCCCTCGATCGTGATGTGGGTGCCCTTCAACGAGGGATGGGGCCAGCATGACACCTCCGCGATCGTGCAGAGGATCAAGGAGCGGGATCCCACGCGACTCGTCAACAACGCCAGCGGCTGGACCGACAAGAAGGTGGGCGATGTCAACGACATCCACGCCTACCCCGGCCCCCGGTCGCCCGAACCGGAACCGGCGCGCGCCGCGGTGCTCGGCGAATTCGGAGGACTCGGCTTGCGGATCAAGGGCCATAGCTGGAACGAGTCGGGCTGGGGGTACGAATCTCTCGACGACCGCGAGGGTCTGGCGCGACGCTACGAGGAGGTTCTCCACGGCGTGGCCGGCTTGCGGCGCGACCCCGGCCTGAGCGCCGCGGTCTACACCCAGACCACCGACGTGGAAACGGAAAGCAACGGAATGCTCAGCTACGACCGCGCCGTGATCAAGATCGATCCCGAATCGGTCACCCTCGCCAACCGGGGATTTCTCCCGCCTCGCATGGCGAGCCTATCGGAGATCTTCATCGACGAGACCGAGGTGCGCCTCGAATGCGTGCGCGAGGGCGCCGCCATCCACTTTACTGTCGACGGAACGGAACCGGACGAGTCCTCGGCTCTGTACTGCGAGCCGATCAGACTGACCGCGACCACAACGATCAATGCCCGCGCTTACTGGCCTGACGGGATTGCCAGCCGCACGGCCACGTTCACGGCGACCCACGTCGAGCCTATCGCGGCGCTGACCGCAAAACCGAGCGGCGATGACGACCATCCCGGTGAGCGTTCGGCCGAAGCGCCGCCCTCGGCCCAGGGGCTCGTGGCGCTCTACTACGAGGGCAAATGGGACAGGCTCCCCGATTTTGCCAAGCTTCCCCGGGAAGACGGTGATGAAAGCGGCTTCGATGTAGGCTTCGCGCCGCGCTTCGATCTCAGCTTTGCCAAGAAGACGGAGAATTTCGGGCTCGTCCTGCACGGCTACATCGCCGTGCGCGCGACCGGCGTGTACACCTTCTTCGTCTCGTCCGACGACGGCAGCCGGCTCTTTGTCTCGGGCCGGCAGGTGGTCGATAACGACGGCCTTCACGGCGACCGGGAACGAGAGGGGATGATTCCACTGGAGGCGGGCACGCATCCGATCGCGGTTCATTTCTTTCAGGCCGGCGGCGGCCGGGCGCTCAAGGTGAGCTGGGCGAGCGAATCGATGGAAAAGACCGAGATCCCGTCGGACGTGCTCTCGTGGTAGAGTGCGGCCGACAAGAACTCACTGTGATCTGAAGGAGAGACTCGACCATGACCGATCAGTCACGCCGCGCTTTTCTCAAAAACTCGATGCGTTTTGGCGCCCTGCTCGCCGCAGCGGGCCCTCTCAGTTGTGGAGCCCTTCCGACCGCACCGGCGCCGTTGCCCGGATCGAAGATGAAGTTCGGTCTCGTCACCTACCTCTGGGGCAAGGACTGGGACCTGCCCACGCTGATCGCCTCGTGCGAAAAATCAGGCGTTCTCGGTGTGGAGCTGCGCACCACCCACGCCCACGGAGTGGAGCCAACGATGAGCGCCGCCGCGCGGATCGAGGTGCGGCAACGGTTCGCCGACAGCAACGTGACTCTCGTCGGCCCGGGAAGCAACGAACGCTTCGATCATCCCGATCAGGGCGCTCTCATCAAGGCGATCGAACGAACCAAGGCCTTTGTCAGGCTCAGCCACGACGTGGGCGGTTCGGGCGTCAAGGTCAAACCCGACAGCTTCCACAAGGACATTCCCCACGAGAAGACGATCGAACAGATCGGCCGGTCGCTCAACACGCTCGGCGCCTTCGCCGCCGACATGGGTCAGGAAATCCGGCTCGAGGTTCACGGCTCCTGCTGCCATCTGCCCGACATCGCCCGGATCATGGCGGTGGCCGATCATCCCGCCGTGGCCGTCTGCTGGAACTCGAATTCTCAGGACCTCGACGGCGACGGCCTGGAGAAGAACTTCGACCGCGTGAAGAACCGGTTCGGCGCCACCTCCCACATTCGCGAGCTCAACGTGGGCGACTATCCCTACCAGAAGTTGATGAACCTCTTCGTCGGGATCGACTACAATGGTTGGATTTTGCTCGAAGCAAGGACCGCTCCTCCCGACCGCGTCCAAGCACTGATCGAGCAGCGCGCGCTCTGGAACGAGATGATTGCCCGCGCCCAGGCAACGTGAACACAGAAATCGAGAAAGAACCGGTGGAGATCCCTTTCAAAAAGCACTCCGTCTCGATCGACGTTGGCCGCCCCGCCGTGGAAACGCTCTTGCTGAAGTGAGTCGTTCGAACCGTCTGCGCACGATCCCATGTCGATCGTCCTACACCGATCCAGGAAGTTCAGGCAAAAAAACCGCCCACAAAAAAATCTCTAATGTCTCTATACATTGAATTCGATATATATATCAAGAGTCCCGTCTTCCTCCATTTGAAAGCGTGCCATGGGAAACAAACGCCTCACTGTAACAACGAAAAAACCACCCCCTCCCCAATGCGGATCTCGGGATAGCCGCTCCGGTTTCACACTCGCCGAGGTCATGATCGCCTCCGTCGTGATCGGTATCGGTGTCTCGGCTTCGCTCTTTGGAATGGCGTCGAGCCTCGATTCCTCGGGCAAGAGCCAGGACATGCTCACCAGCATGTCACTGGCCGAAAATGTGTTCCAGATCGCCCAGGCGCTCGCCTTCAGCGATCCAGAGGGCGAAGACGGATTCGGCCCCGAAGAGGGCGAGAACGGTATTGACGATTATGACGATGTCAACGACCTCGACGGGTCCACATTCACACCTCCTCTCGACGGGACGGGAAGCGAGATCGGTTCGATGCCCGGTTGGTCCCAGGAAGTCGGAGTCTTCTGCGTCGATCTCGAATCGATGGAGAGACTCGAAATCCCCGAGGAGACCGGTCTCGTCGAGATCGAAGTCACCGTCATTCGCAAGGGGAAGCGGACAGGTTGTTTCAAGCGAATCGTGGCCAACCGTTGAGGCAAAGATGAAGACCGGCAAAAAGGAAAGCGGAACGATACTCGTACCCTGCATCTGCCTCCTCGGACTGGCCAGCGTTCTTGCTCTGGGCATGCTGCGCGTGGGCGGAGTGGAGACGATCATCACGGCCACCCTCTCGGAACGAGCCAAGGCGCGCCAAGCAGGCCTGTCGGGGATCGAGATCGCCTACCGGAGACTGTCGGAAAACCTCGATTACGAGGGTGAGGAATGCGCCCTCTTCGATGGCTCCTCCTGCGCCGTCGACATCGCGGTGAGCAGCCTCGGCGACGGCGACTTCGAGATCAGCGTGGCGGGAACATCGGGCTGCGCCGAGAGCGTCTTCCGCACACGGGCAGCGGCCAAGCAGTCCTTCTGGGCCTATCCGCTCTACGTGGGAGACGACCTCGTGATGAGCGGCCCCGATCCCCAGATTCTCAGCGACTGCTACGTGGGCGGAATCGTCTGGGCCAAGTGCGGCGGCTACCTCGCCGGCGACCTCTTCCTCCCCGGGGATCGGGAGGTCCTGTACAACGGCCAGGGAGAGCCGGTGTCGATCGACGGATACAACATCCCCACCCTCGGAGGAGAAGTCCACGCGAATGTCAACCCCATGGTGTTTCCCGAGACGGTGCTCGACCAGTTCAGGGCCATGGCCGAAGAGGTGGGACACTACTACACGGGAAACAACACAAGGTTCACGAACGAGACGATGGAGGGCGTCGTGTTCGTGGAGGGCTGCAACAGCCTCAACATCAAGGACGACGTGACCATTTTGGGCCTTCTCGTCTGCGAAGGCGTCTCCAAGATTCACGTTCAGAAGGGACACTTTCGGGTAAGCTGCGACAATACGCTCAGCCCTTACACCGCGATTCTCGCGCCCGACGCCCTGCTCCACGTCAATCCAAACGCCAACATCGACGTCTACGGTCTCGTTCTCGTGGGTGAGTCGAAGTTCCACGGAAACGGCTCGTTCACCGGCCCGCTGTTCATCGCCGGCGACCTGAATACCTATCCCCACTCGGTGCTCTGCTGCCAGTGTCCCCTGTTCATGAGCGAGTACATCTACGACGGCCTGGTGTGGGAAAAATACGAGATCGTTGAAACCGCCTACGAGGAACTGTGAGCGCCATGGTCATGGAGACAAAAACGATTTTGACGCAGGCCGAGAATCGCGGCGAAAGAGGCATGACCCTGCTCGAGGTACTCCTCGCCGGAACGCTGAGCGCCCTCCTGCTGATGGCGCTCTCCGTGTCGTCGGGCGTGGCAGTCGAGTTTTACTCGAACAGCGCCGACGGCCAGGATCTCAACCTCTCCCACAATCTCGCCATGAGCCGCATCACCAAGGCGATCGCCACGGCGTCGGAGGTGGCCGTCGATTCCGGATCGTCGCTGCTCTGTGTCTTCCCGAATGGAGCGACCGAACAGTACACCTGGTCGGGCGAGACCGGCGAGCCGGCCTGGCTCTCCAAGGACGGCGAAGACGCCAATGAGCTCGTCGACGGGGTGACGGGGCTCGAGTTCTCGGCCAACATGGCCACGGACTACGAGGAGTCGGTGAACGTGGCAAGCGGCGATATCGTCTCCTTCGAATCGTACGAGAATGCTCCCCAGGAATGGATCGACCGCGTCCTCGACGGATCGAACCAGCATGGCGTCTGCTTCAACTATGCCACTTCGGCGCAGGTGGAAAAGATCGTGCTCACATCGCTTCTGGCCCGGATCGGGCGCACGGAGGACCAGACAGGCGACCTGTCGATCACTCTGATGGAAGGTTTCAGCGAAGAGGATCCGCGCCCCTGGGGCTCGGTTCTGGCCAGCCATCTGGTCGAGAACTTAGAGATCCCCGATGCCGCTTTCCCAGGGGGCAATATGTACCTCGACTGGATGTCGATCGAGTTGCCGGAAACTTTCATGATTCAGCCGAATCGCTATTACTGCCTTTTGTTCACATCCGATACCGAGGATGAGGCCGCCTACCTGAGAGTGGCGAGTCTTCTGGGAGGGAATGGGCCGGAGAACGGCATGGCTTATATCGGAACCGAGAATAACGGCCAGACCTGGGATCCAGCGCCGGGAAGCGGCCAGTATGCGGACAAGGACCTCCCCATCGATCTCGACGGAATGGTCTACACCAATGTGCGCACGCCGGTCGAGTACACCGAGTCGGTCGACGTGGTACTCAGCCTGACGCTCGGGCGCAGAACGGCGTCCGGTTCCCAGCGCGCGTTCGTTCGCGGTGGAGGCGAGCGCTAGAAAACGCATGGTTTCAATCGCAAGAAAATGACTTAATACTCTCCAGATTAACACTTTAACAAATCAAAATATTCCCCACTAATCCGCCGGGACTTGCTCTCCTTGTTTTTCACGACTGCCACTGCTATACTATATGTATTAATACTTATCGTATTTTTACGTATCTGCGGCTCCATCCTGGAGCTGCAGGGAAGGGAGCGACCATGAATCAACAGTGGACGCTGAAAGACGGGACCGAGGTGGTCATCCGCCCGATGGAAACGGATGATCTCGAGGCTTCCTATGCTTTTTTTAAGGCACTGCCCGAAGAGGACCGCCTCTTCCTCCGCGCCGATGTGACCGACCGCCGCGTGGTCAGCAGACGGATCAACGCGATCAAGACAGGCCGAGTTCGGCGGATGGTTGCCTGCGTGGGCAGCGAAATCGTGGCTGACGGCGTGCTCGAATTCGAGGGCCACGAGTGGAAAGACCATGTGGGCGAGCTGAGGCTGTTTGTGGCGCGCTCTTATCAACGCAAGGGGCTCGGTGTTCTGATGGCCAAGGAGCTCTTCGCCCTTGCATCCAGCGAGCGCGTCGAGGAAATCGTGGTCAAGATGATGCGCCCCCAGAAGGCGGCGCACAGCATTTTCAAGAGGCTCGGATTTCACGACGAAATCTTGCTGCCCGGCTACGTGAAGGACCTCACCGGCCAGAAGCAGGACCTCCTCGTCATGCGTTGCGATCTCGAGGCCTTGTGGAAGAAGCTCGAGCACTACTACATCGAATCGGACTGGCAACGCACGCGTTAGCCGCAATGGCTCTTCGATAGAGTCGATCAGTACTTGACGGCCCGAGTAGATTTCCTATCATGTCGGCAGATGTACGGCGGCATCTGTCAGATGCACAGAAGCGTTTGAAATAACTGTTCTTGATCGAACGATTCAGTGGTGCGTTCTTCTAGGGTCAGGGCAATGGATGGGCAATCTCGAGAGAATGTTGATAACAACGATGGCCGCGATTTCGATTTACTCATCGTTGTCTTTCTTCTCTTTCTGATATGTGTTGTCTTCACTCTTTTTCACGCGCGCAATCGAGCGGTCCTTTCGACTTCCGAAGACCCTTCGACTTCCAGACGGGCCAGTGCGACCATCGATTGATCCATCGAGCGGAGCGTCTCACGCCGACTTCCTTGTGGTTCAAATCCCCTTGGGGTCACCAAAAACAAAAATGGTCCTGCCTGAGCAGAACCATTTTATTTTTTGGTGACCCCAAGGGGATTTGAACCCCTGTTGCAGGGTTGAAAACCCTGTGTC
>CAYXGI010000029.1:0-66407 GCA_964464495.1 uncultured Phycisphaerales bacterium
AGCTATATCAGGTCAAAACTATGTGATTTCACCCACAGATTCTGCTGACGAGCCTGTTTTGAATGCCTCAAAGGCTATCATCTATTTTTGTGCGGAGACGTGAAACAAGCGGGCTCCGGCAGGTTCGACATTGAGACCGCGTTCGGAAAAAACGATGCCTATCTACGAATACATCTGTGACAAGTGCGATGGCGAATTCGAAAAACTGGTCCGATCGGCACGGGAGAGGGTGCGGTGCGCCTCCTGCGGAAGCGGCCAGGTGACAAAACAGTTTTCTCTTTTCGGGATGAAAAGCAGCGGTCGTGCATCCCCATCGCATGGAAGCGGGCACGACTGTTCGTCCTGTACCTGTTCCTCACCGTGCAAGAATTGCAGCTGTTGAGCGGATTGCGGCTGCTGAACGCAAGGCAGAGATCGATGGCGAAGCCAGCCAAGGACAAAGGAATCGATAAGCGCCATCTGGGCGACAAATGGCTCGACTGGGACAGCCGCAAGGTCGATCTCGTGTCTGCAGATACGAAGGTCTCCGTTTCGATCGCCCTGGCCGGCGTGGTGGCGTTCCTCTTCGTGGCGGCACTTCTCGCGCTCTGGTACCTGGTTACCCCCCGCCTCGCGGAGTTCCATCCCTCGTTCCCGTGGATCTACGGAGCCTTGACGATCGGACTCTGCCTCTTCGTTCTCGCCATAGGCGCATCGCTGATCCTCACGCTGGTGACGAGGAAAAACTTCCTCCTCGTGAGAGGCTCGAGCCGTCTCCTTCTGAGCGTCGTGTCCTTTCTACAGCGGCTCGGCCGAAAATTCGGGATCCCGGCCGATCGGGTCTCCAACTCCCTGCTCAAGGTGAACAATGCCCTGATCTTGACGTCGACCCGGTTTTCGGGCGAGGAGAAGATTTTGCTTCTGCTTCCTCGCTGCCTGACCAAGGAGATCAGGAAAAACATTCTGGAGATCGCCGATTCGTTCAACCTCTCCCACGCCACCTGCACGGGTGGGGAGGACGCCCGCAAGAAAATCCTCCTTGAAAAACCCGACCTCGTCGTGGCCGTGGCCTGCGAGCGCGATCTGGTCGCTGGTATCCGCGACGTGCAGGGCCGGATCCCGGTGATCGGTCTCCCCAACTCCCGCCCCCAGGGCCCATGCAAATGTACGGAAATCGATATCAATCAGCTTGTTAGGCTCCTAGTTCGCTTGGGGAGTGTTCGGACCGAACAGAGTGCGATCGACACCGCGACGCAGACATAACTCACTAAATAATAAAGTATTAAACTTTCTGACGATTCAAATTCTGAACAAAAACAAATTTGGCGGGCTCCCTTTTTTCACTGGCCATATTACGCAGAATTACTATAATATTTTATGGCATGCTTTGGGACTGCACCGATAGATCAATGGTCTTTTATGCGTGCGGTTTCATGAGCGACCGAAAAGAGAGGAGTAATCAAAAATGAACGTCTTCTCTAAAAGGAGTCTTGAGAACCAGGCAAATGCTCTGTCCAAAGACAGATCGTTGCGCAAGCCCAAAGGGCAGACCCCCAAAAAGATCAGTGTCGATCCTCTTTACGATTCAACTGATAAGTACCGGAGGATCTATATTCCCAACGACATGGAGGAAATCATCTCTTCAGGCGTAAAAACCTGAAAAATCGCCCTTCGACGCAAGAAGGGAATTCCTCCGGATCTGTCGAGTCTGGACACACGATCAGAAAAACCTGTTGAGCCCTGCAAATATTGCGGGGCTCGACCTTTTTCCGGGACCGAGAGCTCATGCGTATTCTGACCTTGGCGAAGGAGTTGGGCCTGTCGTACAACCACCTCCTGGCATGGGCACAGAGTTCCAACATGCCCTACAGTCACCCTGACGATGAGATCGATGGGAACGACGAAAAACGCATCCGGCAGGCATTCAGGCAGAAGCGCCCGACCCGGCCCGCGAAAGGGAGCGATGCGGAGATCGATGACCTTCTCGGCGACGTGGTCGACCCCTCCTTCTTTCCAGACGATTTCGACCTCCCCGACAACCTCGAAGAACTGGAAAGCCTCGAGCGGAAGGTCATGAGATCCCTTCCCGAACAGAAAGTCCACAAACAGCGACCGGAGAGAACTCCCACGCGCGGCATCCTCGATCGATATGGGATCAGAGGGAAATCGGTTCTCAAGAGACTTCGAAAACTTCTGCCCGACCATGTCGCACGCCTTCTCAATCAGCAGGACCTAACTGAAAGCCAGGTTGCGCAGCTCACCGAAGAAATCGAAAATCGTGCGGCTCTTCATTGCGATCATGCCTATTGCACACGCACAGCGGAACGACTGCATTCAGCCGAAATTCTCATCCCCGTCCGTGACGCCTCATTCTGTAACGTCTGCCAGGGATCGCCCACACGACGCGCCCTCGAAGAAGCAGCGGAAGCGTGCCGCAACGGGGGGCTCCGCCGCATTCTGGTTGTGGGCGGCATGCCGGCAAGCCGGACGGAGATGAAAAACCACTCCCCCGTCGGAATCGAATTTCGCCTCATCGAAGGAAATCTCGATCGACCCAAGCAGCGGGTGCAGGCCGATCTTCGCTGGTGCGACCTGGCCGTGATCTGGGGCAGCACCCCTCTCGGTCACTCCCTCTCGGGGAGTTACCTGCGAAGAAGGACGTCGACCGGTCCCTTCATCCTGCGCATCAGTCGGCGATCTGTCGAAGCCCTCTGCCAGGAAATCGTGAAGCATCTGGACATCCGAAACGCGGACTGAAATCGACTAGAGGCTAACATTTTCGAGCTTTATAGCACTTTTCTGTGATATGATCCTGATCGATCCTCGGGGTTCCTCGTGCAGGATTGGCGGACTGAATCGATGTTGAAAAGTCGGGGCAAATCGAAAAATGAGACAGTTCAACCTCTTGTTACTCGTTCCCCTCTTACTTCTCCAGTCGTGCCTGGCTACGGTCTTCGTTCTTCCTGAAGCACCGGCTCTCAATAGAATTTCCAGACTCGAGAACCAACGCTGCGAAACCGTTAATATCACTCCCTACCTTGCCCACTCATCGGCGCTCGTACGCCACCGCGCAGCGCTCGGCCTGGCACGACTCAAGAACGCCGACGCACTCCCCAGTATCGCGAGCCGGCTGGAAAGCGAACCTGACAATCGCGTCACCGAGATGTTGATCTTCGCGCTCGGTCAGATCGGCAGCCGCAATTCGCTCGCTCTCCTCAAGGTTTTTCTCTATCACGGCAATAACGCGATCCGGGCTGCGGCAGTGGAGGCTGTGGGCAAGATCAGAGACCCGAGTATGACGGGCGAGGTCTCGAACATCTTGAAAAACGATCCATCGCCGCGGGTTCGAGGCGAGGCGTGCCTGGCTCTCTTCATTCTGGGCGGAAAGCGAGAAGACCTCTCCAAGGATCTTCCTGCCGATGTGCTCGCGGCCCGGTCTGCGGCGCTCACCAATGCTCTCCACCTCGACGCGAGCGCCGAAGTCCAGTGGAGAGCCGCTTACGCACTCTCCGAGATCAGGGACCCGACCACTGAGGCCGCTCTGAGAAAAACCCTGGACGATAGAAACACCGACTTTCGGGCCCGAATGTTCGCGGTGCGCGGTCTCAGCCACATGCCCTCCACAACCGAGATCCAGGAAGTCCTGATCCGCTCGTGCAGCGATACGGACTGGCCCGTTGTTGTGGAGAGCATCAAGAGCTTGAAAAACTACAACAACCTGCAGACCGCTGTGAAACTGATCCACCTTCTTTCGCCCGGAGTGACGCTGAATACCCATGTCAGGGCGACAGCAGCCAGAACGCTGGGATACATCACCGAAGGCGGCGAGTCGGCGATCAAGGCCCTCAAGCAGGCAACCTTCGACTTTTCTCTCGCAGTGGAGGGAGAGGCGATCGTGGCTCTCGGTACGATCGGCGGGCTGTCTGAGGATATCACCTTCCTCGACAGGATTGCCGAGCATCAGAATCCCTACCTGCGCGCCAAGGCGGCCGAAGCGGCAATCGAGATGAAGGATGAGGGCATGGACACCCTTCTGGCACTCGCCCTCGACAAGAGTATCCGCGTCCGCTGCAAGGCGATGGAGGGGCTGAAAAATTTCCCGCAATACAAGGACGAGATCATCCCCGTGGCCGAGGACAACCTCAAGATCAACGACATGGCCCTCCACCACGCGGCTGCTGAACTCCTCGCTGCCTGCGAATCGACCGAATCGCTTCCCTATCTCAAGGAAGCCTACGCCATGAACACGGGACCCGAAACGAGCGAGGCGAGACAGAAGCTCTTCGAGACGATCATGGCTCTCGGCGGTGGGGAAGACGTCGAGTTTCTGTGGATCGCCTTGAGGGACGACGATTTCAAGACCCGCGCGCAGGCTGCCGACCTTCTCTCGGAACAGCCGGGTCTCGTGGTGTTCCCCGAGCCCGATATCCGTTTTCCTCCGGTCTTTCCACTCGCCGGAGAGGACTACTTGACCGGGGAGCCCAATCCCATCGCTCATGTCTTCACCGAGAAGGGCGAGTTCTGGATCGAACTCTATCCCGACATGGCGCCCTTTCACGTGAAGAGTTTTATCGAAAACGCGCGAGCCGGTTTGTACGACACGCTCAAGTTTCACAGGGTCGTTCCCAATTTCGTGGTTCAGGGGCTCGATCCGCGCGGCGACGGATGGGGAACAAACAATATCGTTTTGCGCGACGAGATCAATCCGCTGAGATATCACACGCGCGGCATGGTGGGCGCCCCCAATTCGGGGCCTGACACCGCCGGCTGCCAGATCTTCATCACGCTCTGCCCAACACCCCATTTGGATGGGAGTTATACCATTTTCGGCAAGATCATCGCCGGAATGAACGTGGTACACGCGCAGCAGGTCGGCGATGGCGTGATGCGGGTCACAATCGAGGAATAGTCGCCGATCCGCCCAAAACCCAAGCTGAGTTCCTTTATTTAATCGTAAAAAAAAGAGTAAATTTTCGCGCGCATTGCCGAGAAATATATATCGGACTTTTGTATTTCACGGACATCGGCGACAGAGGGATGGTCCCATGAATTTGAAGCTTCTCCTTGCTCTGGTAACGATGGTTGCCTTGATCTTTTCCGGTTGCCAAACAGTGAAGCCCGCACCCGATCGCGTGCCATTAGATTACCTATCCGCAAGACTTTATGACTTCATGGATATCTTCGAATTCAATGTTGGATTCGATCTCACTTTCGACAATTTTTATGTCGTCGCCGCAGTGGAGCCTCTCGCTCTCGGCGGAGGATACTACGACAGCGAAAAGCTCGGCCTCGACGGCCGGCTCTTCGGACGCTGGCGCGAGACGCGCACGGAAGCCAATTTTCTCTTCGACTGCCTGATCGGATACGAAAAGACCCCCATTCGAGGAAACCGTTACCTCTTCGATGGGAGGTACAAACCGATGACGAGCTTTCGCCACGATGACGGCCAGCCTTATCGTGCCTGGGGCGTGACGCAGCGGCTCTTCGACAGGGAGCACCATCCCTTCGATGCCACCGCGGAAATCTATCTCTTCTTCATCGGCTTCGATCTCGGAGTCTCCCCCATCGAGCTTCTCGACTTCGTGGCCGGGATCTTCACGATCGACGCGTTTTCCGACGATGATTTTGTTAATCCCATGGGATGGGATCCTTCAGCGACCGGAGCGGAGGTCCCTAGCGATGCCTCGGACGTTGCCGTCATCTTGCCCGGAATCACCAGGACAAGAGGGCTTCCCACGAGGCCCTTCTCCATCGACGACATTTCGACCGTGCCGCCCTGTCCTGGACTCTTGATCACACTCCAGCATGTTCCCGGCACTCCAACCGGACAGGAGCCCAGAAAAATCTCCCGCACCGCGCCCGCACCGCCGATGAGCGCACCGCCTCAGGACGAACCGATTGTGATGACCCTCGAATCGGTTCCCAAGAAAAAACAGGATGACAAGCCGAAGAAAACATCGAAGAAACCTCAGAAAGAGATGATGGTGATCACCCTCGAGTCGATACCGTCCTCCGAAAAAAAGAGCGATCAGAAAAAAAAGCCCACAAAGCCAGCGGCCAAGCCGCAGGAGAAACCGGTAAAGGCCGCCCCGCGGAAAACAGAGCAGTCCAAAAAAGAAGAAGCGAAGCCCGCGGGCGCTGCCAGTGCCGACGCCGCCGACGACGGGGCCATGGTGGTGACTCTCGAATCGGTTGCGGCGAGCCAGCCCGAATCCAAAAAGGTGGCAGCTTCCGGTGATCGGCCTTCGGCCAAAGACATGGCGGGCGTCGTCTCGACACCGGCCAAGAATCCAACCCCCATGATTCCTCCCGAGATGCTGAGCGACTACAAGACGGAATTCGGCCGTACCAACTTTCACGAGTCGGAAGAGCTCTTTCGACTTGCCACGTGGTGTGCGGACAAAGGTCTCGAAAGGAAATCGATCTGGCACCTCAGACAGACGATCGCCCTCGATCCGATCCATTCCGAAGCGCGCAGGATGCTTGGATACGTCCGCTACGAGCGTATGTGGGTTCGGACCAATCCCGTCGACCTGGCCTCCAAAGCGAGAGACTGATCCGCTGATCAGAGCCCCCCACTCCGACCTGAGTCTGTCTTGAAATGCTCGGCCCTCGAGACTGTTGGTCGAGTTCCCGATCCGGTATGATGTCGGGCGCAGTGTACGAGAAATCCACCACAATTAATCGGGGGTGGTCCCTGTGGAGAGCGTCCTACTGATTGCGCCCCGCCTCGACCTGAGAGGCACAACCATCTATACCCTGACCCTTGCGCGCGAACTGCGACTAAGGGGATATAAGGTGGGTGTTCTCTCGGCAGGCGGAATTTTCGAGGACGAGCTGCGCAAGGAAAAGGTCCCCTTCCTCCGAGCCGACATCTCCGGTTTTCTGCCGCGCGATCTCCTCTATCTCCACCGGATCAGCGCTCAGATCAAGGAATACAGCCCCAAATTAATCCACGTGGTCCACGACTCCCTCGCCTCGATCGGTGGCCGGATCGCGGCCAGCGTGGAGATTCCCTACGTTCTCACGATCCACACACCGGTAAAATCCCGGATCTTCGTGGACCGAAGGTTCCTGAAAAAAACGATCGCCACGAGCCAGCCGGTCCGTCAATCGGCGGTCAATGCCGGCGGACTGCCGCGCGAAAAGGTCGTCGTCATCGAACATGGTGTGGCCGGCAGCGTCCAGCCCCTCCGGCGCAAGGATGACAGCCTTTTGCCTGTCGTCGGCACGGTGAGCAGTCTCGATCGCGATCATGGAGTCAAGTATTTCATCCGCGCCGCGCAGGAACTGATCGCGCGCGGCGTCGACGCAACCTATCTCATCATCGGCTCAGGACCCTATGAGAAAAAGATCCGCCAGATGATCCGCAAGCTCTCCCTGGAAAAGGAAATCACCCTGGCATCGACGATGCCCAGTTATCGCACGCTCGCCTCTCCGATAGACATTTTCGTCTCCCCCGCCCTCACCGAGGGCTTCAACGTCTTTATTCTCCAGGCCATGTCGCTCGGCCTTCCCGTGGTCGCCTCTGCTGCGGGCGGTGTTTTCTCGCTCATCACCGACCAGCAGAATGGACTTATCGTTCCAAAGCGCGACGTCTCCCTCTTTGCCGACAAGATTCAGGCATATCTGGTCGATAAACAGTTTGCGGACAAGATCGGCAGGAAGGGATTCGAGTTCGTGAAGACTCAATTTCCCCTTCACCGCATGCTCGAAAGCACGCTCGACGCGTACAGCGGCGAAGAGGCGGACGACCTCGAGAGTTCCGCCCTCTGATCCGATCTGCCGCTCACCGTCGATGCCCGGCGTTGGCGACATCTGTCTCGATTCAGAGGATGGGAGACACACCCATGGCGATGAAGAAACGCGTTAGTATCATCCTGCTCGTCTTGGTAGCCCTGGCTGCCATACCGATGTTCTCGCCTGAATTCATTCCCTTTGGAGAAGGGACGGAAGGGAGCTCACCGCCCGGCGGCGATCCCTTCAAGCCCGATCTCCAGGGATTCGGCGTCCCAGTGCCGGGAGAAGAGGTCAACCTCTTTCTCATGAACTGCCTTGGCGATCAGCCGGGATATCTCATCATGGGCTTCTGGCGCGACAACCTCCCCGCTGCCGGAGGAGTCATCTACCCCAGGATGCAATATGTGAGACAGATCTGGATCACGGCGCTCGGGGGCGATCCGCCGGTCGGATACTGGTCTCTTGTCGGCTGGGAGGTTCCGGCGAATCCCGCCCTGATCGGACTGTCGATCTTTGCCCAGGCAATCACTGCCGATCCCGGTAATCCCAACAACGTGACCCTTTCGAACGGCCTCGAAATGAGAATCGAATAGCCGCCCGCGCGGAGTGAAAATCCCGGGCCGCCGACGGCTGCCGTCAACCGCCATCGATCGAGATCGCGATCTCGGCCACCACGGCGCTGTGATCGGACAGCAGGTCGGGCAGTCTCCTGTAACTGACGATTTCGAGCTCTTCGGAAACGAGAATCCAGTCGATTCTCTTCTCGAGAAATGAGTGCGTCCCGAGACCGGCCGCCAAGGGACAATCTGTTTTCAGACCGAGCCTCTTGGCGAACGCCGCAAGCATGGCGTCGCCATCGTCCCAGTCGCAGTTGAAGTCGCCCATGACGATCAACGGCCGCTCGCGTGAAGAAAGCCTGTCAGCCATCTCGCTCAACTGATCGCCCCTCACCGAATCCCTTGAAAAATCGAGATGGACCGAAATCACATCAACCGGTCGAGCAGTGCGGCCGCCGGCTTTGACCGTACCCGCGACGAGCCCCTTGGTGAAGGTGGGCCATGACGGTTCGAAGGCAACCGATATCGCATTGTCAAGCCGGGAAAGCGACAGGAGAGCTGTCCCATAAGAAAGCCCCGGTCCCTTGACATGCTCTCCGTGGATGGAGAACGCGTAGCCCGCCGACTCGGCCAGGTAAGCCACATGATCGAATCTCCCGCTCCACACCGACGGTCTGTCCGCCTCCCGCAAGGCGACGATGTGGGGTCTCTCACGACGAAGGACGGAAGCGACATCGTCGAGGTTGCGCTCCACCGTGGCTGCTTTCTTGAAAAACCGGGCAGCCTTGTGTTTTCGTCCGTGGGCGAGGTTGAGAGTCATCACCTTCAGCACTGCCTTGCGGGCGCCTGGGTGGATCTTCTCTCCGGAAGGCGACACCCGATGTTGCGCCACGACCGTCAATTCCGACCGATCGCCGTCATAGATGGCGCTGAGGCTGAGGCAGATGACGGCGATGAGACAGGCCGCGATCAGACAGGAGAGCACGATACGTCGTGTGCGTTTTTTTCTCGATTTGGAAATCAAACAAACACCTTGTAAACGCCGTTTACACACCTCGCGCCGTCATGCTTATCCCTTGATCACCACGAGCGGTCTGAGGCGGGCCACGGGACGGGCGATCCCGGCCTTGTCGAGCACATCGACGACGTGGGCCACGTCCTTGTACGCCTCGGGGTACTCCTCGACGAGAGTCGCTTTCGACGCGGCCCTCACGCGGGTCCCGCCCTTGTCGAGAGCGTCGAGCACACGGCCCGCGGTGGTCGCTGTCCGGGCCGCCTTGCGGCTCATCGTCCGTCCGGCTCCGTGTGCGCTCGACAGAAAGGTGTTTGTCCCGCATGGCGGCTGCCCGACGAGAACATACGAATAACGCCCCATGTCGCCCGGTACGAGAACGGGTTGGCCCCGCTCGAAGAAGACCGTGCCCTGCAAATCAGGATGGCCCGCCGGAAAGGCCCGCGTTGCGCCCTTCCTGTGAACGAGCACGCTGCGCCGCGCGCCGTCGACATCGTGCTCCTCGAACTTGGCGATGTTGTGAGCCAGATCGTAGACCAGATCGAGCGTTCTGTCCCTGCCCCGCCCGCGCAGAGCGCGGCTGAACGCTGTACGCACCATGTGGGTGATGATCTGCCGGTTAGCGAAGGCGAAGTTCGCCGCCGCGGCCATTCCCGCCAGGTAGCCCTGACCGCGCCGCGATCCGATCGGCGCACAGCAGAGCTGCTTGTCGGGAAGATTGAGCGCCTTGAATTCGGGCGCATTGCGCAGGTCGCGGACCGCATCCTGGCAGACCTGGTGGCCAAAACCGCGCGACCCGGTATGGACGGTGACCGTCACCTGGGAGAGACCGAGTCCGAAAGCGGTGGCCGTCTCCTCGTCGTAGATGCGATCGACGTAGCCCGTTTCGATAAAGTGGTTTCCCGAACCGAGCGTTCCGAGCTGGGAGAGACCGCGGCGGCGGGCGTGGTCGGACACATGGCGCCGATCGGCGCCGTCGATCACGCCATTGGCCTCGATATGTTCGAGATCGACGGGTGCGCCGAAACCGGCCTCGACCGCGGCGGCCGCACCTGAAAGGAGGCACGCCTCGAACAGATCGGCCTTGATGCCCAGATCCTTGCGGCTCGATCCCACGCCGGCGGGCACGGCCTTGTGGAACGCGTCGAGAAGGCCGTCCTCGAAGCCCGCGATGTCGTCCCTCGTCAGTCGCGACGCGAGGAGACGCACGCCGCAGTTGATGTCGTATCCCACGCCTCCGGGAGAAACCACGCCATCAGTCGCGTCGACAGCGGCCACACCGCCGATGGGAAAACCATAGCCCGAATGTATGTCCGGCATGGCGATGGCGGGGCCCACGATTCCCGGAAGGTGGGCCACATTGGCCACCTGGAGCGGACAGCCGTCTTTCAAGGCGGCGCGGAAGAGGTTCGCGTTGGCGAAGATCACCCCCTCGGTGAGCATGCCGCCCTGACGCGGTACGACGAAGCAGTGATCGGTGCGCTGTTCGATCCGGTACGGGCCGCACTGAAAGGAGTCCATTGTTGTGCTTTCCAAGTCTGTCGGTTGGGCGTCGCTACTTGGATCCGCCGCCGGTCATGGCATCGACCTTGGCCTGGTTGCCCGCTCTCCGCCGCTCGAGTTCGGCGCGGAGTTTCTTTCCTTCTGGAGCGTCGTAGCCCTCGGTCAACCTCAGCATGCGGTCGATATCCTTGATCGCGTACTTCGGCTTGTTATTTTTTTCCTTCTTGGCAATCTCTTTCTCCTCGAATTTCCATTCCTCCTGGAGTTTGTTCCAGATCTTCTTGGTCATGTAGCTGGCCCTGTCCCGCATGTTGGTTCCGGGATTCTCGGCCAACCATTGCGAAATAACCTGGTAGGCTTCTCCATAGTGGCTCAGCCTCAGGGCGCACTCCGCCTCCACTTCCACGTCCCTGAATTCGGGGGGAGAATCGACATTGACTTCCTTTGCATATTTCTTTTGAAGCGCCTTCACCTGCGCGATCTGAGAGGCGTTGTTGAACCTCTCGATGAAGGGATTGATCCTGTTTTTGAGTAGAACACGCACGTAGCTCTTCCTGTCCGCCGCGTAGTCGCGTTTGATCTTGAGCGCTTTTTTGGGCTCGTCGGACGGAGCGTCGATGTAATTCCCAATATATCCCATGATGTTGTTTTCGTAATTCCGCGAGGCGTTGAGTGCGTCGTGCTGAACATTGCCCGCTTCGCGCTCCGCCACGATCTGTTTCATCTGCTCTCGTGACTTCTCACCGTACTCCGGATCATCGGCAGGGATCGACTTGAAAAGTTCGAAGGCTTGGTTGTGCTGGCGGTCCTCATGCCAGAGCTCGGCCGCTCTTGCATAGGTATCGCCGTGAGGACTCGAGGAGTGCTTGAGCATATAGACGGCAATTACCACGACGACGACCACGATCCAGAAGGCGATCACGGCCTGGGCCCAGCCGGGGATCTTGGATCCCTTGCGGATGTTCTTGCGCACCAGATGGCCGCCGCGCGCCGAGGCTGCGGCCATGTCCTTGCTGATGGTGATCTTCTTCTCTTCCTGCTGCTGCCTGCGACGGCTCGCGGGGCGTCCCGGTGTGGCACCGGGGCGTCCCGCTGCCGCAGCGGGACGCTTGACTGCGGGCGCGCCGGCAGCGCCGCCGATCTCCTTGATGGCGATCTTCACGGCGCCGATCTGGATGATGTCGCCCTCGGCGAGGTCTTTCTGCTTGACCTTGCGGCCGCCCACGAGGGTGCCCTGTTCCGATCCGAGGTCGATCAGCCTGTACCCCTTCTCGGTCTTGATGATCTGGCAGTGCTGCCTCGAGGCGTGCTCGTCGGAGATCTTGATCTGATTCTCCGGCGTGCGGCCGATGAAGACGAAGTCCTCGGTGATCTCGAACTTCTTCAACTTACCCTGCTCTGCGACGATCAGATACGCCATCGTTTAGCTCCTTGTCATTCCTGGATGAGGTTCTCGCTGAACTCGCTCCCCCCTCCGAAATTCTGTGTCCAGTATCGGCCCACCACGCCGCAGGCCATCTCCGTGTGTCCCGCGGCGAGCATGTTTCGATGGTGGCCCGAGGAGTGATACCATCCGTTGTGGGCGCCCATGGGGCTCCCGGCGCCCGAGTGAATGTTCTCACCCGAGCCTTTCTCGTACCCGGCGAGCGCCATCCGGTCGCCCGGAGTGCGGCGCGCGGAACTGTCCTCGAAGTGGCTGAAGGTCCCGGTCCGGCTCATCCAGTCGCTGTGGCCGCGTGCGGCCTGAAGGATGAGCTCGTTGATGGCGAGCCCCTTGCGGCCCATCATCGCCCGGTACTTGTTGGTGATCACGACCTGGTCGTGTTCGTTTCGCGAGGCCGACGTCTCGATCCTCTCGTTGTATTCCATGATGGCCGCCGACGAGTCGATGATCTCCCATTCAGTTTCGTCGAGAGCAAAGTTTCGCACATCGACGGTGCGGCCTCTCGTTGGGAGAAGGTTGGCAAAACCCTGATCGCCGGTCCTCTCGAAGGCGCCGTTGGTGATGTCCTTCAAGATGAGGGCGACCTGGTTCATGTCGTCGCGGATGTCGAGGAACTTCTGGGAAAGGGACACCTTGATGCCCGGCACGGCCTCGTCGAACTCGTTGCCCCAGATCGCCCGTACCTTGGAGACGCGCTCGTCCACCTCGCGCTGCACCTTGGTGTACTCCCCTTGCCTGTGGCCGTAGGGGTAGAAGTAGCGCACCGTGTCGTAGATGAGCTCGAGCGCGTGGTCGCACGCCTCGTTGAGCTTTCGTTTCTCGCCGGCGAGCTTTGTGAGGCGCTGCATCTCGGGGAACCCGGCCAGTCCCTCGCCGAGGGCCGTGTGGCGGTCGTTGAGCACTTCTTCGAGCGCATCGAACGCGACAGGTCCCAGGTCGAGAAATCCCGCGTATCCCTCGTTGCGCGTCGCGGGATTCTTGGAGGTGATCTTCCGCTCGAGCGCATCGATCTCCTTGCTCAGGATCGCATCGCGCCATTCGTGATGGGGCACAAGCCGGCCTTCGAGCTCGTGGTAACCGAGATCGACAACAAGCTGAGTGCCCCTGTCCATGCCGAGGAACGATTCGATCGAACGGCGATAGGTTCCCTTTTCGCGGATCGCGGCGGCGAGCTCTTCGAATTCGGACCGCAGTGTGTTGTTGAGGCAGAAGCAGGCCATGTTCAGCCGCTCTTCGTCGCCGAGGGGATAGGCGCGGGCCAGGCGATAGAGACTGCGCGCCTCGATCTCCTCGAAAATGAAGCTCTGCAGGTCGTCGTCGCTCTCGATCTGAACTTTCGAACCGATCATCGACCGGAAGCGGCCGCTGAACGCGCCGTCCTTGGTCTTGAGCTTGACGCGGAGAGCCGGATCGGGATTGTCGCCGAGGGAGAGGGCCAGATCCTCGAGAAACCAGAGCTGGCGGTGGGCGAACTCGAGACGCGTGGAGACCATGTTGCGCTCCTCGCGGGTGGCGGCCTCGGTTAGAAGCCCCTGCAACAGGGAGATCGCCTTGTCGTATTTCCAGGCGCGGATCGCCTCGTCGATCTCGACGAATTCCGATTCGGGAATCGTGGGCTCGGGTTCCTCGAAGGTGTTGCCCCTGTGGATGGCCGGCGTCTTGCGCTTGGTGTCCGGCGTTTGACGCCGGCTGTCCGGCGTTTTGCGCCGGGAGCGCGCGGTCTCTCGAGATCTGTCGCCGGTCCGATCGGTCGGCTCCGTCTCGTCTCCATCGGCGAGATCTTCGGGGCGGAGCCCGCGGGGGACAAGGCCGGCCGCTTCCTCTGCCTCGGAGACCTTGGTCACGAGCTTGTCGTAAAAGGGTGTTCCCTTGAATCGGGCCAGCTCGGAAGGTGAGGCCAGCTTGAAAATGCTCTCGAACTGGTTCTCGCGGCTGAGATTGGCCACCACCGAGAACAGCCTGCGCGCTTCGTCGCGCGCCTTGCGCTTGATCAACGCCACCTCGTTCCGCTCCGCGCTCCGCTCCTCGTCGCTGCGCGGCAGGAAACGGTCCCACGCCTTGAGGGCCGTGGCATAATCCTTGTTCCGCAGCAGCCGGCGCACCCGCTCCTGAACATCCTCCAAAGAGAGTATGTCGAGCCGTTCCTCCTCGATGAGGCGCGCCTTGGGGAGAGAGCGCTCCAGTTCGGCGAGTTCCGCCTCCAGATGAGACAGTTCACCGTAAGAGTTTCTGAATTCGGAGAACATCGTCTCGACGACGCCGACCGTCTCCCGGCCGAAAGAGTCGGCGATCGCACCGAGAGCGGTCCGCGCCCGGCGTTCCAGCTCCTCGAGCCTTTCCAGTTCTTTTTTCTCCGCGGCAGCCCGATCGAGAACAGCCGAATCGCTGTCTTTCTCCAGCAGCTTGAGCATCTCGCGTGCGGCCTCGTAGTAGCCCTTCGCCTTGGCCTCGTCGATCTTTTCGAGCGTGGACGCGTGCTGGACAAGAGCGGCGGTCGCAGGGCGTGTTTCATCAAGCCGGTCGATCACGAACCAGGTCACGACCGCGGCAGCAACGACAAGAAGACCGGTGAGAATCAATCCAACGGGCGAACGCGAACGGCGGCGGCCGGCAGGCCCTGGCGGCCTTTCCGATCCGGCAGTCGGCGACCGCTCCGGTCTGGCAGTCTCTGCCCGATCCGCGGCGGGCCGGCCCGCCTGCGTCGGCGGAGCCGTGCGTTTTTGAGCATCTCTCTGGGGAACATTTTTCTTCTCGACCCGCTCGCGAGGCTTTGCTTCCGACGGCACACGAAAGACCATTCCGTGCGGTCCGATCACTATCTTGTCATTGTGAGCGAGGACCTTTTGCATGATCCACTCGCCGTTCACCTTCAGACCCATGTCGGTGTGGCGGTCGACGATCTTGAATCCGCCTTCGATCCTGATGATCTCGACGTGGTAGGGTTCGGTCCCGGCCAGGACGATCGAATTATCCTCCAGGCTGCCCACGGTCGTTCGGTCCCCTTCGAGGGGGAATTCGAATTTCTGGCCCGTCAGCCTGTCGATAACTCTCAAATAATCCACGATGCCTGTTCCTCGATTTATGACGAGCCTCGAGCGCCCGCCTTGATCTCGTCGCTCAGCAGTTGGAGATCGATCTCTGTTCCGTCCCCGAGCAAGGCGAGGCAACGGCGCATCTCGTTCTCGAGTTCACGGATATTGCCCGGCCATCGGTATCTCTCGAGCGCCTTCAGCGCTTCGGCCGTCAGGGGAGCGGGCTTGCAATTCATCTCCTTTGCTATCCGCTCCACGAAGAAATCAACGAGAATCGCTATGTCCTCGGGACGGTCCCGCAAAGGGGGCACGTTGACTGTGATCGTGTTGAGGCGGAAGTAGAGATCCTCGCGGTACTCGCGGCGGGCGACCATCTCTTTGAGGTTCTTGTTGGAAGCCGAAACGATGCGTACGTCAACATGGATGACCTCGTTGCTGCCCACCGGTCTGATTTCGCCGTCCTGGAGCACTCGGAGCAGCTTCTTCTGCATGTTGAGGCTCATGTCGCCGATCTCGTCGAGAAAGAGGGTGCCGCCGTCGGCAACCTTGAAGAGCCCGGTCTTGTTCCTGTCCGCGCCGGTGAACGCGCCGCGCTTGTAACCGAAGAGCTCCGATTCGAGAAGGGTTTCGGGTATGGCCGCACAGTTCTCGGCAATGAACGCCTTGTCATTGCGTGGGCTGTTGCGATGAAGAGCGCCGGCCACGAGCTCTTTGCCGGTCCCTGACTCGCCCTGGATCAGAACAGGAACGTTCGAGTGCGCAATGCGGTCGAGAAGACGAAAGACGCGCATGATTGCCGGAGACTCCCCGATGATGTCGGGATAGTTCTCCCTCTTCACCGGACCCTTGTCGAGGTCGCTCGAGAGAAACAGTCCGGCAGCATCGTCGCGAACGGCACGCACGCTATCGAAGAATATCGTCTCGAGCAGGCGGAGTCCGTCCTCGCCCTGGTCCTTGAAAACAGACCGCACAATCGTCTCTACATCTCTGACCAGCTTTGATTTCAAATCGTCTGTCATTGTTACAGGATCTTTTTCAATCGAGCATGTTCGAGGAGCAGGAGTTTTTCACCAACATTTCTGAAACGAATCTTGAGCCGCGCCGACAAACCGGAACCCGCGACCTGAAGAACGTCGCCGCGGCCGAAATAAGGATGCTCCACCCTGTCGCCGCGTTCGAAGGTGGGCACCACGTCGCCATCGAACTCGAGAACCGAACCGGCGTTGTGCCCTTCGGCGGTGGGCGACGTTTCCCTGTCGACTCCCACGGCCGTGAAGGGCCGCGAAGGCCTGCTGAAAAAGGGGCGCGGTTTGCGGGCAACCTCGTCGGGGATTTCGTCGAGAAACCGCGAGGGAAGCGCGCGAATCGTTTCCCCAAACTTGCTCCGGTAAATCGAGTGAGAAACAAAGAGCTTTTTTCGGGCACGGGTGATGCCCACGTACATGAGGCGGCGCTCCTCCTCGAACTGTTCGTCGTCGTCCATCGACCGGATGTGGGGCATCAAGCCTTCTTCCACACCAGCCATGAAGACCACGTCGAACTCGAGACCCTTGGCGGAGTGAAGCGTCATCATGGTGATCGACTGGGACGCGTCGTTCCATCCATCGATATCCTGTATAAGAGCGGTCTCCTCGAGGTAACCCCCCAGCGTGGCATCGGGATTGAATCGCTCGTATTCGCCCACCGCATAGATCAGCTCGCTCACGTTCTCGAGCCGTTCCGCGGCGGTTCCGTCGTTGAAGTTTTTGAGATAATCGAGGTAGTTCACATCGTCGATGATCTGTTTCAGCAAGGCTTCGACCCCTGACTCGGCCCCAGCGCTCCACCCGTCCAGGAGGGCGAGGAATGCGCCGATCGACTTCAGCGAACGCGCGGCCGGTCCGCCGTTGTCCGAATAACCTCGGAGGACTTCGAGGGGCGACTTGACCTGATCGAGGGCATCCTGCTTGAGACGCTTCACCGTTGTGAGGCCGATCCCGCGGGGAGGCGTGTTGAGAACCCTGTAAAGCGACACTGAATCGCGGAGGTTGTAGACGAGTTTCATGTAGGCGAGCAGATCGCGGATCTCCTTGCGCTTATAGAACTCGACACCGCCAACCAGCACATAGGGAATGTTGAAAATGCGCAGAGCGCGCTCGATGGCGCGCGACAGCGCGTTGACCCGATAAAAGACGGCCATCTGCGAATAGGAAGTTCCTTCACCGTGAAGCGAGCGAATCGTCTGCACGATCCGGTCCGCCTCTTCCGATTCGTTCTCGGCGCGCGTGATGGCCACCTTGTCGCCCGGCGGTTCGGCGGTCCAGAGATCGCGTTCTTTCCGCTGCACGTTGTTGCTGATCACGCTCGACGCAGCCCTGATGATGTTCGCCGTGGAACGATAATTCTGCTCCAGCTTGATCACCCTGGCGCCGGGGAAGTCTCTTTCGAAGTCGAGGATATTGCCGATATCGGCCCCCCGCCAGCGGTAGATCGACTGGTCGGGATCGCCGGTGGCGCAGAGATTGCCGCCATCTCCTGCAAGGAACCGGGCCAGAAGATACTGGACACGGTTCGTGTCCTGGTATTCGTCGATGAGGATGAACGAGAACCTCCGCTGGTACTGGTCGAGCACTTCAGGATGCTCCTGGAACATGGCGAGAGTTTTGACCAGGAGATCGTCGAAGTCGAGGGACTCGTTGACCTTGAGCTGTTCGCAATAGGTTGCGTAAACGGTGGCCACGGCCCGCTCGTAGTAGGACTGGGCCTGCGCGGCAGCGTCTTCGGGGCCGATCATCCCGTTCTTCATCAGCGAAATCGATGACAGTACCGAGCCGGGTGGGTAATGGGCCGTGTCGAGGTTCTGGCTCTTCAGAATTTCGTTCACGAGGCTCTTCTGGTCGTCGGCATTGCAGATCGTGAAACGGGGACTGAGACCGAGGCACGCTCCCGACATCCTGAGGAAGCGCGCGCACATCGAATGAAAAGTGGAGATGAAGACGCGGCCTTCGCCCACCATCTCCTCCACACGACTGCGCATCTCGGCAGCGGCCTTGTTGGTAAAAGTGATCGCCAGGATCGACGATGCCGGGTAGCCCCTGTGTATCAACCAGGCGATGCGGCGTGTGATGACGCGCGTCTTGCCCGAGCCGGCTCCGGCGACCACGAGGAGCGGGCCCTCTTCGTGGCGGATCGCCTCTTTCTGAGGTTCGTTGACTTCTTCGAGTATGGTGGTGTCTATGATGCTTCTCTCCGGTCCTCTGCTAAGTTGCTGCACCTTGCGGATGTTGTGATTCAAAAGCGCCGAGCGCTGTCCGGTCCGGTGACCGGAATCGGTCTGATTCTATCAGGACCGCCGGGCGGACACAATCATCGCACTGGCGATGGTGAAGCGAAAGCAAAGACGGAGCGAAAGGGTTGGGGGAATCGACAAAAAAAGCGGAGAATTTCGAATCTGAAATCCTCCGCTCGGTAGCGCGGTTTATTATTCAGATCATTTCAGAGTGAACACTCTGACGAACAGAGGAACCTCCGGGCCCTGGTAGGGATCGGCGGACAAGATGATGTTCGTCATCGAAACGGCATTGTCATTAGCGTCAAAGCCGATCAGGATCAAACCGAACTCGTAGGTGCCGTTCCTCAAATAGGGCTCGGCGCGGCGGATCAGATCGGAAAGATCGACGCTGCCGTCGCTCTGCCAGTAGGTCCGCATCTCGCCGACATTGCCGTCGAACACGGCCAAATGAAGATCTGCAGCACTGACTCTCGAAAGGTCGTCAGCCAGGAAGGCACAACCAAGGGCTGAGACGGCTGATTCTCCCGCGTTCACGTCGAACCGGAAGAGATCGCTCATTGCATCATCCACCGATGTGGTGATCGTGTAAAGATCGTCGATGACCACCGATCTGGTGTCGGTCGTCACGTCGAGTGTCTGTCCGACAGGTCCTGTAACCAGAATCCTGGCGTCAGGGTCAGTCGGCTCCTCGCCGCTTCCCGCCGTGCAGAGCATCAAGCCGACCCGTTTGTTTTCTCCGGAAATCTCGAGGCCGGGCACAGCTTCACATTCCGAGACCTTGGGGAGCAGGACCCACGGCGCATCGATCGCCATTGAGACCTCGAATACGGAATGTCTTGGAATAAACAGATCCGTGCCAGCAGGGTCTGACCAGTGTCCGGCGTACAAGCCTTTGCCGTCCCCGGGGCCGGGTAGCCAAACCGATCCGTCTTCATCGTCATCAAAGGCGACGAGGAAGGGGCAACAGATCGAGATGGATACGGAGAAAATGAGCAATATTGCAAGATCTGCTCTCTTCCATCTCTTTTGCGAAAACATCTCACACACTCCCGGTCGTTACAATTACGACGCAAAAAGGACAGGTATCCGCTTCTCTAGCTTCTCCCTAAAGACTGCGTGGGTGCGAAGTAAATTCTGAAAGGTTTCCATGGCGAAGAGATCCCTCCGGATCTCGACGACCTTCGACGGAAACTCCTTGACGATTTTTGAAAAGTACTCGATCGACTTGTCGTAGTTCGACGCCTTGGCGTAGGCCGTGGCCAAGTCGGTCAAGATCCGGTACCCGAAGTTGGGCTGTTTCTTGATGAGCTCGCTCTTTTCGACCTCGTGGAAGCACTTGACAGCGTCGTCGTAACGCTTCTCGAGGACATTGAGAAAACCCATGTTCTGGATCGCGATCACCCGATTCTCTTCGGAAGCTTCCGGCTGTGCGAGAACCTTCCGCAGCTGTTCGCGCGCCCGATCGTAGCGCCGCTCAAGAATACAGGAGAAACCGAGATAAATCCTGGGTTCCGGCCGCTTGGGATCAATGGTGAGGCTCTCTTCGAGGAATCGGCGGCCAATCGCAACCTGATCGTTGCGATTCCTGTTATCTTTTCGGAAGAAAGAGCGCGCTTTCTTGAGCACTTTCTCATAGCTGGCGTTGAGCCTGGTGAGTTCGCTCGTTTCATCGAGAAGGCGCTTGGCTTTCTGAGTGGTCACGTTGATCGGCTTCGGCCTGGTGAGGAGTTCCTTGTTGATGTTCCTCTTTTGCTTGGAGCCCTTGAGAACGTAAGCTTTTCCGACCTGGTAAAAAATCTCGGAAAGCTTTGAGATCTTTTCGACGAGCAGAGTGCCCGTGATGTTCTGGAACATGGTTGGCGCATCGATCGATCTCAGCAGGGCTTCAGAGTCGTGGCAATCGCGATGCATCTGGGCGAAGACGCGGAGTTCGTCGACATAGAGACGGCACGTCGAGCACTTGTCGAGATGTCCAACAACACGCTGGACTTCGAGCTTCTGGAGCTCGCCGTCCACGAAAGCGTTGAGCTGTTGCTCGAAGTGCTGGCAGGTTGTCTTTCCCGTGCTCTTTGTCATGAAACCGCGTTTCCTAGAATTTGGTTCATTTGCCGATGTATCTTTTTTCTCGCGCGACAAACGACCATTTTGAAATTCTCGAGTTTGATGTCGAGCAGGTCACTCGCCTCGCGATAACGTTTACCTTCAACTTCGACATACAGTAACGCCTGCTTTGCCCTTTCGCTCAAATTGTTGTTAAAAACATGGATATAGAGCATTAGGTACAAAAGATAGAACTTTTTGAACCGCTGCAGGCTCTCTGCATTGGCCAAGGAGGTGAGAGGGTTTGTAGCTCCTTTATCTTCAAGAACTTCCGATAAAATATCGGTAGAAATTCCAGCGGTGGATCTCATCTTCAAATGCTTGAGGATCGTGTTCCGGATGATGGAGTAACTCCAGTTCCGGAAGGCGTTTTCCTTTTCACTGCGAAATTTGTGGGGGTAGCGGAAAATGGAAAGAAAGACATCTTGCAGTATGTCCTTGGGATCTAAGGCATTAGAGTAATGCTTGATCCGATTGAAGATGATCAGGAAGAAATTACGGTAGTTGAGTTCATAAATCAGAGAATAGGCATCGGCGGAGGCTGTATCCCGATAGACGGAGAGAAGAAAATTGTTGAGACGCCCTTCGGAATATTCCCCGCTTTCCACACCTTTTATCTGCTTCTTGAGCTCATTTTTGAGCGTATTCTTGGGAGCGTCTGTGGGGGTTTTCTTGAGAAGGTTTTTGAGGCGTGTCACTATTTCGGGGGGTTGGAACGCCAGCGTCGCGGATTTTTCCGCTTTGCGCGAATTCTTCTTTTTTGACCCACCCGATTTCATGAGTGCCTGGGGTTGTTGGTTAAATTATTGAAAGCCGAGGATTCAGCGAGTCACGAGACTGTTCTCTCAGACGCAGAACCAGCAGCTTCCAGTATAGATGTTTTTCCGGCTAAATTCTCAGACGCTCTAAATGCTATTATCCCTGTTCCTCACAAGAGTAACAGCAACCATATGGGATAAACGACATCTTGACTTCGATGCTTCATGGCTTAGTTGCATTAAGGAATGTAGTGTATAAAGACGCTACCGTCAATAGAAAACTGATATTACGCATTTATCTCTAAGTGCTTAAGCACTTCGTTGACGGACGATCTTCATAAGGATAATCGGATCCATAACTGACTATTACATACGGAAATAAACTTTTTTTTTCAAGCCAAAGCGGATGTTTCTCATAAAAGAATAGTTATTAGTTCAAGAAATAAACATTGGATTCGAAGCGTTTTAGGTGTTCGGCAAAGGCAGGGAATCCATGAATGAGGTAAATATTTCGCGGCGAAGTCATCTCCACGTAGCGGATCAGGTCGTCGAAGTCAGCATGATCTGAGAGAGGAAAGGCCTTGTCCGAGCGGTACCAAGAATTCTGGCGACCATCGATCGCCCAGCCGGTTACGGCGATCGTTCGTCTTCGCCGAATCGCCTGAAGGACCGGCGCCTTCCAGAGATGGGGCGGGAAAATGAGAACGCGGTCTTGGAGATCGTCGGGATTGTACTCTTCAAAATGCCCCAGGCCGATCCCGAGTTCTCCGTAAATCACAGAAAGATCGTGGATTTTGTGTTCCAGAGCGACTCTGAGCCCCGCGTCGGTGAGTATGCGGATCACTTCCTGGGATCGCCCCAGAGCGTAGGCGAGCACGACAGGCACTTCGCCGCGTTTCAACGTGGCGACAACGTAGTCCACAAACTGCGCTTCCACCTCCTCGCGATCTGGAAAGCGGTACTGGGGCAGGCCATAGGTGCATTCCATGATGAGGTGATCGCACGCCACAGGCTCGCACGGTTCGGCCGTCCGCGACGGTTTCAACTTGAAATCACCCGTGTAGAGAAGACGCTCATCGTGCCTCTCCACGAGTATCTGCGCCGACCCGAGAATGTGGCCGGCTGGATAGAGGGTCAGCTTTCCGCCGTTGACATCCTTTGAAACACCGTATTCGAGGCTCGTGTGAGCTTTCACTCCGAGGCGGTGTTCGAGAAGACGCGCCGTTGATGGTGTGGCTACGATTCTCTTGTGCCGCGCCGCATGATCGGCATGAGCATGTGAAACGAAAGCGAAATCACGCTTGCGAGTCGGATCGAGCCAGAGATCCATGCTCGGAATATATATGTTTCCCGGGAAAGTAAATACCGGGTTCTTGACGATCATTCACCTCTCCAATTCTCTCTTTGATCTTCCCAAAAAATCAACGGGTTCCGCCCGCGGGAATCCAGGCCGGAACCGCCGGGCTCATCGATTGGGAAAGGTCACGATCAACTCGTTTCCATCGACCTGTCCATACCCGCTGAATCCAAGGGACATGAACATCCCGAGCGCCCGAAGTGCGGCGTCTCCCAAAGGCATGAGCCTGAAATTGACAAAAAGATGGGCCTTCCGCGGCAGTCCCGCCGGGGGAGGCGCGCCCATGCGAGCCAAACCGAAGAGCTGTTTGGACCACTTCTCGGCGCTGCGATTCTCGCCGGACGTCTTCCCGGGATCGTACAGAAAAGTCGTCACCCACTTGTTTCCCCTCGCCCCCCCTTCAACGGTGAGGAGTCCGGGAAACACGTCAAAACGCATGGGCGCCCCGCGCTCTCGATCTGATGCACGATCGATTTCGCGGCCCCTGAGTCGCGCGATGGACGACGACGTCGCGAAGGCCCTTTCTTCAAGCACGGCCGTTTCAGCTCCCTCCTCGAGAACCGAAACGCAAGCGCCCATGGCGGCCTCGCGCGACGCGTTGACCCCCCAGAGATGGCGCCCCGCGCTGAATTCGAGAGCCTGCACGCAGGCGTCGGTCACCGGATCGAGTGCGGCTCGATCCATCTGCAGCATCTCGGCGTAAAAATCCCGTGCCGCAGGTATGAGCGCGGCAAAGGCTTCTGGATCGGTGTTGATCTCCAATGCGAAACCGCCCGGCATCAGACCGAGCATGGCGGGCCCGTCCTCCCTCATGGCGCCCAGAAATCGATCGACGCTCCCGCCTTCGACGGCCAGGACGCGCAGTTCGGCCGCCCCCGTACCCGGAAGGCGTGACACATAACGCACACCATCGAGACCGCCGAGAAATCCCAGGACCGTTGCCGACCAGAAACGCAAGATCCGCCCGGCCGAAAGGGGTACTTTGGGATCGGCAGCCGCGTCGAGCTTGGCGGCGATCTTCCTGATCGACAGGTCGAGACTCCTGATCAGATCGGCATAGGCCATGGCCAGGCGCTCCATGTCGAGATCGATCACGAGACCCGCATCCCCCCAGGGAGAGAGAAAATCGGTGCTCCTCAGAAAAGCAACGACGTCGCGGCGCGCATCGTAAGAGGGGACCACGAGCACCCCCTCGTCGGACTCTTCCACAATGAATCGCAGATCGTAGTCATCGCCCGGAATCTCCAGATCGATATCTATCTGTTTCAACGCCTGGAGAAAGACCCTGAAGGGATGCCGCGCGCGCATCAGGCGAAACTCGGGCGGAGAGTCACCGACGCGCTGGTAGTTCTCGGCAGCCTCGAGAACCGCAACGAGGCTCTTCCCCCTCTCGGGAACAAAGTGAAGCGCCGCGCCCCCCCCAAAGATCCCCGGATCGAGAAGCACAACGGTCATGTGGCTCCCCGGTTCGGTCAGGGGAGCCACCTTGCGCATCATGTCCACAGGCAGGGAACTGAAAAGCAGATTCGCTCCGGGCACACCGCCAAGCCTCTCCTCCAGGTCTCGCGCTTGCCGGAATGGATCGCTCTCAAGAAAATTCTCCAGGAATCCAACCAGGAGCTGAAGCCCCCCTGCGTCGGCGCGCACATAACCGAGGACCGAGGGATCGGAAATCTTGACCGAATCAAGGATCTCCTCGGGCGCCGTGCGGACCTCTTCCCCGCCGCCGCATCCCCAAAGGCTCAACACAGCCAGAATCGCGGCGGACCGCAACGCAGCCTGAAAAATAACCTTCGTGCCTGGTCGTTCCTTCATCGGATCCCGAAACGTGTTCATGCCGCTCCATCCTCGAGAAAAGGATGCCCGCATGCAAAAAGGTACCCTATCCGGCCAAGCGGTAAAGTTCAACTGTTGACAGGCGTGTTGATTTGAAAGAATCTCTTGAACGATGAAAAAAGCGATCAAAAAAGCGATCTTGAATTGCGGCTTCGACATGGCCGGTGTGGCAGCGGCCGATCCGATCCCCGAAGATTTCGCCCGTTTCGAAGAGTGGCTCCGCCGCGGCGATGCGGCCGGAATGGACTATCTGGAACGCCGCGCACCCCTCCGTCTCGATCCGGCCTCCCTTCTTCCAGGGGCGCGCTCGGTGATCGTGGCTGCGGCCGCCTACGAGCCGATCGTCCCTCCCGGTCCCCTCGCTGCCTACGCCGTCAGGTCCGATTACCACCTCGTCTTCCGCGATGCGCTCGAGCCGGTCAAGGCTCACATCGAATCGATGGCACCCGGAAATCGTTGCCGCATAGCGGTCGATACAGCCCCCTTGCTCGAACGCGCTTTCGCCCACCGCGCGGGGATCGGTTGGATCGGTCAGTCGACGAACCTCGTCACGGAACGATTCGGCCCCTACGTGCTCCTCGCCGAGATCGTCACCACGGTGGAGCTCGAGCCCGATCAGCCCTCTCCGTCCCTCTGCGGAGAGTGCACGAATTGTCTCGACGCGTGCCCCACCGGAGCGCTCGCGGAGCCGTACAGGCTCGACGCGCGCCAGTGCGTCTCTTATCTCACCATAGAAAAAAAAGGAGAGTTCACACCCTCTGAGCGCACGCTCCTCCGACGCGGGCCGTCCCGCGGCGGCCGGCCAACCGCCGCCCAGGCATTCGGATGCGATCTCTGCATCGAGGTCTGTCCCCACGCCCAAGACCTCATCGTGGGAAAAATCGCCCCGAAGGGACGCCTTCTTCCGCCCATCGCAGAGCTCTCCGAAGCGGGCGTCGACGATCTGGAGACTCTCTGCCACGCCGGATTCAAGAAGAGATTCGGCAAGACACCAATCGTTCGGGCAGGCAAAAAGGGACTTCTCAGAAATATTGCCGCTCACGGCTGAAGGTCCGCTTTTTTTTCGAACCGCCCCGCTGACCGCCCCGTTGAATCAACTCCACGCGATGACCGTTGCGCTCCGCGGCTCATTCCAATTAATTCTTTTTTCGCGTCCGCAACGTTCCATGGTACTTTTGAAACTCGGATTTTTTGTTCCGCCAGGGTCCGGCCGGAACCTTGTTATTTGATCTCGGAGACGGTCCATGAAAATCTTCGATCCCCACATACACATGTATTCCAGAACGACCGACGACTACGAACGGATGGCGCTCGCCGGCATCCGCAGAATCGTCGAACCGGGAGGATTCTGGCTCGGCAATCTCAGAAAATACGCGGGCAGCTTTTTCGACTACTTCGACCACCTGCTCCACTACGAACACACGCGTGCCGCCGAATTCGGCATCATCCACCAGTGCACCATCTCCATGAATCCCAAGGAAGCCAACAACGAGGCCCTCGCCGCCGAGGTAATGGAACGGATTCCCGAGTTCCTCAAGAACGAGCGTGTCGTGGCCGTGGGCGAGATCGGCCTCGATCAGATCACTCCCGCCGAGGAGAAGATCTTCATCGAGCAGCTCGAGCTCGCCCGCAAGGTGGGCCTCCCCGCCGTGATTCACAGCCCCCACAACGACAAGAAACGGGGTATCGAGCGGATTCTGGCCATCCTCAAGGAGCTCGACTACCCGCGCGACATGGCCGAGGTCGACCACAACACGGAAGAGACGATCGCCCTCACCAAGAACGCCGGGTACTGGGCGGGCCACACGGTCTACCTGATCAAGAAGCTGAGCCCCGAGCGCGCCACGAGCATCCTCCAGAAGTACGGAACGGACAAGATGCTCATCAACTCCTCGTCCGACTGGGGCGTGAGCGATCCGCTCGGCGTGCCGCACACGGCACTCGTCATGCGCCAGCGCGGTTTCACCGACGAGGAGATCCGCAAGGTCGTCTGGGACAACCCCCATGAGTTCTACGCACAATCTGGACGGCTCATCGAAGAGGCTTGACGGCCTTGACCTGGCCCGGGCGCTCGCTGTCTTCGGAATGGTCATCGTCAACTTCAAGGTTGTGATGACACTCTTCAGCGCGCCCGACGACATGTACGGCTATCTTCGCTTCATCGGGATGGTCGAGTCCAAACCCGACCCCCTGTGGCTCGTCAAATTCACCAAGCTCTTCGAGGGACGAGCGTCAGCCACCTTCGTCACCCTCGCCGGCGCGGGGATCGGGCTCATGGCGGCACGCGCGTCGCAGGTCGGACAGCGCGCGTCTATCCGCGTCAAGCTGCTCAAGCGGTCTCTGTTCCTGCTCGCGGCCGGGCTTGCCTACATCGAGATCTGGCCGGGCGACATCCTTCACTGCTACGGTGTCTACATCGCACTGGCCACTCTCTTCCTCGCCGCGTCGGGCCGCACCCTGTGGGTCGCGGCCGGCCTCGCCGTGACTCTCTTTCTCGCCATGCTCGTGACTCTCGACTACGAAAAATCCTGGAACTGGCTCACCCTCGACTACGCCGATTTCTGGACTTTTCCCGGTTTTGCGCGGAACACCCTCTTCAATGGATTTCATCCCCTCTTCCCCTGGATCGCCTTTCTCTTCGTGGGACTATGGCTCGGACGCCGGCTCGCCGCGGGAAGACGAAATCTGAAAACGCTCTTCTGGCTCGGATTCATCACGGCGATTGCGGCTGAAACGGCATCGAGACTGATCATCCGCACCGTGAGATGGAGCGAGAGCTCGATCGACCTGGAAACAGCCAAGGCTCTCTTCAGCACAGAGTCGATGCCGCCCTCGGTCTTCTACATTCTTGCCGCCGGCGGCACGGCACTGGCCGTGATCTGCTTGAGCCTCGGAGTGGCAGGCCGCTGGCCGACGGCATGGTGGGTCAAACCCCTCGCTGCCACGGGCCGGCTCGCCTTGACCCTTTACGTGGCTCACGTGGTGATCGGCATGGGACTGCTCGACGCGATGGGCTGCCTCGAAGGCCGATCGCTCACCTTCTCCGTCTCCTGCGCCTTGGGCTTCTGTGCGCTCAGCATCCTCTTCGCCACCCTCTGGACGCGCTCTTTCAAACGCGGCCCCGTCGAGTGGCTCATGAGAAAGCTCACGGGATAGAAATCGGCCGCAGGGGCTCCTAATCCTCGATCGCCGCGCGGCGGGTGAGTACGGGCCGGATCCGTTCGGGGTTGAACTTGAGCTGCCGTTCGTAGGTGTAGAGCCCGTTCATCTCCTGCTCGATGTCGTAGAGCTGTGTGTAACAGAATCCAAAGAACCGCGGATTGTCCATGAGCGCCGTGCAGAGCTCTTCGAAGCGGCTGTAGAATTCTTCCACGTTCTTGGGATCGTTGCCGTAACCCCACCCCGGCTTGCCCGGCCCCCACCGCGTGCCGCCGAACTCACTCACCATGAAGGGCTGCCCGCCATAGGGCGCGTCAGCGGCGGAGTTGTTCCACGGTGCGCCGCCCCGCGCAAAGGAATCGAAGAGCGCTCGCAACGCGGCCGCGTCCTGAGAGTAGTTGTGGCAGTCGTAGATGTCGGTCCGCACATGCACGTATCCGCTCGTGTCGATCACCGGCCGCGTTGGATCGGCCGCCTTCGTGGCGAGGTAGGTATTGAGAATCCCCTGGCTGTACTGGGTGGCCGTGGTCTCGTTGAACGGACACCATCCCACGATCGACGGATGGTTGCGGTCGCGCGCCAGCGCCTCGAGCCACTCGGTCTGATGATTGGCCAGGGCGCGCGGATCGGAATGATCGAGCCCCCAGTTCGGATACTCGCCCCAGATCAGGTAGCCGCGCCGATCGGCCCAGTAGAGAAACCTCGGTTCAAAGAGTTTCATGTGCAGCCTGGCCCCGTTGAAACCGAGGTCCATCGCCATCTCGATGTCAGCCACCAGCGCCTCGTCAGAGGGGGCGGTGTAGATCCCATTCGGGTAGAATCCCTGGTCGAGCACGAGCCTCTGGAACACGGACCGTCCATTGATCAGCACGCGCACGCCGTCGAGCTCGATGGTGCGTAGCCCGAAGTAGGTCTCCACGCGGTCGATCGCTTCGCTCTTCGATTCGACGCGGATCATCAGGTCGTAGAGGTGAGGGTCCCCCGGATTCCAGAGTTTCACCTTGGACAGGGGAATCGCCAGCCGCGTCCCCCGCCAGCGGGCGGGCGCCGACGCCTCGCCCATGGCGTCTCCACCAAGATAGACGGAACCGTGAACAACCGCGCCCGCGGCCGCGCCCTCAAGCTGGACGTTCACCAGCACCTGGTTCTGATCGGGCAGGCCCTCGACGCGAAGGGCGCTCACCCGCACCGTGGGAACCGGCTCGAGCCAGACGGTCTGCCAGATTCCAGTGGTGCGCGTGTAAACGCACCCGTGACTCTCGGGCTTGCGCGACTGCTTGCCCGTGACCTGGAGCCCGTCGTCCATCGCGTCCTCGGCGAGGACCGTGATCCCCGCGTAGCCATCAACCACATAGGGTGTAATGTCGATGCAAAAGGGTGTGAACCCGCCGCGATGCCCCCCCGCCTGCCGGCCGTTGACCCAGACGGTTGTCGTGTAATCGACAGCGCCGAAATGGAGCAAAATCCTCTGCCCTTCCCACGATTCGGGAATCTGCACCCCGCGAAAGTACCAGACTCTTCTCAGAAAATCGGTCTCACCCACACCGGACAGCGTGCTCTCGGGCGCGAAGGGAACGGTGATGCGACCCTTGAGCCGCTTGCCCCGGTGCAGCCCGCGCTCGAGTCCGGTGCCCTTGCGATCGATCTCGAATTCCCACGTGCCGTTGAGGTTGAGCCATCCGTTCCGCTTGAGCTGGGGACGGGGATACTCGGGTCTCGGAATCGCATCTCCAGGCGGGGTGATCCTTGTCTCGCCCCTGTACGATTCGAAGGCGATGTCGACGAACTGCCCCCCAGTCCGCTGCACGCAATGGGCGGCCACCAGATTGCGCCCCGGCTCGAGGATTCCGCCGGCGCCGCAATCGAGATACCTCTGTGCGTATCCCGTGATGAAGCCTTTCTCCTCGACCGTTAGGCTTCCGTTGACGTAAATCTCCAGATCTTCATCGTGGCTGAAGACCAGGGCCGCCCACCAGGGTGTATCGAGCAGGTCGACTCCGAAACGGATCCAGATGTCGGGCGTGCTCCACTCGGTTTTCACGCGGCCGCGCTGAAAGGCGGGCAGCTCTTGATTGCCGAAACCGGGCGCGCCCCGCTGCCATTGGCTGTCGTCGAATTCGGCCGCGGTCCAGTCGCCGGACGGCTCATCGAAGGTGTACCGCCACTGCGCCGGCTCGGTCTCTTCCTCGGAAAGGCCGATCGCAGTGAGCAGAAAAACGGAGAGCACGAGAGTGGCGTGAAAAGATAACCGGGGAATCAACACTTTGTCTTTCTCCGACAGTGTGGCAAAGCTCGCTCTGGAACTTCCGCCAGTATGCGCCTTTTGCGAGGCCGACTTCAAGACAGGAGATAGCCCGAATCCCGCGGAGGGTGCGTTGAAATCCTCTTCCCAACCCGCCACAATTGAAAGCAGACATGACGCCCCGCCGCGGCCGCCGGCCCGGCCGAGACAGGAATGGAGAGTGGAAGAACCGCCATGGCTTCAAGAAACATCACATTCGATCCGACCATGAATCTCTTCGCCATCCTCGATCACGCTCGGAGCAACCATCCCAACAAGAAAGCGGTCGTCTGCGGCGCCCAGTCGTTGACCTACGCCGAGTTCGCTCACCGCGCGCGCGCGGTGGCGCAGATATTAATGGAGGAGGGGATCTCTCCCGGAGGGGCCGTCGCCATGCTTCACCGGAACTGCCACCTCATGCTGGAGGCCTATTTCGCTGCAGCGGCCGCGGGCGCTTTCTTCGTTCCCCTGAACACGCGCCTCTCGCCACAAGAGATCGCCCTGATCGTGACGGACAGCGCGGCGAGCGTGCTCATCGTGGAACCCCTTTTCGAAAAAACAGCGCGTGCTGCGCTCGATACGCTCAGTCGGGAAGCGCGACCTCTGCTCATTGCCAGTTACGGTCCGTCTCCCGACTCGCTCGACAGCCGGATTCGAAAAAGTTCCACCCTAAGGCACGACCCGGCCGTCGGTGGAGGCGGCTCCGATCCGGCCCAGCTCTACTACACGAGCGGTACCACGGGCCGCTCAAAGGGAGTGATCCTCACTCACGCCAACGTGGCCTCCCACGCCGCCGCGACGATCGAGAGCCTGGAGCTGACCGAGAAGGACGTCTGGCTCCACGCCGCCCCCCTCTTTCATCTCGCCGACGCCTGGGCCACGTGGGCGATCACCTGGGCGGGCGGCTGCCACGTGGTCCTTCCCGAATTCGACGGGGCCGAGGTTTTCGACACCATCGCCGCAGAGGGTGTGACCATCACAAATCTGATCCCCACCATGCTCAACCGTCTCGTTCACCACGAGGCGGCCGATCGTTCGAAACTCCAGAGCATGCGGCGCATCATGAGCGGCGGCGCGCCCATGGCGCTCGACCTCCTCGAGAAGATCGAGGAGCTCTTTCCCTGCGAGTACGTCCAGACCTACGGCCTCACCGAGACGAGCCCTTTCCTCACCCTTTCGCTCCCCACCGACTCGGTTCGCTGCCTGCCCGCGGCTGAACAACAGCGATACAGAGCCATGACCGGAAGACCGATGAACGGTGTGGAGGTCAAGGTCGTCGACCGGGAGGGACGGACCGTCCCCCGCGACGGCCGCACGGTGGGCGAAATCGTGGCGCGCGGGCCGTGGGTAACGCCGGGGTATTTCAAGCGCCCCGAGGAAACTGCCCACGCCTTCCGCGACGGGTGGTTTCACACGGGAGACCTGGCCCATGTGGAGGCCGAGGGCTATCTCACGATCGTCGACCGCATCAAGGACGTGATCAACACGGGCGGCGAACTGGTCTACTCCACCGAGGTGGAAAACGCCCTCTTCGCCCATCCCGCCGTGCGCGAGGCGGCGGTCTTCGCCGTACCCGACGCGGAGTGGGGTGAAGCGGTAATGGCAGCCGTGGTGGTCGATCGGAAAGAGACTGCGTGCCGCAACGATCTGATCGCCTTCTGCCGCGGCCGGCTGGCGGCCTACAAGGTTCCATCCCACATCGACCTCGTCGACTATCTCCCCCGAACAGGATCGGGCAAGATCGACAAGAAAGCCTTGCGGGAGCCCTGGTGGCGCGGCAGGGAGAGGCGTGTTCACTGACCCGAATCGCCGTCCGTCCACTCTTTCTCGAGTCCGAAAACGGCGCGCGCCTTGTGCCGCACCATGTCGACGAGCCCCCCTTCGCCGATGCGCCGCTGCGATAGGGAAAAGATCTCCTCGGCCTCGCTAAATCAGAGTTTCTTCACGAACTCTACAAAATCCCTCTCGAGGCTCTTCATGTTTTTTTCGAAGGCAAGCCGGAAGCGGGATCGCGCCTCGGCGGGATCGAGCCGATTGTTTTGACAGAGCGCCTCCCAGGCTGTCAGTTTCCTTGCCGCGGTCCGGCCGGCGCCGTTTCGCAGAAACCTCAGAAACGCCCACGCCTGGGTGTAGAAGCGCTCGGTCATGGCCCGGTCAAGCGCATGGAGGTTGCGCGCCTCGAGGCTGAGAAACTCCTCCAAGCCGATCATGTTTCCCGGCGCGCGCAAGGCGTCGATCCTGCGCTGCTCGACAAGTCCCTTGACGCGCAGCCGCTTTGCGCCGGCTTCCCACTGGTAGGCGCCCACTCCGCCGTAGGTCTCGGCAAGTCCTTCGGCATACCAGCTCGGCATGGCGGTGGCCGTGACAGCGAACTGGAAGAGGTGCACCATCTCGTGCAGCACGATGCTCTGGATCTGAAAATCGGTGAGAGCCCGTCCGTTCCGGTCGGGCACACTCACGACTGAAAGGAAGTCTTCGAAATTGGTAAAACCGTTCGATACCGTGTATTCGGGATGCCCCGACCGCGCGCAGTACTCGTGATAGGACGGCGTCGCGTGAAAGACGCACACATTGAGCACCCGATCGGGCGCCGCGCCGAGATCTTTTTTCAAGTAGGGAAGGAGCGCCGCGCCCACCTCGTGCAAGGCGACCGCCTCGTCGAGACTCTTCTCGCTGAACAGGGCGAGGACATCGCACTCCGCCATGTAGATCTCATCGACCGACGGAATGCGGCGCAGGAAAGCGGTGCGAATCCTGGGTCGGCCGTTGATCGTGATCCCGCCGCCCGCGTCGCGGATCGCCTTCGAGATCGGCGCCGGAACAGGTCCCACGTCGAGCACGATGCGTCCCTCGGCGTCGATTTCGGGGATGTTGCGCGCCCTGTCGATCAGACGCCCGTACCCGGCAGCGGCAACGTCCTCGAGGCTTTCTCCCGCGGCCCAGGCCGAGTCGGCAAGCTTTTTCGAACCCCGGCGATCGTCAAGTACGGCCTTGGCCACCTTGAGACGATAGAGCTTCAATTCTTTACTGGTGGGCGGGTGAAACCTCTTCTTGATCTGATCGGGTGTGAGACGCTCGAGCGCGCCGAGAGCCGCGGTCGCTCTCTCCTGGGCCGGGCCGCGGCCGAGACTGATGGCAAGCGCGAACTGCTCGCGGGCCTGTTCGAGAAGGCCCTTGTTCACGCACCAGTCGCCGATGGTGAGACGGCGTTGGCCGGCGGCAGTGTCGACCGACGCCTTCTGCTCGTAGTATTTCCGGACTGCTGAATCCCGGCCGGCCTGAACACCGGCCACGTTCTGCGGCCAGAGACACGCCCACAAGCAGATCACGGCGACCGGACAGAAGGTCTTCAACGCGCTCACCTCCCGTATCCCATGGAGTCGAGGACCTCGTCGAGCTCCCTGCGTGTTTCCTCATCGAGCCTGGAGCCGGGCGATGCTCCATGACCCGCGCCGCGGTCTTCGAGGAAGGACTCCATGATGCGGGCGAGAGGGCTGGCAGCCTCGGGCGGTTCGTGGCGGAGGTTCGACCGCTCCCGGCGATCAGTGGATAGATCGTAGAGTTCCCATTCCGCGCCCGGAATCAAGATCAACTTGTACCCTTTGAAGCGAACCATCTTCCACTTCTCTCCCCTCCGCGGCAAGGCAGTCACTCCCCCGGCGCGGCCCGCCACGCCGACCGCCTCGGCCGACCACGCTTCCGACTCGGCATAGGCCGGCAGCGCGTCGAGAGCGCTCGCGCCCTCGGTCCAGAGGGGGCTCAGATCGCGCCCCTCGGCATTGGCCAGGAGATCGGAATCCTGGTCGTCGGGGTCGAAACCGAGAAGGCCGAGCAGGGTGGGCGCGAAATCGAGAAGACGGACCTGCTCGCTGACGCGCGCCGGCGCCGTGCCGCCCGCGGGCCGGATGATCTGCACCACCCGCTGCACCTCGTCGTAGAGGGTGAAGGAGTGGGCGAAGGTCAGGCCATGCTCGCCGAGCGCCTCGCCATGATCGGAGACGAGAGCGACCACCGTGTTCTTGTCGAGGCCTCTCTCCTTCAAGCCCTCCATGAGGCGGCCGATCTGAGCATCGGCGTAGGCGACCTCGTTGTCATAGGCGCAGAGCGCCGCCGCCAGGCCGTCGCCGTCAAGAGGCGGCGCGAAGTTGATGATCTCCCGGGCCAGGCTCTTGTCTTCGAACCGATCGAGAAGGCGCTGAAACTGGCCGCCGTCGTCATGCGCGAAGGGGCGCTCGAATGATTCCGGGGGATCGTAGGGCCAGTGGGGATCGATGTAGTGAACCCAGAGAAAGAAGGGCCTGCCGCCGGCGACATTCCGCTCGATGAGCTCCAGGGCGCGATCGGTCGTGGGGCCCGCGTCGCGGCGGCGGCGTCCCACATCGTAGACGTCGAAGCCCGCGTCGAATCCCGCCTTGAATCGCCGTTGAAAAAGCGAGTTGGAAATCACGGCCTGTGTGGTGTAGCCCTTCGCGGCGAGAAATTCGGGCAAGGTCTCGAGTTCGGGCGACAGGATGTCCACACGCCCCTCGCTGTCGGGATGGCGCCGCACGCCGTGGCTCATCGGATTGAGGGCGGTGAAGAGGGTGGCCATGGACGGCAAGGTATAGGCGGCCTGGGCAATCGCGTTCTCGAAAAGGATTCCCTCGGCGGCGATTGCGTCGATGCTGGGCGTTGTCCGGTTTTCGTATCCGTAGCACCCCACCCGGTCGGCGCGCAGCGTGTCGACCACGATGAGGACGCAGTTGGGTCGACCGCCCCCCTCCGATCCGCACGCGGTGAAAAGTCCAACCAAGAAAAGAAACGGAACGAACCTGAACATCACAATCCTTCACCAGGCAGAGGACACACTTTGACCGCGACAAACCGCCAGGGCCGTAAAACCGATCCTGAAAGCACTGTCGCTATTTAAAGAAAACATTTTATGCACAATTTGAATAGCGCTATCCTATGATCGTTCTCGGTCAAAAGAACAGTCGTTCTCGCAAGCGGGATTGCTCTTCCTGGATGAAAATTCCCATGCTTACACTCGTTCGCATCGTTCTCATCGTGATTCTCATCGCTGTCGGTGTGGGCGGTTATCGACTCATCTGCGCCTTGAAGCAGCCGCCGGCCGAGGCCTCGGTCGGCGAGGTCGCCCGGCGCGTCGAGGCGGTCATTCTGCGCGCGGAGGACGTGCCCGTCTCCCTGCGCGGCTATGGAACGGTCCGCGCCCGCAACCGTGTTTCGGTAAGTGCCGAGGTGGGCGGACTGATCGTGGGGATCCATCCCCGTCTCGAAACAGGCGAAATCATCCCGGCGGGCGAGGAGCTCTTCGAGGTCGATCCGCGCACTTATACCGTACGCCTCGAGCAAGCCAAGGCCGAGATCGAACGGCTCAACGCCCAGGTCGACCGGATCGCCCAGCAGCAGGCCAACGATGCGCGCCGCCTCGAGCTGAGCGGCCGATCGCGCGACCTGGCAGCGTCCGAGTTCGACAGGGTGTCACGTCTTCTCGAGGAGGATAACGTGGGAAGCCGCTCCGCGGTGGAGCTCGCCGAGCGCACTCTGACCCAGGCCGAGGATCTCGTGGTCGCTCTCGAGAATTCCCTCGCCGTCTACCCGATCCAGCTCAAGGAAACAGAGGCGGCCCTCACCGCCGCCGACGTGGCGCGCGACGGCGCGGCGCTCGACCTGGAGAGGACCGCTGTTCGCGCGCCCTTCGACGCCCGCCTCGAAGAAGTCTCCCTCGAACTGAACCAGGTCGTGGCTCCCGGCCAGATCCTGCTGACCATTGTCGACGATTCGATCCTGGAAATACCTGTCTCCCTCGACAGCCGCGAGATGGCGCGGTGGTTTCCATTCGGCATCAGCAGCGAGAGTGCCGCGGCCGGAGGCGAAACAACGGGGTGGTACGCGGCCCTGACATCGGACCTGGCGGTCGAGGTCTACTGGTCCGAGAACCGGGCCTGTGCATGGCAAGGCCGGCTCGTGCGAGTGGAACGCTTCGACGCGGACACGAGCACGACCATGGTAATCGTCGAGATCGTGGCGCCCCTCGACGCGCGGAACGGTGATCACGAGGACGCCACACCACCCCTGGCCATGGTGGACGGCATGTTCTGCGAAGTCACCATTCCGGGCAAGATCGCAAAGGACGTCTTTCGAACTCCCGCCGAAGCGGTCAGCCACGAAAAGACCGTCGTCCTCGCCAGGCAGAATCGCCTGACAACCGTGCCGGTCACGGTCGTGTACAGAAGCGCCCGCGAAGTCTTCGTGCGAGGCACTCTGTCCGACGGAGACATCCTCGTCATCACCAGGCTGGGAAATCCTGTCGAGAACACACTGCTCGAAGTTTCCCTGTTGCCTGATCGGCCATCGGGTGATCGTAAATGAGATCCCTGATCGAACTCATGGCGCGGAACAACATCTTCGCCAACCTTCTCATGATCATCATCCTCGTGAGCGGGATATTCGGCGTGGCGTCGATGAACAGGGAGTTCTTCCCCAACATCTCCTTCGACATGGTGCAGATCAACATGCTCTACCCCGGCGCCACGCCGGCCGAGATCGAGGAAGGGATCTGCCAGCGCTTCGAGGAGGCCGTCGAGGGAGTCGAGGGGATCAAGAAATTCCACACCACCGCTCTCGAGGGCGTGGGAATGGGATTCGCCGAGGTCGACGACGGCGCGGACGAGCAGAAGGTTCTCGACGACATCCGCGCCGAGATCAACGCGATCCCCACCTTTCCCGCCGACGCCGAGAAACCGGTCGTCTCCCTGCTCACCAACCGGACGCCCGTCTGCCGGATCTGCCTCCGCGGCGACCTGCCCCAGGTGCAGCTCAAGGAGAAGGCCGAGGAGATCAAGGACGACCTTCTCCGCATCCCGACGATCTCGATGGCGGCGATCAGCGGCATCCCCGACTACGAGATCTCGATCGAGGTTTCCGAGGAGCGGCTGCGCAGCTTTGGGCTCACCTTCGAGGAGGTGGCGGCCAAGGTGCGGCGCGAATGCCTCAACCTTCCCGGCGGGTTCCTGCGCACCGATTCGGAGCAGTTCAAGATCCGCGCCATGGGCCGCCGATACCGGGGCGGGGAATTCGCCGACCTGGTGGTGCTCACCCGGCCCGACGGAACCCTGATCAGCCTCGACCGCATCGCCGAGATCAAGGACGGTTTCGAGGAAGACCCGATGCTCGGCTACTTCAACGGTGAACGGGCCGCTCTCATCGTGGTCTTCAAGACGTGGGAAGAAGATGCCATCGCCATTTCCGAGGCGGTCGACCGCTATCTGGCGGACAAGAATCCCACCCTGCCGCCGGGTCTCACTCTCACCAAGTGGGGCGACACCTCAGAGGCGATCCGAGACCGTATCGACCTGCTCCTCGACAACGGACGTCTCGGGCTCGTGCTCGTCTTCTTCCTGCTCTGGTTCTTTCTCGGATTCAAGCTCGGCTTCTGGGTCGCCATGGGGATTCCGATCTCGCTCCTCGGAGCCATGGCGATCGCCGCCGCCCACGACAAGTCGATCAACATGATCAGTCTCTTCGGACTCGTCATGGTTCTCGGCATCATCGTCGACGACGCCATCGTGGTGGGCGAGGCGATCTCGCTCCACCGCCGCCAGGGCAAGAGCGCTCTCCGGGCCGCCATCGACGGAACGCTCGAGGTCCTCTGGCCCGTGGTCGCCGCGGTGTGCACGTCGATCGCGGCGTTCCTCCCCCTCTTCTGGATCTCGGGTATCATGGGCAAGTTCATCGCCCTGCTCCCCATGGTGGTCGTGGCCGCTCTGGTCGTCTCTCTCGTCGAGTGTTTCTTTCTTCTTCCCGCCCATCTGAATCACCTGGCCGATCCGGGTGTTCGGCCCCGGTCCGATGGGAGAAAGGTCTCTCTCCTCAGCCGGATCAAGCACGCCATGTCCAGCTTCCGCGACTGGATGGAACGGATCGAGGAGAGCTTCGTGCGGCGTGTCTACGCGCCCTGCCTTCGTTTCGTGATCGGGTGGCGTTACGTGGCACTCGCCTCGACCATCACGGTCATCATGGTCATGGCCGGCGTGTGCACACTGATCCAGTTCGTCATGTTTCCTGACGCGGACCACGATACGCTCATCGTGCGGGCCGAGTTTCCCGACGGCACACCGATCACCACCACCTGCGACACGATCAACAAACTGGAAAACGGGCTCCGGTGCGTCGACGAGAAGATCCAAACAGCCTCGGGCGATCCCCTTGTAAGGAATGTCTACTCTGTTGCGGGTGCCCATTCGGGCTATGTCGACATCAAGGGCGCCCACTACTGCGAGGTCACCGTCGACCTGCTTCCGTCCGAGGAGAGGGGCGTCTACTTCAAGGAGATCAACCTTGCCTGGGAAGAAAACGTCGGTCCCATCGATGGCGCGCTGAGCGTCAAGTACGGCAGCATCGAGCATGGCCCGCCGGGCAAGGACATCGAGATCTGGCTGCTCGGCGACGACTTCGACATGCTCCTCGCTGCTTCGGCCGAACTCCAGGCGCGTCTCGCGGAATTCAAGGGAGTCTACGAGATCGAGGATGATTTCCGCCCGGGCAAGACCGAGCTGCGCATCAGCCTCAAACCGCTCGCCTATACGCTTGGACTCACCCTCGACGATGTGGGCCGGCAGCTGCGGCAGGGCTACTACGGCGCCGAACCGGTCCGCATCCAGCGCGGCCGAGACGACGTGCGCATCAAGGTGCGCTACCCGCTCGACGAGCGGAACTCCCTCGCCGACCTCGAATCGATCCGGATCCGGACGCGCACGGGCAACGAGGTGCCATTCGTCTCCGTGGCTGACGTGGAATTCACCAAGGGGCTGGCGAGCGTCAACCGCAAGGACGGCAAGAGGCGCGTGTCGGTGACGGCCGAGACCGTTCCGGGAGTGGCCAACGCCCGCGAGGTGATCATGGAGTTGCAGGCCAACTTCCTTCCCGGGCTGCAGCAGGGACACTCCGGCCTCATCTGCACGATCGAGGGTGAGCAGCAGGACTCGCGCGAATCGATGGAAAGCCTCTTCTACGGCTTCTTCCTCGCCATCATGCTCATCTACCTGATCCTCTCCACCATCTTCCGGTCCTATGTCCAGCCCTTGCTCATCCTGTTCACCGTTCCCCTCGGGCTGGTGGGCGCGCTCCTCGGTCATCTGATCCTCGGTGAGAACGTGACCATGATGAGCCTCTTCGGGATGGTGGCGCTCACCGGGATCGTGGTGAACGACGCGATCGTGCTCATGGAGTGCGTCAACCAGAAAATCGCCGCCGGGGTCCCCTTCATGAAGGCGCTCGTCGAAGGCGGTTGCCGGCGCTTCAGAGCGATCATGCTCACCTCGCTCACGACCTGCGCCGGGCTCTTTCCGATCATCATGGAGAAGAGCGTGCAGGCCCAGTACCTGATTCCCATGGCGCTGTCCATCGCATCCGGTGTCATTGCCGCCACCCTGCTCACTCTGTTCCTCCTTCCCTGCCTCATGGCGACGCTCAACGATGTCCGCATCTTTTTGCGCTGGACGGTCACCGGGGTCAGGCCGTCGCGCGAAGAGGTGGAGCCGGCAAGAAAAAGGATCGAGAACAATGACCGCGCGTGATGCAACGAAGATGATCGTGGCGCTGATCGCCGCGTGCTGGATGTGGGCAGGCTGCGCAACGCAACCGAGCGCTGAGAGTCCAGACAGTCCGCCGCACGCGGTCGAAGATGCCGACGATCGCGCCTCGTCGACCTTTTCATCGGCCGAGATGATCGTTCTGCCCACTCCACTCACCAGTGCCGACGCGGCCCGCATCGCTCTGGAGCGCAGCCCCAATCTTCTCGCGGCGCAGACACGGATCGACGCGGCCAGTGCGGCCGTCACCCAGGCGCGGGCCGGTTACTATCCATCCATCGATCTCGACGCGGGCGTGTCGCGCACCAGGCAGAGCCTGCAGGCCTTCAACATCCCCGGATTCCAGGGAACCAGTCGGTACACGACCTATTCGGCCTCGCTGTCAGCCAACTGGATCCTCTTCGACGGGCTCGCCCGCGAGGCGCGCCTCACGGGCCGCAAGGCCGACGTTCTCAGGAGTCTTGCCGCTTTCGACGATGTGCGGCGCCTTCTGATTCAGTCGGTCCAACTGGCTTACAACAACGCGCTTCTGGCGCAGGAGTCGATCCGCACGGCTGAGGCCGACGCGTCTTTCAACGCATCCCTGCTCGAAGAGACGCGCGTCATGGTCAACGCGGGGCAGGCGGCGCTCAGCGAACGTCTCAACTTCGAGATCCGTGTCAACACGGCGCAGAGCCAGCTCGTCACCGCGCGGAGCGAGCTGCGCCTGGCCCTGACCGTTCTGGCCGAACTGATGGGCCTTCCCGGATCGATGACGATCGATCAGCTCGAGATCGCGCCCTTTGACCGGGAGATGAGCGAGTCGGCCGATCGCCCCGGCGAGGTGGCCGAAGTGGCCTACGCACTCCAGAACAGGCCCGACCTCGATGCGCTCCGGCACGCCATCACCGCGTCGGAAGCATCCCTCGACGAGGCGGAATCGGGCAACCTCCCCACCCTCTTCGCCCAGGGACGCTATGGCTACCAGCGCAACGACGACGTCCATTTCAACGACAAGGACCTGACCATGACGGGGAGCCTCAACCTAGCCTGGAACCTCTTCGGCGGCTTCTCCGATGCGGCGGCCGCACAGGCGGCCGAGGCTCTGACCGACGTGGCGCGCAGGGCGCTCGCAACGCGATGGCTGGCCGTGATCTCCGAGGTGCGCCAGGCCGTGACCCAGGTCGAAACCGCCCGCGAGCAGCTCACCCTCAGGCGAAAGAACTACGAACTCACCCTCGAAACGCGCGATCTGGTTTACAAGGAGTACCGGGCCGGACAGGCATCGCTGGTACGGCTCAACGAGGCTCAACGCGATCTGACCGAGGCGGACGCGTTCTTCTCCCGGGCGCGGATCGGACTCCGCTACTCGATCGAAAACCTCAACGCGACCACGGCGCGCAACCTCGGTTCCACACGGTAGAAAACGCCGACCTCCGGTTGAAAACGCCAAATTGAATTGACTCACCTTCTTAAGTCATGTTCAATGGCAGCCGCGAAATATTTCGCAGCAAGGAATGGTTGTCAAAGTGACAAAATCCATTGTCAAAGTGCCGAAAACCAGATGCGTTGGGGGTTTGCCGACTATGGCGCCGAGAAGAATTCTAGTTATCGACGATGATCCATTGATCAGAAAAACGCTTGCCGAGCGCCTGACAGAGGAAAAGTTCTCTGTCGCCATGGCCAAGGACGGCCGTGAAGGACTCGAGGTTTTCAGGTCCGACGAGTTCGACCTGATCCTTCTCGATTACTCCATGCCCGACACGGACGGCCTCGCCATTCTCGAAAAGATCAAGGTGCGGGTGCCCCACCAGGTGGTGATCATGATGACCGGCTACTCGTCGGTGGAGAATGCGGTCCGCGCCGTGCGCATGGGTGTGTACGATTACATCGTCAAACCCTTCGATATGGACCAGATGCTTCTCACCATCGAGAAATCTCTCGAGACCGTGGCGCTGCGCAGCGAGGTTCAGAAGATCCGTGAGACCAACCGCCGTGCGTTCGGAGTGCACAACATCATCGGCGGGTCGCCCCAGACCGAGGAGGTCATCACCCTGATCCGCAAGATCGCCTCGTCAGGCGCATCGACGATTCTCATCACCGGCGAGAGCGGCTCGGGCAAGGGCGTGGCTGCACGGGCCATTCACCAGGAGAGTCCTGACGCGGACAAGTCGTTCCTCACCATCACCTGCACGGCGCTTCCCGAGAACCTGCTCGAGAGCGAGCTCTTCGGCCACGAGAAGGGCGCCTTCACCGATGCCAAGGCGGCGAAGAAGGGCCTCTTCGAAACCGCCGAGGGGGGCACGGTGTTTCTCGACGAGATCGGCGACATGTCGCTCTCCCTGCAGGCCAAGCTGCTCCGATTCCTCGAGGAAAAATCGTTCAGGCGGCTCGGAGGCACGCGCGACATCGAGGTCAAGATCCGCATCATTGCGGCCACCAACCGCGATCTGCACGAACTGGTCAAGGAGGGGGCGTTCAGGATGGACCTCTTTTACCGACTCAATGTCATTCCGTTCCAGATCCCGCCGCTGCGGGACCGGCCCGAGGATATCCCCGAGTTGATCACCACCTTCATCAATCGTTTCAACGAGGAGTTCAAGAAGAAGATCAAGGGCTTCAACCGGGAGGCGATGAAGATCCTGAAGAAATACCCCTGGCCGGGCAACATCCGCGAGCTGCGCAACACGGTGGAGCGCCTCACGCTCCTCTCCGACTCGAAGACGCTCGCGCCCGACGACCTGCCCTTCGAGATCAGGTTGGGGCTGACGCGGAGCGCGTCGGACGGCCCCGAGGCGCCGCGCGTCAAGCTCCCGCCCGGCGGCTTGAACATTTACGACCTGGAGAAGGACCTTCTTTTTCAGGCGGTCGAGATGGCGGGAGGCAACAAGACACGCGCCGGCAAGCTCCTCGGCCTCAACAGGGACCAGGTCCGCTACTGGCTGAAGAAGTACAGTTAACGGAATATTTGGAATATTTGTTCCCGGAACGATAAAATCCAATAAAATCGCTGCTCCGGGCCCGTAGCTCAATCGGTTGGAGCAACGGTCTCATAAACCGTCGGTTCTGGGTTCGAGTCCCAGCGGGCCCACCACGAGAATCAGACGCCGGCAGTCGAAAGACCCCGGCGTTTTTTTTGATACTCACGAAGTAATGACCAACCATTTGCCCGGCGCGAAAGGGTGTGTGAGTCCCACGATGGCTGATGAATCGAGACAAGACGATTCTCATCTCGAGTCGGCGTACCGCTCCATGGAAGCGGCTGACGAGTACTTTATGCGCCATCAAAACAGCCGCGCACGGCGTTTCGTGTCGCGGCGCGAGACGCGCATCGTGCTCGAGCTGCTGCACGCGGGATTCGACGTACTCGATGATTCCGGGCAGAATCCGGCCAACGACGCGCGGTCGGTCCTCGACGCGCGGTCGGTCCTCGACGCGCGGTCGGTCCTCGACGCGCCCTGCGGCGCGGGCCGGCTGACCGCCCACCTGCGAACGGCCGGTTACGATCCTATCGCGTGCGACAGTTCGGTCGACATGATCCGCCGCGGCACCGAGGCGGGGGCGATCGGTCCGGGCCGGAGCATCGCGGGCTCCCTCCTCGCCCTGCCCTTCGGCGACCGCACCTTCGCGGGCGGAGTGTGTGTCCGATTCTTGCACCACCTCGAAAGCGCCGCGCTGCGCCGTGAAGTCCTGGGCGAACTGCGCCGCGTGGTGGCCGGCCCGGTCGTGGCCAGTGTCTGGACAGGCGTGAGCGTGCCGCGCATGAGGCGGTCGATCAAGAAAGCCTTCGGCCGCAGGCGCTCGTCTCGCTTTTGCACGCCGCTCAGCGCGCTGAGGCAGGACGCTCGCAGCGCTGGCTGGCAGGTCGAAAGGGTGCGCTACCTCTTCGCCTTTCTGGCGGAAACGGCTTACCTTCTACTTATATAATTCCCCGCCCCAAAAGGGCTTTTGCGGAATATTTCGCACCAAGAAGCCGATTCGCGAGTTTCGACGGCGCAGACAATTCGAGGTGAAAAAATTTATAAGCCCTAACCACATTATAGATCGCGCTTAACAAATCCTCGTTATATCGACCACAAAAAGACAGTATCTGGCATTTCGTTTGCTCTTTTTCACTGACGCAATTGACAAAACGACGAAGAGACTCATGACGTTCAGGTGCCTCCCCGGTGAGGAAAAGAGAATGGCGGGTGTGCCGTCAACCTCTTTGGCCCTTCCTCGTCGAGACGGTACGACTGATCGCAGGTAAGGAAGGCCGTGATTCTGTCACGGCCTTCCTTTTTTTGTTTCCACCCTGGAACACCCCCCCGCGGACGCCTCGAAAACTGAGTCTGCCTGTCGTCGTTGACTTCGCTTCGACCTGCCATTAGAATCACTCAAAATTGACAGACGCGAACCTCCATGCCCCGGTATGGGTTTTGTGCACTCCTGAACTTTTTCTTTCAAAAGGATCTCAGAAAACCATGGACGAAAAGCTGATCAACCATTTGGTCGAACTGATCAAACGGGCTTCCACCGATCTGCCCGCAGACGTGGTCGAAGCCCTTGGGGAGGCCAAGGCCAAGGAGCCGGACGGATCGACGCAGGCCAACACCTTCGACACGATCTTGAAGAACATTTCCATGGCGCGCGAGGCGGCCACGCCGATCTGCCAGGACACGGGCATGCTCATCTTCTATGTCTACCACCCGCTGGGTGCGGACACGATCACGCTCCGCGGCCACATCGAGGCGGCTGCTGAAAAAGCGACGAAGAGCATCTACCTCCGGCCCAACGCGGTCGATCCCGTTTCGGGAAAAAACTCGGGCACCAACGTGGGCGCCAACGCGCCCTACGTGGCGTTCAAGCAGTGGAAAAAGGAGGAGATCTTCATCAGGCTCATGCTCAAGGGGGGCGGCTCGGAGAACGTGGGCAAGCAGTACACCCTGCCCGACTCGCGCCTCGGCGCGGGCCGCGATCTCAAGGGCGTGCGCAAGTGCGTGCTCGACGCGGTGCACAGCGCCCAGGGCAAGGGGTGCGGTCCGGGAACGGTCGGTGTTGGAATCGGCGGCGACCGGGGTTCGGCCTTCTTCCTCTCCAAGGAGCAGTTCTTCCGCACGATCGGCTCATCCAACGACGACTCCGAACTCGCCGCGCTCGAGGACTCGCTGCACGAGGACCTCAACTCTCTCGGCATCGGAGCGATGGGTTTCGGCGGCAAGACCACGGTGCTCGATGTGTTCATCGGCAAGCAGCACCGCCACCCAGCCACCTTCTACGTGTCGGTGTCCTACATCTGCTGGGCGTTCAGACGAAAAGCAATGACCCTGAAGAACGGGGAGGCCATCTATCATGATTAAACTGAACATCCCTATCTCCGAGGACGAGATCCGCAATCTCAAGTGCGGCGACACGGTCACGCTCACCGGCACGATCGTGACCGCCCGCGACGCGGGCCACAAGCTGATGGTCGAGGAACGGCCCGATTTCCTGAACGACCTTCTCAAGGAGGGCGTGATCTATCACTGCGGCCCCGTGGTGAAGAAGGAGGGCGACAAGTGGTCGTTCGTTTCGGCCGGCCCCACGACGAGCGCGCGCGAGGAGCCCTACCAGGGCAAGGTGATCGACAGCTACCAGGTGCGCGGCGTGATCGGCAAGGGCGGCATGGGCAAGGACACTCTCGCTGCGTGCAAGAAGTACGGCGCCGTCTACTTCCACGCCGTGGGCGGAGCGGGAACGCTCATCGGCCAATCGGTCAAGGAGGTCATGGACGTCCACAAGCTCGAGGAGTTCGGAACGCCCGAGGCGTTCTGGGTGATCCGCGTCGAGGACTTTCCCGTGATCGTCACCATGGACACGCACGGCGAGAGCCTTCACGCGAAAGTTCTGGCAGAGTCTGCCAAGCAACTCGAAAAGCTCCTCGAAAAATAAGCGCCCCGTGCTACTTTCTCTTGAAAGAACGATCCCCGAACCCGACCACCAGCACCGGAGGTGTGCAATGACCCACTGGATGTGTACCAATTGCGGCTTTCTCGTCAGCATCGAGCCTCCGCCCACGGACTGCCCGAGCTGCAAGGAGGCCTGTACTTTCAACGATGTGACCTGCTACCGGGCCGAGTGCGGCGGCGAGCGGAATGTCGACCCCCTGCTCGTGGGCGCCACCTTGCGCGCCATCGGCTCGAAGACGTCGACCGTGGAGAAGCCGGAAGCCAAGAAGGCTGCCGAAGCCCATGACAAGATCGACCTCGTTCCCATTTTCCACAACATGTCGGACAAGCAGAAGAAGGCGGTGCTCGACCTCGGCGTCAAGGAGACGATCCCTTCCGACACGGTGATCTTTTCCGAAAGAGACGAAGCCCTGGCGCTCTACATCGTGGAGCGGGGCAGGGTGGCGATCAAGGCCGCCCTCCAGGGCGGAAAGTGGGCGCCCGTCTGCGCCGTCTCCCCGGGCGAGGTGTTCGGCTGGTCGTGCCTCGTGCCGCCCTACCGGTTCACCGCCTCGGCCACGAGCCTCGAAGAAACAGTGGTCACCTCGATCGAGGCAACCAAGCTGCGCGACCTCTTCACACGCGAACCGGGGATCGGATATTACATGATGCAGAATGTGGCCGAGCTGGTCACGTCACGCCTCAAGAACGTGAGGCTCGAGCTCTTGGGCATCGTTTACATGTAGCATTCATAAAATGAATTCGCACTGAGGGAGAAAGCAGGATGCAGATTTTCATCGACACGGCCGACATCGCAGAAATCAAGGAAGCCATCTCGTGGGGAATCGTGGACGGGGTCACGACCAATCCCTCCCTCCTCAAGAAGTCCTTTCAGAAATACAAGGGCGATCGCTTCTCGTTCAAGGAGTACATCGAGAAGATCCTCAACCTCGCCGGCCCGGGATGCCCGGTGAGCCTCGAGGTGATCGGCGTGACAGAGGAAGCGATCCTCCACGAAGCCCACTACCTCTTCGAAACGTTCAACACGATCGCCGGAAATGTCATCATCAAGGTGCCGATCAATCCGCGCGTTCCTTCGGGCGAGAACGACATCTACGACGGACTCAAGGCGCTCAAGAGGCTGCACGAGGAAGGGATCCCCACGAACTGCACCCTCGTCATGTCGCCCGAGCAGGCGCTCCTCGCCGCCAAGGCGGGCGCCAATTACATTTCGCCCTTTGCGGGCCGCATCGACGACGACCTGAGAAAGCGCTTGGGCAAGCCCTTCGACAAGACCGACTACTTCCCTGCCGAGGGCATCACCGAGTCAGGCGAGCCGGCAGCGCTCGGCCAGCAAGCACTCACCGACGGAGGAATCCTCTCGGGTGTCGATCTTTGCCGCAGCGTGATGGACATCATCGCCGCCTACGACCTCGACAGCCTCGTCATCGCCGCCAGCGTGCGCAACTCGCGCCAGGCGCGCGAGCTGGCCGAGATCGGCTCCGACATCTCCACGATCCCTTTCCCCGTGATCCAGGACATGCTCTGCCACCACAAGTCTGAAGAAGGCATGGCGGCCTTCCTCAACGACGTGGTTCCCGAATACCGGACCATGTTCCAGTAGCCGATTCGATCATCGCGTCCCGCCGCGCCTCGGGTCGAACAAAACGCGATCGGGCTCGCGGTCTCGGCCGTCGATTTCGAGGTGGCCGTCCTTGGAGAGCACGGTCGCGTAGGCGTTGCGGTCGGGGGTCTCCACCATCCCCTGAACGGTCACATAGTGAATCCCCTCTTTGACCGCGTAGTTGCCGTGGTGGTTGTGGCCGTTGATGTAGGCCACCACCTGGCCGCTCGCCTCGATGATGTCGATCACCTCGCGGTCGTTCCAGAGGTTGTGAACGTTCTCGGGATAGATGGGAAAGTGGCAAAAGAGAATTGCCTTCTCCCCGGCTGTGCGCGCTGCGCCGAGGGTGCTCTCGAGCCAGGCGATCTGCTCGGCCCCCACGGCACCGTTCCAGGGATGGGCGTTGGGCCGTTTCTTTTCAGACAGCTCACGAAGTAGAGCCGCGGCCCGCGTTCGTTTCTTGCTCCCCTCGGGATTGGCGTAAAGGCTGACGTCGTTGCCGTCGAGCACAATGAACCGGAAACCATCGAAGCCGAAATCGTAATACCTGCCCGGCATGCCGAGCTTGGTGGGAACAGCGCTCTTCTTGTCGTCGGCCACGTCGAAATCGTGGTTCCCGAGCACATGAAAGTGGGGCATCTCGAGCGCATCGTAGATGGGAAGGAGTCGGTCGAAGCTCTCGAAGCGGGCGTCGATGAAATCGCCAAGATGGATAACGAAGGCAAGATCCTGCCGGTTGAAATCCTCGACGGAGGCGGCAAGTTTTTTGATCGACGACCGGTAATACCGCGATCCTTTCGGATCCTGGTCGCAGTACTGGGCGTCGGCCACCACACCGAAGGAGAGCCTTCGCTGATCGATCCTGCCGCCGGGGAGAGTGGCGCACCGCGTCGCGCACAGACTCATCACTCCCCCGGCCATCACACGCAGAAACCCCCGCCGTGTCAGATTCGCCCACTGATCTGGCATCCTCGCCCCTCTCCGTATTGTTTTTCGAGAAACAAATTTAGCTCCGTCAAGGCCGATCGGATCTTGGCAGATCGGCACCAATTCTACCGGCAAGACATTAATGCTTGTACTTTCTTCGACAATATATAAAATAATGGATGCCTAATGGGACTCGTTGAACACTGTCCGGAAATCATCATTATGAGTGTTTCAGAAAGGAGAGACAGCATGCACAAGATTTTTGTACCTGTCGCTCTTGCATTGGGCCTGATGTGCCTGTGGGCGGCTCCGCCCTTGGCTGCACAGGAACGGTGCATGGACGGCAACTTCGAACTGGGGGCCGCCCTGGGGCCCTGGTCGCTCTTCGGCGACAACACGGGTGCTGGGTTCGTCCAGTACGACGTGGATGGAACAGGGGGACCGACCTGGTGCCTCGAGAGAGAACCGGGCACGGACTTTGGCAACGGCGGGGTCACGCAAGACGTGCTCCTCATCGGTGGCGTCACCTACCAGTTCGACGCCGACGTCTGCTACTACGGCTGCTGAAGCAACGACCCGGACGGCGGAAACTACGACGTCTCGATCAACGGGGTGTTGATCGCAAGCCATTCGGCGGGTCCTCTCACAATGGCTGTTCCTTCTTATGGCACTCTCAGCGGCTCTTTCTCGGTTCCAAGCACAGGAATGTACGAACTGGAGATCTACAACTATCGCAATGACATTCAAAAAGACCTTCAGAACTACATCGACGACATCACGATCGTCCCGACAACGACGGACTTCACATGCGACCTGACCCAGGCCGAAGTGGACGTGTTCAACACGTTCACCTTCACTCTCAACGCCGGCTCGAGCTGGGCCGGCTGGAAGTACTGGGTGTTCGTCAGTGCGACAGGCGGTTGGCCCGGACTGACCAACAATGGCATCTGGGTCCCCCTCGTCTTCGACAGTCTGCTCCAGATGTCGATCGACTACGCGAACGTGGGTCCTTTCAAGAACACGCGCGGCACCCTCGACGGCTTCGGGCAGAGCTGGTGCCAGCTGGTACCGGCCAATCTACTCGGAGCGTCCTGGATCGGCCGCAGCGCCCATGTGGCCTACGTGCTCTACCAGGGTCCGTCGATCTCACCGATCAGCTACGCGTCGCAACCGGTTCAGATCTACTTTATTCCCTAGGGATCCGTCCCCGGGGGAGAGTGTCCGGTTTTCAACGAGCCTAAATCAACAAAGCAGCCTTCCAGTATTGGAAGGCTGCTTTTTTATCTTTAAGCAATTACGACATTAGCGGGCCAAAGCCCGTTGGTTCTGATCCTTTAGAGTTTCTGAAAGGAGAGAAAGCATGCGAAAGTTCTTTTTCCCTGTCGCTCTTGCGTTGGGCCTGTTGTGCCTGTGGGCCGCCCCGCCCCTAACAGCGCAGGAACGGTGCATGGACGGCAACTTCGAATTGGGGGCCGCCCTGGGGCCCTGGTCGCTCTTTGGTGACAACGCGGGCGCCGCTTTCGTCCAGTACGACGTCGATGGCGCCGGCGGCGACACGTGGTGCCTCAGGAGAATGCCCGGCTCCGATGTCGGCAACGGCGGCCTGACGCAGGACGTCCTTCTCGTCGGTGGCGTCACCTATCAGTTCGACGCCGATATCGCCTACTACTCGTGCTGAAGCAACGAGCCAGACGGCGGCAACTTCGACGTCTCGATCAACAGTTCGTTGATCGCCACTGATTCATGCGGCTCCATCATCCTGGGGCAGACCATCCTCTCTCAGCTTTCAGGAACCTACGCGGCACCCTCCACCGGCATCTACACTCTAGAGTTCTACAACTACAACACGAGCCTCCAGTCGCTCCTCGAGAACTACATCGACGACATCACGCTCGTGCCCACGGCGACCGACTTCACCTGCGACCTGACCCAGGCCGAAGTGGACGTGTACAACACATTCACCTTCACTCTCAACGCCGGCTCAAGCTGGGCGGGCTGGAAGTACTGGGTGTTCGTGAGCGCCAAGGGCGGTTGGCCCGGACTGACCAACAATGGCATCTGGGTCCCCCTCGTCTTCGACTCGCTGCTCCAGATGTCGATCGACTACGCGAACGTGGGTCCTTTCAAGAACACGCGCGGCACCCTCGACGGCTTCGGGCAGAGCTGGTGCCAGCTGGTACCGGCCAATCTACTCGGAGCGCCCTGGATCGGCAAAAGCGCCCATGTGGCCTACGTGGTCTACCAGGGTCCGTCGATCTCGCCGATCAGCTACGCGTCGCAGCCGGTGCAGATTTACTTCATTCCCTGAGTGATCTGCAGGGAGACTGCAAGTCGATTGAATAGAGAGCGGCCTATCCTCTGGGGTAGGCCGCTCTTTCAACGATGTCAGGTCGCGTTGACGATGGCCTGAGCCTCTTCCTGAATTTTCTGTAAGTGTTCTTTCCCTTTGAAGCTCTCCGCGTAGATTTTGGAAATCGCTTCGGTGCCCGACGGGCGCGCGGCGAACCAGCCGTTTTCGGCGACGACCTTCAGCCCTCCTATCTCCGCGTCGTTGCCCGGCGCGCGCGTCAACTTGGCGATGATCGGCTCGCCGGCGAGATGGGTCAACCTGACCGTATCGGGGGAGAGCTTCTTGAGAGCCGATTTTTGCTCGGGCGTGATGGGCGCATCGATTCTCTCGTAAATCGGACTGCCGAATTTTTCCTCGAGCTCCTTGTAGAGCACCGCGGGATCCTTGCCTGTCCTGGCCGTCATCTCACAGGCAAGCAGATTCATGATGATCCCGTCCTTGTCGGTCGTCCACACGGTGCCGTCTTTTCTCAAGAAAGAAGCCCCGGCGCTTTCTTCCCCGCCGAAGCCATAGGAGCCGTCGATGAGACCGTCCACGAACCACTTGAAGCCGACGGGCACCTCGGAAAGCCTTCTGCCCAGGTGGGTCGTCACCCGGTCGATCATGGAGCTCGAGACCAGTGTTTTTCCCACGGCGGCGTCTTTTCTCCAACCGGTCCTGTTCGCGAAGAGGTACGAGACCGCGACGGAGAGGTAGTGGTTGGGATTGAGCAGTCCCCCCGTTCTGGTAACGATGCCATGGCGGTCGGAGTCCGGGTCGTTGCCGAAGGCGATGTCGAATTCGTCCTTGAGTTCGATCAGGCTCGCCATGGCATAGGGCGACGAACAATCCATGCGGATTGTGCCGTCCCTGTCGAGGGTCATGAACGAAAAAGTCGGGTCAACGGATCGATTGACCACCTCGATGGAAAGCCCGTAGGTCTCGGCGATGGGCTCCCAGAAGTGAACGGCCGAACCGCCGAGGGGATTCACGCCGATTTTGAGCCCTTCCCCGGCGATGATCCCGAGATCGACGATGTTCTCCAGATCCTTCACGTAGGGGGTCACGTAGTCGTACATCCGTGTGGAGTCGGCTTTCAGTGCCTTCTCGAAGGGAAGCCGCTTTACCTCCCCGAGCCCATTGGCGAGGAGTTCGTTGGCTCTCTGTTCGATGATCCTCGTAGTCTCGGAGTCTGCCGGCCCGCCATGGGGCGGATTGTACTTGAAGCCGCCGTCTTGCGGCGCGTTGTGGGAAGGAGTGATGACCACTCCGTCGGCAAACCCATCCTCCCTCCCCCGGTTGAACGTCAGGATGGCATGGGAAATGACCGGCGTCGGCGTGTAACCGAGATCTCTCTGGATCATCACGGTCACGCCTGTTGCGGCAAAAACCTCGAGCGCACTTGCCAGAGCCGGTTTTGAAAGACCGTGGGTGTCCATTCCCATGAACAGCGGACCGTCGATCTTCCTCGATCTCCTGTACTCGCAGATCGCCTGGCTGATGGCCAGAATGTGGTCCTCGTTGAAACTGCTGCTCAGGGATGAGCCCCTGTGCCCCGAGGTTCCGAAGGAGACCATCTGGCTCGGTTCCGAAACATCGGGTTTGTTGGTGTAGAAGGCGCGCACAAGCGCTGGAATGTCGGTGAGGGTTGACTTCGGCGCGGGCTTCCCGGCCAGTTCGTGTATTGCCATGCTTGTAGTGCTCCTCTGGGCGGGTCACCAAAATTGCATTTCCATCCTAAGTCCCTATTTTGTTAAAGCAAAATAAGGACTTAGGACGGAAATGCAATTTTGGTGACCCGCCCAGATCTTAAAGAGGAAAAAACTCCGATTCGATGCGGGCCGTGACAAAGAGCTCTGCCATCGATGCGGTGATCTCTGGGAAATCGTCAGCCACATCGCTGTTTTCACCCGGATCGTTGGCGAGGTTGTAGAGTTCGATCTTTTTCTTTTTCTTGAGACGAACCGCTTTCCAGTCTCCCTTACGCGCGGCCTGGCTGCCGCGGAGCTCCCAGTAGAGATAGTCGTGCTCTTTCTGCTTATCGGGACGAGCGAGAAGGGTGGGCAGCATCGAGATGCCGTCCACATCATCGGGTGCGGCCACGCCGGTCATCTCGGCAAAGGTCGGCATCATGTCCCAGAATGCCGACAGATGATCGCTCTTGGTACCCGGCGCGATCCGGCCCGGCCACTGCGCCACGAAGGGAACGCGAATCCCCCCCTCGTAGAGCGAGCACTTGAGCCCGCGGAAGGGTCCGGCGCTTTCGAAGAAGGGCGAGTCCGACCCCCCGTTGAAGGTGGGGCCGTTGTCGCTCGTGAAGACGACGAGGGTGTCATCCGCGATGCCGAGCTCTTCGATCAGGTCGAGGATCCGCCCCACGTCACGGTCCATGCGGGTCACCATGGCGGCGTAGGCGGCGCGCGGTGTGGGGTGGGCGGCGTAGTGGCCTCCCTTGAACGGCGTCTCGGGCCAGAGCCCCTCGTATTCGGCGAGCGAGTCCTCGGGCACCTGGAGCGACACGTGCGGAATGCAAAAGGGCATGTAGAGAAAGAAGGGCCGGTCGTGATTCTGCCTGACGAAGTTGAGAGCCGCATCAGCGATCAGGTCGTGCGAGTAGTCGCCCTGCGCGCCGTCCTTGTTCCCATCGAGGACGTGCTTCTCCTTGTTGCGCCAGAGATGGGTCGGGTAGTAGTTGTGCGCCTCCCGCTGGCAGAGATAGCCGTACCATTCATCGAAGCCCTGGTCGTTGGGATGGCCCGTGTCGTTCGGTCCACCGAGCCCCCACTTCCCCATGGCGCCGGTCGCGTAGCCGGCTCTTCTCAACATGGTGGCGACCGTCTCCGTGCCGGCGGGGAGCGGGCGCTGGCCCTCGATGGCGGGGTCGTTCCACACGTCGCCCCGCTCGTTCATCTCGTCGTTGCCGCGGATGTAGGCGTGGCCCATGTGCTTGCCGGTGAGCAGCGCGCACCGCGACGGCGCGCAGACCGTGTTGCCCGAGTAGTGCCGGGTGAAGCGCATTCCGTTCGCGGCGATCCGGTCGATCGACGGGGTCTTGATCTTCTCCTGGCCGTAGCAACCGACCTCGCCATAGCCGAGGTCGTCGGCGAGGATGTAGATGATGTTCGGCCGCGGTCGGCGCTGTTCGCCGAGGAGGGCGCAACCGGGAAGCGCCAGGGCGGCGGCGCCCAGTCCGAGAGCCTTGTTGAAGTCGCGCCGATCGATCCGTTCCATTGTGATTCGCACTCCACTGGTGGTAGGATGACAGTCCATTGTTCAATGGACCATGATATCCACTGGGATGACCCCGCGAAAGACTCGGAAAGCTGGAATGAAGAATCGATTGGCACTGAACCTGATCATCCTTGCCGTGGTATTTTTCTGGCAGGTGAAAGGACCCGTCCTCGCCCAGGATGAATCGAGGGCCGATTCGGAAAGGGATCTGGTCAAGACGGAGATGGTGCTCAGCCATGGCGAATACCTCGGCCACGGCGTCTATTTCTACGTCACTCTCAACGGGGCCCCGGTCCATTCCTCGTACTCATCGACACCGGTTCGGGCGGATCATACATCAACAGGAAGTACGCATCGACTCTCGGCATGATGGGCGGCCGGCTGCGCGCCAGGGTGGGCGCCATGAAACTCGGAACGCGGCGGTTCAACCCTTACGACGGCTATTTCGCTGAATCGGAGGTCAAGCAGCTCGGTCTGCCCGAGGACCGGATCTGGGGAGCGGTGGGAACCAATTTCTTCGAAGGCTGCTCGCTGGGATTGAACTTCAGGGACAAGGAGATCTGGCTCGCGCCGGCGCGCGATCCCGGCGAGGGAGTGCCCCATCCCGAGGGTACGCGAGATCCGGTGATCGTCCCGCTCGAACGGCCAAAGGGTTATCTTCTTCTCGACGTCGCCTTTGGTGAGCCGACTGACGATGGAACCACAGCGTGCAGCGGCCCGTGCATCTTCGACACCGGCTGCAACAGCAGTGTCGTCCTGGAAGAGGTCTGGAAGACGGTCCCCCACCGGAACAGCCGGATCTTTCCCACATTTTCCATGGACGTGAACGACACGCTACTCCACGGCTACTACCAGAGAGCCGACGCGTTGTGGACCACAGGTTTCAAGAAGAGAGACACTCCCGTTCATGTGATCGAGAAGTGGGACTATCTGCAGGAGTCGATGACGCGCAATCTCGAACTCGTCGAAAAACTCGTCGGGATCGTCGGCCTCGAAACCGTGCTCGATCATCACACGGTCATCGACTTCGAGAACAATCGCATCCTGCTCTTCGCCTACGATGACTGCGGCCATCTGCCGCGGAACAGATACAACGGATTCGGGTTCGTTCTCGGGCCAGGCTCTCCTTTCGTGGTGCAAGCCCTGGTGCCCGAAAGTTTCGCCGAGATGGCGGACATCAAGATCGGCGACATCCTCTGCTCCGTCGCCAAAATGGTCGACGATGAGAGCACGGTGGAAATCTCCCTCGAGGGGATCGTTCAGGCCGAATCCGGCACGCGCTGCCATTTCGTATTCGAGCGAGATGGAAAGGAGATCGAGCTCGATCTCATTGCCGAGGACCTGCTGCCCCCTCTCAACGAGACTCGATGAGGCGCGTCAGTCCGACCTGGGGCAGACAAAGTTCATCCCCGCAGTTTCCACCTTGAGCTCGATGACCTTACCCACGTCGATCGCTTCACGCGGCGATCAGGTGCAGCACCAGACGACCAGAACCGCCGCGTAGAGAATCGCCGGTACGGCGAGACCGGCGCCGGCCGCAATCGGCGAACCGCGATCGGTCTCCCGGATCGATCGCCACCCACGCCACGAGATCCAGAGAATGACGACAAGCATGATCGCGCCCACGATCGACAGGCCAGCGAGCCGTTCGGGCGGGGCGAGAGTCTGGTCGGCGATGCGCTCGAAGGTCTCCTCACCGGCGCTGTCAGCCAGGGAAAGCGGAAGGTACCCGGCCCATCCGGTGATCTTGGCGATCGCCTTGGACAGGTGGGCGACCGCCACGACCGGCGCGGCGCCTGTCGCCGCGGAGAGGAGAAGGTTCTTGATCCCGCCGCGATGTCCGGCCAGGTATCCGACTGCGGCCACGACCATCCAGACGAGCATGGGAAAGAGAAGCAGAAACCAGACCGCCTCGCACCAGCGGAAAGAGATGTCGGGAACGAGGCTGTGCAATCTCTCGGGAACATAATGGAAATACCGGTCAAACCACTTGACCTCGGCCGCGATCTCGTGGGTCACGAACCCGGCCGCGATCAGAACGAAAACCGCCTCGAAAGGCCTGAGCAGCCTCTTTCGCCTCGATGCCGCATTCCGGTCAACGAGCCCGAATCCCACGTTGTCGTGGGGACAGACCTTGGCGCACTGGAAGCAGAGGACGCAGCTATCGGAGAGCTCCCGTTCATAGGGTTTGAGCAGCGACGGGCAACTGCGGCGGTCGAACCTGTAGCGATTCCGGTTCCGCGTGCAATCCCGGCCCGTGCAGTCATCGCAGATCGCGCCGTCCGCCACGTCGAGGCGGACCGGTGTGAAGCGCCCGTACACCGACAGCAGGGCGGCCGCCGGACAGAAGGCCACACAAAAGGAGCGCGGCCGGCGAAAAAGGAGGCCCGTCACCAGGGCCATGCCGAAGAGCGCGATCAGAAGAAGCGACGTGTAGTGGGGAAAGCGGTGCAGCATGAAGCCCGCCACGAGAGCCTGGAGAACAAGGTAGGCGAGAAGCGTCACCCACCCGGCTTCGAGAAACCTGCCCAGCCTCGCGCGCGGCCACCCGATGCGGCGTGCGATCTCGTCGCCCACGCGGTTGACCAGTTCCATGGGGCAGACGGTGCACCAGATCCGGCCGAAGAGGAGGGCGAGACCGATCATGAACGGCCACCAGAGCCCCCAGACCACGAGCGTGGTCAGACAGGTTTTGCGAAGGGTCATGAGCTCCTTGGTCGACCGGTCCGACCCGATATCCCAGCCGTTCACTGTCAGGAAGGCGATAAGTACTAGAAGACACACCTGGAGCAGGACCGGAAAGACCGGCCACCTGATCAGCGTCTTGATCGGCCCGATCGCCAGAAGATCTCGGCGAACTCGACGGGTATCGCTCATCCTCTTCCGATCGCTCACGACGCCAACTCCTTCAGCCACCCGGCCGCGGGAGATTGCGTCTCCTCGTGGTGGGAGATGATCCGCTCGAAGAGTTCGTCGACCACCTTCTTGTATTTCTTCTTCCCGAAAAGGTTGGTGACCTGGTCGGGGTCCTTTAGCCTGTCGAAGAGGATCGCCTCGCTCCCCTTCACATAGGCGAGCTCGAACTCGGGGGTGAAGATGCCCGCCCGCTCGAGGGAGGAGTGATGAATCTGCGCCGCGTCGTCCCATGCGGCCGTCTCACCGCAAAGGAAGGGAGACGCGTCGTGCCCCTGGTGGCGGCCGCACGGCTCGACTCCCATGAGACCGAGGAGGGTGGCCTGAAAATCGACGGTGCTCACGATCCGATCGACACGCGTCCGGGCGGCGATCTTTTCGGGCCAGCGCACGAGAAGCGGCACGCGGTAGGCGGGCTCGTAGAGATTGTTCTTGGCCATGAGACCGTGCTCGCCCATGTACTCGCCGTGATCGGTGGTGAAGACGACGATCGTGTCGTCGAGGATGCCCTTCTCCTTCAGGCAGTCGAGCATGGCGCCCACCGCGTCGTCGATGAGCTTGACCTCGCCGAGGTACTTGGCCTTCATGGAGCGCAGCTTTTTTTCAGCCGGTGGCTTGCCGCCCTTGGCCTCTCTCTTTTCCTTGATCCAGAGAGGAAGGTCGGTCTGGTTGAGCGTGGCGGGGATCGTCATCTTCTCGGGCTGGAACATCGTGTCGTAAGGCGCCCGCACCGTGAAAGGCGTGTGCGGATCGGGGATGCTCACCATGAAGCAGAAAGGATTCTCCCGCCGACGCTCGACGAACTCGATCGTCTTGCGCGCCAGCCAGTCGGTGGTGTACGTCTCGCCATCGCCGATGACCTTGTAGGGCGAGAACTCCGGATTCCCTTCCGCCTGCTCGACCACCTTCTTGTAGTGACCGCGGTTGAACATGAACCGGCAGTCATCGTAACCCATGGAGCGCGACCGCTTGACCCAGCCCGGCTTTGGGTTGCCGTCGAGGTGCCACTTGCCCGCGTAGCCCGTGTCATACCCCCGATCCCGCAGCACCTGGGCGAAGGTCACCTCGTCCCGGTTGAGGGGAATGTTGTTCTTGTACGCACCATGCACATGCGGATAGCGGCCGGTCTGGAAGCAGCCGCGCGACGGCGTGCACACGGCGCTGTTCGTGAAGAAGTTTCCAAAAAGCGCGCCCTCCCTGGCGAGGGAATCGATGTGGGGCGTCTCGATCAGATCGGCGCCGTAGGAGCTCAACGACCAGCTGCTCTGCTGGTCGGTGTAGATCACGAGCACGTTGGGTTGACGGGCGCCAAATTGCGCCATCGCACCGGGCGCGGCGAGCGCCGCCGCGGCCGCTGCACCCGATTTGAGAAACTGGCGTCGGTTCATATCTACCTCAAAAGGAAAGCAGGCATTGCCAGATGAACATATTTCCCATGCCGTCGATCTCCTCCCAGATGCGCTGCGCGAGATCGGCATCGCCCGTGATCGGAGGCAGCTCGTCGAGCTTCTCGGCCCAGGGAACACACACACCAGGCCCGGGACCTGGCCCTGCGGGGATGGCCGCGGCAGGAGTCTTTGCGACCGGTTCAGCAGGCGCAGCTTGTTCCGAGCTCGACGAGTAGACGCCGTAGTCGCGCGTGAACTCGGTCATCGCCTGGAGGTTCTCCACCTTGGTATCGTTCTGCATGATGGCGCTGGCGTCCATGATGTAGCCCCCGTCGCCGGCCACTCCGTCGATCACCTTCTTGCAATAGTCGCGCACCTCAACCGGCGGGCGAAAGCCGAGCAAAAAGTTGGGGATGCCGCCGCTGAGGCAGAACTTGTGACCGATCTTCGCATGCACCTCGAAGATGTCGGCCTGGTCGACGTGATAGACGATGCTGCCGCCGGGCAGCTCGCCGAAGCGGTCGAGATGGTAGTTCCAGTCTCCCTCGGCATAGAAGAGTGTCTGGATCCCATTGCGCCAGAGCTCCTCGATGATCGGCCTCAAGGTGGGCCAGAAGTGGGACTCGAACTGGGCAGGCGTGACGAAGGGCACGCAGCCGCGATGCATCCAGAAACCGACAGGCACCTTCTTCTCAGGATCGGCCGAGGTGAGGGCCACGTTGAGGAGATGGGGCATGAGCGCCTCGCACGCGGCGAGGACCTTTTCGGGCCTCTCGAACATGTCCATGGTGAGGCCCACGTAGCCGCGCAGCTTGTCGGCGATGATGTCGAAGGGCGCCTTGAGAATCCCCGCGATGGCTGACACTGTTCCCGACTCGTCGCGGAGCCGTGCGTTCTGGTCGCCGAAAGCGAAGAAGTAGCGGAGCATCGCCATGCCGCCCTTGACGAATGCGAGGTTGTTCCGATAGGAGGCGGGCGCTCCGGGAGCGACCACGTCGGCCGAAACGCGCGGCAGCCAGACGTTGTAGAGGAAGCCCGTGGGATCGGCGATGAGCGCGTCGTACTCGTCGGCCTTCATGTAGGCTTTTTGTTCGTTCGGCTCGCGATACTGGAATCCGATATCGGGTGGAATGTCGATGCCCGGAGTGCCGTAGTACTCGAGGCCGATCGCCTGGGTGAGCCCGGTCCAGACGTAAACCATGTTGGCCACGACCGCGTCCCAGTCGAAATCAGCCGCGCTGCGACGCGCCGCGTCGAAGGCTTTCTCGAAATCGTGGGTCACTTCCTGGCAGGTGAATCCCGCGTATTTGGCAGTGAATTCCGCCACGAAGGGGCGGATGGGGATCATATCGGGCTTGCCGTTGCGCAGAGCGGTCGTGTACCGCCTGAGCCTGGCAGCATAAAGCGATGCCATATCGCCGGCCATTGTTGTTTCTCTCGTGGGCGCCTGCCTCCAGCCGGTGGACTAGACCTCTCCGAAGTCCCTGTCCATGACTGTCTTGCGGCGGTCGCTGCGTGCGTTCTCGATCGCCTGGTCGCACATCTTGCGCACCAGTTCGGACAGAGCCGGAGCCACATTCGATGCCGTGTTCATTCCAGCGGCAGAGCGGATGTAGTTCTTGAGCTTGGACACGACGACGATGACTTCTTTTTTCTCTTCGGAGCCGTTCATATTTTCCCTCCAGAACAAAATTAAGCGCTGTACACGCTGTATGGTTATCCGCCTCGAAAATTGTACCTGAAAGAAAAGGTCATCGTCTACCCTTGAAAAAAAGTGTCTCTCGCGGCCGAACAGGGGAATTGGCAAGGAGCACCATGTCCAGCCGCCGGTACTTTCCCGGCAAGCAACGTATCGCCGCAGGGTATTACGAAGCCTCACGGGCGGCCTGAACCGCGAGCCAGCAGACAAGCCGGACCTCATCGGGATCGACCTTCGGATACCTCTCCGCGCCCGGGAAGGTGTTCGGAACGTAAGAGGGGTAACAACTTCCTCATGTCAAGTCTACTTGCCACAAGAGGCGTGGAATTGCTCCGTGGTGCTATTGCGCATGTCGGCAAGTCAATATAGTGAGGTGTCGCATTACACACCCGATGGGCGCAGGGCAGGTGAATCTGAGACGATCGTCAGGGACTTCAATCCTCGGAACGCGGAACTTCAGGATGTCCGCCTCCCTTCCATGGATCTCCCGGGAGTCGAAAGACGATCCGCTCATGAACCGCCTGCCACGCCTCGTGGTTGTCGTACTCAATCTCGGGCCTCAGCAGCGCCTGCAGGTCGCGGAGGAAGAGATCGTCTCGCATCTTGGCGTCCATGTTCGCTTCGAACTGAGCGCGGCTTGCTGAGGTCCCCCCGAAGTCCATATAAGCGGCGAAGCTCCTGAGCAGATCATCGTCCGTTGTTAGTGGCGCGGGCCGAAAGCCGGATAGCTGCGGCCACCTCGCTGGTCATGGAGCCATCTTACGAGATGGCGATGAGGATCGCTCGGTCTTTTTGGTCGACCGATGATGCGTCGGAACTTGTCCCGGGCTGATGCACGGTGGTGTGCATGGTGAGGATGAGGCAAAAGTCTATCGCCAACTGTGCCAAGTCGTAGATGAATGGATTCGCATTTACGAAGAGGACGGTGACCTGAAGGTACGGCCGGAAAGGAATATTCCGGCAAGTTTGTCGTTCGCGTTGGCAAGGACTTGCACAAAGCGCTTGTGATTGAAGCCATGCAAAAAGAAGAAAGTCTCAATTCGTACTGTGTGGGTCTGTTACGGCATGGTCGTGGCAAACGAAAGAGGCAGAACAAGCGGCCGCGGGTGTCAGGTCTCAGACCGGGCCCGCAACGAAATGGCGTCCGCCTTTTCGCGCCGGCTGCTGCAGGCAGATGTTCGACGGGCCACCTAATCCTCCCCAAGAGCCTCCAGATCAGCCAAGTCCTTCTTTCTGCCGATTGCACGCTTGTTCCTCACGAACTCCTCACGACCTATGTACTGCACAGGGACATTGCCATAATCACCGTCCACCATGTTCGCCGAGACCTCTTTCCAAGAAACCCCGGAAATGGATGTCACCAGATCGATGCGGACCGGAGGATGGCCGAGTTGAACGACTCTGTCTGTCATGATGAACTCTTTCTCGGACAATCCTAGCGAACCGAAACCAAATTCTCTGAGCGCACTCATTACCCTTTTCGCATTTTGGGCCGTAGGGCGGACGTAGATATCCATGTCACCTGTGTACCTGGGAGCACCGTGAAATGCGAGCGCATGTGCTCCTACGAGCACGTATTCAACTGCATGGGCGTTTAACAACTCTAGCAACTCTTTGAAATCTTGCTGAGCTTCCATCCATCTGTCTCCTTAGGTGCTCCACGGCCGACACACGTTCGCTAGGCGATCGTGACAACCAGTAGGCCAAGTTTTCCTTAACCTCTGAGAAGTAGCGCAAATCGTATCTCTTCACGACCTTCTCAATCATAGTACTCTCCATCTCTTTGAGACACCCCGCATGTCCGTCGAACGGCCTACGCGTCACCTGCGGGCCGGAGGCCGGACCGTCTGGATCGGCTTAGATAGAACACGCGCTACCTACTCCACTTTATTGCTTGAGTCTTCACTCTCCAGTTCAGCAAGTACCGCCTTGACAAGATCATTATATTCTTCCCGCACGCGATAGTTGTCTTTTTCCCATGAGTAGGTTGGATACTCGTAAGACAAAACCTGGCGCAAGAAGTCGTTTTTGGCCATTCCAACCTGTGACGATATTGAAGTAACAAGATACCCGGCTTTAGCAGGTTCTTCGACCTCTCCGAGTTCAACGAATTTCGCCTTGAGCGTTTCACGCGATACTGTGCCCTTATCGAGACATAACGGAAACAAAATATCACGCATACGACGAGCAGAAACCAGCGACGAACTAAGATAAGAAATCAAGCGTGACTTCAGCTCTGACTCTTCTAATTCACCAGGCTCATCTGACATCGGGATTGTGAACTTCTTCTTACGAGTTCTCAGTTCTTCCACCTCTTCAGAGATTACGGTCGTCCTAGTTAACAATTCATCTCCCCGTAGAGTCTTTGAATAGTCTCGGTTTCCATCTCGGGATCGCGCCCATCGTCCACCTCCTCCGCAAGCCCGGAACGCAGCTCGCGGCTCAGCAGAATTCGAACGAGAGCTCTTCCCACTTGATTGCGGACTTTGAATTTCCTATTCTTCCTTTGCAGCCTGGCTGAAGGGACAACTTCGAATTGAGACATGATCATCTCTGGGGATCGGCATCCTCAGGATCTCCAATAATTTCAGAACTGGATGGAAGTGCCATGTCCGACAAAGCTACGCCTTTCAGCACCGTCCTCGAAGAGGAACTTGCAGCGATCGAGGAATCCAGGATCCTGCGCGACGCCAAGGAATTCCGGGCAACAATCGAACCCGGTAAAGATGATCCCTTTTTGACGGCGAACAAGTCCCAGCTCTTCGGGCTCGCCTTCTCCGGCGGAGGCATACGGAGCGCCACTTTCAACCTGGGTGTGCTCCAGGGACTGGCGAAAAACAATCTCCTGCACGAGGTCGACTACCTCTCCACCGTCTCGGGAGGGGGCTACATCGGCAGTTGGCTCACCGCCTGGATCCGGCGCACGCCGAAACCTGACGAGAAAGAAGTGCTCACATCAATAGAGACAGAATTGAGAACGGACAAGGAGCTGACAAAAAAGAAGGCAAAAAAAAGCGAGCCCGACCAGATCAAATGGCTCCGCAAGTTCAGCAACTACCTGACCCCGAAAAAGGGGCTTCTCGGCGCGGACACCTGGACACTCGCGGTCACCTATGTGAGAAACCTCTTTCTCAACCTCTTGCTGCTCGTCGTGGTCTTGGCTGGGATTCTCATGCTCCCCCGTCTCCTGGTGCCCCTGTTCATCCTCGGTAAAAACTGGAATCAGGGAACCTTCTGTCTGGCAACGGTGTTGTTGCTTGTTTTCGTAACGCTGACAGCGCTCAATCTTGCCAAGTTGCAGAGAGCTGCCTCGAAAAAAAAAGAACAAACCCATTTCGATTTGGCGGTACCGGGCGATCATCGCGATGATTCCGGCAAGTGCGTGGTGCATGGCTTCCTGGTCGTCCGAGCCGGGTCGACTCTCCCAGGAGATAGGATGGACGATGCCTCTCCTCGGAGCAGCGGTTTTTGCGGCGATCTGGATCCTCGCACTCCTTGCCGTCACGTTCGCGAACAGACATCATGAAAAAAAAGCTCCCGGACCCTTCTGCAGGAAAAATTGGGTCACTGTCCTGACCGCAGGCGTCGCCGGAGCGGCGGGCGGATTTCTCGTGGAGCGGTTCGCCACCTGGTCGCATGAATGGACAACAACCTTGTCCGAAGCACAACCTCTCGTCCACCTGATGACCTGGGGACCGGCTCTGATGGTCATTGCCTTCTCCGGTGCGGCTGTCCTTCACATCGACCTCATGGGTCTGCTCTTCAGCAACGACGATCACGAGTGGTGGAGCCGCCTGGGATCAGGGTTCGGGCGCGCGACGCTGCTGCTGACCACCGCGTTTGCGATCGCGCTGCTCGCTCCTCCGCTGCTTGGCTATCTCGGCGAGACGGTCAACGTGCCGTTGCTCCTCGGTTGGATTCTGACCACCGGAGTCGGCGTGATCGGCGCAAAGGGAAGCGCACCCGCCGCCGGTCTCCGGAAAAAGGTCACTCAGCTCGTGGTTGCGGCGGCTCCGTACGTGTTCATCGCGGGTCTCTTGATGCTCCTCGCTTACGGCATCGAAGCACTTTCGACGACATGGTATTTTACCGAGGAGGAATGGCTCGGGCATGCGGGCTGGTTTGCGCTCGCGACGTTGATAATTATTGCCGTCGCTCTCATCCTGTCCTGGCGGATCGACATCAATCACTTTTCCATGCACAATCTCTACCGCAATCGCCTGGTTCGATGCTACCTCGGGGCCTCGCCCCCCCTGGCGTTCGCCCGATCTCTTCACCGGAATCGATCCGCACGACGACAGTATCACCATGGACTCCCTCGACCAGGACGAAAACAGCGGATTCCCCGGTCCTTATCCGATTATCAACACCACGCTGAACCTGACGGCGGGCAAAGAGCTGGCATGGCAGACGCGGAAGGCTGCTTCATTCGTGTTCACACCCAAGTACTTCGGTTTTACCCCGGCCAGCGGACAGGCGGGGGGAAGCACCAATCCCGATCCGAACGGATATCGGCCGGCGAGATGCTACGCTCGAGAAAAGAAAGGCGGCGAAAAGGAAGGCATATCTCTCGGTACGGCGATGGCAATCTCCGGCGCCGCCATAAATCCGAACATGGGGTACCATTCCTCCAGGGGAATCACCTTTCTGATGACCATGTTCAACGTCCGCCTCGGATGGTGGATCGGAAATCCGCATAATCCGGGCACATGGAATGCGCGCCAGCCAAGCCTCGGACTCCGTTACCTGATCGAAGAGCTCTTGGGTATGACAAAAGAAGATCAATCCAGGTTCGTCAACCTCTCGGACGGCGGTCATTTCGAGAACCTGGGGCTGTACGAGCTGGTACGACGAGGGTGCCGGTTCATCGTGGTCAGCGATGCGGAACAGGACCAGGACCTGGAATTCGGCGGGCTGGGCAACGCCATCGAAAAATGCCGGACCGATTTCGGTATCCCGATCGAAATCAACGTCGACGAAATCCGCAACCGGACGAACGACGGATTGAGCGGACGGCACTGCGCGGTGGGTCGAATAAAATACAGCATGAAGGATTCCCGGGCTTCGGACGGTGTCCTCGTCTACCTCAAGTCATCGATGACCGGCGATGAGCCCGCCGACGTGCTGCGGTACGCGGCGAAGAATCCCGAGTTCCCCTACCAGACAACCGGCGACCAATGGTTCGACGAGCCTCAGTTCGAAAGCTATCGCGCACTGGGTGAAGACGCGGCCGCCACCGTCTTCGACGCCGTGGAAAGTCTCGAGAGTTGCCACTCGATAGAGAAGTACTTCGAAAGTCTCCGCAAACAATGGCACCCCCCGAGCACCGCGGCCAAAAAGGGAATGAACACCCACGGGGCGACCCTCGACCGGCTCATGCAAACGATGCAGCGTACGCCCAGCCTCAACTTCCTGAATTGCCAGATGTTCCCCATGCTTGGACGACTCCTAAGAAGCATGGAACCCAAACCGCCGAAATGGGAATGGCTGCCCGAGGGTCAAAATCAGATTCGGGCCGGATTCCACATGTGCCGGCGCATGATCGATCTGATGGAGGTGGTCTACCATGACCTGAATCTGGAGAAGGAGCACGACCACCCTGATAACCGCGGATGGATGAATCAGTTTCGACGCTGGTGGTGGTCGAGGATGTTCAAATGTACCTGGGCGGTCGCCTCCAGCATGTACGGCGCCCGCTTTCAAATGTTCTGCGAGCGAAGGTTAAAATTCACCGAAGGCGCCATCGTGTTCGAAATCGGTCTGAAGGTTCCCTGCGAGGCGCTGGCGGGAGATGGCAAGGAGGAAGCCTTCCGGGCTTTCCTCGATACCGACGAAAGCGATGAGCTGCTCCGGTTCAACCTGCTCGAGAAGAACCTTGTGTCTGAATTCCTTTCGAGTGATTTGGATGAGGTACCGCGCGGCAAACAACTCAAAGAAACACCTCCGTCATTCGGCATCTACCCGATTCGAATCCGAATCGACGAAAGCCCTGTGCGCGACCATACGGCGTTCAGTTTCAACATCGGATTCGTGATCGTCGGTCCAAGCATGAAAGCGCCCGGACACGACACGATACGATTCTTCCGCGTGCACTCCCATCTCCGAAACACCGGCCTCGCACGGAGAGCACTGTTCGAGTTCCTCAGCCTGCAGAGATTCGGAAAACTCAAGCTCTATTCCGATCGTGTTCCCAAGTTAGTGTCGCATGTGGAGCAACGCCGATTCGAGAGGATATACGAGTCGGTGATTCGAGAAATCATGGAAATCAACATTTCGAAAGAATCCCCGAAAAGCGACGACGAGTCGTTCGAGCTGATCTTTTACGAACCCGAATCACACTCTTCAGCGCCCGAAGATGAGTTCGCCTGGTCCGTGAACAGCGCTCTCTACCACAGGCCGGATTGCGCTGACGTCGGGAAAATCGACGAGAACAACATGCGGCGCGGCCAGGCTCCGAAAGACAAGCGTCCCCACGGTTGTGTGGAGGGCAAAAAGTGAGACCGCCTACTCACCAACATAAACTGGTTCGACGATCAGCTTCCTGGCCGTACGCCCCGGAATGGCGCGATACACGAATTCACCCTCGTGAACTCCGAACTCCTCTCCAGTGCGGCAACCACCCGAGGGGCACCGTCAAATCGGCTATCCAACGTTCTTCTTAGCAGAAAAAATCCCGGCAAGCCCGAGCCCGCGGCGCACCTCGCTCGGAGCAATCTCCGCCCCGCGGGAAAAAAAAAGGGTGCAAATTTTGGCCTACGTAATCGAAAGAACATAAAAATAGATAGATAC
>CAYXGI010000030.1:0-63645 GCA_964464495.1 uncultured Phycisphaerales bacterium
CCAGGTTCGGCGTCCGCTGTGCGGGCCCCGCCTCGCCGATGGTCTCCCAGGCGTCCGGCGCCCACGCCCCCCACCCCCCCCGCAGCGCGCGCGGGGGGGTGGTTGATTATTAAACTCCCCGACTTTGGGGGGGTTGGTTAAATCGGAGGGGAGTTTCTTCATCACACTCCCGCCGGATGGACGCACGGCAGATGTTCTGTCAACTCTTCAAGTATCTCTTGTTTTGATGTCCACGCACCGTGACGCCGATAGCGTCGAAGTAGTCGAGGAGCGGGATGGCGTACTTGCGAGAACTGTCGATCAGGTTCTTGAAGTCGAAGGAGTCGAGCTCGCCCTTCTCCTTGATATGGGCCACAATATTCTGCCGCGCCTGCTCCACATGGTCGCGGTGGAAGGCCACCTTGGGATCGACCTTGATGAGCACTCCGCCGTCAACGAGTTGCTGGAAGATATTGCGGATATCGGCCTCCTTGCCGTCGATCGAACCAGGCAGGTCGTCAGGCCGAACGGTCTTGAAGGCGCCATCGATGTAGATCTTCTCGATCGCGTCCGAGATGCGCGAGAGCTCATCGTCGAGCTGAACCGTGAACGACGCCAGCCGGTAGAGATCCTTGTCGAGAACAACCATGCTCTCCGCGACCAGGCTGTCGAGAGCAGCGCTGGCGAGCTCGGTGCGCACATCGGTCTCCTTCCGAAGACGAACGGCCGAGTATCCGATGCGGAGAGGTTCGGCCTGGTGAAGGGCGTTGAGCTTTTCGATGAGATCTTCCTTGTAAGACGCGAAGTGAGAGGCGTGGACCACGAGACGGTTTCCGGGAAGCACGATGACCTCTCCCTTTTCGGTCAGTGTTCCGACAACGGTTTTTGTCTGCTCCGGCGTGAGGGTGGCGCCCACTCCGACCTCTTTCAGTTCGATCGCAGTGCGGCCGGAGTTCTTGACGACGAACTCCGCCCGCTCGACGTGGCTCGCGTGGGAGGCTTCTTCCTCGATGATCGTATCGATCGCCCACTGGCGCTTGCGTTTCAGCTTCTTGTCGGAGCGGCCGATGACACGTCCGCCGCCCACGGAAACGACAGGGTTCTGGAGGCGGATGATATACCTGTCGCCCGGCTCCACGATGGTGGTCTCATCGAGCCGGAACTGGACGAGCCCGCTCTCGCCAGGTTCGAGAAAATCCTTATCGAGAAGGATCACGCGGCCATAGGTTTCGGTCGTCCCCGTGTGGAAACGAATCTGTGTCTGGTTATTGAGCGGCCCGGCCGCATCCCTGAGGACGCGCAGCCTGGCGTGAATCAGGTCGGTCGGTTTGAAGAAGCCCGCCGTGGCAAGAACCGATCCTCGCTTGACCACCTTGTGGTCCACACCGCCCACGTTGACGGCCATGCACTGCCCCGCGAATCCTTCGTTCCAGTCCTGGGCAAAGACCTGGAGCTTGCGCACCACGCCCTTCTGGCCGATCGGCAGGATCTCCACCTCGTCCCTGACGGAGATTTTTCCGCGGGCGGCGATCCCCGTCATGATGGTGCCGAAACCCTCGGCCGAAAAGGAACGCTCCACGGGCAGGCGGAAGACACCATCCGTCGGTCTGCGCTCGGTCTCCTCGACCACGGAGTCGAGCATCTTGCGAAGGTCCATGAGCCCCTCCGCCGTCACCGCCGAGAAGGGGAAAATCGGCGCCCCCTCGAGATAGGTTCCCTTGACGAAGCGGGTGACTTCGGCCCTGACCTCTTCGACCCGTTCAGGCGGGACGAGATCTGTCTTGCTGATTACCACCACGCCCTTCTTCACCTCGAGGAGGTCGGTGATATTGAAGTGCTCGATCGTCTGGGGCATGATCCCGTCGTCGGCGGCGACAACTAGAATGAGGATGTCCATTCCCGTTGCGCCAGCCACCATGTTCCTGATGAAGTCCTCGTGGCCGGGAACGTCGACGAGCCCGATACGCTTGCCGGGACCGAGCGGACAGGGAGCGAAGCCGAGGTTGATCGACATGCCCCGGTCCTTCTCCTCGCGGAGCGTGTCGGTCTCGCAACCAGTGAAAAACTTGACGAGGGAGGTCTTGCCGTGATCGATATGGCCGGCCGTGCCGACCATGAGGTTCATCACTGGCGGAAGGGGCCTGGTTTTCATGAGTCACCTTTTTCCAGTATGTTTTTCAAGCTCTTCGTAATCGTTCGTTCCTCGCCGATCGACAGGATCGTGCGGAGATCGAGAAGGAGCCGCTCGTCGTGGACGCGGGTAAACACGGGAGGATCCTGCCGTCGCAGAGCGGCCGCCAGCCGGCCGACCTCGATCTTGGGTGACCGGAGAGCCACGAGCCATGTGGGAATCTCCTCGAGAGGCAACGATCCGCTGCCGATCCGGCCTGCGCCTTCCTCGATCGTTGCGTCAACGTCGGGAACAGCGCTGTTGATCGCCCTGGCAAAACGCCCCGCGCGGCGTTTGAGAGTCGACGGCGGAATGGAGAAGAGGCGCATGATCGGGTGATTGCGCACGAGACCCTCCTCGTCCTGGAACTCGCGCAACGTCGCCTCCAGGGCAGAGAGAGTGAGCTTGCACACGCGCAGGGCGCGGGTGAGGCTGCTCTTGCGGATCTTCTGGACGTATTCCTCACTGCCGAGAATGATCCCGCCCTGCGGACCGCCCACGAGCTTGTCGGCGCTGAAGGTTATCAGGTCGACGCCGGCGCGCACCGAGTCGGCCACGAGCGGCTCCGTGCTGAAACCGAAGCGCGAAAGATCGATGAGCGCCCCAGAGCCGATATCGTCTATCACGGGCAAAGTGTATTTCTTGCCGAGCGGCACGAGCTCCTCCACGGGCACTGTCTTCGTGAAACCCTGGACGCGGTAGTTGCTCGTGTGAACGTGAAGAAGGGCGGCCGTCTCCTCGGTGATGGCGTTTTCGTAGTCCCGCAGGTGGGTCCTGTTGGTGGTGCCCACCTCGACGAGGCGCGCGCCGCTCTGTTTCATCACATCGGGAATGCGGAAGGAGCCGCCGATCTCGACGAGCTGGCCGCGCGATACGATCACTTCCTTTCCCTTGGCGACCGTGTTGAGGACGACGAGGGTTGCGGCGGCGTTGTTGTTCACGATCGTGGCGGCGTCGGCGCCGGTGAGTTCCTGGAGGATCGTCTGGATGCGCGCCTCGCGCAGGGAGCGCTCGCCCGTTTCCACGTCGAGCTGCACGATCGAGTATCCGTCCATCCCGCCGAGAGCGCGGCGCGCCGAGGCGCTCAAGATCGCCCGGCCGAGCCCGGTGTGAAGCACCACGCCCGTGGCGTTGATCGCCTTGCGCACGCCGGGGGTGGCTTTGACTTTCAACTGGTGCGCCGCCTGCTGTACGATTGCCTCGGCAGAGGGGAGCTCTTCGGCATCGTCGGCCTTGGCAAAATGAGCGCGGACCGCGTCGAGTGCCGCACGCAGAGAACTGATCACGTGGGCGCGTGGGAATTTCTCGGCCAGGGCGCTCACATCGTCCCGTTCGGCAAGCTGGCCCACGGAGGGCAGGTCGCGCAGCTTGGATGGATTCATCGGTCTTCCTTTCATCGCGCGGCAAAAATCAGAAATAGATGTGCAGAACCGTCTATTTTTTTAGAGCCAAACGGCGAAAAAGTCAACAGCAAGCGGGCTTTGAGTGAGAGTGGGTAAACTTACTTATTGCATCGACCGGGCGTTAGGCATTAAATGATGGACTCGAACACGCAGAGTTTTGTGGAGTCTCATTCAGTGCGATCCTCTTCCATGAAAGGTCCCTGTTCTTGAAGCGCACGCTCAATCTTCTTATCAGATTCAGCTTGACCGCCGCTGTGTTGATCATGGTTGCGCAGGGGGTTATCTGGCCCCGCTTCAAGGATATCGTGGTCAACGATCCCGAGGGCGAGGTCAATCCAGAACACAACGTCGAATCCTACTGGGACGATGATCTGGAAAAGGAAGTGCGGTTCTCCTGGTACGTGGATGATCTTGACGAGTCCTTCCTGATGCAGGCGGCATCGTGGGAAGCTCTCGATATTGACCAGAGACGTGTGATCACAATCACCGCGTCGCGCGAACCGTGCAAGGAATGACTCAAGCTCTGGTGATCGCCGCCGTGGAGGCAGCGCACGATTTTTTCTTGCCTTATCTGAATCGTTTCAATCGATCGAAAACCGAGCAAGCTCGTGCAGGATAAACAAAATCGAAAGACGAAGGGTGTCATCGACCGCTGGCGCACGGCGGTTCAGATTCTGTGCCTCTTTCTTCTCAATCCCTTCATCTATCGTTACATGGGGGTTTGCGTTCCGGTCATGAACTGCTGGGCGTGCCCGGCGGCGGCCTTCTCCTGCCCCGTGGGGGTCGCGGGTAACTTTCTCGTTCGGGGACTCATTCCCTTTGCGGCCATCGGCGCCACGGTCCTCTGCGCGATGCTTGCGGGACGCATTCTGTGCGGTTGGGTTTGCCCCTTCGGTTTCCTGCAGGATCTTCTGAACAAGATTCCCTCTCCCAAGTATGTCGTGCCCGATAAGGTCAATCGCTGGCTCTTCGTCGCACCCTTGGCCTTTCTCGTGGGCACTGTGTTTCTCGTCCCGATCTTCATCGGCACCGACTCGAAACTCTACTTCTGCAATTTCTGTCCCGCCGGCGCACTCGAAGCGGGCATCCCATTTCATATCATGAAGAGCGAGGGGACCTTCATGGAGATGGTGCTCGAGCTGTTCACCTTTTGGCGGGTGTGGATTCTCGTGGCCTGCCTCGTGGCGTTCGTCATCATCAAGAGACCCTTCTGCCGGCTCCTCTGTCCGATCGGGATCGCCATGGGACTCTTCAACTGGCTGAGTTTCCTCAAGATCTCCCACGGGCTGCACTACTGGGACAAGTTCTTCAAGACCAAGCTGGCATCGGTGAAGGTCTGCCCCCTCGACGATTGCGGCTGCTGCACCGATGAGTGTCCCGTCGATCTCGTTGCCATCAGGGACGTGAACAAGCGGGACTGCATCTACTGCTACCTCTGCACCGAGACCTGCCCGCCGAGGGAAGGGCTGAACGGCTCCTGTGACTGAGCGGGGAGCGCTCGTGCCTCACATCTTTGCGGCCAGAAGGGCCGCGCCGAGCGCGCCGGTCAACTGGGGTTCGGCCGGAATGGAGACGGGCTGCTTGAGAACCTTTTCGAGTGCAGCCGCCATTCCGGGAATAAGCGCGACACCGCCCGTGAACGCCACAGGCGGTGTGATTTTTCTCCCCGCCATGGTGCCCACGCGCGCGGCGATCGACGCCTGCACTCCGGAAGCGATGTCTTTAGGCTCCACGCCCGAAGCGAGGAGGCCGATGATTTCGGTCTCGGCGAAGACGACGCACATGCTGCTGATGGCGGCGGGCTTGTCGCTCTGGCCGGCGAGCTGGCCGAGGGTTTTCAGGTTGACGGTGAGACGGGATGCGACGACCTCGAGAAAGCGGCCCGTTCCAGCCGCACAGCGGTCGTTCATGCTGAAGTCCTGCACCGTTCCGTTCTCCTTGAGCGCGATCGCCTTGCTGTCCTGGCCGCCGATCTCGATGATCGTTCTGGCATCGGGACAGGCGTGATGTACACCAGCGGCGTGGCAGGTGATTTCGGTGACCTTTTTGTGGGCAAAACCGATGATATTGCGGCCGTAGCCCGTGGCCACGATACGGGAAATCAGCTTTTTCTGGAGATGATTCTCGCCGAGGAGCTTCTCGAACAGTTCGGTTGCAAGCGCTTCCTGAGCGATCCCCTGATCGGCAATCCCGCTGGCGGCGATCCGGCCGCTCTCGTCATCGAAAAGCACGACCTTGATCGCCCTCGAACCGGCATCGATTCCGGCGTGGATCATTTTTCTCTCCTTTGCAGTGCGGTTTCGACAAGGGCCTCGATGCGCGTGCTCAAGGTGGGGAGCAGAGAGTCGCTCACCGGAGGGACCTCGATTTCCTGAACCGGAATGTCGAGGCGCGATCGGACGCGATCGCGGATCACCTCACCCTCGGTCGCGCAGTGGCTGGCGCCCGGAATGCGTGAAATCAAGAGCCCCTCGGCGCCGAAGAGTTCGATGTCGGCACAGACGCGGTCTGCCCGGTCTCCGGCGCCGCCGATCATGGGGTCGGCGAGCGCCATGCGCGCAAGCGCCTCCATGGGCGGAAGGTCTTCGGGAATCTCATCGAGGGCGTGTGAGAAGAGAAACTCCGAACCGCAGACGCGGCCGCCGCATTTTTCGAGGAGATTCATGACGCGGAGATCGGCCACGGGATTGACCCAGAAGACACGTACAGCGTCTTCCGGCAGGACGCCGAGGTGTGACGCCTGGCGGGAGCGCGCCTCGTCGAGCAGTCCCTGGAGAACGCGTGCCGATTCCTCCCGGTCGGAGCAGAAATGGATGGCGAGCATCTCGGCGATCAGCATCTCGAGAGCCGGAAGGGGCGACGCGTCCGCGCGATAGACGGTCAGGCGCAGCGCGCCCAGGATGCGTCTGACCCTGTTCGCTGCCTTGATTCCGGCGGTCAGAGCGCTGTCGTCGATCGTCGCTCCTGCCTCCTTCTCGAGGATCTGCCGCAAACGTTCGAGCTCGCTTTTCATGAAGGCGACCTGTCCGACAGTCGCGCGGAATCCTCCCGGCAGTAGGACCGACTCCTCGCCCTGTTCGGGCCTCCGGCGGGCGGGCGCTTCCCACCAGACGATCGGGTGGCCGAGGCTGCTCAGACGCTGGGCGATAGCGGAAAAATCGTCGCACGTGGCACCCACGCTGCAGATCAGGAGATCGGGAATCGGAAAGTGGGCTTCCGTCGCGAAAGCGCCGAGCATGGCGCGCACCGGGCAGAAGGACTCGTCGATGCCGAGCGAGTCGGCGATACCGAGCAGTCCGGCGCTGAGTTCCATCACACAGGGGATCCACCAGGCGCCGTCCGGGTAGAAGGCAACCAGTTCGGACGCCGAGTAGGCGATGACCGGCACGGTGCCCAGGTCCTTCATTGTTCCGATGAGCTTCTTGCCCGAGGCGCGCGCCGCGGTCAGACGCTCTTCCTCGGTAAGGAGAAAGTTCCAGAGCCTGAGCGCTGCGGCGGAGTTGTCGAAAAGAAGAGTGCGCAAACGCAGATCGCCGTCGGCGACATGGCGGCTCAAAGGGCCTCCGTACGCGGGCTCTTCCAAGCCGGTCGCGACGAGCTCTTCGTACCGGTCGTCCCATTCGGAAAGAGTGATCATGCGGGGCGCATCGCTCATTGCACCACCTCCATGAAGGACTGGATCCGCGACAGGGTGCGGCCGTCGACATGGTTGTCGCCGCCCGATTCGATCGTGAGGAAGGGAAGACCGCACCACTCCTTCATGCGCTGGGCCTCGGCCTGCCACGTGTCGCACCAGGTGTGCCTCACGTAGAGAACTGCCTGCACGGAGCGCAGAGCAAACTCTCTCTTCAACCAGGCATAGAGTTCGGAGTTTGGCCGGCGGAAAGCATCGGGTATGCGCCCGAAGTAGGCGTCGGCCAGGGCGGCGAGGGGATCGACCCGCGCGAGGCGGCGGTCGACGGGCGGGAGAAGGGTTCTTTCGCCGGTGCCCGTGGCGTCGAGCACGATCACGCCTCCGGCTTCGTCGACGATGTCGAAGAGATCGAAATGGTGCTGCAATATCGGTCCGCCCGCCAGGGCGATCCGAGTGCCGCTCGCACCGGCGTGGATTACGTGAGGCGTTGGGTCGACTTCGACTCCAAGGGACTCTCCGCGATGAAAGCGGGCGATCGCCTCGGAAAAGTGTCTGGCTGTCAGTCGGTCGCGCAGGGACCTCAAGTCGGCTCGCTTCCTGTCGTAATCCAGCACCACCTCTGAAAGACGGTCATCGGAAGGAGTCGCCCCCCCGAGTGCGCACAAAAAACGTCCAAGCCGCTCGATCTCGTTCCTGTAGAGCTTGTGAACAGAGGCGGTTTCCCACGTGGTGGGCACGTTCAAGACAAAGACGGTTGCCGTCGTCTCCGGAGGAAGTGTTTCCGGAATGCGCCGCATCTGGTCGCACACGGTGGTGAAGATGATCGCCCCGAGTGTGGAGTCGGCAATCGCTTCACAGGTGAAGGCGTCGGCGTAGGGGCAGAGCCCCTGTGTGAGCCCCGAGGGAGCTGCATCGTGATTGATCGATGGAATGATCCGCTTCGGGACGAGACCGTGGGCGGCGATCCATTCGGCGGGAACAAAGGGGCAACTGTAGACGACCGTCTTCATGGGTGCTCTAGCTTCATCCTCCGCCATCGGGTTTTGCCTCTGTCTCCGCGGCGGGACGTTCGACGACCGCCGGCTGGGGCGGGGTGCCATTCCCCACGGTCTCGAAGAGCGCTTCCACGCGGACCGCGATCCGGGCAGAATCGGACGGCGAATAGTCCGTTTCGATGCGCAAGTAGGGAATGCCCAGTTCTTCCTCGGCGAGGCGCTTGATGCGGTACGATTCGACGTCGTAGGTGAGGCACGCCTGCCAGACGAGCTCGATCACGCACTGGGGGCGATACTCGGCGGTCAGATCGCGAATCAGACCGAGCCGCCCCTCGTTGCGCGTCATCACCGAGCAGGGCAGGTGATAGTACTTCTCGGCGACAGCCCTGAAAGGATCGTCGGCGTTTTGATCGACGTCCTCGTAGATCGGCTTGATGCCCGTGCAGTTTTCCATGGCCACCACGAGACCGCCGTGGCCCTCGATGATGTCGACCACCCGTTCCGACCCGTGGGCGAGGGGCACCCCGGTCATGAGGACCCTCACCCTCGATGAGAGCTCCTCGTCGGGTTCGGCACTCGCCAGGTGGTTAAAAATTTCGGCATACTTTTCGAGATCAGCCGGAATACAGGAAATGATGCTCTTCAACTCGAGGAGTTGCCGGCCCGTCATGGGGGGGTGGTCCGACATCATGAGCGACGCCAGTTTCCGGCGCAGCCCTCTTTCACGGTTCATCGCGCCGATCGCAGCGCGCAACGTGTCATCGCTGATCGTCTCATCGAAGCGGGACTCGAGTTCCTGTCCCAGGCGGCGTACCTCGAGGAGCCAGTGTTCGAAGGCCGCCTCGTCCTGCTCCTTCTGCGGGAGTTCGAGGACGTGCATGGGCACCGACTCGGAGAGTAGCTCGTACATCTTCTTCTTGCCGTCGCACGTGGTTTCAGCGACCACGAGATCAGCCATCTCTAAAAAAGGATTCGTTTTTTCAATGTGATAGCCGTAGGTCGACTTGATGAGCGGGCAGAGGTTGGCAGGGAGGTGCTCCTCGGCAGCGGGGATCGTTTCCGCGTCGCCGCCGCAGAGGCAGGCGGGTACTCCCCCCGCGGCCATGATCAGTTCGCGGGGGGTGTACTCGCACATGATGCCGACGATCTTCTTGCCGGCCGCTTTTTGAGCGCGGGCGAATTCGACACAGTCGGCGATCATGTTGTCGAAGCGGTTCAAAGGAGATTGCTCCTCACGGGAGGGGGGCTTCTTCGTCGCTCATCCGCCCGGAGGGGGCGCGCAGGGATCGGTCGAGTTGATGTTCACCTTCTTGTTGTCGCCACACTTTGCCATTTCTCGATCCTTTCTCCAACGCCCGAGATCGTACCATCTATTTTTTGCGGGCCACGAAAATGCCCTGGGCGATTTTTCCGGCATGAGCCAGTTCCTGCATGAAGACCATCTCGCCGGCCATTGCCTCCATGAGCTGCGTGTCAAAGCCGATGATCTTGAGGGCGTCATATGTTAGCTGCATGTTGAGCATGTTCAGGTAGAGATCGACATACTTGGCGAAGCGCCCCGTGTCCTCGGCAATGAGAACCTCGCAGCCGTTCTGGGTGAGCAGGCCGCAATATTCCTGGATGTTCTCCACATTGGGAAACTTCATGAACTGCAGGAAGCGTTCGGCCTCGGCGTCTGAGAGTCCCGCCGGGCCCTCGATCCAGTCGGTGAAGGCGATGGTTCCGCCAGGCTTGACCACGCGTACTGCCTCGGCGACGAGCTTCGGCTTGTCGAGCACGTAGCACCAGGCATCTTCACCCCAGGCGAAATCGGCTTCGCCCTCGGGCAGGCCTGTTGCGCACACATCAGAGAGCAAAAACGAGGACTTGTAGCCAAAGCCTTCGGCCTCGCACCGCGCCTTGCCGCGTTCCACCACGGTGGTCGCCGCATCCACGCCGTGCATGGAGGCGACATTGAAAAAGCGCAAGAGGAAACGCATTCCGGCGCCGTTACAGCAGCAGAAATCGACACCTTTCAAACCCTCGCCGATTCCGGCCCTGGTGGCGAGATCCATGGAGGACGCGAATCCTCCGATGTGGATCTGCTCACCCATGATGAGTTCCCACAGATCTCCCTCGGGACCGTCATAGACTGCGCGGACGCTGTCGAGTGTGATTCCGGATGTAGATCTCATCTCTCTCTTGTCCCCCGTCGAGTCGAATCCCCTGACAGCCGGCCCTGTTCGGACCAGCGGTCAGGGGACGATGGTTGATGAATGATATTATAGTGTCTTTCCAGCCTGATCACACTCCAGAGACTTCGCTTACTTTCTCGATCGCCTCGGGGCCGTCCACGGGAACGCCGTCGACTGCGGCAAGACGGGCATCGGGGGTTCTCGGAGTGACCAGTGAAACGACAACGAGCGCGACCGTCGAAACGATCACACCGGTGCCGATGTAGAGATACCAGCATCCGCCAGCCAGCCAGGCGGGCAGGACTTCGAGGTAGTAGTTGGGCGCGGCGGGATCGTCGGCCTGAAGAACCTTGTATTCCCACCAGTACATGACGAAGGTGGTCACCGCTCCGAGGATGCTGCCGATCACCACACCGGGTGCGGTGGCCCGTTTCCAAAAGATCGCGATGGCAGGCACGGCGATGCATGCCGACAGAACTCCTGATGAGAGATAGTAGACGTCACCGAGAGAATCGGCGATGAATGCATAGAACAGAGCGAGGAGCACGGCCACAGCGCTCAGGACGCGCGCCATGACAGCCACCTTCTCGCGGGGGGCGTTCTTCATGCCGAGCGGTTCGACGAGGTCGTAGGCGATCGGCATGGCGGTCACGTTGGAAAAGGTATCCACCGTCGACATCTGGCAGGCCACGAGTCCGAGGAACATGAACACGACGAGCCCCATGGGCATCTGCTGGATGAAGGCCAGGATGATCCCTGTGTAGTCATCGCCGATGAGGGCCGCGTCGGCACCCTCGGGATTGAACCGCACCAGTGCGCAGAAGGCCACGATCGCCGGAATCACGATGATGAAGGTCGTGATGAAGCCGAGGCCGAGCCACGCGCCGACGCGCGCCTGCTTGGTTGTTGGCGCGGCCTGGACACGCACGGTGAGATCCTGCTCGATCAGCCAGCCCGGAAGGTAGCCGATGAGAAGCGCGACGGGGAAGATCCAGCCGAGGACCATGGGATTGAGCGCGACCTTGTCGGCCGCCCAGGGCGGGGTCACCTCGCGCAGCGCGGCCATGATCCCGTTGGGCGCTACGGACGACGCCTCGGACAACGCCCACCCTCCGAGCACCACGATGAAGAGCACCATGATGATGAACTGGATCAGGTCGGTGATGATGATCGCCCGGAATCCACCGAGCACGGTGTAGATCAGGATCGGTATGATGAAAATGGCGAGAGTCAGATTGGGATCGATGCCGAGCTGCGGCGCCACGAGGGTCTTTACCATGACGAGCTCGGCGCCGGTCCAGGAGAGGAAGACGCACGCCGACAGCACGGCGGTCAGGTAACGCGCGCCCGGTCCGAAACGCCGTCCGATCGCCTGGGGCAGGCTCACAGCCGCCACACGGCGATAAAAGGGCACGAGGATGATGATCAGGAAGCAGAGGATGAACCACGGAATCTGGAGCAGCCAGAGCCCCGTGGCCCCGTAGGCGTAGATCTGGCTCATGCCGAAACCGATCCAGCCGAGCATGAGCCAGCCAGAGGTGAGCGAGATTCCGAGACGCCATCCGGGAAGCTCCCGGTTGGCCATCCAGAACTCGATGTTCTTGTTTTCGAGCTGTCTTTTCCGGCGCAGGCTTCTGGCCCAGAAGCCCATGGCGATGACAGCGGCAGAGTAGAGAATGAAGACGGTCCAGGGACCGACGACAGAGTTATCCATTGTTACCTCCTCGATCCAGTGGACGATCAGAAATAGAGTCCGGCCCAGAACATGACCTCGGTCTGGGTCTCGTCATCGCCGTTGAAGGTCGCCGCTGCCGAACCCGGATCGGCCGCGCCCACCATGGCGCCCACAAATGCGTAATCACAGGGAAAGTAGTCGAAGACCACGTTGACCTCGTTGCTCCACGAATGGGTGGTCACGATCGGCGTTTCCCTGTCGAGAGCGAAGTCGTAGAGAAAGACTCGGAGCTTGGTGCTCGCCGTGGGCGTGCAGCCGAGCTCGAGGGAGATGACCTTCTCGTTGGTGTTGGTGAGAGAGTAGCTCGTCATGTCGCCGAGGTACCAGTAGCCCCAGTCGTAGAAGCCGTAGAAGAAGGGATCGAAGGATTCGACGGTCGACGTGCTTCGCCGGTCGCCCTGAAAATAGGCGTAACGGGCCGTGACGTAGGGCGCGAAATCATCGCATTCGAAGTTGTATCGGAGCGACGCCTGGCCGCCCCAGGCCGAACGCGATTGAAGATCGTTCCCGGGCGCGAGGCTGTTCTGAACGACGCGCGTCCGGCCCCACTGCTTGATCACCTCGCCGGTGACGTTGAACTGGCCGATATCCTTGGAGTCGCGCACGCTGAGCGCCCACGTGTTGGAGCCTGTATCGAGACCGCCGTTCTCGGTGAGACGGATGTCTTCGTCCTTGACAAAGAGCCCCACGTCGACCGTGCCCAGCGATTCATGGAGGCAGTTGACGTTGGTGCCGTAAACCTGACCGCCGCCCTCGACAGCCGCGTAGGAACCGAGGTAACCTTCCCAGGAGAGATGATCCTCGTCCACGATTGCAGCAAAGAAGTCGACGCTGCAGTTGTCGCAGGGCGTCACGGTCAGCTTGGCCGCGGGGAAGGAACGCAGAGGAGTGGTCCAGATAGCTCTCTTTTCAGAGACCCCGTCGAAGATCAAGAGGCCGTCTCCGTAAGCGAGCTCCTGAATACCGAGAGTGAGCGACGTGTCCATGTCGCCGATGGCGCCGCTCAACGTGGCATTGGCGAGATCGACGCGCGTGCCCCAGTCGGTGCGGCGCGGCGCGGTCCATGAGTCGGGCCTGCTGTGCACGTCGGTGCCCACGACGCGGAACTGGGTACTGAACCAGTCGGCGTCGGCGAAGGTGATGTCGGCGCCGAGACGGGCCGTCACTTCCGTGAAGGCCGCGTTCTCCCGGGTGTGGTAAGCGTCCTCGGTTCTGATGTGATAGAGCCACAAGTCGGCGTGGAGGGTGATATTCATGAAATCGTCGACGCTGAACTGGTTGAAAGGCAGAGGCGTCTCATCGGCCACGGCTGTTTCGTCGTCGGCCGCACCGGCGAGGGAGAGAGGCACGAGGCACGTGGCAAACAGCAGAATTAGATAGGACACAGGCCATCTCATGGTTTTTTCTCCTTAATGTGATCTTCCGAATCGAATCAGTGGCACTGTCGATAGCAAGAGTGAAGAACTCCTTGTCACTCGCAGATCTATGAGATTGAATCCAGGCGCCGCGCCAGGGGGATTTGTGAAACACCCGGAACAGGGATCTCAAATCTGGAATCTTCGAGAGGAGTCATGGAGGAGAGAGACGTTTAGGGATGGCTCCGCCCGGAGATGATCGCTGTTACGGGTCGACCGGACCTTGGACAGCGAAGTCATGTATAGGGCGTAGGATTCGTGGGAGACACGGGCAACATTCCTAACACGTTTAAACGAACGAGGTTTCTTATCTTATCGATTAGAATTTTTTGTTCAAACAAAAATACCAAGTAACCAAGTAGGAATAGTAATTGGTGTTGATATATACCAAGAGCGGCGCACAAAGCGTGCGGGCCGAAGAGCATGGTCGCTTTCGGCCCGTAAGAGCCCGTAAGAGCCCGTAAGAGCCCGTAAGAGCCCGTAAGAGCCCGTGAGAGTGTGATCAAAACCTGAACTGCAGACTCACGCTGAACGAACTGCCGAAGGAGTACTCCGAATCCTCATCGGGATCATCGATCGGAAGGACGTAGGAGCCTGACAGCGTGATGTCCTCGTTGATATCGTAGCCGAGACCGAGGTTGTAGAAATTGTACGTTCCTCGAGTGCCTCTGACGCGCCCTCTCTCTTGAGAGCCGAGTAGCGTTGTGTCCTCTGAATGGTCGATATCCCGTGACGTCATCGTGGTTCCGCTCACGCCGGCGCTCGCGTAGAACTGCCTGTCGCAGTCGGGCTGCCAGATGATGTACTTGCCTCCGGCGGCCCAAGAAACCCGGTCGCTGCGCTCGTAGCCGACGCTGTTTTCACCGCCGCCCATCTGGTAGGAGAGACCCACTGAAGGAGTGAAACGGCCGAATCTCTGCTGGTAGATCATTCCCAGCAGGATGTCGGTTGTCCCGGTGCCGAGCTGCAAGCGCGACGGCAAGATCCCGTCAGACTCGCTCGGTTCGCCCGTGACGGCCTTGGAGCGGTCGAAAATGTACTTGGCCCGATCGAACTCGTCGTCATCGCCCGTGTCGAGTTTGACGCCGACACCGAAGTAGACGAGAGGATCGCCTGTTCCCTCGATGGTCAAATTGATGGCGTCCTCGTCGGCGGCCGGCTTTTCGTCGCAGAAGGGGTAGAGACAGTCAAGCCAGCCCATGACGATCACATCGCCGAGGCCCGAATTGGAATACTCGAACACGTTTCGTCGATCGACACCCGGTGCAGGCTGATCCCAGACAACGTCCCGGCCGTCGATATCAGTGTAGGGGACGCTCGCCGTGAGCTGAAGCCAGTCGAGAACCCTGTATCGCGCGCCAAGTGAATAAGATTGATAGGTGCTCGTTCCGCTGTCCGTGTTTGAATAAGCCAGGGAAAGAGCAAAGGTCTTCGTGTTGTGACTGAAGTCCGACAACATGTCGGCACCGCCAACAAAGCCGCCGCCTGCACCACCGCCTGCGCCGCCTCCGCCGACACAACCCGAGCCTCACTGCCCCGCAGTGGGGGGGGCTGCCCAGACGAACAGTCCCGCCACCAAAGCGATCGCAAAGAAAAGAGATCGGCCTTTCATCATTCCTCCTTCAGAAGAACAAAAGTAAGGGTCAAGCAAAGAGGCCGGCACGGGAATCGGGCTGTCCCTTTCCCGCGCCGTCCTCTTTTTAAGTCAATGATCTACTGACAAAAGGTGTCATTCAGACATCAAATCCTGGTTTACGGATCCGGTTTGGACACGTCGTACACGTAAACCTGATTGAAATGGTGCATGCCGTTGTGCGGCGTGCCGAGAATCGCGTTCGATGCGCCGCCCCAGCCGCCGATCTTGGCGATCAGGTCGCCCGAAATACCGACGAAGTACCAGTAGTTGGGCCACCCGAACTGGGCGCTGCGGCCATTGATAGTGAGGGTTTTTGACGTCTGTGTAGCCGGATCGTACTCGAAGACATCGTACTTGACCCCGTCGAGCGACCAGCCGCCCATGACGTAGATCTTGCCCGAGGTCTGGTGAACGACAGCCACGTGTCCGGCCACGTCCTTGGGAAGGTCGCCAACGTGGGTCCAGGCGGCAGCAGGGGGATTCGTTTCGATCTCGAGAACGTCTCTCAAGTCGACGCCTCCGGCCGCCACGTCATCCCAGTAAAAACCACCGAGAACGTAGAGCTTGGTGCCGATCGAAACCATGGTGTGGCAACGCCGCGCCTGAGGCAGGGCGGGCAGCGGCTGAGTCCACGTGTTGGCGATCGTGTCATAGGCATACACGGCGTCCGAGTAGTTGGCGGTGATGTTCGTCACCGGGTCGGTCAGACCGCCGCATACGTAGACCGTGTCACCCACAGCGGCCGCCGCGAAGCTGAAGCGGCCTTCTGGAATCGCTGTCTGGGCAGCCCAGGCATCAGCGCCGGGACGGTAGCCCTGGACAGTGTCGAGCACCACGCCGTTGTTGTCGATGCCGCCGATGACGAAGACGTCACCGATGGTATTGGCCGCGGCCGCCGCAAAAGCCGCGGGCTGGGGCAGAACCGCGAGACCGTCCACCCATGTCTCCGTTGCGATGTTATAGGATTGATTGCGATCGCTCACGATCGACTCTTCAGCCGATGGGGGTGGGGGAGGAGTGGGATTGAGCGAGTAACCACCCATGCAATAGACTGTCGAGCCCACTTGCGCGAAAGCGCCCGACCAGCGCTTGTCGGGGTTGCCGGCGTCGGGAATCTGGCTCACGTAGTCGTAGCACCCTTCCGATTCCATGGGGTAGTTGACGGGGTCTTTCTGTTGTGTCCACTCGCGGACGCCGCCCACGAAGTGAAGGATTTCCTGCTTGTTCCATCCAGCATAGCGAAGAGCAAAGTACGTACAGCCTGTACGCCAGCCCTTGTTTCATATGATGACGTTGATTTTGCCTCGTTTGAGGCCGGCCGCTAAGCTGAGCCAGTTGATCTGGTCCTTGGTCTTGAACAAGCCCGTGGCGCCGTCGAAGAGGTTCTTCCAGTTGAGAAGACCGGTGTGGGGGATGTGCCCGTGGTACCAGGCGTCGGGGCAGATCTTGTGGCCGTACCAGAGAGGCTCTTCGCGATAATCGGTCATGGTGTAGAGATCGGCACCCGGAAGGCCCAGATCGACCTGATCCCAGATCGCCTTGAAAGCCACGAGATCGGCGGAGCAGGTGTTATCGATCAGAGGCACGAACACCGACGGTGCCGGCGGAGGAGTGGCGAGCGTCGACACGGCGCCGTTGACCTTTTTCCAGTTGGTGAATCCGCCGTTGAGAATGTGGACGTTGGTGCAACCCTGCCGCTCGAGCTGGAAGAAAATCTTGCCCTGGGGATTGTCGATGTCCTTGTCGTAGAGGCAGATCGGTGTGTCGAGAGTGACCCCAAGCGCCGAGAGGGCCGCTTCCACATTGACCTGGTTAGTCGGAGTGGTGTAGGGATCGCCGAAGACGAACATGTTGAAAGGATGAGAACCTTCGATATGTTCCTTTTCATAGGGCCAGTACTTGGCACCGGGAATTGTTGTGAACGAGCCGTCGTCGTTGACCTCCTTGCGGCAGTCGAGAATCACAAGGTTGGGATTCTTGACCATCTGCTCCATGAGCGTCTGGGCGCTCCAGAGCAGGCTCTTGACGCCAAATGCGCCGGCACCCGTGTCGGGGCCTTTGCCTCCTCCGCCGCCGCCGCCGCAACCTCCGGCGAGCAGGCCGACGCAAAGGAGCGCGGTCACCAAGAGAACAGGTAAAAACAGTCTGCGTTTCATGATAGGCCTCCTCAAAAAAACCGAGACAAGTGCAGCGAGACGAACACTGCATCAACAAAACACATATAGTGCTGCGCTGATCCGGCTGCCGGGAGGCCGCGTGGGAGAGTCAGTGGAAAGTCGCGCTACTGCTTGTAGTCGCATTTACGCGTGGAGACAGAATGTCGCATTCGACCAACCGGCTACCTGACCGCAAGGAGGGATGTCCGACACCCCTCGAAGCAGGTGCCGGCTCAGCAATGCGGTCTGAAGTCGATCAATCTCATGTTATTCCTTGGGAAGTGAAAAATTATTACATCACACGTTAAGATGATGACAAAAAGCTTAACGAAAAAGTTGGACGATTTCAATAAACAATAATAAATACCAATGGTTTGTACGGATTTTAAACCTATTAAACAAATAGGAATACAAATCAGGGGAAGTACGAATCGTCGGGATTCAAAGCCCTCAATGCTTGAGGGTGTTGCGAAACATGACGCTGAATCTCTTGATCCCTTCGCGAATGTTCTCAGATGTTGCCGTGGCAAAACTCGCCCGCATGCAGTGGTCGAGCTTTCCCGTCGCCGAGAATCCGGGGCCGGGAACGAGGATGACCTTGAGAGCGCGGCAATCGTTCTGGATCATACCGGTGGCGCTGCACTTCTCGGGCATGCGGAACCAGATGAAGAAACCCTCTCCAGGAGTCTCGTAGCTGATCTCGGGCGGCAGAAACTCGCGTGCCGCTTCGACCATCGCATCCCTGTTGGCGCGGTAGAAGCGGCAGTTGTCCTTCACGCGATCGACGAATCCCTTGTTTCCCGTGGCGTCGATGCAGTTGGAAAGAAGAGCCTGGGCAAAAGAGCTCGTGTGCAGGTTGACGGCCTGCTTGAAGAGCACGAATTTCTCCATGATCTCGGGCCGACCCGACGCATAGCCGAAGCGAAATCCCGGCGCGAAGATCTTCGAGAAGCTGTCGAGGCGGATCACGCGCCCCTCGCTGTCCATGCTCTGAAGCGTGGGAGGGGGAGGGGAGTCGTCGAGCCGGATGAGCTGGTAGGGATCATCTTCAAGAATGAGGAGGTCGTGCTTCCCCGCGATCTCGAGAAGATGGCGCCGCCGCTCGGGAGCGAGGCACACACCGCCCGGGTTGTGGCCGTTGGGAATGGTGTAGACGAACTTGGGGAGTTTCTCCCCCCTGCGCGCCATGGCGCCGAGCGATTCGTCGAGTGCCTGCGTGTCCATTCCCTTGGCGTCGAGCGGGATCGACAGGAATCGCGTGGTGAAGGGACGAAAAGCCGCCAATGCCCCCGGATAGGTCGGCTCTGAGAGCGCCACGCAATCTTCATCGTCGACAAAGAGCCAGCCCATGATGAAGAGCCCTTCCTGCGCGCCGTTCAGCGGGACAAGCGACGCCTCGTCGAGGGGCACCCTGTCCTTGAAGAGGTGCCAGTCGCGAAGCTGCTCGGACAGGACAGGATGCACACCGGTCGGGCCGTACTGGGACGCCTCGGCAACCGCCTTCTCGTTGAGATGGAGCGACTGATCGTCCTTCATCACCGCCTCGAAACTCTTGAAGGGAAAGGTCCCCGCATTGGGATAACCGCCGCCGAGAGAGATCATGCCCTCGATCGACATGTAGGGAAAGAGTTCCCTGATCGGCGATGGCCTCATGCGGCGGGCGCGCGGCGATAGGCGGCTTGCGATGTTCAGCTCGTTCATTGGCTCGGCTCCTCTGTTGACTCACGCGGTCGCGCGAGCGGAATATTGTGAAGAAAAGGCCGTGGAAAAGACAGGTGAAATCACGCTCATCGGCGCATAAACTTGGCACTCAGAAATACTGACCAGGGAGGAGTTGCCGTGAAAGCGATGATGCTCAAACAACAGGCGGGAGTGGAGACGAGTCCTCTGACCTTGGAGACCATACCCAGGCCGGAACCGGGCCCGGGACAGGTCAGAGTGCGCGTTCTGTGCTGCGGCGTCTGCCACACCGACCTGCACATCGTGATCGGCGAACTCGTCCCGCCGCGCCTTCCGGTGATCGTCGGCCACCAGGTCGTCGGAATCGTCGACGCAGTGGGAGAGGGCTGCACGATCGTGAGAACGGGCGACCGCGTGGGAATGGCGTGGCTCCACCGCACATGCGGCTCCTGCCGTTATTGTAGCCGCGGACTGGAGAACCTCTGCGAGAAGGCCACCTTCACGGGATTTGACGAGCCCGGGGGGTTCGCCGAGTACACCCTCGCACCCGAGGACTTCGTCTACCCCATTCCGGACGCCTTCGAGAATCACGAGGCCGCGCCCCTCCTCTGCGCGGGCATCATCGGCTACCGATGCCTCAGACTAAGTGGCGCGGCCAAAGGCGATACGCTCGGCCTCTACGGTTTCGGCGCCGCCGCCCACATCGCCATCCAGATCGCATGCCATCGCGGTATGGAGGTCTACGTCTTCACCCGCAGCGAAGCGCACAGAAATATGGCCAGGCGCCTAGGAGCCGCCTGGGTCGGAAGCGCCGACGACCAACCTCCAGACCTTTGCCAGGCATCGATCATCTTCGCCCCAGCAGGAAGCCTGGTCCCCCGCGCCCTGGAACAACTAGACAAGGGAGGCGCCCTGGCTCTAGGCGGAATCTACATGAGCCCCATTCCCGAAATGGACTACACCCGCCACCTCTACAACGAAAAAATCCTACGAAGCGTAACAGCCTCAACCCGCCAAGACGGCCACGAGCTCCTACAAGTGGCCGCCGAGATACCTGTGAGGACAGAAACAAAAGTATTCCCGTTGGAGCAGGCCAACGAAGCGCTCACTCTCCTCGCATCAAGCAAGATCAACGGAGAGGCCGTGCTAGAAATAGCGAAAGGCTAAACGTTGAGAGGCCCACACCGTTTTTGCAGCGACTTCACGGTCTTCCGTGCGGAGTCGCAAAAAAGGTGTGGGCCTCTCAACGTTTAGCCTCTTTCGCCTACCCCCTCTTGCAAGCCTCGTCATATTCTTCCTTATCAGGGAAGAGCACGACTTTGGCCGCGAAACGGGGCCGTTCGATCATCTTCTCGAAGCCCTTCTCGAAGTCCTCGAGCAGGAACTTGTGGGTAATCACCGGCGACGGATTAAGCCGACCCGATGCGAGCAGGTTCTTGTTCCGGTACCAGGTGTCGAACATCTTGCGGCCGTTGATGCCGTGCACCTGGCAGCCCTTGAACACGATGCCGTTGTTGTAGTCGATCGGGCAGGGAGATTCGGGCGCGATGCCGAAAGCCGTCACGCGGCCGCCCTTGCGCACCATGGCGAAGGAGTCGTTGAGAGAGTCCTGGCTGCCCACCATCTCGAGCACCACATCGGCGCCGTAGCCGTCGGTGTGGTCCTTGACGAACTGGAGACGTTCTTCATGGGTCGTCTTGTTGGTCCAAAGCTGGTGGTCGGCGCCCATGGTCCGGCCGATCTCCATGTTGAAGTCGTACTTGCCGATGTGAATAATTTTGGTCACGCCGCAAGCGCGCGCCACACCGACCGCAAAGAGACTGATCGGTCCGTCGCCGAAGATCACCATCGACTTGCCGGCCACGTCAGCGTCCTCGCCGAGAACAGCATAGGTCGCATTGCCGAGAGGTTCCTGGATGCAGGCGTTCTCGGCCGGGATCGCGGGATCGTTGATCCAGCAGACCACCTCGGGTACGGCGAAGTACTCCGCAAAGCAGCCGTTGAAGTCGACGCCAAGGATCTTCATGCGCTCGCCGATGTGCATCTGGCAGAGCAGGGCCTGGAGGTCGCCGGGGTGGGGGATGTGGGTCTCGGCCGAGATGATGTCGCCCACTTTGATCCTCTTGACCGTCGAGCCGACCTCGACCACCTCGCCGCAGACCTCGTGTCCGAGGATCTGGGGCAGAGCTTTCGAGCCGATTCGTCCTTCCGACCAGGGATCCCATTTGTAGATATGGACGTCTGTGCCGCAAATCGATGTGGCCTTGACGCGCACGAGGACCTGGTCGTCGGCGATTTTCGGAATGTTGCATTCCATATATTCGGCCCCGAGTTCGGGCTTTGTCTTGACGACGGCTTTCATCTTTTCGCTCATCCGATTCTGTCTCCTAAATTCTCATGAGAAATTGCGGATATTGTCTTTAACAGAGGCTCCCATCCTCTCGAGGCGGGGACTGTCCAACATATAATCAATAAGCGGCTCCGATTTTGTCAAGCGCTTTTGGTCTGAGATGACTCAGAAGAGTCTGAGGATACTCAGAACAACCGGAAAGGTTTGACGGGACCGCCTTGGCACTCTTTAATAGCGACTGGCAAGGCGATTAATCATCGCGGGGAGGCAAAGCGGCCCTGATGGCGATAGTCTACTGGAAAATTTCGAGAGCCACAATGCGCTCTCGAACCCGTGCAAGCGCTCTTACAGTCTTGGTGCTCGTCATCTTGGTCCATCTTGTGGGCGTTTTAGGATACAGGATTTTCGAGGACTGGAGCTTTCTCGACGCGCTCTACATGACGGTGATCACCGTGACCACCGTGGGATTCCAGGAAGTGGGGACCTTGGGAACGGCCGGGCGCTGTTTCACCATCTTCCTCATCTTTTGTGGTGTCGGGCTCTGGGCCTATGCCATCAGTAACTTCTCGCGAATCCTTCTCGAAGGCCAGCTCAGAGACTTCTTCGACAGGCGGAGGTCTGAAAGAATGATCAAATCCCTGAAAGATCATATCATTGTTTGCGGGTTCGGGCGGATGGGAACCCTCGTTTCGCGGGAGATCGCCAGTGAAAAGAAGCCCTTCGTGGTCATCGAGAAAGAAGCGTCCGTACTCGATGATTTGAAAGATCTCGACTACAGCTACATCAGCGGCGATGCGACGGAAGAAGACGTTCTCAAGGGAGCAGGGGTCGAGAAGGCCAAGACCCTGATCGCTGTTTTGCCGAGCGACGCCGGAAACGTTTACGTGGCGCTCACGGGAAGAGCCCTCAATCCCGACCTGCATATCATTTGCAGAACAGACAATCCCGGTTGCGAGGACAAGATGCTCAGAGCGGGGGCCAACAAGGTGATCTCACCCTACGAGATCGGCGGCCGGAGTCTTGCCCAGGCTGCGCTGCGGCCGAACGTGCTGAGCTTCTTCGAGATGGCCACCACGCGCCGCAACGAGGCGCTGGTGATCGAAGAATTGATCGTGCCCGACGATTCCCCACTCATTGGAAAAACACTCCTCGAATCGCGCATCAGGGAAAAACATGGCGTCAGCATCATCGCCCACAAGAGCGAAACGAGCGATATTAGAATGAATCCACCGCCCAGCTACACGATCGGAGAGGGAACTCTTCTCATCGCACTGGGCAGCCCGCCAGGACTCAAAGCACTCTCCGATGAACTCCTCGACAACGGCGGCAGTCTAAAGCGCAATTAAATTGGCGATGAGCGGAAAAATTGACTTAACCGGCAAAAAGGTCTTGAAAGTATTTTTTTCAATTTAGTAAGTTGCACTGTTTTGACATTGCGCCGCAAGCGAGCCGAACTCGATCGGTGTTCGATTGGGCGTCAAAAGCTCCCAAAGGCCGGTGAGAATTTGTGTTACACCCTATGCAGGCAAGGATAAAGATTGGGTTAACTCCGACGGCCGGGCTCTACAACTTTCTGTAAATCAGCATGTTATACATGATATAGTGGTTGTTGGTTTTTGTGTTCACAAGAATAAGAAAGGATCGGATTTCATGGATCCCAAAACGATGGAAGATGCGTTTCGCATCCTCGAAGGCCAGCTCGTGACAGTCATCAACACCCAGAGCTACGTGAGAACCTTGACAGGCTACAAGGTCGATGTGGAGACCTACAAAGCCAAGGTGGTCTCCTATGAAGACCATACGCTCAAGATCATCACCGAGTACATGAAGGATCCTGTCAAGAAGGTCAAGGAGAAGGTTTTTCAGTTTATTCCTCTGCCGCAGATCAAGCGCGTGACCATCTCGGCCACGGAGAAGTTCATCGCTCTTTGATCGTTGCCGGCTTCGGGGTTTGGATGGATTGGCTTTCAGGCTCTTTGCTGAGAAGAGTCTGCGAGAATAGAGTCAGGCACCCTGACTGATTTCGTGACAAAGAATCTCGATTGTCGAGTAGGTAAACAAAAAAGCGGAGAGGACAAGCCTCTCCGCTTTTTTTTGTTTTGGAATCTCAGAACCGGTCTTATCAGATAACGCCCTGATCGAGCATGGCGTTGGCGATCTTGAGGAAACCGGCAATATTGGCGCCGTTCACATAGTTACCCGGCGTACCGTACTCCTCGGCGGTCTTGTAGCAGTTCGCGTGGATGTTGATCATGATGTCGTGGAGCTTGTTGTCCACTTCCTCGCGGCTCCAGGAGAGACGCATCGAGTTCTGGCTCATCTCGAGGCCCGAGGTGGCCACGCCGCCTGCGTTGGCAGCCTTGCCGGGGCCGTAGAGAACCTTGTTCTCGAGGAAGACGTTGACGCCTTCGGGGGTGGTGGGCATGTTGGCACCCTCGGAAACGCAGAAGACGCCGTTCTTGACGAGGTTCTGGGCGTCGTTGCCATTGATCTCGTTCTGGGTTGCGCTGGGGAAGGCCACGTCGGCTTTGACCGACCAGAGCGGGTTGTGGTCGAGGCCGGCGTCGATGGCCGTATAGGTGGCGCCAGTGAACTTCTTGGCGTATTCGCTGATCCGTCCGCGGCGCACGTTCTTGAGATCCATGACCCAGGCGAGCTTCTCGCGGTCGATTCCATCGGGATCGTGGATGAATCCGCCCGAGTCGGAAAGGGTGACCACCTTGCCGCCGAGGTCGAGGGTCTTCTCGGTGCAGTACTGGGCCACGTTGCCCGATCCGGAGACGAGGCAGGTGAGACCGTCGAGGCTCTTGTTGTTGGCCTTGAGCATTTCGTCGGCGAAATAGACCTGGCCGTAGCCGGTCGCCTCGGGACGGATGAGGCTGCCGCCCCAGGCCAGACCCTTACCGGTGAGAACGCCGGTGAACTCGTTGCGGATGCGCCTGTACTGGCCGAACATGAAGCCGATCTCGCGGCCGCCCACGCCGATGTCGCCGGCGGGAACGTCGGTGTCAGGACCGATGTGGCGCTGGAGCTCTGTCATGAAGCTCTGGCAAAAATGCATGACCTCGTTGTCCGACTTGCCCTTGGGGTCGAAGTCGCAGCCGCCCTTGCCGGCGCCCATGGGGAGCGTGGTGAGGGCGTTCTTGAAAGCCTGCTCGAAAGCGAGGAACTTCAGGATGCCGAGGTTGACACTCGGGTGGAAGCGGAGGCCGCCCTTGTAAGGACCGAGGGAAGAGTTCATCTCGATGCGGAAACCCCTGTTGACCTGGACCCCGCCCTTGTCGTCGACCCACGGAACGCGGAACATGATGACCCGTTCGGGCTCGACGATCCGCTCGGGAATCTTGGTTTCGAGATAGAGGGGATTTCTCTCGAACACGAGGGCGAGAGACTCGATCACTTCCTGGACCGCCTGGTGGAACTCCTGCTGTGCGGGGTTCTTGGCGACCACATTGTTCATGAATTCGTCGACCGAAAATGCCATTGGTAAGCTCCTTAGTCGAAAAGTAAAGAACCCGAAAAGGTACGCGACTTGCCGAGAGCCTGCGATTCGAGAGGTGGGAAAGGTGTCCAAAGATCTTTCCGTCGCCTGAATCGACGCCTCAGCAAGCTGTTACAAACTTGTCAGACTGTCAACACGCATAACAGACTGAGTGTTATGCCGGAAAGCCCTGGAAGGGCAAATTGAGCTGTTGATCCGGAGACCTGCCCCGCCCTAAGGTTCAAATCTCCGAGACACTGGAAAAACGCTTATCATTCTAGTTGGATGGGTCAAAATCAAGTCAATTCCAGTACGATTTCCTGTTTTAATCGATGGCTATAAGGCTATAGAATCCGTGGACCGCGCACACTCTGAGCACCGGTTGAAAAATATTTATACTGACCTATTGACTCTAAATGGGGTATTTGTAGACTCTAATAAGAGTGTTTCTTGTTCGCCCGAATGAGAACATTTTATAAGCTGGCTGGCAAAAAGAGACCCAATAACTTTGGCGTATTTACCGATAAGTGACTTGCGAAAGCGATGAGGGACTCCGGAAAAAAGGACTCGAATTAAGGGAGAGCAGGATAGTGACCACCAAGGCAACCAACATCACCTGGCACGAAGGCCATGTCAAACGCGATATTCGTGAGCGGCTCCTCCAGCAGAAGGGCTGCACGATCTGGTTCACAGGATTGAGCGCATCGGGAAAAAGCACCCTTGCCTTCACCCTCGAACACGCGCTCGTCCAGAGAAACAGGATGGCCTATGTGCTCGACGGCGACAATGTGCGCTACGGCTTGAACAAGAATCTCGGCTTCAGTGCCGCTGACCGCGAGGAGAACATCCGCCGTATCGGAGAGGTCGCAAAACTCTTTGCCGACTCGGGCATCATCACGATGACGAGTTTCATCTCTCCCTATCGCCAGGACCGAGCCATTGCGCGCGAGATTCACGAGAATGCAGGCCTGAGCTTCCTCGAGGTTTTTGTCGATGCGTCGATCGAGGTCTGCGAGAAGCGCGACCCCAAGGGGCTCTACGAGAAAGCCCGACGGGGGGAAATCAAGAACTTCACCGGAATCGACGATCCCTACGAATCGCCCACGGATCCCGAGATCATCATCCCGTCAGGCACGCTCACTCCTGAGCAAGGCGCCATGAGAATTCTCGGATATCTCGTGGAGATGGGCCACCTGCTCCTGCCCAACGGCAAGACACCTTGATGTTTGAAGGAGAGCTTCCAGCGCCATGGGCCGACGCGTTCAATCAAAGGACCGGGTGACGATCAAGATTCCCCGCGAGCTGTACGACCAGGTTGCCGATCGGATCAAGGAGACCGGATTCCGGAGCGTGAGCGAGTTCGTCATTCACGTGATTCGCGACGTGACCGCGCAGGGAAATCTCTCTCCCACCGAAACTCCCGAGAGCCTGTCGTCCGATGAGGTCCAGATGGTTCGGAACCGCCTGCGCGCCCTCGGTTATATCGAGTAGCCCAATTCTCTTCCACCTATCTCCAAGGCATCGATTTGAAAAGTTGTGCCCGAACCGTTAGGATAGCGTCGCTGTCCGACCCCTTCGGAAAGGGGTGAGTCCCTTCGGAAAGGGGTGAGTCCCTTCGGAAAGGGGCGAGGTTCTATTCCCGACTAATCGAGCAAGCGATGCCCAGCGAACGGAACAGATCAGAAGACGATGCCCAGTGGAACGATTGGCGCTGGCAGGAGCGCAACGCGGTCTGTACGCCCGATCCCTATCCCATGCGTGCTACACCCTACTATATGGGTCTCATGAAGGCGTCCGATCGAACTGATCCGATCTACCTGCAGGCGGTGCCCACGGAGCTCGAGAGAACGGAGAATCGGCGAGATCGTGAAGACCCGGTGGGCGATCGGGTGCGCGCCCATCGTCCCGCAGCGAGCGTGATCCATCGTTACGCGGACCGGGCCTTGTTCGTGCCCACCTGGGAGTGCGCCGTGAACTGCCGGTTCTGTTTCCGTCGCGAACGATTCCTCCGCGAGGGCGGCGGCCGGGTCTCGGTGGGCGCGATCAAAGAGGGACTGGAATACATCGCCGCCCACCGCCGGATTCAGGAGGTGATCGTCACCGGCGGCGATCCACTGACACTCTCCGACAGTGCCTTGCTCGAAATCCTCCGACGACTGGCCGCGATCGGCCATGTGCGATTGCTCAGGATTCACACGCGGATTCCCGTGGTCAATCCCTTCCGGCTGACTGTCGATTTTTGCCGCGCCCTGACTTCGATCGATCGACCCCTCTGGCTGGTGACGCAATTCAACCATCCAGTTGAACTGACCGACAGGGCGCGCACCGGGATCTCCGCACTGATCGACGCCGGGATCCCTGTCTTGAATCAGTCTGTCCTGCTCAAGGGAGTCAACGATCGAGCCGTGATATTGAGAGACCTCTTTTTCGGCCTCGCCGAGGCGCGGATCAAGCCTTACTATCTCCATCACCCGGACAAGGCGGTGGGGACGGCCCATTTCAGGATCTCTCTGCGACGCGGGATCGAGCTGTTCAACAGGTTGCGGGGTACGATGCCGGGGTACGCGCTGCCCCACTATGTTCTCGACACACCGGGCGGATTCGGCAAGGTGTCGCTCGAGCAGGCCGGCGTCAGCCGGAATGCCGACGGCTCCTATCGAGTGACCGCCCCCGACGGTTCGACACACACTTACTGGGATGATGATCGAGGCTGATCGATGCGGCTGATCCATACGGCAGACTGGCACCTGGGGCGAATCTTTTTCAGCCGCCATCTCACCGACGACCAGGAACATGTGCTCGACCAGTTCGTCGATCTCGTGGAACGGACCGGGCCCGACGGTGTGTTGATCGCCGGCGACGTCTACGATCGTGCCATCCCTCCGATCGACGCGGTGCGGCTTCTCAATCGGATCCTCTCGGATATCGTTAGCCGGCTCGGCGTACCGGTCTTCTTGATCGCGGGAAATCACGACAGTCCCGAGAGGCTCGAATTCGGATCGGGTCTGCTCCGGGAACGCAACCTGTTCATTTCCGGCACCGCCGCTCCCGATGCCGTGCCCGTGATGCTCGACGACGATCATGGCCCGGTCGCTGTTTGCGCCATGCCTTATTGTGAGCCCGCTCTGGTGCGCGCGAGATTCGGCGACGATTCCGTCAACGACCACCAGACCGCGCTGGCAGCGATCATCGCGAGGATGCGCACCCGGATTCCGGACGGTTGCCGCTCGGTGGCTCTGGTCCATGCCTTCGTGACCGGTGCCGAGTCGTCCGATTCGGAGCGGCCTCTCATGGTTGGCGGCAGCGCGCAGGTGTCGGCCGCTCTCTTTGACGGTTTCGACTACGTGGCTCTCGGCCACCTCCACAAGCCCCAGTCGATCGAAAAGAACCGGATCAGGTATTCGGGATCGCTCCTCAAGTATTCATTTTCAGAAGCGTCCCATGCAAAGTCGGTCGACATCGTGGAAATCGACGCCCATGGCGGTGTGACGATCGAGTCGGTCGGTCTGCAACCTCTTCACGATGTGAGGCAGATCAGCGGCTGCCTCGCCGAACTTATAGAGGATGAAGAGGATTCGCCGGCAGCGGATGCCGCGAAGCGCGCGGATGCCGCGAAAAGCGCCGACTACCTGATGGTCACTGTCGAGGATCGGGGCGCACAGCTCGATCTCATGGGGAAGCTGCGCCACGTCTATCCCAACGTGCTTCACATCGAGCGTCCGCTCAGGTCCGACGATCCTGACGAAATCTCCCGTCTCCAAGACCGCCTCAACAGGACCGAGGAAGAGATGTTCTCTTCCTTCTTCAAGGAAACAACGGGGAACGATCTGACCGATGGAGAGTGCGAGGAATTCAAAGCTCTTCTCGACGCTCTGCGCCGTGCCGAGAGGGAGGCGGTCTCATGAAGCCTCTCAAGCTTTCCATGAGCGCTTTCGGCCCCTACGCGGAACGGGAAGAGATCGACTTTTCGCGCCTTGCCGGACGCAGGCTCTTTCTGATCCATGGTCCCACGGGGGGCGGCAAGACGATCATTCTTGACGCGATCTGCTTTGCGCTCTATGGGCAGTCCTCGGGAGCCGAACGGCGCGACAGGGCGATCCGAAGCGATCACGCCGACGCGCAGACAGCAACGGAAGTGACTTTCGAATTCGCCCTTGGCCGGGAGAGATTCAGGGTCTGGCGCCATCCGCGCCAGGAGCGTCCCAGGAAACGGGGGGAGGGGATGATCCCAGTTCCACCCAGGGCCGAGCTCCACAAGCTCAAAGAGGACTGGGAGCTCATCGCCTCGGGCTGGAAAGATGTGACCGCCGGCGTGGAGGAGATGATCGGCTTCCGATGCGAGCAGTTTCGGCAGGTTGTTGTTCTTCCCCAGGGGGAGTTCCGACGGTTGCTGAGCGCCGAATCGCGCGAGCGGCAGGAGATCCTGGCGGTCCTTTTCAACACGCGCCTCTATCGGCAGATCGAGGAGGCCCTGTCCAAAGCGGCCAGAGAGCTCAAGGACGGATACAATTACGAGAAGGGACGGAGGGACACGCTGCTCGAACAGGCGGAGGTCGAGTCTCTCGCCGCTCTCGAGAGCTCCGCGGCTCAACGAAAAGACGACCTTTCGACCGCCGGACAGAGGCGCGCGGCCGCGTCCAAACTCGAGGAGCACGCACTGAGCATCTTGAAGAAGGGTCGGGAAGACGATCGTCTGCTGCGCGAGGCGCGCGAGGCGCGCAGGACCGTCGAGGAGCTCCGCGCCAGAGCAGAGGCCATCGATGCTCGCGAGCGAGAGGCCGACCTGGCCCGGCGCGTGCTCGGCCTGGCCGATCTGGAAGCCGAACTCCTCTCGCGCGAAAGTGAACGTGACGAGAAAAAGACAAGGCTCGACGAGGTCGTCACCAACCGAGCCGCGGCCGAGACCGAGCACCAAGCCTGCGCGCGCGCCCTGGCGAAAAGCCTGGCAGGACTCGAAAGACGGGATGCGGCCGGCGAACGTGTGAGGCGCCTCAAGGAGTTTCGGACGAGAGCCCACTCGCTCGACCAGGCGCGAAAGGACCAGGAGGCACTCAGCAGATCGCGGGCCGAACTCCTCGATCGCGAGCGCGATGCGGCCAGTGCTCTTGACAATGCGCGCACCCGTCTCGACGCCTCCGCGAAAGAACTCGCCAACCTCCGGGATCTGGCCCGCCGCGCCGACGCGGTGCGCGGCGCGCGCGATGCCCTGGAGAACGAGCTGAACAGGCTCCGCAGGCTGCAGACGCTCGATGAGGAGTCACGCCGCTCGAAAGAAGATCTGACCCGGGCACAACAGAAGGCGCGCAGAGTGGAGTCGCTCCTCCAGAGGGCGCGCGCCCGCCGAGACGCGCTGAACGGTCTGCGCGAAAGGGAACTCGCTCACCGTCTCGCACTCGGGCTGCAGCCGGACGAACCCTGTCCTGTATGCGGATCGGAGTCTCATCCCTCGCCGGCACAATCAGGCCATGCTGTTCCGTCTGACGAGGACGCCCGTCTCGTACAGCGCCGCGTGGTGCGGCTCGATGAGTTTCGCGAGGCGGTGCGCGACGAGGTGCAGGAGCTGATCGCTCTCTGCTCGGTCAAGGACGGCGCACGCCGTGCCCTCGAAGACGAACTGGGACAGAGAAAAGAGATGTCTCTCCAGGAGCTGGACCGGGAACTGAGCAAGGCGAGGGACGAGGCCGCGGAGGCGGCCGCCGCCGAAGAGCGATCCATTTCAGTGGAGGCGCGGGTCGAGACTCTCGAAAAGGAGGCGGACAAGAGCGGCCGTTCCCTCGCCGCGCTTGGCGCCGAGCTCGTCGACGTGGACAAGAAACTGGCCATTGCGGCGACCGTGGTCGAAGAGCGCCGCGCTCTTCTGGGAGACGAGCTGAACGAGGAAAGGCTCGACGAGCAGGTGGCGGCTGCCGAGGAAGAATCAAGACGACTCGACGGCGCTCACCGCATCGCGGAGAAAAGTTTCAGAGAATCGGAAAAGAGTCTTCACGGCCTGGCGCAGAGGCAGCAAGCGCTCAGCGAGGCGCATGGCGACGCTGTGCGTGCCGCCGACCGCCAGGCGCGCGCTCTCGACGAGAGGATCGTCGCTTCAGGATTCGGGAGCCGCGGGGAGTTCGACGACGCGCGCCGCGATCAGGAAGAAATCGACGGGATGGAAAACGACGTTCGACAGTATCGCGAGGAGATGGCCGCTGCCGTGACGATCGCCGCCGAGAGAGCCGCCGCGAGTCAAGGTCTCGAATCGCCAGATCTCGCCGGGCTGGAAAAAGCATCTGAAGAGGCGCGCGCGGTGCTCCTCCAGGCGCTCGGCGAACAATCGGCACTCGCCGAGAAGGTCGATCGCGACACACGACAGCTCGCATCTCTCAAGAAAATCGAGGGGACCATGGACAACCTCGATCGACGCTACGAGGTGGTCGGAACCCTGGCCGACGCAGCCTGCGGCCGCAACGAGCAAAAGCTCACCCTGGAGCGCTACGTGCTGGCCGCCCTCTTCGAAGAAGCCACGCGGAGCGCCACGCGCAGGCTGCTGGCCATGAGCCGGGGACGTTTCGCGCTGAACAGGTTCGAGGGACACGGCGATCAGCGCAAGGCGGGTGGCCTCGAGCTGGAAGTCTTTGACGCCTGGACGGGCCGAACAAGGCCGGTCGCGACGCTTTCGGGCGGAGAGAGCTTTCTGGCCGCGCTCAGTCTCGCATTGGGCCTGGCCGACGTGGTGCAATCCTTTTCGGGCGGCATTCATCTGGAAACGATCTTCGTCGACGAAGGATTCGGCACCCTCGACGAGGAGTCGCTCGCTCTGGCGATCAGCGCACTCGAGGACCTTCAGGAAGGGGGGCGGCTCGTGGGGATCATCTCGCACGTTCCCGAATTGAAGGAACGGATCGGAGCGCGGCTGGAAATTTCGCGAACGGGACAGGGCAGCCGAACGGATTTCGTGCTAAATTACCAGGATGAATAAACCACAACGCCGCAAGCCGGCATGGCTCAAGAAGAGTCTCCCCCGCGGCGACGGCATACGCCGCGTCGAGAAGATTTTAAAGGGGCACGCTCTGAACACGGTCTGCCGCGGGGCGCGCTGTCCCAACAGGAATGACTGTTATCAGGAAGGCACCGCCACATTTCTCATCATGGGCGACGTGTGCACCCGACAGTGCCGGTTCTGCTCCATTCCGGGGCGTCGGCCCGAGCCGCTCGACAAGGGCGAACCCGAGCGGCTGGCGCGGGCGGCGGAAGAAATGGGCCTCTCCTACGTGGTGGTCACGTCGGTGACGCGCGACGATCTGCCCGATGGGGGAGCGGGCCACTTTGTGGCGGTGACAGACGCGATCAAGGCGCGGCTTCCCGGGGCGCGGATCGAGCTTCTCGTACCGGACTTTCAGGGAGATCTGGCCGCTGTCGACGCGGTGCTCGATCGGTTGCCGACCGTTTTCAACCACAACGTGGAAACCGTTCCGGCGCTCTACCAATCGGTGCGGCCCGGTGCGGATTACGATCGCTCGCTCAGCGTTCTGAGCCACGCCGCGCAGCGGCGGCGCATCCCGGTGAAGTCGGGCTTCATGCTCGGACTGGGAGAGAAGGACGACGATGTGCGCGCCCTCCTCGCCGATCTCGATAGGGCGGGCGTGGCGATCGTCACCATCGGTCAGTATCTCAAACCGGCCGAAGGCTGTATCGAGGTCTTTGATTACGTCCCGCCCGAACGATTTGACGCCGTGGCTGCCTGGGCGCGCGAGTGTGGATTCCGCGCCGTGGCGTCGGGGCCCTTTGTGCGTTCCTCTTTCAGAGCGGCCGAACTGGCCGGGGAGGCCGGACTTGGTTGACCCTGCGAACCGGATCGTCACTCTTACAACAGATTTTGGCTATCAGGATCCCTACGTGGGAACGATGAAGGGCGTCATGCTCGCCATCTGCGCCGACCTGACGATCGTCGATCTCACGCACGCGATCACTTCCTTTTCCGTGCTCGAAGCAGGCTTTGTTCTGCAGGGCGCCCATTCCTATTTTCCTCGAGGGACGCTGCATGTTGCGGTGGTCGATCCCGGCGTGGGCGGCGTGCGCCGGATCATCTATCTCGAGAAGAGCGGCCAGCGATTCCTCGCACCCGACAACGGCCTGCTCACGCAACTCTTCGATAGAGCGAGCACGGTCTTGAGCGTGGAGAAGAGTGAATTCCTTCCCGACCGCATCTCGCGTACCTTTCATGGGCGCGACATCTTTGCACCCCTCGCGGCGCGGCTCTGCACGGGGCTCGATCCAAGGGAGGTCGGGCCGGCCGTGGTCGACCCGGTGACCCTGTCCTGGCCCGAGCCTGTCCTCGATGGTGAGACGATCGAGGGCAGTGTGATCTACGTCGACGTCTTCGGAAACCTCGTCACCAACATCAAGGCCGACCTTCTCGATAAGCTCGGTCCGTCGCCGCGCATCTACCTCAAGGGAACCGCACTCGGCGAGCCCAGACAGACCTACGAGGAGACGAGGCGCGGCGAGCCGTTGGCGTTGATCAACTCCTTCGGCCTCCTCGAAATCGCCCTCCGCGAACGCAACGCGGCCGAGTATTTCAAAGCCGGCACGGGCGACGAAGTCGTTGCCACGGCAAGAGTCTGACCCATTCCGGAAGCCGGCCCTGAATTCTCAGTTGATGTTGAACAGCTCGTAGAGGTTCGTTTCCATGATGGTGTAGTTGTTGTCTCGTGTGATCAGAGAGACGACCGGTGTGGGGCTTTCGTCTCCCAAGAGGCCGAGTGCGGTGACCGCGTAGGATCTGATCTCCGAGGGGATCTCGTCGTCGTAAGCCAGGTCGACGAGACTGGCGATCGCCTTGCGGTCGCAGACGAGTCCCATGCAATAGGCTGCCGATGAGCGGATCACGCTCGATTTCTTCGGATCCATCATGTCGAGGAGAACATCGTAGACCCCGCTGTCGCCGATCAGACCGAGCGCCATTGACGACGAGCGGATGAGCTCCACGTCGTTGGTGTCGGAACAGGTTTTTCTGAGCCGTTCGATCGAGTCAGTGTCGCGCATCATGCCCAGGGCCTGGGCGCAGTAGCTGCGGAGAATGGGATCGGTCTTGCTGTCGACCACCTTGCGTAGTTCGCCGAGAGCGGGTGTGTACTGGAGCAGTCCCATGGCCAGGGCAAGAGACGCCCTGGTGCTGGTGTCCCTGATCGCCTTGTACTTTTCGAGAAGCACGGCGCCGTTGTTGGGATTGCCTTTAAGGAGCCCAAGGCCGAGCGCCACGAAGGGTACGCGCGTCAAATTGGTGCTGCCGAAGACCTTGAGCAGATACTTCTCTGCCTCGGGGCCGCCCACCTTGCCGAGCGCGATATGGCAGAAGTTCTTGACCATGAGGTCGGCGTCGGAGTCGGCGGCCTTCTGGAGCGCCTGGATCACGTCCTTGTCAGAGGGCGAGGCCGTGACGCCGAGCGAGATGGCCGCCGACCGCCTCACCTGAACCCGTCCCTTGTCGAGGTATTCGATAAGAATGGGATTGGCCGCTCTGTATCCGAGGCGGCCGAGACTCAGGACGAGAAAAGACTCGGTGATCCAGTCATTGTCGACCTTGTTGGCGAGGAGCGAGCTCACCATCGGCGCGAGGGTGGGGTCGAGGGTGAGCCCGGCGGCAAAGGCCACGCCGCGACGGAGATCCCTCTCGAGTTTCTTGAATCCCTTGGCATCGAGATAGGGCCGCAGCACAACGGCCACGTCCTCGCCGCCGATCAGTCCGAGAGAGACGGCGGCGAAAAGACGGAGCTCGGTCAGTTCAGAATCGTCGTTCATGATCGATTCGAGGATCTTGACGGCGCGCTTGTTGCGGGTGATCCCGAGCGCCAGAACCGCCATGGTGCGGACATGGGTGCTCTTGTCGCTTCCGTAGGTCATCTCGATGAAGGGAACAACGGTCTCTTCGCGCGTCCGTGCGAGAGCCACGACCGCGGCGGCGCGGATCGATTGTTCCTTGGCCCGAAGAAGGGTCCGCAGTTTATTGACGACCTTGGTCCGCTTCTCGGCGGACGTGATCTTCTCAAAGGGAAAGTCGATCACTCCGGCCGACGGGGTTCGTGAGAAAAGAGATTTTCTAAGACCGAGGAGTGGTTCGTGGTGAAAATCCCACCAGTATTCCCACATCGTCTCTCTGAAAGCAACCTGCGGACCGCCGCCCGGAAAGGAGAATCCCTTCTGGACAGCGCTCGAAAACGACGAGCCGCCATCGGCCGAATCGCCCGGGGTGGTCCCGGCGACAGGCGCCTTGAAGCGGCCGCCGTGGGCAAAAAGATCGCTCGTGGGCAGAACGATCAGTGTGATCAACGCAATCGAGATTAATATTTTAGGCCACATGAAACCCCTCCTGTGTTTGATCCGCCCTTCGCAACGCCGTCGGAATGAGACGTCGTTCGGCCGCAACGCGATTCGGTGGGAGAACACTGATCGCCGCCAGCCGATCTCAACGTCTCCGTTATCTCTACAACTTTCAATATCATATAAAGTTCGTCAAAACAGGCAAAAATGTTTGGACCTTTTTCTTTTGCACCTGATTTGGGCGACGATTTCAAGCTCGACGGGGAGCCGTCCAGCCTGGTGCGCAGAGGCTGGGACTTGATTCAAGCCAAGGGAGAAGTCAAACTGAGCGGTGCGATGGTCGCTGGCCGTCGCGAGGAAAGAGGAGAGGCGAATCGAGGTTTCGTGGCATGAAAATTCTCTATTTCGACTGTTTCTCGGGTGTTGCCGGGGACATGATTCTCGGCGCTCTCGTTGATGCCGGGCTTCGTCCTCAGGACCTCGGCGCCGAAATCGACAAGCTAAGCGTGAAAGGGATCGACCTCTCCTTCGAGAAGATCACCGGAGCCGGAGGCCTGTCGGGCACGCGCGCCCATGTCAAAGTCGACGAACAGGGCGCGCACCGCCACCTGCTCGACATCGTCGATATCATTCGCTCGTCGAACCTCGACGAGACCGTTCAGACCATGGCGTGCCGCGTGTTCGAGCGTCTGGCCGTGGCTGAGGCGGCCGTTCACGGTATTCCGGTCGACAAGATCCATTTTCACGAGGCAGGCGCGCTCGATGCGATTGTCGACGTGGTCGGCGCTGCAGCGGGGCTCCGGCTGCTCGGTATCGAGCGGGTCTACTCATCCGCACTCTGTTTCGGTCGAGGATCCGTGGAATGCCGCCACGGCACTCTGCCTGTTCCAGTCCCGGCCGTGGCCCGTCTCGCCGAGGGATTCCCCGTGCGCTTCACCGATCTCGAGGGGGAGCGGACCACACCGACTGGCGCGGCCATTCTTACCACAGTGTCCCACACGATGGGGACGAAGTTGAGCATGGTGCCCGAGAAGGTGGGCTACGGCTTCGGTTCGCGCCAGTCGGGCGGTCTGCCCAATGCCCTGCGCGCCATTATCGCCACCGCGCCGGGAGAGGCTGAGGCGGAGGAGATCATTCTCCTCGAGACCAATGTCGACGATGTCACGGGTCAGACCGCGGGCTTTCTCATGGAACAGTGCTTTGCGGCCGGCGCCGTCGATGTCTTTTTCACCCCGATCCAGATGAAAAAAAATCGGCCTGCGCTGCAGGTGTCGGCCCTTTGCGCGGATAGTGCTTTTGATGGCGTCTATCGTGCACTGGCCGTGGAGACAGGCACACTGGGAATCCGGATCAGCCGGATCGGGCGGCTGGTGGCGCCCCGGACGGAGGAGAGCGCCGACACATCGCTCGGTCCCGTGCGCATCAAGCGCTCGTCGCTACCGGGTGGAACGGAAAGAATCGCCGTCGAGTACGAGGATCTCGCCCGCCTGGCGCGCGAGAGAAATCTCCCTCTGAGAACGATCCAGAAGATGCTCGATGCCGAGCTCGGATAGGCCCCGTCGACCGCGCGCAACGGATCACTCCCGAAGACCTGTTGGCGATCGGGCCCGGACCGGTTATCATTGAGGCGATGGCTGTTGTTCGATGAATTCCTGTGGGGAGGCCCTGAAATGAAGCTTTTCACGCTCCTATGTCTGGCCGCAGCGATCCCTGCCGCGGCTTTTTTGCATGATGCGTCTGCTCAGGACAATGAACCGGTCGACGTGATCGGACTCTGCAGACTGCTTTCCGACCAGGACCTCTGGAGCGGTCCGAGCACGAACTACAAGAAGATCAAACGGGCCGAGTCCGGATCGCTGCTCGAGATCATCGGCGAGAAGGGCAACTACTTTCGCGTTTGCGTGCCCGATGGATTCTCCTGCTTCATCCATACCGACTTCATCATCTTCAATGACGAGATGCTCGGCACGGTCACGGGTAACCGGGTGAATCTCAGATCGATCCCGTCCACCAAGGGCGACTATCCGATTTTCCAGATCAACAGCGGGTACACTCTGCGTGTCTGGGAACGCAACGGAGAATGGGTCAAGGTCGAAGCCCCTCCCGAGGCCTATGTCTATGTTCTCAAGACCGAGGTCGCTCCCGTCCCGGGGACTGCCGAGATCCTCGACGAGCTCGCCCAGCAGCGCTCCCAGGGACGTCGCGCATGGGAGGAACATTTCGGCAACATTCGGGAGAAGAAGGCTCTCGATGATAGTGACGCCAAGCTGCGTGTCAGGTTCCGCGCGCTGGAAGAAAGCGCGAACAAGAATTTCGACGGCAAGCGGCTCGATGATGTCAGGGCCGAATACCACGCCATTGCCGAGGCCGTGTCAGACGAGCTGGTCAAGACTGTTTCACTCTCGCGGATCAGGGAAATCGATACGCTCCTGGCGCAGAGCAAACTCAAGGACGACTTCAAGGAACGGGAAAAACGGATGCGCCTGCGCGAGGAAGAGTGGCGGCGCGAACTGCGCAAGATGGAGGAAAAAGAAATAGCCGGGACTGGAGAAAAAAAGGTCTCCCTTCCTTTACCCGTCGCCCGCAAGGGGCTCGTCCTGTTGGGGCGCGTCGACGCCTCAGGATCGCGGATCATTCTGCGAGGGGGGAAATTCAAGGATTCTCCCCTGTATACGATCAGCTGCCCCGACCGCCGCTATCGGCTCAAGGATTTCCACGGCAAACGGATCGCCGTTCGGGGAGCGGTCGGCAAGATGGTCACCGGCGAACTGCCGAGCATGGTGGTGGAGCGGATCGAGATTCTCAGGTAGTCGAGCTCACGGCCCGACCGCCCGAAGGGCCATGTCTCTTCACGATTTCGTCTCTGAAACCGGCGAAGGTCCCAGCCTCGATCGCGGTGCGCGCCGCGCGCATCAATTCCTGAAAGTAGAACAGGTTGTGAAGAGTGGCCAGCATGGGGCCGAGCATCTCGCGGGCATTGAAGAGATGGCGCACGTAGGCTCTCGTGAACTGGCGGCACGCCATGCAGCCGCAGGCTGGATCGAGAGGGCCCATGTCATCCTTGAGGGACGAATTCCTTAACTTGAGCTGCCCCTCGCTCGTGAAAAGCGTTGCGTTCCGCGCGTTGCGCGTGGCAATGACACAGTCGAACATGTCGATGCCGGCAGCCACTGCATTGACGATGTCGTCGGGCGGTCCGACACCCATCAGGTAGCGCGGCCGGTCGGTGGGGAGATGGGGTATCGTGGAGGAGAGGACGTCGTGCATGGTGGTCTTGTCCTCGCCAACGCTGAGGCCGCCAACAGCGTACCCGTCGAAGCCGATGGTGCAGATTTCCTCGGCGCTCCTCTGTCTCAGCGCCGCGTCCATGCCGCCCTGGACAATCCCGAAGAGTGCCGCTGTCGATTCGAGACGCTCGTGCTCGGTCTTGCACTGCCGCGCCCACGCCGTGGTCCGCTCCAGCGCCTCGATCACGAGCCCGCGCGGCGCCGAGTGGGGCACGCACTGATCGAAGACCATGACGATGTCGCTGCCGAGAGCGTGTTCGACGGCGATCACCTTCTCGGGGCTGAAATGGTGCACCGTTCCGTCGAGGTGGGATTTGATCTCCATGCCGCTGTCGTCGATCCTGGCCAGATCGCTCAGGGAATAGACCTGGAATCCGCCGCTGTCAGTGAGAATCGCGCCATCCCAACCCATGAAAGAATGAAGCCCGCCCGCCTTGGCCACGATAGCGGGCCCGGGCCTGAGATAGAGGTGGTACGTGTTGGCCAGCACCACCTCGACACCGGCACTCTTCAGGTCTCTGGGGAAAGCGCCCTTCACGGAGCCGGCCGTTCCCACGGGCATGAACGCCGGTGTTTGAAAGGTGTGGCCCCTCACCGTGACCGTTCCCCGCCTGGCGGCGGTCGTCGTGTCGCGGGCGAGTGTTTGGAATTCAAGGGTCGCTGTCATGGACGCTTTGTCCCAGGCAACTGAAGATCGCTGAGATTGGAGATCTCGCACTCCTTGTAGTAGAAGGCGAGGATCCGGCAATAGTCGTCCCCGCGGCGTGCCAGGCCGCGCGCGCCGTACTGGCAGAGCCCCACTCCGTGGCCGAATCCGCCGCCCTCGATCGTGACGCGGCCCGACACGGTCTCGATCGAATCGATGCGCGTGGAGAGCATTCTCCTCCGCAGCGGGAGTCCCCGGTTGAGCGTTCGGCGGAAGGAACTCGCCGAAAGGCTTCGCAGCACATTGCCTTGCCTGTCAAGAAGGGAGATTTCCTTGGCGCGTCGCATCGAGTCGGTGGCGGTGACGCCCACCTCGGGATAACGGCAGACCCGGGAGAGGTCGAACTTTTCAACCACCTCTTCGATCGAGAAACTCGCCGACCAGTGGAAGAAGGGCGAGTCGGAGCAGAATCCGCAGGGGGAGTTGTGATTGAGCGGCTCGGACGATGGGAAGGCGAAAACATCGTCGGCCCTCACCGTCATTCCGCCGCAAGTGGACGAGTAATAGGCCGGGATCAATTTTCCCGACCAGGTTAGGATTTCGCCCGCTGTCTGTTTGACGATCTCGCGGCTCTTTTCGTTGATGGCGGCTGATCCGCCGTAGACCTGGGACCGTTCGTCCGGTCTCAAGAATCCGTCACCCTGGGCCATCATGTAGACGGCATAGCTTCTGGCGGCCACGGCCTGAGCCTTGAGCGCCTCCAGTGGAAATTTCGACGGCATCTCGCTGAAGAGCACGCCAGTGAGATACTCCTCGATGTCGAGGAGGTTGACGAGCCGCAACCCGCCCCGAGAATTCCGCTCGATCACGAGAACTCCGGGATAGTTGTTCCGGCCGACGCGGAGCGCTCCGACCTTCTCCGGAACGAAACAGAAGGCGTCCCCGTCGAGAACGGTGTCGTTGTTGATCGCGATCCGGCCATCGGCAATAGAGGCGGCGTCCGCTTTGCCGAGGCGATACCCATAGGCGAGGAAACCGGCGTCGTCGTAGTCGCGGCGCTGTGGGCCCGCGAAAATCCTGTACGCTCCGTCGACGGCAAAGTGAACGCCGTCATCGTCGTTGCTCGAGTCGAGAAGGACCTTGACGAGAAAACCGGAGGGCGCCGGTCGCTCGCTGTCGACGAGAATCGACGTGACGATCGTGTGGACCACAAAGGGGATGAGGATGAACAGCAGGCCGAGGAGCAGACGTTTCTTGAAGGTGCTTTTCGTCATTACCCTGTCATCCACGAATCATGAGAAAAGCCCTTTGAAATAAGTCAAATCGGTGCCTGGCGCGTCAGCATTCCGGCTGAGGTGCTTCATGCCCGGCCCCGTGACTTTGCGGCCGCGCGGGGTCTTGACCAGGAAGCCTTTCCGGATCAGGTAGGGTTCGTAAACCTCCTCGATCGTGCCCTCGTCTTCGCCCACGCTGACCGCGATGGTTTTGAGACCGACCGGTTCTCCCTCTCCCTTGGACACGGCTGAGAGGATATGTCTGTCCGTGGAGACGAGACCGGCGCTGTCGATCCCCATCATGGCGAGACCTTCGTCAACGATCTCCTTGGTCACCTCGGCTTTGTTCTTGACCTGCGTCAGGTCACGGATACGGCGGAGCAGCCGGTTGGCGATCCGCGGCACCCCGCGCGATCGGGACGCGAGCAGACTGATCGACTCCTCGGTGATCTGCATATCGAGGATGCCCGCCGAGCGTTCGAGTATCGGCGCCAGCTCCTCGTCGGGATAGAGCTCCAGCTTTTCGAGAACGCCGAACCGACTCCGGAAGGGCGCCGACAGAAGACCCTCTCGCGTCGTGGCCGCGATGAGCGTGAACCGCTGCAGGTGAACGCGCACCGATCGCGCCGCCGGCCCCTGGTCGAGAATGAGATCGACGGCGCTGTCTTCCATGGCCGAGTAGAGGTACTCCTCCACGTTGCGCGAGAGCCTGTGAACCTCGTCTATGAAGAGCACATCGCCCCTCTTGAGGTTGCTCAAGAGACCGACCAGATCTCCGGCTTTCTCCAGGGCGGGGCCCGAGGTTGTTTTCATCTCGACCTGCATTTCGTTGGCGATGATATGGCTGAGTGTGGTTTTTCCCAGTCCGGGCATGCCGAGGAGCAGGACATGGTCGAGCGGCTCCTCGCGCATCTTGGTTGCCTTGAGAAAAATCTGAAGGTTGGTTTTTACACGCTCTTGGCCGATGAACTCGCTGAAGGAACGGGGCCTTAAATCGTGGTCGAGGAGGTTTCTTTTAGATAACTCCTTGAAGACAAACTTATTATCCTTCTTTTCCGCCATCAAGAACGTCCGGTTTTGACGATATTTTTAAAATTATGAGGCCCCAAGCGTTTCTCCTCGGCCTGAATGCGCCTATTAAAACAAAAACCGCGATGGGCGTGTCCTCCTTTCCGGTTCTTTTGTTTTTTTTATATTGAAGAGATCATTTGACATAAACTTATTCCATTCTTACGATAGTGCCCTTTATGATCTCTCTCTCCGCCCGAGAGCGCGCCAGGCTGATGGCGCGAAACCTTCACTGTGCGCAACCGCACAATTTGTGTGTGCGATCGCTCAGCGTGGAGACGAAGCAGGGAGAAAAGTCGCCCTAAGTTCTTTAAATTCAGTGGTAGGCATGCTGGTTTTGATGGCATGACCTTTGCACCTGGATAAAAGTTTAAAAGTCTGTATCTATCGTTCGATCTCAAAGAGTGATCTGAGACAGTGACAGGAGAATCTCCATGAGTTTCATCACGCTCAAGCGCCTCGGACTCTTCATTCTACCTTCGATTATGTTCCTCATGGCCTTGTGCCTCTTCCCCGGATGCGGTGGTGGTTCGTCGGGAGACGATCTCGACGAGATCATCGACGCCTTCAACGGCCGCAGTCTTGACCTCTACAGGGAGGCCCCTCCGGTCTACGTGACCGGAAACAAGACAGCCGGGGGAATACGCAGGCAGTTCTATCCGAAGGGCGACATCAAAGCGGGTTTGTGCGACACTGACGGGGACGGCAAGCTCGACACCCAAATCAATTCCTTCGAGAGCTTCGGCAATGCCGCCAACAACGATTTCCGTGAGGACATCGCCGCCTGCCAGTCTCACGATACCTCGCAGCGCGATCACTACGACGATGCCAAGATCTGGCTGAACGACAAGGCCAACTGGCCTGACACGATGCCCGAATACGCCGACGCCGCGGGCACGCCGTCGACCGATGCCACCCAGTGGTTTCAGGTCATCTTTCCCTTTGAGATAGACAGGGATTCCGTTTTCGATCTCCTCAACGTGACCAACAACTTCCTCAAGGGCGAGATCACACTCACCGACGAAGCGGGCGCTGCGGTCTACTGCTCTGTGTTTCTCAACGGCCGCGACGCCAACGGCACCTTTTACGATCCGACCGATCCGCTCTCGAACTGGCCCGACGGCGCAATACAGTCGACAAAGACACTCGTTTTTATCGCCAACACGCAGACAATCCCGGCTATCAAGCCCGGTATTCCCGATCCCACCGGGGGCAACGAGGTCGCCTTCACCGGGACCGATGCAATCAGTGGGCAGTGGAACAACAAGGAGATGTACCTGAGAATCGGTACGATCAGCAGCCGCAAGGGCACTGAGGTCACCATCGATTCCAAACATCTCCTTCGCCGTTCGGGACTCCTCATCGATGATGACGATGCGTGCGTGAAGGTCACCGAGATCATTCCCAACGAGTACGTGCTCCATCCGATCACGGGCCAGAACCTTCAGGACCAGTGGAAGGACAGTACAGGCCTCCCCCTGAATAGCGACGTGGTACCCACGGATGTCAAGTTTCAGGTCATCTTCAACAAGCCCGTCGTTCCCGAGACAGTGGGTCGGTCGATCGTCTTCAACAAAGCCCCCTTCACGGGCAACATGAAACCGATCCCCAACCCGCAGGCGTCTGAATGGACTCCGAGCTCCGACTGCGGCGCAAACCCGCCGCCCATTCAGCCGATCTGCACCAACATTGCCGTGAGAGCGTTCTTTCTCGATACGGACGGCAATTCGCGCAACGTCCAGACACCGATTCCGATCAGGGTGACTCCTCTTTCTCAGAACAACCTGGCCAAGTACATCATCAATCCGATCATCAGTCTTCCCGGCTCGTCGACAGACTGGTCGGGTGATAATATTCCCGGCGAGAGCGCCGAGGCGCCCACGGGCTCGATCCGCATGCGGATCGAAGTTGCCGTCCACGAATTCACGAAGAACACTCTGACTGGCGGAATTCTGAACGGCACCCCTCAGAACCTCTGCCCCGCTGGATTTCACGGCGAAAGATTCTTCAACAGCGGTACGAGCTACACCAAGACCTTCTCCGTGCTCCTCGGCGAACGTTACGTGAACGCACCCGTGGCGCCCAATGTGATCTACTACACCATGGGAACGTCGGGTGTCGGCGCCATCGATCTCAACGGATCGGGCTTCAATACCAACACGCCCGGTTCGGGACCGAACATGTGGATCACGGCGACTTCGGTCTACAGTCCCTATGGAAACGGCATGCTCAACCCGTCGGTGAGCAACGGTTTCCGCTTTCCCGTTGGCGTGGGTGACGATACGCCCATTCCGGGCCTGAACGAGGGATCTTCGGGGTGGTTCCGTGATCTCGATCCGTCCAAGGACGCGCTCGTGCGCGACTCCTACGGTTCGGGTCAGCTCTATCCCGATCCGAGCTCGACCACCACCGTCAATATCAACGATATCGAGGTGGGCGAATTTCTCGATACGATCTATTTCGACAGATCCAATCCTTACGCCACCGATCAGCTCCACCTCGACCTCATCTACGTTGCGGCGGCCGGCAACTTCCTGAACAACATGATCAGCTCGCCGCCCACACCCAATCCGCCGCCTCTGACCGTTCCGCTCGGTATGCGGCCTGTCGACGTGATTCTCGACGACTATCAGATCCTCCAGCAAGGCGCGTTCGTGATCATGGGCAAGGAAGTCTTTCCGCCCGACCTGACACCATTCCTCCTGACCGGTCCCCGGCAGTGGGTCCACCTCGATCCTGCGGGGCTCTCAGGCGGCGCTGACAAGCCTTTCCCGCCCAACGCGCCGGGTCTCGGACCCTGGGCGCTGGGTACCTATCTCCACGACGGCCCTCTGGCTGAATCATGTACCTTTGGCATGGGTTACAGCTACGCCAGCCGCCAACAGATCGGAAATTTCCTCTTTGCCGTCGACAAGAGGGACAATGAGGTCAAGGTGCTCAATTCCAACACCATGGGTCTGATCACCACTATTAACTACGGGATCAGTGGCCCTGATCAAGTTGCTGTCACGCCTGATCTCAAAACTCTCTACGTGACCAACGGGGCTTCCCGATCGGTGAGCGTTTACAACGTGAACCCGCGCTCGCCCGAATTTCTTTACATGAGAGCCACCATCCCCGTGGGCGGACAGCCCAAGGGAATTTGCGTCCAGCCCGACTACGAGGACGTGCTGGTCTGCAACTACGGCTCGAACACGATGTCGATCATCAACCCGGCCACGAACTCGGTCCGCAAGACCGTCACCGCGCTGCTCAAGAAGCCCTGGGATGTGGTTGCAGCGCCGAGGCAGACCGCTTTCGGGTGGGGGACGGGTGTTTATCACGCCTACATCACGAATCACGGTGCCGACAATGTTCTCATCTTCGAGTCGGGGCCTGACGGCCTGGGCGGAATCGGCTATGACGACATCCTCGACCCCGTACCCTCCCAGGGTGAGAGCGGCCAGGAATTCCTCGAAATTCTCAATCCGCGCGGTCTCTGCTTCAACCCGCTCTACCTCCACGACATCACCGGAGCCACCAACCTGACGGGTGGTGTCTTCGTGGCGCATTCGTCGTCCGAGGGCGCGGCGGTGAGCCGTGTCATGTTCGTCGACCAGTACGGCACGTGGGGCCCGATCCCGATCACTCCCATCTCGGGCAGTATCGGTGGAACACCTGGCTTTGGTTCGCGCGCCTTCCTGATCTCGGCGCAGTGGACCGCGCAGGGTGGATTCCTTTCCGGATTCCAGGAAGCGTCCGACGTGGCGCTTCCCGATATCAACCGTGAGGCGTGGCTGCTCCAGAACTTCAGCGGCAACTCTTACGTGACAAACTGGGGCGCCGTGGGCAACAACCCCTCGCTGTCGCTCCCGAACAACAACAAACATCCGATCAGGAATCTCCCGGGGCCCTTGCCGACCTACTACCCTGATCTGCTCTTCGTTTCGTACAAGACCACGAAGACCATTGACGTCCTGCACATTTTTACCGGCGAGGTGGACACCATTACGGGTCTTCCCGCCGCGGCGCAGAGACTCAAGACCTACTTCAAGAACTAAGCCCGTCGAACTGGGAGGGGGCCGGGTTTGACCAGAGCAGCACCAAATGGCGGCTGGCAAGAAATGTTTGCCGGCCGCTATTCCATTTCTCTCAACCTATTTCTTATCTTGCCATTGCTGATCGTTTACGAGATCGGAATCCGGCTGTCGGGGGTCGATCTGCGCAACGCGGCCGAGGTGATCCTGAAGGATTTCTACTGGCTGATGGGGGGGCAGTACGCCCGCTATTTCCACTGGCTTCTGGCACTGCTCATTGTGGCCTGCTTCGTGAAGAACGCCTCCCATGATCGGCCTTTCGTCACCATCTTCTTCACAATACTGCTCGAGAGCCTCGTGCTCGCCCTGCTCCTCGGGCCGCTGCTTTCGTGCCTGATCGGGGGGCTGCTTCTGCAGTACGACCTGACCAGCGCCAAAGAGCTGAGTTCGTCGATTCTGCTTTCCGTCGGCGCCGGCGTGTACGAGGAGATCGTCTTTCGGTTCCTCCTCCTCGGGGGTCTCTTTGCCATCTGCCGGCATCTCTTTCAAATCCCTATCGGGCTGGCGGCCGCTGTGGCTCTTGTTGTCTCTTCCGTGCTTTTTTCGCTTTACCACCACATCGGACCCTTCGCCCAGGCGATCACCGCGCCGGTCTTCGTCTTCCGTCTCGTTGCCGGGCTGGCGCTCGGTCTTGTCTTCATCTTCAGGGGATTTGGTGTGGCCGTCTACCTCCACGCATTCTATGATATCCTGAGAGATATCGAGAACGCGCTGCGGGGAGGCCCCTGAACCATCCGAATGGCGCACGCGGCTTACACGCACACAATCAACGGGACCGTTGGAAACACTTTTACGGAATGAAGCCTGACGCATTCATACGCAATCTGGGCAAGGGCACTCCGCCTCTTCTGATCGTCTGTGCCGGGGACGAGTATTTCTTCAAGGAAGAAGTACTCAAGGCGTTGACGGAGTCGCTCGAGGCTGACTGTCCCGATCTGCAGACCATCTTCTGGGAGACTCTTCCGGGAGAGAAGGAGAAGGCCGAGGCGAATCGTCTCCTGTCTGAGCTGCAGACGCCGGGGCTATTCGCCTCTCGGAAGCTGATCGTGGCGCGTGAGGCCAAGCCCCTTCTCAAGGGCGGGGCAAAGGCGCTCGCCGAGCTTCTCGATGTCGCTCCGCCGGGAAACACCCTCTGCTTCTTCGCCGACTCGATCGACGGGAGGACGACACTGGCGCGTCGCCTCAAGAAAGAAGGCGCCATCGTCGAGTGCCGCCGCCTCTACAGCCAGCAGGCCTTTTTCCGCGAGACATCACGCGGCGGTGGGCTCTCCGAACTGGCGAGCTGGACCGTGGCGCGCGCGCGCGAAGAGGGCCTCCGCCTCGATCCGGAAGCGGCCGCCTTCCTCACGTCGCTCACTGGAAACAACCTCTTCGTCATCGATTCGGAGCTCGGGAAGCTGAAACTCTCCAGCTCCGGCAAGGGAGCTGTCACGGTCGCCGATATCGAGGAGTCGACCGGAATGAGCGCGCTCCACACGCCCTTCGATCTCTGGGAGCAGATCGAAGAGGGACGGCCCGACGAGGCGCTCACAACACTCAAGGTGATCGCCAGGAACGGCCTCCGATCGACGGGCGGCTCGCTGGTCACCGACATTCCGGGGATTGCGGCGATCCTGCTCTCCATCTTCCGCAGCAGGATCCGCCTGGCGGCGGCCACCCTTGTTCTCGAGCACGAAGCCAAGAGCGACAAGGAGATCCAGGAGGCGATTGCAGTCAAGTCTCCCTTCTACTTCAAGAAGATCAAACGCTATGCGCGCACCTTCACGGCGCCCAAGTATCTCGATCTTCACCGCACGATCCTCTCTGCCGAGCGCAGAATCCGGCGGATGGGACAGGATCCCGGAACTGTTCTCGAAGAAACGGTCATTCTCATTGCGCGCGCCAACAAGGTGAAAAAATGATTCACATCCTTCCCGATGACGTCATCGACCGGATCGCGGCCGGTGAAGTGGTGGAACGTCCCTACTCGGTGGTCAAGGAACTGATGGAGAACTCCATCGACGCCGGGGCCACGTCGATCGAGATCACGCTCGAAGCAGGGGGCAAGAAACTGATCAAGGTCGTCGACGACGGAGACGGCATGACGCCGGCCGATCTGCAGGCGGTCTTTCGGAGACACGCCACGTCCAAGCTCGATCGCGTAGACGATCTGCTCCACATCGCTTCGCTTGGCTTCCGGGGCGAAGCCCTGGCCAGTATCGGTTCGGTTGCGCGTACACGGATCACGAGCCGCCCGCGCACCCAATCGGAGGGAGCGTGCATCGAGAACAGCGGCGGCACGGTTACCGCGGTGCGGCCCGCCGCGTCGCAGCCGGGCACCAAGGTTGAGGTCCACGAGCTCTTTTCCCATGTTCCAGCGCGACTCAAGTTTCTCAAGGCCGACTCGACCGAACTCTCCCACACGGTCGAGGCGGTCACGCGGATCCTTCTTGCCTTTCCGGGCGTTGCGGTCCGTCTGCTCCACAACGGCCGTTCGGTGCTCGAATGCGAGAAGAACCTCTCCCTCCACGACAGGATCCGCAAGTGCTTCAACAGGGAGCTCTCCGACAACCTTCTTCCAGTCGACGGCCACGCGGGGCGGCTGCGAATGAGCGGTTTTGTGGGCCGTCCCGAGATCGGGCGCAGGGATCGAAAACGCTCCTACCTCTTTATCAACGGCCGCTATGTGAACGACAAGGTTGTTCACGCCGCGGTGCGCCGCTCTTTTCGCGAGCGCCTGCCGAGCCGGCTTCAGCCTGTTTATTTCCTCAACCTCTCCGTTCCCCACGAGGAGGTGGACGTGAATGTCCATCCCATGAAGCTCGAGGTCCGCTTTCGCGACGGCACGAGTATTTTTGCGGGGACCCTCGGAATCGTCGAGAATGCCCTCGCCGTGCGCGAGCAGGGCGCATCAGGCACGCCCTGGGTCGTGCGCGACGCGCCCCGTTTTACAGACCGGACTTCGCCGTTTTTCGGCGGACGGACTTCGCCGTCCTTTGGCAGTGGCGGGGCGGCCCTGAGCGGCACGGGCAAACTCGTATTCGGACTCGGGGAGAGTGAGACAAACAGCGCGCAAGCCGAAGGACGGCGCATCAACCTGAGAGCTGCCGAACGTTTCCTGCAGGTTCACGACAACTATCTCCTCTTCGAGGTCGACGAGGGCGTGGCGATCGTCGACCAGCACGCGCTCCACGAGCGGGTTCTCTATCACCGGCTCAAGGAAGAATACGAGAGCGGCGGCATCTTGCTGCAGAACCTGCTCGTTCCCGCCACCGTCGAGGTCGACAAGCAGACAGCGCTCCGTTTTGACGAACTCCGAGTCGAACTAAGACCTCTCGGTATCGAAACCGAGGCATTCGGCTGGAACAGTCTCAAGATCATGGCGATCCCGCTCCTCTTCAAGAAGGCCGACCCCGCGGCGCTCGCGCGCGAGGTGATCGAACGCCTCATAGCGGGCGACAGGGGCGAGGAGGCCTATCTCGATCTCTTGCACACCATGGCGTGCAAGGCGGCGGTGCGCGCCGGTGACCGCCTCGAAGAAGATGAACTTGCCGAACTCATCGGATTCATGGACAAGGTGGAGGATGCGAGCCACTGCCCCCATGGCCGACCGACCACGATTTTGCTCACGCGGGGTGAACTCGAGGAGATGTTCAAGAGACGGGGATTTTGAGACGTCCGCGATAGGATCGCTTCTTCTACGACGGAATCGTGAAGAGCTCCTTTTCCACGGTGATGTTGAACTCGATCTTCGGTATGCGTTTCTTGCCGGTGCTGGTTTCCTTCGTAGTGATCTCGATACCGATCTGCATGTAGGGACGTTCCAACGACTCGGTAAAAATTTTGACGTTGCCGGGAACGAGCACTCCCTGAGTGTTTCTCGCATACTTGGAGAAGACGAAGAGCCGCCGGCGCTCGGCGATCGACAGGTCGATCAGCTCGACCTCGTTGACCGTGTAGTCCTTCTTGTCAACGTGAATCACGAGATAGACAAGCGTTTCGTTTTCGTCGCCGAGCCACGCTGACGTCTTGGCTTCGAGACGGTAGACTTCTCTGTTGCCCACGAGGCTCTCGCCAACAAGGGCAAGTTCGTCGAGCTCGCCGAGAAGGGTTCTGACAAAAAAGAAGCGAAACATCTGCCGCGTGAGGCGCAGGTCGTCCTCGAGGTTCTTGAGGTCGGTCTTGTAGGCGTCGGGCTTGTCGGTGAAGATTACCACCTCGTTGTCCTGCCCGATCCGCCAGGCTTCCTCGCCGTCGTGGACCAGGGTCGAGTAGGGCGACTTCTTGTCGTCGTGCTTCTTTTTTGTCCACATCCGGCCCGTCGAGCCGCTGTTGTCGAAGAGGCGTTCCACCTTGAAGTTTCCCTTGCCCCGTTCGGCGTCGAAGACCTCGAGGTTGAAGAAGGCCCTGAAATTCTTGAGATCGGCAACGATTTCCTCGCCGCCCTGCTTGGCGGCGGCTTTGGAGAGGATCTCCATGGCTTTCGCCTGCGAGGGATTGACGACCGCTTCGGCATCCGTGGGCGGCGCGTCTGCTGGAACTGGAGGCGTTTCCTCCTGGGAGAACGCTAGGGGGAGCGCGACGAGGAAGATGGCGATGATGATGGAGAGGGAAAAAGTCGCTCTGACGAGATCGTGCTTTGCTTCCAGGTTGATTTTCACGTGTTATTCCGCCTTCGACTCAAGCTATAATGTTTGAATACGCCCGCAAGGGTGTTTTCTATTATATACGACTCAGAATGCAAAGATTCAAACTCCGCCCAAATAACGCGGGAACTGGTAAAAGATGGTCATGGACGGTCGATTGTCAAGCAACTGCCCCCTTTTCTCGTTTCTTGTCGTCCTCGCGGCGCTCGCCGGGACCGAGTCGGTCAGCGCTCAGGATACGGTGACCGACCTGGAGAACAGGATTCACTGGGAAAAGAACATCGACGCGGCATTCATCACGGCGAAGAAGACTCACATGCCGCTCTTCGTCGCTTTTCACAAGGACCAGAGTGCGGACTGCGTTCTGCTCGCCGAGGACTACTACACCGATCCCGAGGTGGTCAAGCTCTCGCGCAGTTTCCTCTGTCTCGCCGCATCCGAGGACGAGCACGAGGACCGTGTCATGAAAACCGCCGACGGCCGGTACAGCACGGTCTGTGCCTGGTTTCTTCACGTCGAGTGCGAAGACCACCAGCGCGTCTTCGCCAAGGCGCGGCGTTCGTTCCTCAACAACCGGCCTGTGGAGTTTCCCTTTCACATCCTCGCCCATCCCGACGGGAACATTCTCGATAGCGTCAGAATGCCCAAGTCGCCGCAGGATCTCGTCAAGGTCATGCAGAAGGTTCTCGACCAGATGGAGCCCGAGCGCGACGACGAGGTCTTTCACGCCTACGATGAAGAAGAGCGAAAGTTCGTGGCCGATCTGCGGCGCCTCAAGGGGTCTGATCCGTCCCTGAGGCGTTTTGTCCTGGAGAAGCTCGTCCGCTGGGAGGGCTCCTGGGTCTACACCAAGCTCCGCCGCTTCATGGATGAAAAAGCGCCGCGCGAACACGCCATCCACCTGATCCGCGAGATGGGATTCAAGGACAATCATCGCGCCGTCGAACTCCTGCTCGATCTGTCGAAACATCGCGACGCCGAGTTCCGTCTTCACGCGGCGGTGTCGCTCGAGACGATCGGCCTCGAGCAGTGCGCCAAGCCGGTGCGCGCCTGGATCGGCCGCGAGAAGGACCTCGCTGTTCGCGCCAACCTTCTCAGAACGCTCGCTGCCTGCGCACCGGCCGATTCGAGGACGCTGACCTTGATCGAGAAGGAACTCAAGTCGGGCAACAAGCCGATCGCGCGGCGACACGCGGCGATCGCTCTCGGCATGATCGGCACGGTGTCGCCCGGCGTGGCGCGGCAGAAACTCGAGCTTCTGCTCGACGACAAGGATGATCACACGGCGGCGTGCGCCTGCTGGGCGCTCGGCTGGATGAAGTCGAAAGAGTCGCTCGAATTGATCAAAAGAGAGATGGAAGATGCGGACACTTACCGGATGATCATTCTCATCGAGGATGTGATCCACAGGGTGATGGGGCAGGATCCCTTCGGATACACCATGCATCTCGAAAAATATGCGGGCGACACGATCATCCGAGGTGAGAAATGGCCGCCCGCGAAACGCGACTGGGGATTGAAGAAACGATGAGACCGCATCGCGCGGCGCGGCGCGTTTCGGAGAGATCAGCTTGAAACGAATAGGGGACAGGTGGCGGTTGGTCCTGTGCGTTGCGGTTCTCGCGGCCGCCACGTTCGCCGCATATTACAGCACACTCGCCGGGGATTTCGTTTACGACGACCCGATCCTGATCGGCGACAACCCGCTCGTTACCGGCGCCGATGCCGATCTTGCCACCATCTTCCAGAGCGAGTTCTTTGGTGGCGGGGGCGGGGCGTCCGGGTTCTACCGACCCCTAATGGTACTCGTCTATAGGATGGAGTTCAGCCTCTTTGGCCTCGATCCGTTCTGGTTCCACCTCGTCACCGTGATCACACACGCGGGCGGGGCGATCGTTCTTTTTCTGCTTATGCGCACCCTGGGCATTCCGCTGCTCATCGCCCTTGGCGGGGGGCTTTTCTTTGCCCTTCACCCGGTGAATGTGGAGTCGGTGGCGTGGATCGCCGCGGGCGCCAATGCCACGGCGTTTCTGTTCATGGGCCTCTCGCTGCTTTTCACCGTGCGCTTTGCGCGCGGTTCGTCTCCACACTGGAAGAGTCCCGATCTCTGGCTCGGCGTGGGCGCACTCATTCCGGCTCTTCTCGCGAAGGAGACAGCGCTCGTTGTCCCGGCCGCGGCCTTTCTTCTGCTCTCGGGCAGACTGCGCGGGCAGCGCCATCGCCAGGCGGGCCGGCTCCTCTTTTTCATGCCCTTCCTGATCGTTGCGGCTCTCTTTGTGTTTGTTCATGTCCTCGTCGTGAGCGGTGCGGAAGACGATCTGCTTTTCCATGGTCGGGGCACCACGCTGGAGCGGATGGTCACCTTTCTTGAATGCGTGCCCGCCTACATGAAGCTCTTTTTCTGGCCCACCGGTCTCAACATTGCCCGTCCCATACGGCTGGCCGAGTCGGGTCTGAGCGTTCCGGTCCTCGCCGGCGGGGCCATACTCTTACTCGCACTCTCGTTGCTCGCCTGGAGCTGGAAGCGGGGCGAACGGGACTTTCTCCTCGGTGCGGCCCTCCTGGTTTTTACTCTCCTTTCCGTTTCGACGATGATTCCGATCGCTTACTCTTTCCGCGAAATGGACTTTCCTTTCTTCGAACGTTACCTCTACGTCGCCTCCGCGGGACTCGCCCTCCTGGGGGCGGCCGCATTGAAACGTGTTGCCTCCCATTTGACTCGGCCTCTCGTTGCCTGGCCCGCGGGTGTGCTGGCTGGGAGCGCGATCGTCATTCTCGGTCTGGCCACCCACGGCCGTTGTGACGAATGGCGCGATGATGTCTCTCTCTTCACGACGGCGGTCGAACGCTACCCGGCATCGCCGGTCCTGAACCTGAACAAGGGTTTCTCGCTGCAAAGAGTCAGGCGGCACAGCGAGGCGATCAAGGCCTTTCAGAAGGCTGCGCTCTACGATCCGACCCTGACCATGGCGCGTGTCAACGAGGCGATCTCGCTCAATGAGATCGGCGCCACTGCCAAGGCGGAAGCGATCCTGCGCGAGATCCTCCATGCGGAGCCCGACAACCAGCAGGCGCTCCGCGTCCTCGCCACGATCCTCGCCTGGCGCGGCGAACTCGAGAAGGCCTTTGGCCTCTATTGCAGGGCGTTCCGGCTCAGCGGCGGCGACGTCATGCTCGAACGCAATCTGGCGCTTCTCCTGACCAACATGCGCCTCAAGGCCGAGCAGTTCTACATCGCCGATCAGAAGGACGACGCCATGGCTCTGGCCGATCTCATCCTCGCCGACGTTCCCAAAACAGCATGGGCGTGGGAGGTCAAGGGCATTGTGCTCACCGAACGGGGCGAGGGGCTCGAGGGTATGGCCGCGCTCGAACGGGCTGTGAGTCTCTCGAAAGACTCGCTTCTTGGAGCGGCCCGTCTGGCCGAGATCTACAGGCGCCAGGGCCTGGAGTCGAAGGCGCTCGAGATGGAGCTCTACGTGGAGGAGGGCCGGAAGCGCCTACCCGAGGGGAGCGTCCCGCCGATCAATGACTGATCAGAGTCTCAACGATTGATCAACCGCATGAATTCCGAGCGCGTGGCTGGTTCGTCGCGGAAGCAGCCGAGGAGCGAACTGGTGACGAGGTTGCAGTTTTGCTTCTCCACGCCGCGCATCGCCATGCAGAGGTGGAATGCCTCGATCACCACACCGACTCCAAGAGGTTGAAGCGCGTCGTCGATCGTTGAGGCGATTTCGGCGGTGAGCCGTTCCTGCACCTGGAGACGGCGTGCGAAAACATCGACGACCTGGATCACGATGTCTGCGCTTACGCAGAGCCGGTCGGGGATGAAGGCGACGTGGCACCGGCCGTGAAAGGGGAGCAGGTGGCGTTCGCAAAGGCTGTAGAGGTCGATGTTGCCGCAGACCACCATCTGATCGTACTCGGCGGGTGCGACTGCCTGAGCGAGGATTGTAGGCGCGTCCTTGGAGTAGCCGGCCGTGATCTCGCGCAGAGCGTCCGCTGTCGAGGAGGGCGTATCGGCCAGACCTTTCCGATCGGGATCTTCGCCGAGTGTTTCAAGGATCTTTCTGACCGCATCTTTCATGGTCTGTCCTGTGCGCCACAGCGCGTGAAATAAAACAGGGGATCCGCCAATCCGATCAGCGCATCCCCTGAAAGATATCGTGGTGCCGAAGGGGGGACTCGAACCCCCACTCCCTATTATGGGAACTAGACCCTGAATCTAGCGCGTCTACCAATTCCGCCACTTCGGCTCTGGGCGATGATATTCTATTGATTTTCAAGGCGCATCAATATACTCGGTGCCTGGGGCGAGTGAAACAAAAAATCCTCCTAATTTCCCATCCTGCCTGGGTCTACCATTTCGGCGCCGAACCTGATAGACTGCGCCGTTGATTTTGCCGCGTACAGATGGGGGCCCAATGGCCAAGAAGTCGGAAAAAAAGGAAGGGATCAAGCTCATCGCCAAGAACCGGCGTGCGCGGTTCGAGTACCATCTTCTTCAGGTGGTCGAGGCGGGGCTCGTGCTCACCGGCACGGAGGTCAAGTCGCTCCGGGACGGCAAGGCGTCGCTCGAGGACGCCCACGCCAAGATCACCTCCGAGGGCGAGATCTTCATCCACGACCTCAACATTCCCGAGTACACCCACGGCAACATCATGAACCACGATCCCAAGCGCAAGCGCAAGCTCCTTCTCAAGAGGTCCGAGATCCGCAAGATCGAGGCCAAGGTCAAGGAGAAGGGCGTCACCCTCATTCCCACGATGCTCTATTTCAAGAAGGGTTGGGCCAAGGTGGAGATCGCCCTCGCCGAGGGCAAGAAGCTCTACGACAAGCGCCAAGACATGAAGAAGAAGGACGCCCGCCGCGAGATGGACCGGGCGATGACCCGGCGCTACAAGGACTGATCCGCGGAAATCGTCGATCTCACAATACGTGCTGTGATGCCCAACGGAAGGCACGGACGAGAATTAAGTTTAGCCGGCCGGAGCCGTGTCCCCGCAGAAGGCGATGGAGTTCGACAGGCCGCGCGAGCCTCGCGATCCTGCTTCAGTCCCCCCTGTTAGTTATCGATATTTGTTTACCATTTGGCACGGCGTCTGCTGTACTGCACACAGGCACATTATCATTAGCAAAAGAGCAGAAAGACGCAGCATGTTCGCCTTCGGGACATGGGCGATGGTCTCCAAACGTGAAATGGAATGATACGGACCGGGACCGCGAAGCGCCGCGCACCCTCCAGCGTCTTGCGTCGCGATAAGGATCTGTTTTTCGGGACTAGATGCAGTAATTCGTTCGAGCATTCAACGTGTGACCAACATGGTGGCGCCATCCCCGATGCTGCCCGGCTGTCGAGGGCGCGTTTAGAGGTGGCAATTATTCTTTTTCTATTTTGAGGAGGAATTACATGAAGACGCTCATTATTCTCACTGCAACCCTGTTACTCATGTGCCTCGTACCGGGGCCGCTACCAGCGAGCCAGATCGTGTACGGCCAGGACGGCCAGCCCACCGCGGTGGCTCAACCAGGCGCCTGGAATCCTTCGACTCTTCTCCCTGCCACACTGATCGACTCGTGGGACACAACCCCCGAGTACAACTGGAGTCTCAACGCGGACTTCACCTGGGCCAATGTCTACGACACCAACGACATTACCGATGCCCACGTGTTGACCGAGCTCCAGTACTATGCGTCGCCCACGCTCGGCGTGGAGTACGAATTCTACATGACAACCGACAATGGCGGATGGCCCGATGACGGCAACATGACACTGCTCGCCAGCAGAAACGATCTGGACGGCGGCGGCCAGTGGGGCTGGGTCACCATCGATGTGTCGGCAGCGGGCTACGTGGTCCAGCCGGGCCAGGTCTACTGGTTTGTTCGCAGGTGTCCCGTGGGCGGCTCGCCCGGCTTCACCTGGTCGAGCGCGACGAACACGAGTCCCCCGGTGAATCCGCCCGTCAAGATCACCCAGTCCTTCGGGAGCGGCGGCTGGTCGGACTGGATCCAGGACTGGTGGATGCTGTTCAAGGTCTACGGCGAGATTCCGGGCCCTGTCCCGGACATCCAGGCGAACGGCCAGGACGACACGCTGACGCTGAATTACGGATCCAGCCTGACAGTCGACGTTTCCCTCGATCCGGGCAATGAAGCCGGAAACAACGCTGACTGGTGGGTGGTCACCAGGACGCCTTTCAACTGGTATTACTACCACCTGGTGCAAGGCTACATACCGGGCTTTGCGACCACTTTCCAGGGACCGCTCATGACGGTCAGTTCCCATATCCTGTACAGTGGAACGAACCTACCCGTGGGAACCTATGACTTCTACTTCGGCGTTGACATGAACATGAACGGCTCGCTCGATTTGGGTGTGGCCTATCACGACGTCGTGACAGTGATCATTCAGTAAGTATCGACAAACCGACAACAGAGTGACGCGCAACCCGGCGACGATCGCGGGGTCGCGCGCCGCGAGATGGACCGGGCCATGACCCGGCGCTACAAGGACTGATCTGCGAAAATAAGGGGATTCCGGGGCGATTAGAGGCTATTATGAGAGTGAATCGGTTATAATCGGTCAACTTTGTCAATGGGGGCGATCTGGTTTCGACCGGGATGATGTCAACCCCGTATGGCGCTCCGAGGGTTCAGGTGGCCTCGTAAAAAACCTGAAAATAAACCTTAAGTGCAGACGATAACTACGCACTTGCTGCCTAATTAAACGGTAGCCGTCGACCTTGATTTCGCCCGTGGATCTTGGAAGGCGCCGAACAGCGGGCTGGCCCGGCACTGTTCTCAGGGTGTCAGGGTAAGAATCCTCTGGGATAGCCGAACTCACGGATCCTGCCGAATCGGAGACTGAGGAAAGCGAATCACTCAAATGATCGGCTATGAGCGTAGATGTACGGGTCAGACCTTTCCGGGACGTGGGTTCGATTCCCACCGCCTCCACCATCGATAGCAAAGCGGACTATCTCCGCAGAAGAACGGCCCGCTGGGGTGACCTGGCGGGTCGTTGGTGTTTTGGCCTGAGGGTAAAGGTGTTGCGATCGTGGGGGTGTGCTAGCCCAACGAGTTTGGAGGTTCGAGAAGGATTGTGTTTTGTGGCGCAATCTTCTGATTGTAAGAGAGTTATAGCATTGCTCGTGTATGCCTTGCCCAAGAGTTCTTTTTCGGCTCTGAGACGGATATCTGAAGGTGACCGCAAATTTTGCCGCCTACTCGATGGCTGAATTGTGCTAATTCCGCCATTTGGGGAGACTACCCGGATGGTCCGATGGCCGGTGTCGCGGTAGGGACGCCGGTTACCCGGCGCCCCCCGCACAGATCCGGACGTGCACTTCAATACATCCGGCTCCTCAAATTATCGTCTCGCTGCACGGGCGGGAGGGTAGTTGATCCGGGCCCTTGGAAGGGGAACACTCACTCTACCGTGAGTATCATCGGATTCGTAAGCAATGTGTAGGCCGCGCCCCAAGCACTATCGAGGGCGAGTTGAACGCTCTTCGGAATTGTGAAGAGAAAGGGGCGTCGATCCAAGTAGCTTTCCCATTCTCAGGCAGTCCCAGAGAGTCGGACGAATCGGTTGACGGATCTGGCGCGCACGAGAACACATTCTAAGGCACAACCTCGATCTCGGCCGCATTGGAGGCAAAATCCCATGGGAATGCCGTTGCGAAGGCGAAATGTGCGCTCGTGCCGATCAATCCTGGTACTGGAGGTGAATTCAACCGCGCCACTGCTTTTCCGTTCCCATCGAGCGTTCCCCAGAAATCTGTGAATGTTGGAGTATTCAGCCGATTGAGGATGAAGTCAGTGAACAAATCGCGGTTGAGCGGAATGGTAACCAGACCACCAGGGAGCGGCGTTCCGGGATCTGTACCGCTGCGACCTCCTGCCATCAGATAATATCTGTTCGCGTAATCTGATCCTGCGTCGAGGGTGAGTTTGATCGTGCCTCCCGTCGAGGCGGTCAGTTCGTTGACGTCGAGCAATAGGGGACCAAGGGTCTTGATGTAGGCGACGTATCCGTTGCTGGTGCCGCAGAGGATGTCGGGCACACCGTCGTTTTCCCAGTCCACGATGTTGGGCCGAGAGTAGAAGCTGGAGTCATAAACAGTGCCGCTCGCCTCGAGGAGAACCTTTCCGCTGAAGACAGGAGCGCTGTCAGTGCCGACATTCTCGAAGAAGTGAAGGTTGCCTGCCTTCTCGCCCACGAGAAGATCCTTCTTTCCGTCTCCGTTCAGGTCCAGCGTCGTGGGTGCGCAGACATCGCCCACGTCAAGGTTCCCGCCGCTGTCCTCGATGAATTCGGAGGCGGAAAACACGGGGTTCTCGTCCGAGCCAGTGTTAATCAAGAGGAAGACGTTCCCGAGACTCTCGCCGATGATCAGGTCTTTCTTGTTGTCGTTGTTCCAGTCCACCACGTGGGGCGCGCTGTAGTACCCCGCGTCGAAGGTGATTCCGGAAATCTTGATAAGAGTATATCCGTTGAAGACGGGGGCTGCGTCCGTGTTCGTGTTGAGGTAGATCCGGATGTTCCCGTTGTACTCGCCGGTGACGATGTCCTTCTTGCCGTCGTTGTTCCAGTCCACGACTCGTGGACTCGCACCAATGCATCAACCATAGGACACGCTGATCGGCGCGCCGTTGGAGAGAACCTCGAAGCTGCCGTCGAACACGGGATTCACGTCCGTGCCCTTGTTGGGATAGATCAGGATACGGCCGTTGGTGTACTGGCCCACGATCAGGTCTTTCTTGCCATCGTTGTCCCAATCCACACCGGAAGGGAATGCTTGCATCCCGACGGTAAGAACGCCGGAACCATCTTGGAGGAGGCCCTTGTATTCGAGGAGAGGGAGGTCCGCGTGAAGAAGAGTGGTACACGACAGAAAACAGGCGCAGGCCGGGAGGAGGATCGAAAGTTTCATCATCAGCTTCCAATCGGGATAGTGAAGGTCGAGAACCTTTGATTATATAATATTACATGAAAAGGGCTTGAGATGCAGTAGTTCAGCGTGTTTTCTACCATTTCAAGTCTTACTCGGGTGCGCTTGAGATTCATCCAAAGCCCTACTCAACCACCAGCACCTCCGCGTTCGTTAGCCGTGTCCAGGGTCCGTTCCACGGCCCAACGAGGGCTTGGAGGGGGTGCTCGGAGCCGGGAGTCCAGCTGGTCGGTACATGAACAAGGAATGAAAGCACACCATCACCCGGCACCGTCCCAATGTTCCCCAGCCACAGCGGTGGCCAGTTCAGCCAGAAGTCACCATGCTGGGTTGAGTAGGGCGGGTCGGCGAGGCCGGAGCCAAGGTAGAGAGTGATGGGAGCGGTTGGATACCCAACCACCTTGATATCGATGGGGGAGCCGGGCATGACATTGCCCATGTGGTAGAGGTGGTAGTAGTACTCGTCTGCGCCCATATCCACGGTTCCAAGGGCGATGCGTGGGTCGCCCTCGAAGTCAGTAGGTCGGGTGACGACAGAATTATCGCCGGTGTCGCGGCAGGGGGAGTTCCAGGTGAGGTGGAAGTCGCCGTTGGCTGAGTCTGCGAAGAGGGGGGCAGCGTCGATCATTCCAGCTCCCCAGTTGAGGATTCCTCCGGACTCGACATAAACCGAGGTCTGCCCGCCTTTCAAATCGGAGAAATCGATGGTCAGATCGGTCGGGCCGTAGGCAGGATCATAGCCAACGTAAATCTCCGGTCCCTCGGACGACGTGCAGTTATTGTTCCAGAGGATGTTGTTCATCGCAGTCACTGTCGCTTTGCCGCAAAAGATTCCTCCGCCGATCCCCTGACCGGAGCCGTCGTCAGCAAGATTATTGATGATGTCGTTGCCGGTGACCTCTATGAGTGGCGGGGAGGTGATCGTAGAAAAGTCGAGAAAGAGGCCTCCGCCAAGCCTTGCTGAATTGTCCGCGATGATGTTTCCAACGATCTTTGGACATGCCGTGATGGAGTTACAGCAAACGCCTCCTCCCCATCCGAATCCTTGAGGCCTTGCTTCGTTGAAAGCAATGACATTATTGGCGATCAAGGGTGACCCAGCAATGACGGAAATTCCGCCTCCCCTGTTAGCAGTATTCTGGATAATGATATTCTGAATGATCGTTGGCGACGCCTTGATGAACACACCGCCTCCGCCATACGAATAGTAGCTATAACTGAACCTTCCCGTGCCGTTGATTAGCGTGAAACCCTCAAGAATGGAATCGGGACCCTCGTTGAATTCAATAATGACGCAGCTTCCAAAATCTGGATTCGATGGATTGCCCCCATCGATGGTTGTTACGCGAGCACCTTTCTCTGACTTTAGATGAATCGCTTTACCACTGTAATTGATATTTTCGACATATATTCCCGGCCTCACGATGATGGTATCGCCGTTTGCCGCCGCATCGATAGCCGCCTGAATTGTTGCGTAGTTGTCGGGAACGTAGATCGTGGCCGAGAATGTCGATGCTATGAACAGCGTACCGCTCTGTCCCCCGCTGGTAAGGTACTTTTCTTCATCGTCTGAATCTTCCTCACAGTTCTCCTCCTCGTTGCCGGAGTTGTCATTGCTAACATACCAGCTGTCACAACTGATGAGCCCGAAGAAGAACAGAAGAAGCGCGCAGATTCGGACCCATCCGGGAAGAAGGGAGAAGGACATGGCCGTGCCTCCAGTGAGAATATCCCGAAACTCGACGTATCGATTGTAGTCTATTTAAGCGGATTTGTCGAGAGGTGGATGTAGCAGATCGGCAAAAGAGGAGTGTGGGCACGGCGGTGACGTTTTTAGCGAGTTCGATTCCCGCTTGGAGTAGCAGATAATTAGCAGAAACTGTTCTGATTGCGACAAGGGGTTAATTGCGCGACGCTTAACTCGGGACGAGCGATATGATTGCCTCTCAAAACGAACCGGCTCCCCTGTCCCGTCGAAAAATTCCATCCGCTTCCTGATTGCAGTCTCTCCACCATCGATAAAAAAAACGGGAGTATCACAACTCCCGTTTTCTATTTGCGTTAAGTAGGGACCAGGCGAAAGCACCTCTCCACCTGCGGCCTGTTTGTAACGTCCCGGCCTGATCCGCAGGTACTTATCAACCATCTCAAGGGATGAGTGCTGCTCTTTTGATGAATAGCACAAATTGTATTTTTCTCATGAAGCCTTGAGCGCCAAAGGTCGAAGTAGCCATGTGGCCTATTTTTAGGGAAACCGAAATTCGGGAGTGTAACGATGAAGATCGTCATACTATTGACCCTCATTGGCATAGCCGGGATCTGTTATTTCGGCGTAACGTCGGGGGCAGAGGGCACTCTTTCCGATATGGTCGAGTGCCTGAACGAAATGACCGACATCCTCGAAACGGTCAAGGACAAAGAGACGGCTACCAAGGCGTTGCCCAAACTGCAGAACCTCGCAGGGGAAATGAAAGCTGCGAGCGTCAAGATGGAGGATCGCATCAGCGAGGTGAATCCGGAGGAGATGCAGGAAATCATCGTGAAATACCAGAATACTATTGCTGAAGCGAACGAGAGATTCACGAAGGAAGTGATGCGTGTGTGTTCCATCCCCGGGGTGGGTATGGAATATATGCAATCGTTCGCGTTCTCGAACGCCGGCAGCAGCGGCAGTACATGAAGCCGCGGCAGGACCTCGCGCACGGGTTCGCGAACATCGATCAGATAGTATATTGAAGCAAACGAGCTTCGATACGGAACGGCCCGCTGGGAACCACCTTGGCGGGCAGTTGCAATCCAATCCTTCCAAGCCTTCTTTTCATGCCCTGACATCACGATGATCGTGATAATGTCGTAGTTACGTAGAGTAAACTTATTCAACCGAGACGCAACCACCTATGCTTGATAGTGTTACGAGTTGGACGTTGGAGCTTGGATTGACGGGCTGAACGGAATCCAAGGGGAGGCCGAGAAGCAAAAAACAGAGACAGTTTCGATTACAGTTCGTTCTCCTCCACCACCGATAGCAAAGCGGATTATCTCCGCAGAAGAACGACCTGTCCCTTCCGAAAAGTCCATCCGGGTCGAACAGAACAAGATAGGCTGATCTTTGAAATGAAATCCGGTGTTTATGAAAGGGAGACCATGACGGTTGGTCGTGCCGATCTTGGTGCAATCCAAGATCGAGCGAGCGAAACCGAGGAATCGGCCGTTCTTCTAAGATCCGAATCACGGGTATGTAGGAATTCAGGCGACCCGTTTGTATCGATGATGAAGGCCACCGACCTGTGGAATCGCCACGATCTTTCCAGATGATCGGAACTCGATCGGCCGTGAGGTGGGGGAGTCCTTTCCCAGAGAAAGGTGCGTTCGGCACTCGTTGTAATAAGAAACGTATTCTCGCATGATACGGAGCAGATGTTTCTCACCAAGGACGATGACATGGTCGAAACACTCTCGGCGGATGGAGCCGATCACCCAACCGCAATAAGGATTTTGCCAGGGAGAATGCGGCGCAATGAGCACTTCTTCGATGTCCATCACCTCGGCTTTTCGGCGGAAGCAATCTCCGTAGATCCCGTCCCTGTCGCGAATCAGGAAGCGTGTTTCGGTATCGTCTGGAAACGCCTCCACGATTTGCTGAGCGGTCCACTCGGCCGAAGGATACTGGGTCGCGTTGAAATGGACGATTCTTCTGCGGCTGTGAGAGAGGACTACGAAGCAGAAGAGGAGCCTGAAAGTCACGGTAGGGACAACAAAGAAATCGCAGGCGTCCGTCACGTTCATATGGTTTTTTAAGAAAGTGCGCCACGTTTGGGACGGCGGCTTCCGGATGCGGGGCATGTACTTCGAGACGGTCGCCTGTGCGATGTCGAAGCCGAGCATGAGCAATTCGCCGTGGATTCTGGGAGCGCCCCAGAGTGGATTCTCAGAAGCCATTCTGCGGATGAGTGCCCTGATCCAGGGTGCTACGGGTGGCCTACCTTGTCGCTGTTCTCGGCTCTTCCACGTCCAGAAGAATCTTGAATCCCTTCCTGTGCCATCGGACTACAGTATCGGGCTTTACGATGACGAGAGAGTCTTTCCAACCGTGCCAAAAGCGGGAGAGGAGAATCCATAAGATTCGGTCCTTCTTTACGAGTCGAGGTCGTTTAACGGATCGCTTCAGGATGCCCAACTGATGACGGAGGGCCAGGTTCTCGACCGCAAGAGCACTGCGGGACCGAAACAGGGAAAAGAGAGTGGATATCATCAAGGAAATCATGCTTGCGATGTTATAATGCCATCGTTGTAAAGGCAAGTGTCGCAGGGAGTACGAGTAAACAGAAGGCACAGCCTCGAGAAGAGGCCCGAAAACCGTCCGAGAAATTTGTTGACGAGACTGCAGTCAATCCTGAAAATACCCATATCCTTTGCTCCTCCCGTGGTAGTGTCTTTTTTTCACAACTGCCTACCATACCTGGGGCAAAGGTATTCATCTATAGGGAATCTCCGCGCAAAGCATCCGATGAACGTAACTTACGATTTGCAGAACTTACGTTCATGGATATTTTCAGGCTCGTCAGCAGAATCTGTGGGTGAAATCACATAGTTTTGACCTGATATAGC
>CAYXGI010000031.1:0-57015 GCA_964464495.1 uncultured Phycisphaerales bacterium
CACCGGCCGCACCTTCTGCGGCACCGGCCGCACCTTCTGCGGCACCGGCCGCACCGATTCCAGCTCCCGAAGCCGCTCAGGCAACACCCGCAACACCTCCGGCCAAGGCCGTGGACACTACACAGATCCAGTCCCGTCTTCTCGAGATCGTGAGCGACCGCACGGGCTATCCGCCCGACATGCTCGACCTCGACCTCGATCTCGAAGCCGACCTCGGCATCGACTCGATCAAGCGCGTCGAGATTCTCGGCGTTGTCCAGCAGGATTTCCCCGAGCTGGGCGAGGCCCAGGACGAGCTGGCCCAGGAAGAGCTCGGCCGGCAGAAAACCCTGCGCGGCATCATCGATTGGGTCAGCGCCAACCTCCAGGGCGGCCCGTCTACGGGGCCTGCTCCGGCTGCTGCGCCGACAACTGAGCCGGTGCCCGCTCCGGCCGGCTCCGCGCCGACACCCGCTCCGGCGCCGGTCGTTCCGGCTCCCGAGGCAGCGCCTGCTGCGACGGTGATTCAACCCGCCGCGGCTGTGGACACCACACAGATCCAGTCCCGCCTTCTCGATATCGTGAGCGACCGTACGGGCTATCCGCCCGACATGCTCGACCTCGACCTCGATCTCGAAGCCGACCTCGGCATCGACTCGATCAAGCGCGTCGAGATTCTCGGCGTTGTCCAGCAGGATTTCCCCGAGCTGGGCGAGGCCCAGGACGAGCTGGCCCAGGAAGAGCTCGGCCGGCAGAAAACCCTGCGCGGCATCATCGATTGGGTCAGCGCCAACCTCCAGGGCGGCCCGTCTACGGGATCTGCTCCGGCTGCAGCGCCGACAACTGAGCCGGCGCCCGCTCCGGCCGGCTCCGCGCCAGCACCTGCTCCGGCGCCGGTCGCTCCGGCTCCTGCGCCAGCGCCTGCTGCGACGGCGATTCAATCCGCCGCGGCTGTGGATACCACACAGATTCAGTCCCGCCTCCTCGATATCGTGAGCGACCGCACGGGCTATCCGCCCGACATGCTCGACCTCGACCTCGACCTCGAAGCCGACCTCGGTATCGATTCGATCAAGCGCGTCGAGATTCTCGGCGTGGTTCAGCAGGATTTCCCCGAGCTGGGTGAGGCCCAGGACGAGCTGGCCCAGGAAGAGCTCGGCCGGCAGAAAACCCTGCGCGGCATCATCGACTGGATCAGCACCAACCTCAACGGGAACCCCTCTGCGGCGCCGGCCGCGGACGTCGATTACGAATCGGACGTCGGCGTTCCGCGCTTTCTCATGAATCCTGTTGAGTTGCCCCTTCTCGAGATGCCTCTGAATATAGCGCCCGGTTCCGTTTTCATTGTCACCGACGACGGCACCGGGATTTCTGAGCAGCTCACCGCCGAGATCGGCCGCCTTGGCGGCCAGGTCGCCCTGATCCAATCGGGTGACGCAACTGTCCGCACGGGCGAGGGCGTTTACACGGCCAAGCTCGGCGATCCCGATGAGACCGAGACTCTTGTCAATCTCGTGCGCGAACAGGGACCGATCGCGGGGATCATTCACCTGTCGCCTCTTCTGAAGGGGGGCGCCGCCTACGAGGAGATGTCGCTCGAAGAGTGGCAAGCCGTGCTGCGCCACGACGTGAAGAGCCTCTACCTTCTCGCCCGGCTTGCGAGCGCCGATATCAGGCAGGCGGCCGACGCGGGCGGCGGCTGGCTCTTTGCCGCGTGCGCGACCGAGGTCGCCGCCGAAGGCGGCGGAAGCACGATCGCCTCCCCCGAACATGGCGGGGTGACCGGCTTCATCAAAACGATCGGTTCCGAGTGGTACTACGTGAACAGCAAGATCCTCGATTTCGATCTGACCCAGCCGCCCGAGGCGATGGCCCAGTGCATCCTGCGCGAGATGGCCTGCAAGAATGGCGAGCTCGAGATCCTCTACCGCGGTGCGAACCGCATCGTGTTGCGCGCCGACCTCGCGCCGCTCGATGTCGGCGGCCGGGCGGCGATCGAGATCGCACCCGACTGGGTCGTTCTCGTCACGGGCGGCGCCACGGGCATCACCGCCGCCGTCTCTCTCGAGATGGCCAGAAACTATCAGCCAACTCTCGTACTTGCCGGGATCGAAACCTGGCCGGGCGACACCGAGGACGCGGCCACGGCCGGGATCGACGATCCCGCGGCAGTGAAGAAGGCGCTCATCGAGCAGTTTCGCCAGAAGGGCGATTTCTCGCTCGGCGAGGTGGAGGCCGCATACAACAGGCTCATGCGCGAACGCGAGATGCGCAGCAATGTCGACGCCCTGCGCGCCGCCGGCTCGACAGTGGAGTACTTCCAGGTCGACGTGCGTGACGAGGCCGGCTTCGGCGGACTGATCGACAGCGTCTACGAGAAGTACGGCCGGATCGACGGAATGGTCCACGGCGCCGGCATCATCGCCGACAAGCTGGTGGAGGACAAGGTCCCTGAATCGTTCGACCGTGTCTTCGACACCAAGGCGGACAGTGCTTTTATTCTCAGCCGCAAGCTGCGCGGAGACTCGCTCAAGTTTCTCGTCTTCTTCTGTTCCGTGGCGGGCCAGTTCGGCAGCCGCGGCCAGTGCGACTACTCGGCCACCAACGAGGTGGTGGGGCGCCTCTGCCTCAGGCTCAACGCCGACTGGCCGACGCGCGTCATCGCCGCCAACTGGGGCCCCTGGGCGCCCGCCGCGGCGGGAATGGTTTCGGACGAGGTGCAGAAGCAGTTCGCCCTGAAGGGCGTGCAGATGATTCCCCAGGCGGCCGGCCCGCGGCTGCTCGACAGGGAGATCCGGTTCGGACACGAGGACAATGTTTTTGTCGTGTTCGGCGACGGCCTCTGGTCGACGTCGGGTGTGCCCGGTGTCTATCCCCTTCTCGACCTGGCCCGCTTTTCGAAGCCGCCATCGAGCGATCCGGGCGCCGAGCTTCCCGAGATCCGGCGGCCCCTCGATGCCGATCTCGACATCTATCTCAAGGATCACCTGCTCGATGACAAGCCTGTCTTTCCCTTCGCCATGGGCATGGAGTTCATGGGCGAGGCGGTGCGGCGCGTCTGGCCGCGGATGAAGATCGTCGGCATGGAGTCGTTTCGCGTCTTCCGCGGGATAGTGGTCGACGGACCGGGCCATGAGCTCATCATCAGAATGAAACCGAAAACCGAATCGCCTTCTGCCGATGCGACGCTTGCCGTCGAGGTGGAGATCGCCGAGGCGTCCAAGCCCGAGCTTCCGAGCCATCGGGCGGTCGTCTTGCTCGGCGATACCCTTCCCGAGCAGCCGGCGTTCGACGCCGAGCTTCTGACGGGCCTCGGACCGTTTCCGAAAACCACGGAGGAAGCCTACCTGCAGTGGCTGTTCCACGGTCCCTGTTTCCAGGGGATCACCCGGATCGAGGGGATGAGCGAAAACGGGATCGCCGTTCGACTCCGTTCCCACGCGCCGATCGAGTGCTTCCTGCACCTGCCGCCCGGCCAGTGGGCGATCGATCCGATCGTGATGGACTCCGCCTTCCAGCCGGCGCTTCTCTGGGAGAGGGTCTATCACGACATGACGCCGCTGCCCTCGGGCTTCGCGTCCTTCCGCCTCTTCGGATCGTTGTCGCAGGCGCCGCTCCTCTGCCACTTGCAGACCAACTCGAGCAGCGACGGCCACATCCTGATGACGAACATCTTCTTCGTCGACGAGAATCAGCGCCAGGTGGCCCGGATCGAGGGGATGGAGTTCTCGTGCAGCGCCGAGCTGAACAGGCTCGCCGGCCAGGTCAAGACCTATCGGGGAGAAAGCTGATGAGCGCGGCAGACAAGGACATCGCCATCATCGGCATGTCGTGCATTTATGCCGGCGCACCCGATCTCGAGAGCTACTGGGAGAACATCGTCAACAAGGTCGACTGCGTGTCAGATCCTCCCGACGATTGGGGCTACCCCGAGGTGTTCGATCCAGAGTCGGGCCGGAACGACCGCGTCTACACGCGGCGCGGCGGTTACCTGGGCAAGCTGGCCACCTACAACCCCGTCGAGTTCGGCACGATCCCGCGCTCCGTCGAGGGGGGCGAGCCCGATCACTTTCTCGCCATGCGCGTGGCCAAGGAGGCGCTCGACGATGCGGGCAATCCGGAAGAAAGGATCGACCGCGAGCGCGTCGAGGTGATCGTGGGCAAGGGCACCTACGCCAACCGCGGCCTCGCCGTTGTGCTGCAACATGGACTCATCACCGACCAGACCCTCAAGATCCTCAAGAAGCTCCACCCCGAGTACAGTTCCGACGACCTGGAGGAGATCAGGAGGGAGCTCAAGAAGAGCCTGCCGCCCTTCACGTCCGACACCCTGGCGGCGATCGTTCCCAACATCCTCTGCAACCGGATCGCCAATCGGCTCGACTTCATGGGGCCGAGCTACGTGGTCGACGCGGCCTGCGCCTCGTCGATGATCGCGATGCAGCATGGCGTCAACGACCTCCTCTCCGACCGGTGCGACATGGTCGTCATGGGCGGGGTGCACGCCTCGGCCGCGCCGCCTGTCCTCATGACCTTCTGCCAGATCGAGGCGCTCAGCCGCACGGGGCAGATCAGACCTTTCGACAAGAACGCCGACGGCACACTGCTCGGCGAGGGCGTGGGCATGATCGTGCTCAAACGGCGCGCCGACGCGGAGAGGGACAATGACAGGATCTACGCACTCGTCAAGGGAGTGGGCACGTCGAGCGACGGCAAGGCGCTCGGCCTCCTCGCACCGCGCGTGGAAGGACAGGTCCTCGCCATGAAGCGCGCCTGGAAGATGTCGGGCCTCGAACCGGGCTCGGCCGAACTGATCGAGGCGCACGGCACGGGAACCACCGTGGGCGACGTGGTCGAGATGCAGTCGATGTCGCAGATCTTCGGGAAACGCAACGGACTGCCCACGATCGCCGTGGGCACGGTCAAGTCGATGATCAGCCACACCATCCCGGCCGCGGGCACGGCGGGGCTGATCAAGACCGCACTGGCGATTCACCACCGCGTTCTGCCGCCCACCTTGCACTGCGAGGAGGTGAATCCCGCCTTCGAGATCGACAAGACGCCCTTCTACATCAACACCAACACCCGCCCGTGGATCCACGGAAAGAAAGGCCCCCGCCGCGCCGGGGTCAATGCCTTCGGGTTCGGCGGTGTCAACGGACACGTGATCCTCGAGGAATACACAGGGGAGAAGGGCAAATGACGCACCCCTCGAAATACCATCGCTGGGAAACAGAGGTCTTCGTCCTGCAGGCCGAGTCGCGGGTCGGCCTCGTCAAGGAGTGCCGCGAGCTGGCCGAATTTCTGCCGGGAAAGGACGACCTTTCGCTCAAGGATCTCGCCTTCAGCCTCAACTGTCCCCTGCACGAGTCGGCGTCCTTTCGGCTCTCCCTCGTGTCCAAGTCGCGGGACGAACTGGAAAAGAAACTCGCCTTCGCCATCAAGCGTCTCGAAGATCCCGAGGTGAAGACGATCGAGGACCGGAGCGGCATCTACTTCTTCGAGGAACCGATGGCGCGGCAGGGGGGGGTGGCCTTCGTCTTTCCCGGCGAGGGATCGCAGTACCCCGGGATGCTGGGCGACCTGGCCCTCCATTTTCCCGAGGTGCGCGCCTGCTTCGACCGCGCCGACCGGGTCCTTCTCGAATCGGGTCGCACCGTGCTGCCGAGCCACGTCCTCTTTCCCCACCTCCTCGATGAAGCCTCGGAGGAGCTCATCACTCCTGCCGAGCTTTTCGGGATGGACATGGCGGTGACGGTCATGTTCAACGCCTCCCAGGCGATGAACGCTCTCCTGGGAAAGCTCGAAATCAAGCCGCAGTGCATCGCGGGGCACTCGAGCGGCGAGTTCAGCGCGCTGATCGCGTCGGGCGCCGTGCCCGTGGAGAACGACGATCAGCTCGTGGGCTACAGTTGCGGCCTCACCGATATCTCCCAGAACGCGCTCAGGGACAATGTGCCGAAGGCGAGCTTTCTCACCGTGGGCGGCGCGGGCACCGAGGTGGTCTACGCCATCGTGGCCGAGTCGGACGGCCGCCTCCAGATCGCCATGGACAACTGCCCCAACCAGTTGATCATCTGCGGTTCGGACGAGGCGACGAAGGAGGCTCTTGCCACGCTTCAGAAAAAGGGCGCCATCTGTTCCTATCTGCCTTTCGATCGGGCCTACCACACGCCCGAGTTCACGCTCGTTGTCGAGGAGTTCTTCAAGTTTATCAAGACCGTCGAGACCAAGGAGCCCGATGTGACGGTCTTCTCGTGCGCCACCTGCGCGCCTTACCCGAGCGAGCCCGACGCGATCCGCCGTCTCGCCGTCGACCAGTGGGCGATGGCGGTTCGTTTTCGCGAGACCGTGGACGCGATGTACGACGCGGGGGCGCGCCTCTTCGTCGAGGTGGGACCCAAGGACGCGCTCATCGGCTTCGTCAACGACATCCTGGCCGACCGTCCCCACGTGGCCATTCCGTCCGACGTGCCTTTCCGGACGGGCACGACACAGGTCAACCACCTCGTCGGACTTCTCGCCGCTCATGGTGTCGCCATGCGACTCGACCACCTCTACGAGTTCAGAGCCCCTCAAAGACTGAGCTTCGAGGAGGGGGCCGTTTCGGGAAAGCCGAAACCGCGGGGGCCTGTGATGAATCTGCTCCTCAGCCTGCCCGAAATGAGCCTGGAGAAAAATCCCGTCGCACGAAAAGCGACGGCCCCGGAGCCGCCCGCGCCCGAGCCGGCACCCGGAACCCGGGAAGAAATCCCGGCTGCGCCCGAGCGGCCGACACCGGTTCTCGTCGATGAGCCGGCGCCGATTGCGGCCCAATCGGCGCGCGAGGGTGCGCTCAGTCCGCGCGCCGTCATGATGAAAGACTACCTCGACACGATGGAGCAGTTCCTCGCGACGCAGGAGGCGGTGATGACCGCTTTCAAGCGGCGAGGCCGCCCGGGTGCAGCTCCGAAGACCAAGCCCTTCGTCTTTGATGTGGTTTCCGAGACACCGGGCAGGGAGGTGAATGTCACCTTGCGGCTCGATGTGGGGGAGCATACTTTTCTCCAGCATCACACGCTGGGCCGTCTCCTCTCGAATCGCGACGAGAGTCTGCTCGGACTGCCCGTGGTGCCCTTGACCATGAGCGCCGAGATCCTCGCCCAGGCCGCGGCGCTTCTTTGCCCCGGCAAGAAGGTGATCGGCATGTCCAACATGCGCACCGCACGCTGGGTCGAGGTGACCGAGGAGCAGCCCTTCGATCTCTTTCTCACGGCCCGGCTCAAGGAGGGCAGCTTGAACGAGGTCGACGTGGGAATGGCCGCGGCGACGGGCGGGCCGCGGCAGGGGGGGACCAACGGATCCCGCGCCTCGGGAGCGCCCTTCGTGACGGGGACGATCATTTTCGGCGATGGCTATCCGGCAGCCCCGGAGGTCGCACCGCGCGTGATCGACGGAAGCCGGACCTATCCGCTCACGCCGGACGAGTATTACACCAAGCTCATGTTTCACGGCCCGGCGTTTCAGGGCGTGCGCTCCATCGACAGGATTGACGATCACGGCATCGAGGCGACGATCGACCTCCCGCGCGATCGAGGTCTCTTCCGGGACCATCCCGATCCCGACCTTCTCACCGAGCTCGTTCTGCTCGATATTGCCGGCCAGCTCGTGATCTTCTGGACGGGCGGACAGTTTGACGAGGGATTCGTCGGCTTTCCGACCGGCTTCGACCGGCTCAACGTCTACGGCGCGATCGAACCGGATTCGGGGCCCTTCAAATGCCACGTGGCGATCACCGCGCCCGACGAGGCGCAGTTTTCGTCGAACATCCATGTGGTCGACAAGGAGGGGAAACTCCTCCTCGAGTATCAGGCCTGGAAGGATCTGCGCTTTCCCGACTGGTCGCGCAAGGTGGTCGACGCCATGCAGGTGCCCTGCCGCAACATGCTCAGCACTCCCTTCCCTGTCACCGAAACACTCCCCGCCGAGGGTCGATTCACGGCGTGCGCCTGCGACGAGGCCGGCGCCGAGCTCTGGAAGAGGGTGGTGGCCTACATCATTCTCAGCCGGCGGGAGAGACCGATCTGGCTCGATCTCAAGGGGATCGAGAAGCGCAAGCGCGAGTGGCTCCAGGGAAGGCTCGCGGCCAAGGACGCGGCGCGGCTCTTCGTGAAGGCGAGGTACGGCGTCGACGTCTGTCCCACCGATATCGAGATCGTGAACAACGAGAACAACCGTCCCATCGTGGGCGGCGCCACGCTCGCCGAACTGGGCGCGAAGGTTTACCTCTCGATCGCTCACTGCAAGCGCGGCGCGGTGGCTCTTGCGGGCGACGGGGACGCCTGCCAAGGAGTGGGCATCGACGTGGAAGCTCTCGACAGGGATATCGGCAAGGTCATGCGGGGCGCCTTCCATCCCGAGGAGCAGGCTCTGCTCTCCGGGCTCGGGCCCGAGGAGACACAGATCTGGCTGCTCCATTTCTGGTGCGCCAAGGAAGCGCTCGCCAAGGCGCTCGGCAAGGGGTTGATGGGTTCGCCACTCAACGTGGTCATCCAGGTGTTCGACAGTGCCACGGGCCGTGTCGATATGAAAATCGCCGGCGGATTGGCCCAGCAATTTCCCCAATTTGTCGATAAGATACTCAGCGCCCATGCAGGGCACGATGAGAAGGTGGCCTTCGCCACCTCCATTGTCTGATCATTTTCAAGGAGCGCGTGGAAAGAGATGTCAGAATCGAGCGGCACGGAACGGTACAGCAAGGAAGCCATCTTCAAGGACATGGTCAAGATCCTCGAGGAGACCTCCTCCGAGTTCGAGAGAGAGGCGGGGAGTTCGATCGGTCTGAACACGATGCTGGGAGCCGACCTCGAGCTCAAGTCGATCAACCTCGTGCAGCACATGCTCGCCCTGCAGTCGGTCTACGGCCGGCAGGACTTTCCCTTTCAGGATCTTTTCATGCCCGAGGAAGACGTGGTGGTGAGCGATCTCTCCGTGTCGGACGTGGTCGAGTTCCTCTACAAGCACCTCAACAGTTGACATCAACCGTGGGTTGACACAATGGCGGGCGAATACTCCTATCACAGAATCGAAGAGAACGACCTCGAAAGTGTGTCGGAGCTGATCAACGAGGTTCTCAGCGTTGATATCAGGGTCGACCACTGGCGGGACAAGTACTTTCGCAATCCGGCCGGCGATGCCCGGTCGGCCGTGGTCGTGCAGGACGGGAAGGTGGTCGGCCAGATCGGTTCGATCCCGATCCGGTTCCGCGTCAACGGCGGGGAAGTGATTGCCGTGCAAGAGCTCGACGTGGCCATGTACGAGTCGCACCGGAGGTTCGACGTTTTTCTCCGGCTCGCCAATGCGCAGTCGAAGATCTACGAGGAGACCGACGTCGATTTCAGTTTCACCTTTTCCATCGGCACCACGTCGGAGATCGCGCGCATCTTCAACGTGTCGAAGAAGGTCAGCCAGATCCCGCGCCTCATCAAGGTTCTCGACACCGATCCGCTTCTCAAGAAGAAGCTTTCCGCCGGGCCCCTCTCGAGGGTTGTGTCGCCCGCGGCCAATATGGCGCTTCGGCTCAAGTACGGCGAGAAGACGAAGATCCCCGATGGAATGAAGCTCAAGAAGGTCGCCCGCTTCGACGAGCGTTTCGACGCTTTCTGGGAGCGGATCAAGGACGACTATCCGATCATGACGATCCGCAGCGCCGTCTATCTCAACTGGAGATATGTCGACGCCGCGCTCATCGACTACGAGATCGTCGCGCTCGAGGAAGCCGCCACGGGCGCGATCGCCGGATTTGTCGTTCTCGGCGAGAGCGACGAGGGGTACACGATCGGGCAGATCTTCGACGTGGTCACGCCGCGCGAGGGGAGTGAGTCGATCACGCGCTGTCTGGTGAGCCGCGCGATCGATCGCTTTCGCGAGAAGAAAGCCGCCATGGCCAAGTGCTGGTTCTATGAGCACTGCCACGTTTATCCCGTTCTCGACGCGCTGGGATTCGCCCCCCGCCTCAAGGAGGGCCGCGACGTGCTCTTCACACCCTACGGAAGCACCGCCCCCTGCCGTGCCGGCGCCCTGGGAAAGGATCAGACCAACTGGTTCCTCGCCAAGGGCGACTCCGACAACTACTGAGAAGCGGGCGGGTCACCAAAATTGCATTTCGGCCCTAAGTCCTTATTTTGCGCGAGCGCAAAATAAGGACTTAGGGCCGAAATGCAATTTTGGTGACCCGCCCGCTTTAAGGCACAACCTGGAACGGGTGGCTGTCGGTGTCGATCACGTTGATCCCCTTCTTCACGGTGACGATGAACTCGTACGATCCCAGCGGCGCGTAGGTGGGGATGTAGTAGTTCTTGGACGCCGTGAAGTAGAGGTGGCCCGGAAGGGTCACGTTGCCCGAACCCATGGGGTAGAGAGAGCTGTTGGGCAGTCTGAACTCGGAGACGAGCGTGACCGGTTCGGGCGTGTCGGTGTAGTTGGTGAAAATCGCCGTCGCAGGCAGGGAGGAGCCGAGAGGAATGTTCGTGTTCGCGGGCGGCACGGCGGTCACGGTCATGTCATCCCTGTAGAAGAGATAATTCCCGATGCTACTGTCCCAGTTGCTCACGGCGAAGTCGATCGACGTTGTCGTGGTGTAGTTGAGGTAGACATAGGTCTGCGGCGCCTGGGCCAGGCTGAGCCAGCCCGACTCGGGATCGTAGCAGTAGCCGCTCTCGGGAACCGCGGCACCGTCGACGTAGACCAGTTGGACCGACCGGATCGGCGTCTCGGCGAAGTAGAAGGTCTTGCGCACGCCGTCACCGCCCTGGATCTCGCCGGTCACCCGTTTCAGGCCGGCATTGTCGGCGTCCTCGATCGGAAGAGCTTCGACAACGCTGTACGTGGATGAGGTGTAGTCGGCCGTCGTGCTGAGTGTGCCCCCATCGTTTTCGTAGATGCGCACCGCGCCCCACCACTTGCCCGCGACCACATCCTTCCAGCCGTCGCCGTGCACGTCGCAGAGCACGATGCCCGACACGTAGCCCACGTACTCCGACGTCCACGCCGGCGAAGTGCCGTGGCCGCCGAGCCCGTCGCTCATGTAGGCATAGAACTTCCCCGTGCCGCCCGAGAGCTGGCTGTTGTCGGAGAAGACGATGTCGACGAACCCGTCATGGTCGATGTCGCCGAGAGAAAGGGTGTTGCCGTCGGGCGACGTTGGAAAGGTCGCTGTCCAGCCGGCCGAGTTCTGGATCGCGCCGCCCACGCTGTAGTAGATCTTCAGTGGCGCTTTCGAGTTGCAGAAGGCGAGGTCGAGCGCGCCGTCGCCGTTGAGGTCGCCCCAGGCGGCGTCGTAGCTGTGGTCGTATTCGGTCGAGTACCAGCCGGGGAGCGTGTCGAGCACACCGCCGTTGTTGTAGTAGATGCGGTTTCGGTCGGGCGAACCGTAGTAGGCCTCGCCCACTGCCACGGCGAGGTCGAGGTCGCCGTCACCGTCGGCATCGCCGAGAGCGAGCGAAAAGGAGTAGAACTCGTCCTGCGACGACCAGGCCGGACTGCTTCCCAGAGTCCCCGAGCCATTGTTCAGATAGAGCTTGGCATGGCCCTTGTCGCCGAATCCGTTCGGTCCGAGGTAGACCGACACGGCCACGTCGAGCCAGCCGTCGCCGTTGACGTCGCCGATGGAGAGGTGGCCGTGATAGTCGACGTCCGACGAGGACCAGTCAGGGTTGGTCGGATAGGTGCCGTCGCCCTTGTTGTAGTAGACGGTGAGCCGCTGCCTGTAGATGTCGTTGCCATTGGCCACGACGAGGTCGGTCCATCCGTCCCTGTCGATGTCGCCGAAGCCGCAGCCCGTGGCTACCTGGGTGTCCGACGAGGTCCACGCCGGCGCGGTGGGGTAGGGGATCTTGGCCTGGGCGGCGGCGTCTCCACAGAAGAGCGCGGCCACGAGAGAAACGATCAGGGCGGGAACAAGAATTCTCGCGCGATTGAACATGGCAGATTCTCCAGTGATTGTCTGAACAGGGCGGTGCGGGTAATTCTCCTCGGGAATTTGGGCTTCGGGGCGATTATAGCACGGCGGGCGGGATATGTTTGTCATAATTGATTCGAGGTCGAGGATTTCTCCATCAACAGTTCGTTAAAGTTTTGCGTCCTTTGATTCACCGGGGATAGAATCATCGAGCAGAACGAGGCCAGGTCGACCGAACAAGGAGGATGTCATGGCGGTTGCGATTCCGAATGTCGAAGGGCAAGATCCTGAGCGGCCGGTCAGCGGTGTTGTGGGACTGATCGACAGTTTCCACGAGTGGTTTTACAATCTCGGGCTCGACCCAACCGTGGCCGAACTCTTCTTCCTCGGTGCGATCATTGCCGTGGTGGGGGTGGTCTGCATCGCGGCGTACATTGCGGCGCGCTTGATTCTGTCCGTCTTTCTCACCTACGTGGCGGGCAAGACCGAGACGAGGTGGGACGATATCCTCGTGGAAACCCGTCTCTTCAAGCGGATCGCGCTCTTTGCACCCGCCGTGGTCGTTTACCTCTCGGCCTATGCTTTCACTGTCGCCCAGGAGGGGATCCAGCGCGCGGTGCTCGCCTTCATGGTTCTTGTTGGAGTCCTCGCCTGCAACTCGCTCCTCCGGGCCACCGCGGCAATCTACAGGACTCTCGAAGTATCGCGCAATCGCCCGATCAAGGGTTTCATTCAGATCGCGCGGATCGTGATTTTCTTTCTCGCCGGTGTTTTCGTCCTCTCGGCTGTGATGGACAAGTCTCCCTGGGTGTTCCTCACCGGAATGGGCGCGCTCACCGCCCTCTTGCTCCTCATCTTCAAGGATACCCTGCTGGGTCTCGTGGCGAGCTTTCAGATCACGGCGGCCGACATGGTGCGCGAGGGGGACTGGATCGCCATGCCCAAGTACGGCGCCGACGGCGACGTGATCGACGTGTCGCTCCACACGGTCAAGGTGCGCAACTGGGACAAGACGATCACCACGATTCCGACGTACGCCCTCGTTTCCGACTCGTTCAAGAACTGGCGCGGCATGGAGGAGTCGGGCGGGCGGCGCATCAAGCGGTCGGTCCACATCGACATGAACACGATCGCCTTCTGCACCGACGAGATGCTCGAGAAGTTCGAGAAGATCCAGCTTCTCGCCGATTATGTGAGCGCCAAGCGCAAGGATGTGGAAGAGCACAACAGCGCCACGGGTGCCGATCCCCAGCAGCTCATCAACGGTCGCCGCCTCACCAACGTGGGTACCTTTCGCGCCTATGTAGTGGCGTACTTGAAGAGTCATCCCAAGATTCACCAGAACATGACCTTCCTCGTGCGTCAGCTCGCACCGGGCGAGAACGGTCTGCCTCTCGAGATTTACGTGTTCAGTAACGACCAGGCCTGGGCGCGATACGAGGAGATCCAGGCCGATCTCTTCGATCACATCCTGGCGGTGATTCCCGAGTTCGGACTGCGTGTTTTCCAGAATCCGAGCGGGAGTGATTTTCGGACGCTGGCTTCGAGTTGATATGAGATTCGCAGCCTGCCTTGGCCCCATCACGTGGGGTCGCGCTTTCTTCAAGCCTCCATGCGGTCTTCGTGAGACGAGCACCGTTTGATTATCATCGCCTAATCATCAACGATCTCAACCACGATCTCATCACTGTTGGCACGCAGCTCGGGAACATACATCCCGTAAAGCACGGTTGGCAGAGCATGAAAGATCCCGGGTACCTCGGCGCGCAAACGATACCTGAGCAGATGCTCGCCTTGCTGCAGATCGCTCACGAAGAAGACAACCTTCTCATCGCGCAGCTCCATGTAGCTGTAGAAACCCTCCTGCCCCTTGCCGCCGCTGCGCAGCTCGGTCGCCTCGCACCCGGCAGGCTTCATGTCCTCGAAGCAGAGGTAGGTGTAGTTGTTGTCGCTCGTCACGCGCAGCTCGACCTGGATCACGTCGCCGCTCGCGACGGGGTCACCGTTCTTCACCGGCACACGTTCGTAGCGCAGCCGCTGCTCGGTCAGTTTCTGTCCCTCCGAGCCCTCCACCTCGACCTCGTAGGGAATCTGGACGAGCTTGAAGTAGGACCGGTCGACCTTGAGCTGCAAGCCTGCCGCCTTGATGTCCTCCTCCTTGGTGAAGTAACTCAGATAGGTCGAGTAGTAGAGCGCTCCCGCACCCTGCTTGCTGATCTTGAGGGTGTGCGTCCCGCCTCCGAGAGAAGCCGCGTCGATCACGAAGCGGCTGTCGCAGGTGAAAAGGTTGTCCTTGTCGATACGCACCGTCTTGACCACTGCGCCGTCGTCGAAATCGAGAGTGAGCGTGTAGTCGGGCGATCCTTCGCCGTTCGCCGTGACGAACTCGCTCATCGCCGCCACGCAGAAGGTCGTGTCCCGCGTGGAGCGCCAGTAGTAACCGTTGCGGCGGTTCTCGAGGAGCCACTTGACGAGCTTGGGCGCCAGCTCGTTCTTCGGTTCGAGGCGGACCAGCGCGCGCAGGCACCACGCATTGGTCTCGATGTCCGAGTTCCACCAGTACCACCAACCCTGATCGGGCGTGCGCAGCCACGCGACTTGTGTCTCGGTATTCTCCTCGGCGTACTGCAGAATGTTGCGCAGCACGATGCGCGCGCGCTTCTCGTCGTCGAGATTGGCGAGCGCGAGCGAAAGCAGCGCCTTTGCATAAAGGTTGAGCTTATCGCGCCCCGCGTAGAGACGTTCGATCAGGTCTCCCGGCCGGTCGTCGCCCTCGGCCGGATCGATGTCGGCGCGCTGCTTCTTCATGGAGAGCACGTAGGCGCTGAAGGCGGGTTGCGGCCCGGGCGACCACCATGACTCGGCCATCCGTTCCTCCTCCCACCCCTTGAGAAACTGCATGCCGCGCTCGATGATCCTCTCATTCACCTTGCGGTCGCACTCCTGCGCCATGCAGAGCGCGGAAAGAACATAAGCGCTCATGTAGCCGCTCGAAGAGCCCCCTCTCCACCAGCCCCAGCCGCCGTCGCTCTTCTGCATGTCGGCGATGCGCGCCAGGCTCCTGGCGACGATCTTCTCCAGCGCGTCGCTGTCGAAGACAGGGTTGTCGATCGCGCTCCAGATCGAGCGCCTCTCGCCCTCCTCGATCCGGCGAGTCTCTTCCATTCGGCCGCGGATCGTCTTCAGCTCCTCGAGGCTCACGCCCGTGTTCTGGATCGTGCGCAAGGTGAGCACGGCGGGCAGGAACCGGCTCATGGTCTGCTCGGTGCACCCGTAGGGATAATCGAGACAGTAGGGGAGGGCGTCGAGCATGGCGCCGATCAGGGTGGGCGAGAACTGCACCTCGAGATAGGTCAGCTCGGGCCGTCGTTTCTCGGGAACAATGAGCTCCACCGTGTGCGACGCGTCGATCTCGTCGGGCCGCATCGAACCGGTGGTCGCCACCTGCTTGGTGATGCCGTGCACCAGAACGGGGAAGACCATCCGCATGGCGTCCGACTCCTCGTCGGTGAGCGCCTTGATCGTGATCGCCGCGACCCCCTCTTTTCGAACCTTGACGCGCCAGTCGACGCGCTTGGCATCGTGGGCGGGCACGATGATGTCGCACGTGGCCGGAGTGCCGTCCATCAGCTCGAGGAGCTCGGCGGGCAGATCGACGCTCACGCGCGCTGTCTTTTCAGAGTCGAGCTCGTTGTGCACGTTGGCGCTGATCACCACCTCGTCGTACTCCATGAAGAAGCGCGGCGCCTGGAGCCGAACGAGAAGATTCTTGGTGGTCACCGCCTCGGTCGATGCCTGTCCCACGCGCGCGGCCCGGGTCATCGCCCAGGAATTCACCTTCCACGTGGTCAGGTTTTCGGGCAGGGTTACGTCGACAGTGGCGGTTCCGTCGGCGTCGGTCTCGACCGACGTGAGCCAGATCGCCGTGTCGGCGAATTTTTTACGTACCTCGGCCTCGGCAAAGGCAGGTTCTTCACCCGCGCGCGGGCCGGCCGGACCGGGTGTGGACGGCCCTCCCCTGGCCTTGCTCTGCGGGAGCGCACTTCGGCTCAGAGATTCTTCGCTCTCACCCAAAGCGTAATTGCGAGGGGTCTCGTCCCCTTCCTCGTGGGAGGCTTCCAACTTCATGCGCTTGTCACCGCCCGCGGCATATCCGAGAGCACCGAGCCGGTCGTGGATCGCCAGCGATCCGTCCTTGAGCTCCCCCGCATCGACAACACCCCAGTTGGGCGAGTGTCCCCTCAGACCCCACCACCCCGGCGGCACCATCTGGCCCACATTGAAAGGTCGATCAAGGTATCCCCTGGCGCTGAACTGCTCCACGAGGTTGGTGAACATGTGTACCGAGTGGGTGCGCATGTTGCCGTGAAAGAACTTCTTGATGTCGGGCGTGTACTCGGGCTGGATGTAGAGCACGGACTTGTCGAACGCGCTCAGGCAGAACTGCGCCCGCGCCGGCCGGCCGTCGGGATCGCGGGCGGTCACGGTGATGGTCGCTTTCTCACCCGGCCCATACTCCTCCCGGTCACTGGCAACCGTCACATCGATCATCCCCTCCTCGGGCGGCACGCAGATGCGCTTGGTCTGCTGGTGCACGCGCGTGTTGGCCACGGTGCACGCCTCGACAAAAAAGTTCGGCTGGTGCTCCCTGGTGACTGGAATGTCGACGATGGTGTGGCCGCCGTCGAGACGGATGAGGCGCCACGAGAGAAGATGGCCGTTGTCGACCTCGTCGGCAAGGAGCACGTGGCTCTCCGCCGACTTGGTATTGACCATGAGGTGGCAGACCTCGCCCGGTGCATAGGTCCGCTTGTCGGTGATCAGTTCGAGATCGTTGAAACGATAGAAGCGGCCGTCGAAATCACGGCCGCACACCCAGACGAGTCCGTAACCGGTCACTCTGCCGCCCCACGAATCAGGCGCCTCGAAGGTGAACTTGAGCTGGTCGGACCGCTCATGGCGCAGGCGGAATTTCACGATCCCGCGCTCGTCGGTCCTGGCCGTCCACCGGTCGAGCTCGGTCTCCTCGATCCGGGCATTGTCGGGCCCGCCGAAGACCACGCGCGACACGGTCACGACGCCCTCCGTCTCGACAGGGCGGTTGTCGGGTGTGAGACAGCGGATCGTGACTTCCATCTCCTCGCCCGGCCTGTAATAACCGCGGCCGCTCTGGATGAAGGAATAAAACGCCTGGCGCGTCACCTTCACCGCTCCCTGTCCGGTGATCACGCGGCGGCTCGCGTCGCGCACCTCGGCGTCGATCACGTAGCGGTGGTCGCGGTCAGGGTGATCGCGCAGGGCGCTCTGCGTGTCGATCTCGACCTCCACCGTCCCCTCCTGCGAGATCTGCGCCTCTCCCTGGGAAACGAGCTCGCGCACCGGACTGTGGCGCTGACCGCCGTACCAGCCCCACCACCAGTTGGGCGGCGACCAGCAGCAGCGCAGTCCGGCCCACCAGGGGAACCAGTCGCAGCCGTACCAGGCGTACCCGTAACCAGGCCCGTAGAGCCAGTCCCAGCTCCCGGGGAAGTAATAGCTGTGGCGATATTCCTCGCGGAAAACCTTGTACTTCACCGTGGCGTCGGTGACCGGTGCGCCGAAGAAGTAGTCGGCGCGGATCAACGCCTTGAGAGTCTCGCCCAGCTTGGCGTGAGTCTTTGCCGGCTCCACGGTCACCTCGAACTCGGGCTTCTTGTACTCCTCGACGCGAAAGTTCTGTCCGCCGAGATGAACCCGTCCATCGATCCTGATCCGGTAGACGCCGAGGGGTGGCTCCTCGGCGAGGGTCAGCTCTCCGTCGATGCCGCCGTAGGGATCGGCATGGTGCTTGGTGCTGTAGATCTTGTTCCCCCGTGGATCGTAGATCTCGACGGTCACGCCACGCTCGCTCGGCTCCTCGAGTTGACCGTTCTTTATCTGCCTCAACCAGATCTTGAACCGCACCGTCTGTTCGGGCCGGTAGACGGGCCGATCGGTGATCGCGTAGGCGAAGAGGCTGTCGCGCATCGTCGACGGATGGTACCGGCTCGAGTAGAGCATGCCGCTCCACGCGATCCGGTCTCCGCTCGAGGCGATCAGGTGGAGCTGGCTGTTGCGGTTCTCGTCGCGTGCGAAGAGCACCATGCCCTCGTCGTCGGTCTTGTGCTCGGAGATTTCCATGTGGTAGGTGGTGCGTGTCTCCTTCGACCAGGTCGACCAGATTTCCTGGATCGAGACGATCGCCCCGGGCACGGGCGCGCCGCTTCGGGCATCAGCCACGTAGATGAGATCGCCTTTCGACGTTTTCTTTTCCACCAGGGCCAGGTCGGTGAGCACGACCACGGCCCGGCTCTGGCCGAGCGCGAGCAGGTCGATGCCGCTTTTCACGTTGTCGGCTACCGGCGGTCCGGTGAGGTAGCAGAAGACGACGTAGGCGCCCTGTGCGTCGAGCGGCGTCTGGATCGTGGCCCGCGCGTAGCGGTGGGTGCCGTCGTCGATGACCTCGTCCGACCAGGTCGCCACGACCGGTCCGATCCTGCGAGCCGCCATGCGCCGAATCCATTGAAGGCGATTATTATGGTGGGGATCGATAAAATAGGCGTGCCAGTTATTCAGGTACCACTGATAACTCTGTTTCTTGTCGTCCCTGATCACCTTCTGGCGGAAATCGTCGAGAAACTTCTTCGCGTCGATCCGGCGCGCCACGAACCTGAGGCGGTCGGTGTTTCGATAGCTGATCTGAAGCGTGGCCGGCTCGCCCGGTAGCTGCACCCCGCAGGGGCTGATACTGACCTGCGGCGCCTTGATGCGCCCCGACTGCCTCCGGGCGTACTCGGCATAGTCGCTCTTGGGAGAGTCCTTCTCGAGCTGCGCGTACTCGGTCAAAGCCCGTGTGTACTGCTGGCGGCTCTGGTAGTGGAGGCCGATCGCATACCGGGCCTCGTCGACGATGCCGCTCTTGGGGCAGTCGCCGGCCACGATGCGCAGGAGGCCGAGCACGTCGTAGTGGGCCGGAAGCGCGGCGCGCATGATGCGGCCGCCGGCGAGAACGAGCGCCTCGTCGTCGTCGAGTTCCCAGGGATTGAGAGTCTCGAGCTTTTCCTTGAGCGGATAGCGGCCGTTGAACCAGTAGCTGTTCGCGTAAGAGCCGAGCCGGTCCATGCTCCACCGTGCGCGGGCGAGCATCGCCTGGCGGTAGTAGGCGCGCGCCCTGTAGGCATCGTTCTCCGATTCGTCGAGGATGCGGATCTCGTCGAAGAGAAAGAGGATCTTCTGATCGTCGCTGAGATCGCTCGACCAGGCTGACGGCGGGGAGGCAAAGAGCGGCTTGCCGTCGGACCCGATGCGAAGACCGATCGGTCTTTTGCGCTGGCTCTCCCACCGGCTGTTGTACTCGTCGAAGTCATTCTCGCCCGCCGTGGAGGCGAGGAACTCGTCCCGTTCTCCCCAGAAGGAATGCCAGAAAACGCTCTCCACCTCATAGATTCCGAAACGGCTGCACGCGGCGGCGAGATCGAAGAGGCACTCGATCCGCTCGTTGTGAAATGTGTCCCGCTCTTTTCTCGGGAGGCTGTCGAGAGCAGCCTCGTCGCCATCGAGCCGTGCGTAAAGCTCGCGCGCCCGTTCGAGGTGGGCGAGGGCGTGACGCTTGTCGAACCGGTGCGATTGGACATGGATCCCCTGCTTCCACTCGCCGCGATGGAACACGCCGCCCGCGCGTGTGCCCCAGTGGGGGAGGACCACGAAGAGATTGCCCGCGGCGCGCGCGGCCGAGGCTTCCCAAGGGGTTCCCGCGCAGAGTGTTATGTATGACTCCGCGGTGGCGACCGCGTCGTCGAAGAGCTGGAGGCGGAGCTGGCAGGTCAAGAGCCTGTCGTTGGCATCGCGCCATCGGGGATGGAGCCATTCGGGGTGAACCTGCTCGCCGACCACCTTCTTGTAGAGCTCGGCCGCTTCCTTGTAGTTTTTTTCCTCGAAGAGGCTCTCGGCTTTCTCGAAAAGGTCCGACTCGATCGACGGCCGCGCCTCGATGGCGGCAAAAACAAAAAAAGCGGCCATCGCCGCCAGCAGAAGAGAGATCAGAGCTTTCTGGGTTTTCACATCGAACTCCTCAAGAGTGTTGTCATTTTGAACGCGCCGCCATTAGACCGGATCTGCCGGGCGCGGTTCCACGACAATTCCGATTGGGAATCCGATTGAGAGTCAGTTCAGGCGAAGGTGATGTCCAGTTCGATCTCGGGATGGATGCTGGCACGAACCGGACAGTGCGCGGCGGCGAGCGACTCTCACCCCATCCAGTCGCCTGAAATCAGCGCCCACCCGATACGATCCCCGTATTTATTGTTGCCATTCCGAACGGTTTGTTTTGAAATGTGCCTGTTCGAAGCGCCCTTCTCCGGCGGGTTTTTTGGTTTTCTCGATTCAATGAAAAAAGGAAACAGCGCCATGCTTAAACAGATCTCTTGCTTCGTGCTCCTCTCTCTCATCTCTTTTCAACCGGTCTGGGCAAATGATGAGCCGGTAAGCAACCAGGAGGGCCAGGAACCGGCCGACATGAGTGCTTACTTCATGTCGCTCACTGACTTCGAAGATTTCTGGGGCAGCGAGCCCGAGGATGCGCCGCCGCCGTCCCATGCCAACCTCACTCTTCCAGGCTGGGAATGGGGCATCACAATCGGTAATTCGGAGAGGACCAACGGCATCCGGTTCAACTGGGCCGACGTCGGGGTCAAGGAGATCAACGGTCTCAACTTCACCCTCTGGGTTCCCGGTCGAAATCCTGATTTTCAGATGAACGGTTTCACCTTCGGTCTTCTCGGTCCGAAAGTTGCCGAACTCCATGGTATCTCCCTCTCAGGATTGGGGCCTGTTGCCAAGGAGATGTACGGGATCTCATTCAACCTTCTCGCCGGAATTTACGGCGATGCCTACGGAATCAACCTCTCCGGCCTCGGTATGGGGGGCAAGGAGATGGGAGGCATCAACCTCTCCGGCCTCGGCATCGGCGCCGACGACATGACAGGCCTCAATTTTGCCGGTCTCGGAATCGGCGCGAACGACATGGCCGGGATCAGCCTGGCTGGTATCGGAATGCGCGCCAACGATATGATCGGCCTGAACGCGGCCGGATTCGGAATCGGCGGGAACGACATGTCGGGAATCAACTTCGCCGGTCTCGGGATCGGTGCCAACAACATGCTGGGGATCAACGTGGCCGGCCTCGGGATCGGCGCCAATGACATGGCCGGAATCAATCTGGGCGGCTTCGGGATCGGCGCCAATGACATGACCGGAATCAACGTGGCCGGTCTCGGGATCGGGGCAAATGATCTGTTCGGCCTGAATGTGGCCGGTCTTGGAATGGGTGCGTCGAATGTGACAGGGATCACGCTCGCCGGCCTCGGCCTGGCGGGCGACGACATGACGGGACTCACCTTTGCCGGTCTCGGCCTGAGCGGCAACAACATGCTGGGAATCAACATTGCCGGCCTCGGCATGGGTGTCAATGACATGACCGGGATCAACCTGGCTGGTATCGGAATGGGCGCCAACAACATGATGGGCCTGAGTATCGCCGGCCTTGGACTGAGCGCCAATGATTGCTCTGGTCTGACCGCGGTGGGTGTTGGTATGAGCGTCAACGACATGACCGGTATCAACCTCGCCGGGGTCGGCATGATGGGCAACGAGCTCACGGGATTTTCGTGGGGAACGGTCGGCATGAACGCCGCAGAGATCACCGGAATCGGAGTGGGCGGCGCGATCGTCTGTGACCGATTCACTGGGTTCGGTATCGGACTTTTTCAGCGGATGAGGACGGAGATGACCGGCCTGTCACTCGGACTGGTCAACGTGGCCGATCATCTCAACGGAGTACAGATCGGCCTCATCAATTACGTGGCCGATAATCCCGACTATTTCAAGATTCTGCCCTTTTTCAATCTCAACCTGAACTGATCCGGGTCCGCCGCAAAGCAACGGCCGGCATCATTCAACGACGAGCATCTTGAGATTCGTCAATCGCGTCCAGGCGCCCCCCCAGAAACCGCGCGCGCGGGCGATTGGCTCAAGACAAATCTTTTTTCGGTCTGCACAGGCGCTGTGCGCATCTTCTCCAGAACTGTCTGATCCGCCCCGTGGGCCGGGCCTGAACGCTCGTCCCGTCGAGGAACCGGCCGATGTCGCCCACGAATTCGCCGACACTCTGAAAACGGCGGGATCGCTCCTTCTCGAGGGCCTTGAGCACGATCGTTTCGAGATCGCCCTTCGCGGAACGGCTCAACAGGGAGGGCTTCGTTGGAACAGCCGTACCGATCGCGTGCGCCGCCCGTGCGAAGGGCATGTGGCGCACGTCGTAAGGCGGCTCGTCGCAGAGTAGCTCGAACAGGATCAGGCCGAGCGCATAGATATCGGTGCAGCGGTCGATGGCGGAACGGTCGGCGCGGCACTGCTCGGGCGACCAGTGCTGCACCGAGTCGAAGAGGCCGTCCACCTCGGCGTGGGCGGCGGCCAGGGCGATGTCGAGATCGACGGCGTGCATGACGCCGAAGTTGACTACCGTGACCTTTTCCGTCACGTCGACGAGGATGGTGGAGGGTTGCAGATCCCGGTGAAGCACGCCGCGGCGGTGGGCGTGGTGCACGGCGTTTGCGGCCTGAACGAAAAGAGTCAATCGCTCCCTGATGGGCAGGTTCTTGAGTCGGGCGAATTCGGTGATGGGGAGTGCGTCGACGACGCTCACGGTCACGAGGTAGGGCATGGCGACAGAGTCCGGAGCGCCCGGCCTCGCCTCTTGCGTGAAGAGGCCCGATCCCACCACCTGGGCGATGTTGGGATGGCTGAGTGCGATCAATTCCCGCGCCGCGCGATCGAAACCGCTGAGCGCCTCGGCGCAAACGATTCCAGGCTTGAACATCGTGACGGTCAGGGTGCGGCTTGGGTCTTCGCCCTGCGCCACGTACTCGGAATGGGTGGCATCGGAATGGAGCAGGCGGCCGAGCCGAAAGGCCCCCAGGGAAGTCCCCGGTTCCAGCTCATCGACCGAGTCGGCCGCCGTCTGTACCAGTGCCGGCTTTTCGAGAAAACGATCATCATCGTCGACAGAGGCGAAAAGCTTCTCCGCTTCCGCCCGAAGCTCCTCGTCGCCGCGGCATGCCTTTTCCAGGTAGAGCGATCGCTCCTCGGGATCGAGTTCCTGGTAGGCGATGAAGAGATCCTTGAGACGTTTGAATTGCTCCGGATTCATATCGGGCCGACCCGCCTGCTAGGACGTTCGTTGCCGGGCGCGTGAGATCAATTCGTCGTTGCCGAATCGGACGGTCCCGGTTCGGCGTCGGGTGGCGTCTCTGTCTTTTTTGCAGCGTTCTTCTTGCCGCTCACATCGATCACGCTCGGCAGGTTCATGCCCGCCATCTCGAAGAGGTTCTGGAGAGGCGGCAGCGAGCCGAGCATTCCCGAAAGAAAACCGGCCGTCGTGGGGCTGCCGTCCTTGCCGCTCATCGAGTCCCAGACGGTGACATTGTCGATCTTGAGATTCTTGATCGCCTCGACCTGGGTGGCGACGAGTGAATCGAGCTTTTCCGTGACCAGGAGGAGCGCCGCGTCGCGCGGGTTGCCGTCGGCGGCCTGGACGATCGCCTGGAAACCTTCGGCCTGCTTCATGAGGAGTTCCCGGTTGCCTCGGGCCTGGGCCTCGAGCTTGAGGTAGATCGAGTCCGCCTCGCCCTGGGCCTCGCGCCTGAAGCGCTCGGCCACGGCGTCGGCGTCGATCTCGATCTTCTGTTTCGTGATCTGACTCGGGACGATGACGTTGGCCATCTGGGTGGCGCGTTCCCTTTCGGCGCGCTGGACCTCGGCCTTTTGTTCGGCATGGTACGATTCCTCGAGGGCGTTGGCGGCCTGCACCTTTTCGGCGGCTGTACCCATCTTTTCCGCCTCGGCCTCACGTTCGCGGCGGTTGGCGTTGGAGTTGGCGACCTCGATCTTGGCGATGTTCTCACCGCCCACGGCAGTGGCGTTCGCCGCCGACACCTTGATTCTCTCCTCCCTCTCGGCCTCGGCCTTTCCGATCTCACCGTCTCGATCCTGCTCGGCCACGGCCTTCTTCGCCTCGTTGATGGCGCGCGCCGCTTCGTCCTTGCCGAGCGCCTCGATGTAGCCCGACGCGTCGGTGATGTCCTTCACGTTCACGTTGATGAGCTTGAGGCCGATCTTTTTCAGCTCCACCTCGACGCCGTTGGTGATCTTGTCGACGAACTTGTCCCGGTTGGAGATGATCTCCTCGATCTGCATGGTGGCGATGACCACACGGGTCTGGCCGAAGATGATGTCCTCGGCGATTTTCTGGATGCCGTGACTCGGAATTCCCAGAAGACGTTCGGCCGCGTTTTCCATCACTCCTGCTTCGGTCGAGATGCCGACGGTGAAGGTGGAGGGGACGTCGATCCTGATGTTCTGCTTGGAGAGGGCGCCGGCCAGGTCGATGTCCATCGTCATCGGCGTCAGGTCGAGAAACTCGAAATCCTGCAGCACGGGAAGGATGAACGCCGCCCCGCCGTGAATGCACCGCCCCGAGCGATTGCCGCTCGCGTCAGCGCCGACCTTACCGTAGATCACCATGACCCGGTCGGGCGGACACCGCTTGTAGCGGCTCAGGAAGGTAATGACCGTCACGAAAACAACGAGAACGAAAACAATGACCAGCCAGAGCCAGCCGCTGATGAACTCTTCCATTTTTACAACTCCATTTTCTGGACGAGCAAAGTGTTTCCACCCAGGATCTCGACAACCCTGACAGGCAGGCCGGTTTTCAAATCTTCATCTTCGTTGGTCATGGCCGACATCTCCCTGAGCCGGCCCTGCACCTTGAGCTGAACCTGTCCCCTTCCCTCGCCCTTCGCCGGAATGGTCACGTAGACGGAGCCTGTTTGACCCACGGCGTTCGAGTAGTCGATGTTCCCCTTTTCCGAGAGACCGAGAAGCTCCTTCATGAGGTAGAACACGACAACGACGAAGAAACACCCCACGCAGACGGCGATCGCGATGGCGAGCACGGTGGTCAGTCCCGCATCGAGCAACACGATCCCCGACCAACCGAAACCGACGAAGAATGCGGTCACCGTTCGAAAAGAGATCAGAGCGAGGCCCGAGCTGTGCACCGACAGATCGGCATGGTCAACCGACATATCCACGTCAGCGTGCGACGCGAGGTCCACGTCGGTGTCGCCGCCGGCCAGGCCGATCAGATTGAGCAGGAGCTGCAAGACGAGAAAGGTCGTCGACAGCCCTGCGATGACATAGAGAATCTGTTGTACGAGCGTGAGTGCCGCCCACCACTCCGACATGGTTGCCTCCTTCTTCGCGGGGTCGAGAATCGAGTGCCCTGTGAATCTGTTGTTCCGTCCAGATCCCCAATAAATCTACTCTATCCGCGCGACCGTGCGAGTGTCAACAACTTAGCTTTTGCTTTCATCCCGATCATTGGCCACAATCGGAACAGATCCATACGTCCATTGCCGCTTTCGTTCGGGGGAGAGATGAACAACGTCACTGTTTTTCTGGCCGCGCCGCTCCTTCTATTTGCGCTCGTTTTCACGGCGATCACGGCGTCACGGAATCCGACCGTATCACCCGCCGGTCGGGCGGACGTGATCGATCCCGCGCTTAGGATCACCATTTCCGATCTCTACCCCGCGGACGGATCGCTCGTTGCGACACCGATCCTTTTTTCGGGATCGGTCTCTTCGTCCGGCGCGTTGAGCAAGGTGGCGCTCTGGGGCGACTGGTCCGGGACGTGGCAGCAAGAGGCGGTTTCGACTTGGTCCGCGGACAGCGAGATCCTCAGGAACGGAAGATTCGAGTCGTACGAGGATGACCGGGTCGCCACTGACTGGGCCGTCGGCGCAGCCCCCGGGGTGGTTTTCACCGCGGCCTACGAGCTCGGCTTTTCCGATTATGCCCAGGTTATAGATATCACCCAGACGGCCACGGGCGGGCTGTCGATTCTGCAGGATCAGCGCTTCACCGTGGGGCAGGAGTATTCGCTTTCCCTTTGGTACAAAACGTCGGGAAGCAACGCGCTCCGCCTGCTGGTGTCTGACGCGGACGAGACGCACGTGGTCCTCGACGCCACCCTGCCGGCCACCGGCGGTTCGTGGCAGTCGTTCTCGACAACCTTCGTCCATGATGATCCTCTGGCCGACGCCGTGCGCGTGCTGTCGAGCGATGTGGGCGCCTTTTGTCTCGATGAATTCAGCCTGATCGCGCCCGGTGCGCACTCACTTCCCAGGACGGTGAATGTCTCTTTCTTTCGCGCCCTTCCCGCCGGACTCCATCACTGGGCACTGGCCGCCACCGGAAGAGGGGGCACTGTTTTCAGCGAACAGCTTTCGATCGACGTCACCACGAGCGTTGACGGCTGGAGAGTGCTCCCCATCCGCTCTCAAGGCGAATTCGACCGGGGCGCGGCCGGCGGAGAGGCGCTCCAGCACATGCTGAGCATCGCGCGGAGCAGATCCGATCCCGACGTGGTCTACATGTCTCACGACTGCGGACAGGTCTGGAAGAGCGACGACAATGGCGCCTCATGGCGCAAGACCCTCGTCAGCGGCCTCTGGACCAGGACCGCCTACTCGATCGATGTCGACCCCGTCGATCCCGAGACTGTCTTGCTCATCGCCCACGCCGGTTCGAATTTTTATGACAGCGGCTACGACGGGATCTACAGATCGACTGACGGCGGACAGAGCTGGAACTGGGTCCTGGCCGAGGACAAGACCAATCCGCGCCACCTCGAACAGAACGTCGCCCACGATCTGTCGAGCATCGACGCTTCGGGCGCCGCGCGGTGGTACGCGGCGTTCGAGCAGAAGGCCCTTTACCGCTCCGACGACCATGGCGCGACCTGGTCGGCCCAGGCCGACCTGACCGCTCACGGCCACGTCTACTGCCTCCGCGTCCACCCCACGAACGGAACCGTCTACCTCGCCACGAGCGAGGGGCTCTTTGTCAGCACCGACCAGGGAGGCACGATCCAGCCCCTCGGCGATCTGCCGGCCGGCGCGGTCTCGGGCCTCCAGGTCGTGGAGAAAGCGCCCCATGTGATTCTCGCGGTGGTGGCCGGTATCGGCCTCCATTCTTCCACCGACGGGGCACAGAGCTTTGCCATGTTGCGGCCCTGGGACGAGGCGTCCTACGTCTTCGTGAACCAGGGCTTTCCCAATGTCATCTATCTGACCGGCCTGGAACACGATGCCTGGTCGAGCACCGACTGGGGATCGACGTGGACCGAGACGGACGCCTTTCCCGAACAGGGACTCTGGAGGGACACGATTCTCCTCTACTGGCTGGGAGAGATCGCCGGAACGAAGGTTGGAATCTCACCCGATCCCAGAATGCCGGCCGCGGCGATCGCTTTTGCCCAGGCGACTTTCTGGAAGACCGTTGACGCTGTCGATTTCAAGAGCAGCTTGACCCTCTTCACCGGTTACAACTGCGAATGGTGGGCGCGGGGCATCAAGTTCGACAGGACCGATCCGAGCCGGTTCGGGCTCCTCACCGCTGATGCCGGTCTGGTCTACACCGAGAATCATGGCGACTCTTTCGTGAGGCTCTCCATCGACCGCGATCTGATCGGCACCTGGTCGAGCATGCACGGCGCTGATTTCCAGCCGGGCACAGGTGTGGTCGTGGGCGGTGTCGGTTCGAGCACCACGAACAGGAAGCTCGTGCGCACCGAGATCGTACCCGGCTGGCACAAGGAAGACTGGACCCTCGTGGACAGCGATAGCGGCAGCTATCTCACCGTCGCTTTTCATCCCGACGATCCCAATCTTGTTTTTGCCGAGGACAAGAAATCGATCGACGGCGGAGTGACGTGGCAGACCATTCCCGATCTCGGCGTGTGGGGGGCCGGCTCGCTCAACGCCATGGTCATGGGGATCTGCGACGCTGACCGCGATGTGATCTACGCGCTCAACGGCGATCGCGACACGATTCTCCGTTCCGACGACCGGGGCGACACGTGGTACGTCTACGAGAGCGTGACCTGGGATTTCAGGCCCAAGGACTCGAAACCGACCTTTGCCGTCGATCCTCTCGATCGAGACAAGGTCTGGGCCCTCGACAGCGGCGAGGATCTCGCCGTCTTCGACGGAACGTCCTGGCGGAGCACCGGTGTGCTCGACCTTGCGGGATCGACGGATCCGAAGAACTTCGTTCGTTCCGTCGTGGTTGATCCCAACGACAACAACATCATCTACGCCGGGATGTACGCCACGGGAATTCCACCGGTCTGGCGATCGGTCGATGGCGGTTACACCTGGGAGGATATTTCACAGAATCTCCCAAGAGTGGGCGCCTCGGGACTGGTGATCAATCCGCACACGGGAGAGATCCTGCGGGGAGGGAGCGACGGAACGTGGATCTTTCCGCCGCCCTATGGGTCGACGAATCGGCTTTACGACAAGTCCGTGTCCAGGCCTTGAAGCAGACCTGAGAGCATCATCATGTCCACAATCGACAAACTATCGGCCCGTGCACCGCGGGGAAACAGTGTCTACCTCGTCGCCGTCTGCCTCGTGGCCACGCTGGGCGGACTGCTTTTCGGCTACGACACCGCCGTGATCAGCGGCGCCATAGGATTCTTGCAAGATCACTATACCCTCGATCCGGACGGGATAGGATGGGCCGCGTCGAGCGCGCTGATCGGTTGTGCGGTCGGCGTGCTACTGGCGGGCACCATGAGCGAACGCTTCGGCCGCCGGAACACTCTTCTTCTGGCCGCTGTCCTCTTTCTCGTTTCCGCCATAGGGACCGCCCTGCCGCGGTCGTTCTCGCTCTTTGTCTTCTTTCGCATCGTGGGAGGTCTCGGTGTGGGGGCCGCATCGATGACGAGTCCCCTCTACATCGCAGAGATCAGTCCGGCCTCGATCCGGGGACGCATGGTGTCATTGAACCAGTTCGCCATCATCTTCGGCATGCTGGTCGTCTACTTCGTCAACTACTTCATTGCCGGCCTGGGTGACGAGGCGTGGAACGTGAGCGTGGGGTGGCGGTGGATGTTCGGATCCGAGGCGCTTCCGGCGCTGCTGCTCCTCGTGCTGCTCTTCTTCGTGCCCGAGAGTCCGCGCTGGCTCGTCAAGCGGGGGCGTGCCGACAGTGCGCGCACCATCCTGAACAAGGTCAACGGCTCCGCCCATGCGGCCGTCGCCATGGCCGAGATCGAATCGGCTCTCGACCGGGAAAAACTCTCACCCTGGCAACTGCTCCGGCCCGGCTTCCGTGCCGTGCTCCTCATCGGTGTGATCCTCGCCGTGCTGCAGCAGGTGACGGGCATCAATGTCTTTCTCTATTACGCGCCCGAGATCTTCAAGGGGATCGCCGGCGACAGTGTGGACGCCGCACTGCTACAGACGATCGTGGTGGGGGGCGTCAACCTTGCTTTCACGGTCCTCGCCATCTGGACGGTCGACAGGATCGGACGCAAGCCGCTCATGATCGTGGGCGCGGCCGGGATGGGTCTCTGTCTCGCCGCGATCGGGCTGTCTGCCTTCTTCGAGCGTACCGACTTCTGGATCCTGGCGTTCATCCTCGGATACATCGCCTGCTTTGCCCTGTCAGTGGGGCCGGTGACGTGGGTGATCCTTTCCGAGATATTTCCCACGCGGGTCCGGGGGTGGGCCATGGCGACCGCCGCCTTCTTTCTCTGGGTGGCCAACTACGCCGTGTCGCAGACCTTTCCCATGATGGACCGGAACGCGTGGCTCGTCGACACCTTCCACCATGGCTTTCCCTTCTGGATCTACGCGGTCTTTTGCGTCGTGACCGTGATCTTCGTCTCGATGGCGGTTCCCGAAACCAAGGGCAAGACGCTGGAGCAGATCGAGAAACTCTGGTCGCGGCGAGGGAGTCAATCGTGAAGAACTCACCGTCGTTAACACTCGGAATCGTTCTCTTCCTTACCTTGCTCCTTGTGGTGTCGGCGGCAGTATTTCTGTTGCGCGAGGAGGGAGAGACCGGTGAGCCGGGAACCAAACCGTCTGAAGCGCTCAGCGCCGAGAGTGAGATCGATCAATCGTTCGATCGGAAAAGGGAGCATCGTGCGCCACTGGCGGGATTTGGAGACCGGGTGTCGCAGGGATGAAAGACTCGTCGAGGTCGACGTTCCGGTGGGGGGGACGGCAACGGTCGAACTTGATTGACCTTACGCCGCGTCTAGAACAGCCGCCCCGCAAGAAGCGCATAGACGACCGCCGCAAAGAGAGCCGCGCAGAGCGGGCTCCCCACCCAGCCGACGGCGATCTTGGCCACCCTGCGCTTGCTCATTGCGCGCGCCCCCCTGACGAGCCCAACACCGATCACGGCGCCCACGATCGCCTGCGACGTGGACACGGGGATTCCCATCATGGAGAAGACGTAGACTGCCGACGCCGCTGAAACCTGGGCGGCGAGAGCACCGTGAAGATCGATGGGTGTGATCCTTTTGCCCACCGTTTCGGTCACGCGCTTGCCAAAGGTGACGGCACCGACGGCGAGCGCCACTCCGCCGAAGAGGGCGAGGAACAGACCCCGGTCGGGATACTTGCTCAGAAGAGGGCCGATCGCGTTGCCCACGTCGTTCATGCCGAGAGAGTAGGACACGTATCCGGCTGACAGGAGAACGAGGAAAGCGAGGATCGCATTCCACCGGTGTCGGTCAGACACCGAGCGGAGAAAAACCCTGAGCAGAACGTAAGTCCCCGACGAGAGGATCATGGTCAGGAAGGGGCAGACCACCCAGCACCCCACGATCTTCCAGAGGACGGCGAGCTGGAAGTAGCCCGGCTGGAATCCGACCATCCCGATTCCCACGCCGAGCACGCCGCCCACGATCGCCTGAGACGTGGACACCGGAATCCGCGAGAAGGTGGCGAGAGTCACGAAGAGGCCTGCCGAGAGGAGAGCCACCAGTATGGCCAGGTCGGGGAGCTTCTGTTCGGCGAAGAGCTCTTCGTGATCGGCAGGTTTGCGCGCGGCGATCTCCCGGGCAATCTCTTTCACCAGCGCCTCTTTCCGTCCGATCAGCTCCCTGTGGCGGAGTGATCGGTCTTCGCCGCATGCGGCGATCTGCTCGTCGACGCGCCGCGCTTCGTCGAGCGTATCAGGCGACGCAAAGTCTCTCGGATCGCAGATCACGATCCCCTTGCCGATCGTCTTCATCACGTGGTGTCCCTGGAGCACGGCGCCGGCCACGACGCAGACGGTCATCAGGAGGACGGCATGCCTGAAGCGGATGAGCCCGGAGCCGACCGACGTGCCGATGCAGTTGGCCGCGTCGTTGGCGCCGATATTCCAGCCCACGTAGAAGCCCGCGATGAGCAGGACGATAGTGATCAGAACTTCGATGGTTGCCCATCCTCCACAAGCAAGGAAAATCGTCCGGGATCAGATGGAGCGCTTGACGGCCATGATCTCGAACCGGTCGGACACGTTTTCGATGCGATCGGAAATGGCCGCCATGTTGTCGATCAGCTCCTTGAAGAGGAGCTTGTCGCCCATGGGCAGCTCGGACTTGAAGACAGCCTTGATCAGGTCCCACTGGATCCTGTCCACTTCCTGTTCCTTCTTCTCCACCGTCGCGGCCGTGGCGAGGACCTCGTCGAGATTCTTCTGGAAGAGCTCGTAAAGGTCCTCCAGCGGCCCGAAGCACTCGAGCGTGGCCCTGACCATCTCCTTGATTCCGCTGACAAGGAAATCGGGGATCCGCGGCCGTGTGAGCACGATGAAGTCGCTCGTCGACTCGACCTTGTTTGCGATCTTGTCGATCAGCTCGAGGAGCACGATGTAGTCTTCCCGGTAGATCGGAAGAAACGCTCCTTCGCTCAGCTTCATCGCCACCGCGCGCCGGATCGAGTCAGCCTCGTGTTCGAGAATGTGGATCGTTTGGGCCTCCTCCTTGAACTGCTTGTCGCGGTTCAGGTAGTCGTCGACGAGGCTGGAGAATTTCGACAGGGTCTGCTTGACCAGCTCGATGTGCTCGATGATCAGTTTTTCGACTTCTTTTTCCTTCTTGCCGAAGAATAGCATCGGACGCCCTCCGCAGGGGTTAGAGATTCAGGTCAGGGCACATTGTATGAGATCGGGAGATGGTGTCAAAATGTTGAGTGACGTTCGGGCGGCGTGAGCGACATGGCCGTGCCTCAGAATCGCCAGCCGAGGGCGAGAAGGAATCCAGCGAGGTCGCGGCCGTCAGCGAAGTAGTGGCCGAAGAACTCCACTCCAGGGCGTTCGGCCGAGTTTACTCCGAGACCGATGTAGCCGGCCAGGAGATCGTCGTAGGCTTTGTACCCGTCCCGGTCGGTCACTCGATGCCAGTCGACTTCCTGTCCTTTGTAGAACGCGCCGGCTCGGAAAGACAGGAGAAGGCCGCCGCTCACATCGAACGCGTAGCGCGCGCCGAGGAGGGCGTCTGCTTCGTAACCGTGTACGTGTGCGCCTTCCACCTTGGGAGGCATGATGCCGCCCCCTCAACGGAAGCCGCTGGTGGTTCCGACATAGTCCCTGAATTGGTAGTCGTCTCCCTCCATGTCGAGACGGCCCAGCCGGAGGCTCCAGTCGAGAGAGATTCCCCGATCGGACGGATCGGTCGACCGCGCGCCGATTCCGTAGAACTCGCCCTTGACCTCCACGGCCGAATCACCGGGCCCGGCTTCGGAATCGAGATAGAAGAGGAAGCATTCCAGTTGGGGGCAGAGAGTCGCGGCGAGCTCGATCCCACCACGGACGAAATCAAGATCATGCTCATCGTTCCATGTATCTGTGAGCCTCTTTTCCACTCTGTAGTACTCGTACACGGGCCGTACAGCCAGAACGCCGCATCCCGTACAGAAGACCGACGCAATCAAAAAGGCGAGGACTAAGGGTCGGGCGATCTCTCTTTGGAATACTGCCATCGATCCTCCTTTTTTTCTCGACAGGCAGAGTACTTCCCTACCGTTGCAGCAAAGATGATTGGCTCCGCCCGAAGCTCCGCGGCGGAGTTCCCTGTTCTCTTTTGTGTATGACCGGTATGCGAAAAAGGTGACGGGAATATTTTGCTCCAGACTCGTTGAGCGTTTAGCCAACACCGTCTGCGGCGCTCGAAGTCGGAATGGTGTTTGCATTAAAAGAACACGAACACTGTTCTTTCACGACTTACTGGAGGCGCATCGCAATGAAACGTCACGTCATGTTCCCGCTGTTACCGATTCTACTCATCCTCTCCTTCGCCTACCTCGCCGATGCCCAGGGGCTCTACGTCGATGCCGACTCCTCGACGGGCGAGACTCTTTTGAAATCACCCGCTCACCCGGCGCTGTCACTCGAGAAACGCCACCTTCGCGTGGAGATCATCGACGCGGGGGCGACAATCACCCTCTCGGAGACCTTTCGCAACAGTTCCCGGAACGTACTCGAGGGAACTTATGTCTTTCCTCTTCCGCCCGGCGTTGCGGCCACGGGGCTTTCACTCTCAATCAACGGCGCGGAGGTGGCGGGCGAGATGCTCGACAAGGACAGGGCGCGGCAGATCTACAGTGAGATCGTCCGCAAGGCGCGCGATCCGGGCCTTCTCGAGTACGTGGGCCATGGGCTGCTGCGCGCGTCGGTCTTTCCCATCGAACCGAAGAGCGACGTGGTCGTCACGCTCCGCTTCGTGGCCGCCATCGAGCGGATCGGCTCGCTTTTCCACCTCTCCTTTCCCATGAAAACGAGTGTCCGGGGGAAGCCCGAGGTCGTGATCGATGCGGCGATCACGTCGCGGTTCGCGATCCGCAACATCTACTCGCCCTCCCACGCGATCGACATCAAGCAGGGCGGCGACAGCGCGGCGCGCATCACCCACGAGGGCCGCCATGAGAAACACAAGAATTTCAACCTCTACTATTCCCTCTCCGACGACGAGTACGGCTTGTCTTTGCTCACCCACGCCACCCCGGCGGGAGAGAACTTCTTCCTGCTCATGCTCGCGCCGAAGCTCGCGTCCGAATCGAGGAAAATCATCCCAAAGGACGTGGTCTTCCTGATCGACAGGTCGGGCAGCATGGAGGGTGATAAATGGACGCAGGCGCAGGAGGCGCTCAAGTACTGCGTTCGGCGCCTCAACAGGGACGACCGTTTCGGGATCCTCGCTTTCTCGACCGACACGCGGTCCTTCAGCCCTGGACTCGTCAAGGCGGTGGGGGAGGCGAAGACGCGCGCCGCGGCTTTTGTCGACACGCTCGCTGCCGCCGGGGGCACCGATCTGCACGGGGCTGTTCTCAAGGCTCTCGGGATGCTGTCCGATTCGCACAGACTCAGCATGGTGGCCCTGCTCACCGACGGACTCCCCTCGGTGGGGGTGACCGATCCGGCGCGGATCATCGACGAAGTGAGGAAGAAAAACAAGGAGGGGTTGAGGATCTTCAACTTCGGCGTGGGATACGATGTGAATACGCATCTCCTCGACTCGATCGCCCGGGCCACGAAGGGCACGACAGACTACATCGACGAAGAAGAAAACATCGAGGTCAAGGTTTCGGCCTACTTCAACAAGATCAGCGATCCGATCCTGACCGATGTGGCCCTCGAGTTCGAGGGGGTCGAAACCTTCGATGTCTATCCCAGGCCGATGGAGGATCTTTTTGTCGGATCGTCCCTGGTCGCGGTGGGCCGCTTCGTACGAAGTCGCGATGCCGAGGCGGAGAACACCAAGACCGCGGTGATCGTGAAAGGCATGGTGGGCGACGAGAAGTTTCGATTGCCTTTCGAGGCTGACTTCGGCGCCGCGGCGGGTGCTGATTTCCTTCCCACCTACTGGGCCATGCGAAAGATCGGGTACCTTCTCAACGGGATCCGGCTCAACGGTCTCAACGATGAGCTCAAGGAAGAGGTGATCGCTCTCGGCAAGAAATACAGCATCGTCACACCCTACACCTCGGCCCTGGTCATCGAGGACGAGGAGCGGCTCGCACGGGCAACCAATCAGCCGGGCGGCAATATTTCAGGCGTCAGCGGATTCCTCGTGGGGCGCGGCCGCACAGACGAGAGTTTGCGCAGGCTGGCCGGACAGACACCCCCGCCGCAGACTCCGACCGTCGGCCGAGGCGCCAAGGGCCCGAAACCGAGCGCGACCGGCCCTAGCGGCCCGTCCGGTCCTGATTCGTCGTCAGGCACTTTGAGCCGCCGCCATCGGCTCGCCCATCGCCGCAAGCCGACCGCTTCCGGGGGGGGCGCATCGAGCAGCGGTGGCGCGATGCGCGGACCGAGCGGAGCGGCTCCCGCTTCGCCCGGAGCGGCGACAGGGAAGAAGGCCGTCAAGGAAGCCAAGGAGCTCAATCGCATGGCGCGCTTCGGCAACCTTCCCTCCGGCGTGACGCCGGGCGATTCGTCGAAAGACAAGGTCCCCGAGGTGGTGTACGTGGGCGCGCTCAGCTTCGTGCGTGTGGGAGAGCTTCTTGTCGACTCGCGATTCACCGAGGCTATGAGGAGCAAGCTGATCCGGATCGAAACCTTCGGCGACGAGTACTTCGCGATCCTCAAAGGGGGCGATGAATTGAAAAAGATCCTTGCTCTTGGAGAGAAGATCATCTTTCTTTTCAACGAGAAAGTGTACGAGATCTATCCCGCAACCCGCTGACCGCGGCGTTCTGTTGACGAGCCGGCCGGGCTTCTCGATGGAATCCCGGCCGGCTTGGAGCGCTCAATGTTGTTGTTACATATCGGCTACCACCGAACCGGATCGACGTGGATTCAGAGGGTCTTTTTCCCGTTCCATCCCTCGCTCGAACTCGCCTTTACTCACGAGGAGGTCTACAAGAATCTGGTGCGGCCGAACAGCTTCGATTTCTCTCCTCTCGATGCGGTGGACAGTTTTTTCAAGAGAATCGAGGCGATTCAGGAGGCGGGCAAGATCCCGGTGATCTCGTCGGAGATCCTCTGCGGGAGCCCTTTCACCGGTGGGAGGGAGAGCAAGGAGATCGCCGGGAGGCTCTTCGAGGTCTTCCCCGGCGCCAAGATACTCATCGTGATCCGCGAGCAGATCAGCATGATCACGTCGACGTACAAGCAGTTCGTTCACGGCGGGGGGACGGGCAGCCTCGGCCAGTTTCTCAATCCGCCGAAGAACTCCTTCAGTTACCCCTGGTTCTCGAGGGATCACTTCTACTACGACCGGCTCGTCAGCCACTACAATTCGCTCTTCGGCGAACAGAACGTCCACGTCGTCTGTTTCGAAGAGCTCAGGAAAAACGAGATCGAATTCTACGACGATCTGCTCGAAATCACCGGAATCGAAAAACTCACCGACGATCTCAAGGAGACGCTGCTCGCGGTCCGGTCGAGGTCATCGATGAACAAGAGCCTCTCCGATATCGGGGTCATCTTCAAGCGGCTCGCCAACAGGTTTGTCCTTTCTCCGACCAATCCCTATCCGCTGCTGGCCATTCCGCGCGCCAACCGGACGAGCTGGTCGATCTTGCACCGGATCGACAGCTTTCTGTTCAATCGGTTCAAGAGCCGGTTCATCAGCAAGAGAATCACCCGCGAGATGGGGGACTGTTTCGTGGAGAGCAACGGTCGGCTCCAGTCGATCATCGGGAAGGACCTGGGGCCCTTCGGCTACATGGTGTGACAACGATCCTGGTCGAGTCGCGTCCTCGCGTCCTCGTTTTTAATTCCAACAAAGCGGTAAAATTCAGGCGGGAAAAGTGTTCCTTTGTAAAAGCCGCTTCAGGAATTCGTGTGGGTAACATAGCCCAGCACGCCGTTTTTTAACCTTCCAACTCCCGCCGGACTCAAGCTCAATCCTCCCAGATGAAACATGATCGATCGTCGAAACCGCTCACGATTTCGATATCCGCAAGCCTGAGCCTTGAGTTTCTGAATCTTCGAGTTCACCCCTTCGAGGCGAGCATTGGTCACCTTCAGAATCACAGCATTGAGTATTCCCCAGAGATGGTTCTTGATGGTCTTGCTGACCCTGATCATCGGTTCCAAGCGACACCGTTGCGCCCAGGATAACCACTTCTTCCACGCTTTCCTGGCCCAACCCCGGCTTACATAACCCCAGAGACACATCGCCGTCTCTTTCAGCGCCCAGGCTCGCGCTGTCCGCAGGCTGGTGTTTCGCAGATCTGCAAACGATGCCCACAGTCGCCGGCCCATATTCTCGGGATTCTTCAACCACAAGTACCTCGTCCCCTTCAGGCTCTCGTCGCCGAAGTTCAGCATTTCCTTGTGTTCCTGCCGTCGTACCTTGTCCACGCCATCGCCGAGATGCTTCGCAACATGGAACTTGTCGAAAGCGATTTTACGATCCGCACCTGGAACATGATCTCGCGTGCTCTCGATGAACGGCTGGTGCATGTCCATTGTCACCGACTCGATTCCCTCAAGCTGATCAGGACTCAGATCAGCCCAGAAGTCATCCAGACTCGCCCGGCCGCGGCCATCGGCTACATGAACGACACAGCCGGTTTCCTGGTCCACGACCGCGGTGACGTACTCATGCCTCTTCTGGAACGAGGTCTCGTCTACTCCCAGCCTGTGAGGTGTCAGTTTCTCTCGCCGAGCAAGACCGCGTAAAACGGCCCGTTGCATGATCCCGTCCAGCTCGTCCCAGCTGACCCCCAGGACACGACTGACGGCCGCGATACTGGCCTCCTGAAGCCAGTCGATGGCCAGAGCCTCGAAGATCGATGTAAATCGTGACTTCGGCTCTGACCAAGGGACTATAATTTGATGAATACCGTCGCCAGGGCACTGAACGCGAGGAATCTCGGCGATCAGTATCGTGCGATACTGAAAAGTGTCGAGATGCCGCCAGCGGCGCTCTCTTCGGTCGTAGCCAGGAGCTTCCCTGCCGCACACAGGGCAAACAAGCTGAACCGAAGGGTCGAGATCCAGATGGACGTGAACCTCGCCAGCGTCCAGGTGCAAGTCCACTTTCCTGACTCGCCAGGGAGACTGAATCCCCAATAGCTGTGTGTATAGATCTTTATCTCTCATAGGAATGAATCTAATCAATCAGAAGAATATTACCCACACGAATTCCTGAAGAGCCAAAAAAAATTCGCCTGAGAGCAGCCATCACCGAGATCGACACGGGGGTGATGGATTCACTGTGAGCTTTGGGAAACCTTGCATCGAGTTCAGGGAGGTTTTGATGCCGCACACAACATTCTTTCCCAGAATTGCCGCGCTTCTCTGTCTTTTTCTCGCTCTTTTCCTGCTCACGTCTCTTCCATGTCATGCTCAGGAGGGGACGTTGAAGTGGAAGCTCGCGCTGGATAACCAATACGTCTCGTCACCCGCGATCGGCGAAGACGGGACTCTTTATCTCACGTCGGTCCATCGCGTCTCATCCGACTACTTCGTCAAACTCAATGCCGTCGATGCGGACGGAAACTTGATTTGGACCTACGACCCGGGAAATAGCGGCTCCTACTCGTTTCGGCCGTCTGCCCCGGTGATCGGACAGGGAGGGAATATTTTCGTCTGGTTGAGCAATCTCTACGAGATCAGGCCGGACGGCAGCAAAAAATGGATATACCACATCGGAACGCCGGCCATCGGTTTGAACGATACCCTCTACGGAACATACGGGGGGTGGGATTTGGACCTCTTGGCGTGGGAGATCCATACATTGCAGGCTTTGTGGACAATCCACAAGCCGGCGGATTCCTTTTATTATCGACCCGCCATCGGCGCTGACGGCACCATCTATGCCGGGTGTACCGATAATGGGCTCTATGCTCTTGATCCGGACGGCACCGAAATATGGCGGCATCCGAGGGAGTTCTACTTTCCCGCGATCGGAGCGGACGGGACGCTCTATTGCGCGCGCGATTCCGATTATAGCTTCTACGCGATCGAATCCGACGGCACTTACGGCTGGAAGTTCGACGTTGGAGACTATCCAGCAAATCCGGTCATCGGGCTGGATAACACCATTATATTCGGCTCGTGGAGCGGCGATCTCTACGCACTCGAGACGGACGGTTCGTTGAAAAGAACGTGGAGCTTCGGTGAGCCCATCCGAGAATCGGCCGCGATCGGAGATGACGGAACAATCTACGTGATAGTCGGATGGAGTGCGGCTGTCGAGCTCTACGCAATAGATCCCGAGGGCCCCGTGAAATGGACCTATTCGCTGGACGATCGCTCCTGGTATTCGCCGACGATCGGAAGCGACGGGACCGTTTACGTCGCTTGCGAGAACGAGCTTCTCGCCATCAACAGCAGCTCGGGAGGATTGGCCGAAACCCCCTGGCCGAAATTCTGCCATGACGTGGCGTGCACGAACCGCGCCCACCGGTGCCCGCTCGTCGACATCAAGGTCAACGGCGAGGACACCAACTTCTCCCAGTCGAGCTCGATCCCGCTCGACGTCACGGTCTCGCTCGATCCGGGAGATCGGGATGGTGTGCCCTTCGAGTGGTGGCTCTTCGTCGAGATGGACTCGGCAGTCTATTTCTGGTGGCAGTGGCCGTCAGGGAACTGGATCTACTCTTTCACAGCGCGAAGCGCCTTCGGCGGTCCCTTCGGACTCAGGCCGCTCAGCGACGTGCCCGTCGCCAGCGGCACCGTGCCGCCGGCGAGCTGACGGTTCTACTTCGTCGTTGACGGTGCGAACGGGAAATACGACGGCACCTATTCCGACACGATCAAGGTGAACGTCTACTGATCGCCATGTCGGCGGCGAAGTAGATTGTGTTGCCTTTCATCTGTCTCGGTGCCTTCGCAGTTGATACCTCACTCGATCACGACTTTGAAGTACTCCCCTCCCTTGTCGCTTTCGAGAAGTCTCGCAAAGGCCTGGGGAACCTGGCTGCGGCCGATCGTGCTTGTCCACGGGCCGACGTCGATCCGGCCCTCGGCGAGCCAGTCGAGCGCGGCCGGGTACTCGTGGGCTGTGAAGTTGCACGATGTGACCAGGGTCCGCTCCGCGCCCAGGTCCATCTGGTTGAGCCGGAGCTCCCTGTCGTGAACAGCCATGTTAACGAGCACACCCCCCTTGTCGAGAAACCGGAGCCCGAGCGCGATCGACTCTTCAGTGCCGATCGTGTCGAAGACGGTCATGGCTCCGTCAGGCCCGAGCCGATCGCGGATCGTTTCTTCCACATCTCCGGCGCGCGTGTCAATGACGTCCTCGAAGCCGCACTGGCGCGCCACCTCGATCGCCCGCGCCGAGCGGTCGATCAGCACCGCTCGCGATGCGCCCTGGATGAGAGCAATCCGGGCGACGCCGTTCCCGGCCGGACCCGCTCCGAGAACGAGCACGCTCTCCGCCTGCTGGACACGGCCCTGATTGGCCACGTGGGCGCACACACCAAGAATATCCATCATGGCCCCGTCCCTGAAGGAGAGCGCGTCAGGCAGGAGGAAACAGCCTTTGCCCCAGACCGGAACGTACTCGGCATAAGCTCCGGGATAGAAATCCCGCTCACCCCACCCCTGTCCGTGGCCCGTGTGAACCGTGTGGGGGCAGAGGTGCTCGCGCCCGGTGCGGCAGTAGCGGCAGGTTCCGCACACCTTGCTGCAGACCGGCGCCACGCGCTTTCCGAGAAGGGGCGCGTTTTGCTCGTCGAGAACAGCCACGACCCTTCCGGTGAACTCGTGTCCGAGAACGATGTTGGGAGGATTGTCCACGTGCCGGCCGAGGGTGTGCTGCGCCCAGGGATTCTCCCCCTTGAAATAGCGGAGGTCGCTGCCGCAGATGCCGCAGGCCTTCACCTCGACGAGAACTAGATCCCCGTCGCCGTAGCTCTCCAGAGGCCACATGGGGATCTGACGGACGACAAGCGATTCGGGACCCTCGAGAACCACAGCCTCCATCGATCGAGGCAGATCAAAACCTTCGAGTACTCTCACTGACCATCTCCGACCTGTCTCCTAAACCCCCGCGAAGGAACTGAAACCGCCGTCCACGGTGACGACCGTTCCGGTGACGAAGGAGGCGCTGTCCGAAGCGAGCCACAATGCGGCGCTCACGAGATCGTCCCCCCGGCCGAAGCGTTTCTGCGGGGTGGCCTCGATGATCGCCTTTCCCCTGACCGTCAGTTCCTGCTGTCCATCGTTATCCCGGTAGAGGAGAGTGTGGTTCTGGTTCGTGTGAAAGAAACCGGGCGCGATCGAGTTGATCCGGATCGCGGCCGAACAGTTCTGCGCCAGGTCGACGGCCAGCCATTGCGTGAAGTTGATCACCGCGGCCTTGGCTGCCGAGCAGGCCGGAATCCGAGAGAGAGGGGTCTGTCCGCTCAAGGAGGCGATGTTGATCACCGACCCCGACTTCTGCTCGGCCATCGCCCTGCCGAAAACCTGGCAGCACAGAACCGTGCCGAAAAGATTGAGGTCGAAGGTCTTGCGGAACGCTTCCCCCGGGAGATCGAAGAAACCGGTTCCCGCCTCGGGATCGGTCGTGGCTGACGGGTGGTTGCCGCCGGCGCCATTGACGAGGATGTCGATCCTGCCCGTTTCTTCGAGGATCTCACCGCGAGCCCTCTCCAGGCCTTCCCTGTCGAGGATGTTGCACTCGATCGCGCGCGCTTCGCCGGGGAGATCCCCGCTTCTCAGGCGATCGGCAGCGGACGTGGCTCTTTGCCGGTCCACATCGATGAGGTAGACCGTGGCCCCCGCGGCCAGAAAGCCCCCGGCAATTGCGCTGCACAGGATGCCTCCGCCCCCGGTGACGGCAGCGGTCTTGCCCTTGAGAGAAAAAAGATCTTCGAGAGAACGAAATTGCATGATCGTGGTTCCTCCTCGAAATTGATGTGCCTGTGAGGATACCGCTCCAGCCGTTGATGTCAACGGTCCGGGCAGGGCGCGCAAGAGGAGTCGTGTCGCGCCGCGTTCTTTTTTCATGGCCTTCGAGATTTGCTCTTCTTATCCTGAAAGACGGTCGCGATCTGAAAAGCCAATCACCGCGCACTCGATCCAAGGAGAGCACGAATGAAAAAATCCAATGCCACACGTAGAGATTTCTTGAAGGGCGCTGCCCTGGCCGGAGCCGGAATCCTGGTCGGCAGCAGCACGGGATGCGCGCTCTTCAGGCCGAGCCCACGCTTCCGGCTTCCGAACGAGAAGCTCAACATCGCCTGCATCGGCGTGGGGGGGCGGGGCCGCGCCAACGTCAACGGCGTGAGCACGGAGAACATCGTCGCCCTCTGCGACGTGGACGATCAGAAACTGAATGGCACCTACGACGCGATCAAGGAGAAGTTTCCCGAGGTGAAGCGGTACCATGATTTTCGCGTCATGTTCGCCGAGATGCACAAGGAGATCGATGCCGTGGTGATCAGCACGCCCGACCACATGCACGCCATGCCGGCCATGATCGCCATGGAGCACGGCATGCACGTCTATTGCGAAAAGCCGCTCACTCACGACGTGTGGGAGGCGCGCATGCTGGCCCGCATGGCTGACAAGTACGGCGTGGCCACGCAGATGGGCAACCAGGGTACCTCGGCGAGCGGTCTGCGCGCCGGCGTCGAGGCGATCCGATCGGGCGCCATCGGCAAGATCCGCGAGGCCCATGTGTGGACCAACCGGCCCGTCTGGCCCCAGGGGATGGACCGTCCCGCCGACACGCCCGAGGTGCCCGAGCACATCAAGTGGGACCTCTGGCTCGGCACCGCGCCCGACCGGCCCTGGCATCCCTGCTACCACCCCTTCAAGTGGCGCGGCTGGTGGGATTTCGGAACGGGTGCGCTCGGCGACATGGGGTGCCACACGGCCAACATGGCTTTCAGGGCGCTCGAGCTCGGATCGCCGGTGAGCGCTCAGGCCGAGAACTCGGCCTTCAGCAAGGACAGCTTTCCCACGTGGAGCGTGATCACTCTCAATTTTCCGCAGCGCGGCGACCTGCCGCCGCTCAGGTGGACGTGGTACGACGGTTCCGACCAGAAGCCGGCCTGGGTGATCGAGAAGCTCAAATCGATTATCCACGGCCGCGAGCTCTCGGGCAGCGGCTCGGTGCTCATCGGCGACAAGGGCACGCTCTACTCGCCCAATGATTACGGTGTGGAGTGGAGCCTCCTTCCCGAGGACGATTTCAAGGACTGGACCGCTCCCGAACCGTGGCTGCCGCGGCTCATTGACGTGGAAGGACAGAGCAAGCACCACCAGGAATGGATCGCCGCCTGCAAGGGCGGGCCGCCGGCCTTGTCCAACTTCTCCTATGCTGGGCCGCTCACTGAAACGCTCCTTCTCGGAAATGTGGCCATGTACACCGGCCAGCAGATCATGTGGGACGGAGACAACTGCGAGGTGACCAACAGCGAGGCGGCCAATGCCCTGATCCGGAGGCAGTACCGGGAGGGGTGGGATTACTGATCGTCTGATCTAAAAAGAAATCTCAGCGGGTCGGTTTCCGGGTCGGGCCGATAATAAAAAGGCGGAAACCAGCGAGTCAGCACGCTTCGCCAGCTTCCGCCTCCTGTTCTAATCATTCCCTCAATCGACTGTGCTTCCTCCATAGAAGAATCGATCACCCCTGTTCTCGGGGCAGATGACCTCTGTCTTCCATTTTTCCTGCGCAGCTCTCTGCGCGTATTCCTCGTAAAGATACTCCCGGTCTCCGGCATGGGTGGGAATCATCATCCGCGCGGGTAGCTTTTTGAGCGTATAGGCGGTCCCCTCGGCGAGGGCGGCCGGATCATGAGCGTGGCATCCGGTGATATTGAGAAAGGCGATGTCCACGCCGGGGAACTTTTCCCCGAGAAAGTCGATCTCCCGCGTGTAACCCTCTCTCTGTCCCTCGGCCCACCCGGCGTGGTCACCGGCATGGTAGAGCCTGAGTCCGTCCACCTCGACCAGAAAGCCCACGCCGGCGTCGTTGGCTTCGATGGTGGTCACTGTCATTCCGCCGATCTCGTTCGTCGTCCGCGGCGCGGTGTAAACGAAGTCGGGCGCCTTGCGCGGTTCCCAGCCGAGCACATAGGTCACGTTCTCGAGTACCCTGTGCCACCAGAAGATGGTGGGATCGAAATGGTCGCCATGTTCGTGGGTCACGAAAACATAAACGTCCTGTTCCTCGATTTCCTCCGGATCGATGTGACCGTTGGCGAGGCAGGGCTGGTCGGGCTCCGGGCCGTTTTCCCAGTAGTCGAAAATCAAGAAGCTCGATTTCGTCTTGCACGCCCAGCCGCAGTGGCCGAGGTACCAGAGAACTGCCTGTTCTTCGCCCAGTTCCTTGTCGAGCAACGCGCATCGGCCGAAATTCGTCTCCTTGGCCGACGCCGCCGCGCCCTTTGAGAGAAGCAGGTCGGCCACGTCCTTGTTGCCGTACTTTCCGGCCAGGTCGAGCGGGGTCCGGCCGGAGGCGTCTTTTTCGTTCACCGCGGCGCCGTGGGTAAGAAGGAGATCGACCATGCCGGTCTCGCCCTTGATCGCCGCCCAGTGCAGCGCGGTGCGGCTCTGCTTGGGCTCTTGGCCGTTCACGTCGGCGCCGGCGTCGAGAAACAATCCCGTGATCTCTTTCTCACCCTTGACCACCATCTCCTGGAGAAGAGGGCGGCCGTCATTGCGCGCCACGTTGATCTTGGCGCCCGCCTCGAGGAAGAGCCCACAAATATCGGGTCGCCCCCTGCTCGCGGCCGCGGAGAGAGGTGTCCAACCGGCGTCTGTTGCGGCATTGACGTCGAGGCCTTTTTCGAGGAGCAGAGCGGCCACACCATGCAGGCCGCCGAAAGCCGCGTTGTGCAGGGTGGTCCAGCCTCCATCGGCCACGGCTTTCACATCAGCGCCCTTCTCGATGAGCAACTCGGCAATCTGTTTGTGCCCGCGCAAGGCGGCCAGAAGAGGCGTTTCGCCGTGGGAATTGGCCAGGTCGATGTCAGCGCCCCGTTCGATGAGAAGGCGCACCATCGGTGTTTTCCAGTTTTGAACAGCATGAAGGAGCGGTGTTCGCCCCTCGATGTCCTGCACGTCGATCGACGCACCCTTGTCGAGAAGGTATTCGACGATCGCGAGGCTCTCCCTCGGCGCGGCCCAGTGGATCGGCGCCATACCCTGCGTCCTGTTCTGAACGTTCACGTCAGCGCCATGATCGACAAGGAGGGTCACCAGGTCAAGGTTGCCGCTCGATGCGGCGAAGTGGAGCGGCGTCGTCCCGTTGTCGTCGGTGAAGTCAACGTCGGCGCCCTTCTTTACGAGAAAGGCGGCCGTGTCGAGATGGCCGCGCGCGGCGGCATTGTGCAGCGGAAGGCTGTTCTCCCGATCGCCCGAGTCGAGGCACGCACCCCTCTCGAGCAACGCGCCCACCATGGCGGTTCGTCCGTGAAGCGCGGCCAGGTTGAGCGGACTGAGGCCGAGTCCGTCCTTGACCTCGATCAGCTTGGGATCGGTATCGAGAAGCAGCGCGGCCACCGACCAGTGCCCGGCGGCGATCGCAGCGTGGAGCGGTGTGCGGCCGCCGTCGCACTTGGAGTGAGCCAGAGCCGGCTTCTTTGCCAGAAGCGCTTTGACAGTGGACAGATCACCGTCCTGTGCGGCCTTGTGAATGTCGCCGGCCCAGACGCCGCAAGCCAGAATTAGCAGAGAGCAGAACAGAATGGTCGCTTTCTTTGCGCCGATCATGGGATCCTCCAGTGCGTCGATATCGCGTCAATCGTGTCATCCAAAAATAGGCGGGCTGTGATCAAGACATGCTGTTCTTTACGCGATTTTACGGAGTGGCGTAACTGGAATGTGACGGATGCAGCACCCCGCGGGCCGAAAGGTGCGAATCATGTGACAGGCGCCGCAAAACGTGCGGTGCTTGACGCCGCAAATAGCGCGGCGAGTTATTCCTCGATCGTGTACCGGATGCGCACGATCGTGTCGGTTTTCATGGTGAAGCTCTTCGCGCGGAAGCGGCCGATCTCGTTCGTGTGCGCCACGTGTTCGCCCGAGCAGGGCATGGAGGTGAGATCGCCCATGTGCACGATGCGGATCGACGAGACGCCTTCGGGAACCTTCCGAAGATCGAAGAACTGCCGGGCCTGGTCGAGCGGAATCGATTCTGCGGTGACGGTCAGGTCCCGCTCGATCTCGGTGTTCACCGCACTCTCGACAGCAGCAAGGTCCTCGGCTGTGAAGGGCCTGGAAATTTCGTAATCGCACTTCGATTTCTTGGGATCGAGGTGCATCTCGATGTTGCGGGGCGCTCCGAAATCGCGGTGCATCACGGCGGTCAGGAGGTGTTCGGCGCTGTGCATTCTGTTCATGATTTCCATGGCTTTACCTAGGTGCTTTCCGAAGGCTGAAAGGTTGTCGTTATGAAGGGATATTCCAGTTTGTCTGTGCTAAACTGATCGCACCCTTTCGTAGTTCCTGCCCAATGGCGTCGTTATTTTACCAGATTGACAGGAATACCTCCGATGTACAGATCAATCCCGATCCCGATGATCTTGCTTGCGCTTTTCGTGATTTTTTCGGCCCCCCTCTTTGGCCAGGAAGCGACCGACGAAGAGGACAAGAGTCCCTTCAAATCGGGAACCTTCTCGGGTCTCAAGCTGCGCAGCATTGGTCCGGCCTTGATGTCGGGGCGGATCGTCGACATCGCCGTCGATCCGACCGACCGGAGCACGTGGTACGTGGCCGTGGCGTGCGGCGGCGTGTGGAAGACCCACAACGCGGGCACCACGTGGAAGCCGATCTTCGACAGCGAGGGATCGTGGTCGATCGGCTGCGTCACCGTCGATCTCCGCGATCCCAACATCGTCTGGGTCGGCTCGGGCGAGAACAACTCGCAGCGGAGCGTCGGCTACGGCGACGGCGTCTACAAGTCGATCGACGGCGGCCGCTCGTGGAAGAAGATGGGCCTCGAGAACTCGGAGCACATCGGCAAGATCCTCATCGATCCGCGCGACTCCGACACGGTCTACGTGGCAGCCCAGGGCCCGCTCTGGGCGCCCGGCGGCGACCGCGGCCTCTACAAGACAACCGACGGCGGGACCACGTGGGACAAGGTTCTCGATATCAGCGAGAACACGGGCGTCTCGGATATTATCTTCGACCCGCGCGACCCCGATGTGATCTATGCCTCCTCCTACCAGCGCCGCCGCCACGTGTGGACTCTCATCGACGGCGGTCCCGAGTCGGCGCTCTACAAGTCGCCCGACAGCGGCGCCACGTGGGACAAGCTCAAGGGCGGACTGCCCGGCGGCGACGTGGGCCGCATCGGCCTCGCCATCTCGCCCCAGAACCCCGACGTGGTCTACGCTCTCGTGGAAGCGGCCGGCAAGGGGAGCGGCTTCTACCGCTCGGCCGACCGGGGCGCCAACTGGGAGAAGCGCAGCAGCTACATGTGCACCAGCGGCCAGTACTATCAGGAGATCTATGCCTCTCCCCATGTGTTCGACCGCATCTACTCGATGGACACGCGCATGAAGGTCAGCCACGACGGGGGCAAGACCTTTGTCAACGTGGGCGAATCAAAGAAGCACGTCGACAACCACGCCCTCGTCTTCGATCCCGACGATCCCGAGTATCTTCTGGCCGGCTGCGACGGCGGCCTCTACGAGAGCTTCGATAAGGGCAAGACGTGGAAGTTTTTCTCCAACCTGCCCCTGACGCAGTTCTACAAGGTCTGCGTCGACAATGACACGCCCTTCTACAATGTCTACGGCGGCACGCAGGACAACAACACCCAGGGCGGCCCGTCGCGCACCATCGAGAGCAGAGGCATCGCGAACAGCGACTGGTTCATCACGCTCGGCGGCGACGGATTCGAACCGCAGGTCGACCCCGAGGATCCCAACATCGTCTACTCGCAGCTCCAGCACGGCGTGCTCGTTCGTTTCGACCGCGCCAATGGAGAGAGGGTCAACATTCAGCCCCAGCCGGGCGCGGGTGAAGACCCGCTCCGGTGGAACTGGGATGCGGCTTTGATGATTTCACCCCACTCCCATACGCGTCTCTACTTCTGCGCGCAGAGGGTTTTTCGCAGCGACGACCGCGGTGATACGTGGGCGGCGATCAGTCCCGATCTCACCCGCCAGATCGACCGCAATACCCTCGAGGTGATGGGCAAGGTCTGGAGCATCGATGCAGTCTCCAAGAACGACTCCACCTCTTTCTACGGCAACATCGTTTCCATCACCGAGTCGCCCAGGGCCGAGGGTCTGATCTACATCGGCACCGACGACGGCCTGGTGCAGGTCACCGAGGATGGCGGTGCGAACTGGCGCAAGATCGACAGCTTTCCCGACATTCCCGAACAGTCGTACGTGGCCGATCTCGAGGCATCGCAGCACGATCCCGACCGGGTCTTCGCTCTCTTCAACAACCACAAGACGGGCGACTTCAAACCCTACATCCTGCGCAGCGACGACCGGGGCCTTAACTGGACGTCCGTCATGGGCGACCTGCCCGAGCGGGGTTCGGTCTGGGCCCTCTGCGAGGACCACGTGCGCGAGGAGCTTCTCTTCTGCGGGACCGAGTTCGGCCTCTTCTTCACCATCGACAGCGGGGAACGCTGGCTGCAGCTCAAGGGTGGCTTACCGGTGATCGCCCTACGCGACATCGAGATTCAGCGCCGCGAGAGCGACCTCGTCTGCGCCTCTTTCGGCCGCAGCTTCTACATCCTCGACGATTACTCGCCGCTGCGCTACGTGACCGACGAGATGCTCGATAAAGATGCAGAGCTCTTCCCGGTCAAGGAGGCGCTCATGTACATCCCGGCGCGCACCGACAGCGGCTCCCAGGGGCACCTCTACTTCACGGCGCCCAATCCACCGGTGGGGGCGACCTTTACCTACTATCTCAAGGAGGGCGTCAAGACGCGCAAGCAGAAGCGCAAGGACGAGGAGAAGGAAATTGCCAAGGAGGGGGGCGACGTGGCCTACCCGAGCTGGGACGCTCTGCGCGCCGAGGAGCGCGAGGAATCTCCGACCGTCGTTTTCACCATCACAGACGAGGCCGGCAATGTGGTCAATCGCATCACGGGGAGCGCGTCGTCGGGCATCCACCGCGTGGTCTGGAATCTGCGCTACCCCTCGTCGGGTCCGACGAGCCTCGGCTCGGGCGGAGAATCGGGACGGCGCGGGTACAGTTCGGGCGGCCCCATGGTGGCGCCGGGAGTCTACACGGTTTCCATGGACAGGGTGGTCGACGGGAAGACGTCGCCACTCGGCACTCCACGATCGTTTGTGTGTATGCCCCTCGGAATAGCCAGCCTGCCCGCACCCGACCGAGAGGCGACACTCGCCTTCCAGAAGAAGACCGCCCGCCTGCAGCGCGCCGTGCTCGGCGCCGGCCGCGCGCTGGGTGAAGCCCGGAACAGGATCGATCACGTGATCAAGGCGCTCGACGCGACCCCGGCGGCCGACCGCACACTGACCGATCGGGCCCGCGCCCTGAAGGAACGCTGCCTCGATCTCGGAATCGCGCTCAACGGAGACCGTACCGTCAGGAGATACAAGGAACCGACGCCGCCGTCGATCACGAGCCGCGTGCAGCGCGCCGTTTCAGGTCCCTCGTCGGTCCTCTGCTCGCCGCCAACGGACACCCAGCGTCAGTGTTACGAGATCGCCGCCGATGCGTTCGAACCGGTGCTCGCCCGGATCAGGACACTCGTTGAGGTTGACCTGAAGGAGCTCGAGGACGAACTCGAAGCCGCAGGTGGACCGTGGACGCCGGGCCGGATTCCTGACTGGGAACGGGAATAGGGAGACGACGATGCGGCTATCCGTTCTGAATCGAAAAGTGCACAAGTGGGGCGGGATCGTGATCGCTCTGCCCCTTCTGGCGATTGCGCTCAGCGGCATGGTGCTGCAGTTCAAGAAAGAGGTCGACTGGATCCAGCCGGCCACGCAGAGAGGCGAGAGCACCACTCCGTCGATTCCATTCGACAAGATTCTCGCCGTCGCCCGGTCCGTGCCCGAAGCCGCGATCGAAACGTGGGACGACATCGACCGCCTCGACGTGCGGCCCGGCAAGGGGATGGTCAAGATTCAGGCGAAGAACGGATGGGAGATCCAGATCGACACGGCCACGGGCGAGGTGCTTCAGAAAGCCTACCGCCGGTCCGATCTTTTCGAGAACATCCACGACGGGACCTTCTTTCACGATACGGTCAAGCTCGCCCTCTTTTTTCCTGTAGCCTTGGTGTTATTGGTGTTGCTGATCACCGGGGTCTACATCTTTTTCCAGCCCGTGATCGCGCGCAACAACAGGAAGGTCTGAGGTCTCGTGACAGGAGGCGCTCGTCAATCCGCGTCGGGAAAGCAGACCGGGCAGGGCCGCATGCCTTTCTTCCGCGCGTCGCTCAGAGACAGCATGCGCGGGAATCCCTCGCTCATCGAGCTGCAACGCGCCTCGCCCGCCTTGGCGCACTTGTGAAAGACCCCGTCGCCATCCTTGCGGGAGTAACAGACGATACTGCGCTTCCCGAGGGCGGCGCCCGGTTCGCCCTTGCCGCTGCCGTTCACGTCGATGTAGAAGGCCGACTTGCCCGACTTGCCGAAGAGTGTGATCACCGGGCTGTCCTTGGAATCGAGACCGACGAAGAGCCGCTTGTTGCCGCTCTTGCCGAGGAACACGATTCCGGGCGCTGATCCCTCTCCCACCATGCCGAGGCGTGCCCGCTCCTTGCCTGAAGCGTCGAACACGCCGTACTCCTTCGTCTCCCCCGGCGTCATGGCGAGGGTTGCGGCGCCTGCCGCACAAAGGAACAGAATGAGCACTGTGAGCCTGAGCAGACGGTTGCTGCTTTCGAGGCGACAAAGACGTTCTTCGATACTCATGGGAACAGCTCCTCAGAACATGGAACGATGATGCACCTGACCTGTTTTATCGACATTCTCCGCATCTATCAGCTCCGAAAATTTAAGGCCTGGAGAAAAGGTTTCCATTTTGTCTCTCCCTCGAACAAAATTGTTTCCTTGAAGATCGGAGAGCCGCTGAGAATCGAGGAGAATTCATGGAGATACAGGATCTCTTTCGTAAACAGGCGCAGGCCGTGCTCGACGGCGACGCCAAGACCGCCGCGGCGCTCGCCGAGGAAGCTGTCGGCGCGGGCGTCGATCTCAAGGCGTGCATCGACAAGGGATACGTGGCCGGCATCCACGAGGTGGGCCGGCTCTGGGAGGAGGGCGAGTACTTCCTGCCCGAGCTGATGCAGGGCGCCGACGCCATGAAGGCCGCCATGGACGTGATCCGGCCCGAGCTGCTCAAGACGGGCAGCGGCGCGGCGAGCGGTCCCAAGGTGGTGATCGGCACGATCGAGGGCGACATCCACGACATCGGCAAGACCCTGGTCTCCACCTTTCTCGAGGCGAACGGCTTTAGCGTGATCGACCTCGGCCGCGACGTGGCTGTCGAGAAATTTGCGGATACGGCCGAGTCCGAAGACGCAAAGCTCGTCTGCCTCTCGGCCCTGCTCACCACCACCATGCCGGGCCATGCCAAGGTGATCGGCATTCTCAAGGAGAGGGGATTGAAATCGATGGTCTCCGTCCTCGTGGGCGGCGCGCCGGTGACCGCCGGTTTCGCCGAGGAGATCGGCGCTGACGGCTTCGCACCGAACGCGGTGGAAGCTGTCGCAACGGCGCGCCGGCTGACCGGATTCGAGTCATGACACGGTCGATCGCTGCACTCCTCGAGAAACAGGTCGTGCTCCTCGACGGCGGCATGGGCTCTGCGCTGATCGCGCGCGGCCTCGAGTCAGGCGCGAGTCCGGAGTTCTGGAACCTGGAGCATCCTGATCGCGTGCAAGAGGTTCACGCCGGCTACTACGCGGCCGGAAGCGACGTGGTGCAGACCAATACCTTCGGCGGCAATCCCTTCATCCTCGCCAAGCACGGCCTCGACGATCGGATGGAGGAGATCAATCGCGCCGCGGCGACCATTGCGCGCGCTGCGGCCGACGTTGCGCGCGAACAGGGAGGCGTCGAGAAGCTCGTCGCCGGCGACATCGGACCGTCGGGCGTGCTTCTGCCGCCCGTGGGCAATGCGGATCCGGCCGAGCTCGAGGAGGGATTCGGCCGCCAGGCGGCGGCCCTCGCCGAGGGCGGCGCCGACTACATCAGCATCGAGACCATGATGGACCTGAACGAGGCGCTCTGCGCCCTGCGCGGCGCGCGCGCGGCGACCAGTCTCCCTGTGACGGCGTGCATCACCTTCGACAGGAAGAAGCGCGGCTTCTTCACCATGATGGGTAATACGCCCGAGCTGTGCGCCAAGACACTGGCCGATGAAGGCGCGATTGCCGTGGGCGCCAACTGCTCGATCGGCAGCGACGCCATGATCGAGCTCTGCCCGCGGCTCGTCGAAGCGGTGAGCGTACCGGTGATCGTCAAGCCCAACGCCGGCCTTCCCGACATGGAAGAGGGGCGTCCCGTCTACCGGCAGACACCGGCCGATTTCGCGCGTGATGCGGCCGCACTCGTTGCGCGCGGCGCCCGCGCAGTGGGGGGGTGCTGCGGCACCGACGAACGATTCATCGTCGTTGTGAGGGCCGCGCTCGACCGACTCGCCCGTAACGATCATCAGTGAGGAGGAGGAACCGAGTGAAGCGGGAACGCACCATCGAAACCTTCGACATCGAGATCCCCAGGATTTTCGCCTACCGCCTTCTGGGCATGAAGAAATCGGGCCGCCCTCCGCGCGAGTCGGTGATTGAACTCTTCGAGGACGAATACGCCCGCGCCCACGAACTCGTCGATGCCAAGGCGGTGATGCGCATGAGCCACGCCGGCCTGCCGGGTTCGACTCACATCGACGCGGTCATGCCCGTCGTGGTCGTTGTCTGCACGATCGGCCCGGCGCTCGAGGCGCGTGTGGCCGAGCTGACCGACAGGGACGAGACGGCCCGCGCCATCATCCTCGACTCGATCGGATCGGCTGCCGCTGAGGAAGTCGCTGACCGGAGTAATCAGATTATCTGCAGCATGGCGACGCCCACCGACTTCGCGCCCGACACGCGCCGCAGCCCCGGTTACGGAACGTGGAACATTCGCGAGCAGACGGCGATCTTCGAGTATCTCGAACCTGACGACATCGGCGTGACCCTCACCGACACGTGCATGATGATTCCGCGCAAGTCAGTGTCCTACGCCGTTCCGCTCGAGGGCGGCAAGGCCGGGGAGGGCAAGGGGCACCGCTGCGAGAACTGCAACATGAAACACTGCCCCTATCGCGCCGACGGCCAAGACGCACTCTTCGACTGGATGAATGACAAGGGAGACCCGGAGCAATGAGCCAGCCTTTGAGACCATCGATCCGCTTCCTGAGTGAAGAGACCGTGCGCGACGTGGTTGCCGAGGCCAAGCGGATCCTCGACGAGATCGGTGTCTTCGTGGAGCATGCAAGGGCGGTCGACCTCCTCGCCGGAGCGGGCGGGCGCGTTGACGGCGGCCGCGTGTTCATCCAGCCCGAGCTGGTCGATCGCGCGCTCGAAACCACTCCGTCCGAGATAACGATCTACGACCGCAACGGCGAGGATCCGGTCGTGCTTGGCGGAGACCGCGTCCACTTCGATCCGGGATCGGCGGCGATCAAGGTCTACGATTTCGAGAAGGGCGTGGTGCGTCCGTCGACCACCGACGACTGCGTTCTGTTCTCGCGGCTTACCGATCGGCTGCCGGCGATGAGCTTGCAGTCGACGTGCGTGGTTCCGTCCGACGTGCCCCTCGATGCGGCTGACCGGGTGCGGCTCAATATTGCTTTGCAGAACGGCCGCAAGGCTGTGATCACGGGCACCTTCGAGGGCGACTCCTTCGACCTCATGCGCCGCATGCTGGTCTGTGTGCGCGGATCGGAAGACGCCCTGCGCCGGAAGCCGCTCGCCATCTTCGACTGTTGCCCGTCGCCGCCGCTCGAATGGAGCGAGCTGACCTGCGCGGCGCTCGTGCAGTGCGCCGAGAGCGGTATCCCGGCCGAGATGGTCTCCATGCCGCTCACCGGCGCGACGTCGCCGATCACCATTTTAGGTGCGGTGACGCAGCACGCGGCCGAATGTCTCTCTGGCGTGGTGATTCACCAGCTCGCCCACGCGGGATCGCCCATCATCTGGGGCGGCTCGCCGGCAGCCTTCGACATGCGGCAGGGCACCACGCCGATGGGCGCGATCGAGACGATGATGATCGACAGCGCCTACGCCCAGGTGGGCAAGTCGCTCGGACTGCCCACGCACGCCTACATGGCCATGTCCGACGCCAAGACGCCCGACTACCAGGCCGGAATGGAAACGGGCTGTGGCGCGATCATGGCCGCCATGGCGGGAGTCAACATGGTCTCGGGGCCCGGAATGCTCGATTTCGAGAGCTGCCAGAGTCTCGAGAAACTCGTGCTTGATAATGAACCGTGCGCCATGGCGCTCCGCGCGATCAACGGGATCGAACGGCGCGACGAGACGATCGCTCTCGACACGATTCGCGACGGGATCGCCGCCGAGCAGTTCCTCAACCTCGACCACACGCGGAAGTGGTTCCGCAAGGAGTTCTACTTCCCCGGAAAGGTGATCGACCGCGCCGTGGGCGACATGTGGGCCGCCCAGGGCAAGCTGACCGCCGCCGACCGCGCCCACCAGGAGGTCGAGAGGCTTCTGGCCAGGGACGGCGCGCCGCCGCTCGACTCCGATGTCCTTGTTGAACTTGACAAGCTAGCCAAGGCGGATTCATGACCAAGAAATACGATTTCGGCGAGATTCTCGATGCGTGCGAAGGCCTCCTCACCATCCTGAGGAGGCTGCGTGAGCCCGATGGCTGCCCGTGGGACCGGAAGCAGACCGAGGAGAGCCTGGCGCCGCTCGTGCTCGAAGAGGCCTTCGAGATGGCCGATGCCGTGTCGGCCGGCCGCGGCGACAAGGTGTGCGAGGAGATGGGCGATCTCTTGATGAACACCTTCATGACGGGGTTGATCGCCGAGGATGCAGGACGGTTCAGACTCAAAGAGGTCTTCGAGAAGATCTCGGCCAAGCTGATCCACCGCCATCCGCATGTCTTTGGCGACGAGAAGCGAGACGATGTGGACGCCGTGCTCACCCGCTGGGAGGACATCAAGCGGGGCGAGCGTGAAGCCAATCACGAGGACTCGTCAGCCGTGGCCGGCGTGCCGCGCGCCATGGCGGGACTGCTTCGCGCGTTTCGCGTCGGCGAGAAACTGCGGCGCACCAATGCTGCCTTGCCTCCTTTTCGCGCGCCGCTGCAGACCGCGGCCAGTCGACTAAAAGAACTGGCAACGGCGGAGGAGAGAGAGATACCCCAAGATGATCGGGAAAAGATTCTGGGAGATCTTCTGCTCGCCCTCTGTAACGCGGCCTCCAAGATGAACGTCAATCCGGAGATGGCTCTGCGCGCCGCCGTGGAGAAGGAGGAAGAGACCTTCCGCCGCGTGGAGACCGCGCTCGGCGATGAGCTTCCCAAAGCCTCGGCGGAAACGATCGATCGAACCTGGAACGAGTGAGGGATCAAACCTTGCAAAAGATCGTGATTTTAGGACTCGACGGGGCCACATGGTCGCTCGTTCAGCCCTACATCGACCAGGGCCTGCTTCCCAACCTGAAGAAACTCGTGGACAGCGGTGTGCGCGCGCTGCTTCGCTCGGTGCCCAACATGCGTTCGGCCGCGGCGTGGACTTCCTTCATGACCGGCACCAATCCGGGCAAGCACGGGATCTACGAGTTCTACGAGCGCGTGCCGGGCGAGTACCGGATCCGCTTCGTGAACGGTTCGTGGCGCAAGGGCCGGGCCTTTTGGGAGATCCTGGGCAAGCGGGCCGGGATCATCAACGTTCCCATGACTTACCCGGCGCGGGCGATGAATGGTTTCCAGTTCGCGGGCCTCGACGCACCCGGCAAGGAGAGCAAGGGATTCTGCTGGCCGCCCGACATGGTCAAGAAGGTCGAGGCTGCCGTGGGCGAGTACGTGCTCGAGCCCGGGGTGACCGGCCTCATGGTGGCGGGCAACGAGAAGGGCGCCGAGCAAGCGCTCCTCCACTCGATCACGCAGCGGAAGAAGGCCTTTGTCCACCTCATGGGAAAAGAGCCGTGGGACATCTTCGTGGCGGTCTTCCGCGAAACCGACAATGCCCATCACTGCTTCTGGAAGTATCTCGAACCGGACAAGGTCGACGCCGACGTGGAACGGGGATCGGTCTTTTCAAAGACGATCGAGAAGGTCTACCGCCATCTCGACGGCGCGGTGGGCGAGATTCTCGAAAAGGTTCCTCCCGACGCCGTGGTCATGATCATGTCCGATCACGGTTTCGGTTTCCGCCAGTACGGCACCTCCTGTCTCAACGGTTTCCTCGCCAACACGGGATTTCTGTCCTTTCGCCCCAAGGCGAGCGGCGGCCTGCTCAAGACCCTCTACCGCGGTGTGGAAAGCCTTCTCAAGCGGGGCGCCAAGGAGAAGCTGGTGCGGCTTTTTCCGTCCTTGCGCGACAAGGTGCAATCAAGGCTCTACTTCTCGCGCATCGACTGGTCGGCGACGCGCGCCTACTCGGACAGTGTCATGCCCGTGGTCTGGATCAACGAACGCGGCCGCGATCCCGAGGGGATCGTCGAGCCCGGAGTGGAGTACGACACCGTGCGCGCCCAGGTGGTCGACGCGCTCATGGATGCGCGCGACGTGAAAACCGGCCGCACCGTGGTGGAAGCGGTCCACCACCGGAGCGAGATCTACTCCGGTCCCCACGTCGACCGCGCGCCCGACCTGCTCGTCGAGTGGAAGCACGACGAGCCGATCTTCGGACTCGTGCCCGGTTCCGGCGGCGCGGCGGCTTTCCCCGAATTTCCCACGGGCGAATTCACGGTGATCACGGGCGAACACCGCCCTGACGGAATCTTCATCATGAGCGGTCCCGGTGTGAGAGAGGGTGTTGATCTCGAGCGTCTCTCGCTCCTCGACATCTGCCCGACCGTGCTCTACGGAATGGGATCAGCCATCCCCGCTGACGTGGACGGCCGCGCCGTCACCGAGGCCTTCACCTCCGATTTCGTCGCGACGCGCGATATCCGCATGAGCGACGAAATCAGCGGAACAACGCGCGAGAGCGACTACGACCAGGAAGACGCCGAAACCCTCCGCCGCCGCCTCCGCGATCTAGGTTACATCGACTGATCAACGTGGGCGGGTCACCAAAATTGCATTTTCGTCGTAAGTCCTTATTTTGCAAAATGCAAAATAAGGACTTACGACGAA
>CAYXGI010000031.1:57025-62829 GCA_964464495.1 uncultured Phycisphaerales bacterium
ATATATATTATATTTTAAAATAATAAAAATAAAAAAAAAATTATACAACAAAAAAAAAAAAAAAAATCCCCCCCCCCCCCCCCCCCCCACTTCCGTACGCGTCGAGCAGACGCTTCTCCATGAGGTCCCAGTTGCAGTTTGTCTTGATGAGATCGAGGCCGTTCTGCGCCATGGTACGCCGCGCGGCGGGATCGGCGATCATCGCTTCCACCGCGGCCGCAAGGTGCTCGGCCTCGAGGGACTCGACCACCACGCCGCAGGCACGATCGCCCATGAGCTCCCTGATCCGTCCCATGTCGGAGATGATCACGGGCACGCCGCAGGCGAGGGAGTCGAAGAACTTGGTGGGGGTGATGTTCCGGAACCAGTCGTCGAGAACGTAGACCATGAGCGAGATGTCGATCTCGGCGTAGAGGCGCGGCATGTCGGCCGAGTTGAAGGCGCCGATCAGTTCGACCCGGTCTCGGATCGGCGCGATCAGCGCGTCGAAGGTCGGTTTGTACACGTCGAGCACGCGGCCGGCGAGAAGGAGCCGCAGCCCGGGATAGCGCGGCATCAAAACCTTGAAGGCCGCCACGATTTCCTCGATGCCGTTATTCTCATAGATCGTGCCGATGCGACCGATCACCACCTCGTCGCGATCGCGCTCGGGCACCGCGTCGACGATCATCTCCGCGAAAGGGTAGCTGCCGATATGGACGAGATTCTCCACGCCGATCGCCGCGTACTTGTCGAGCTGATAGTGGTTGTGCACGAGCAGGCAGTCGCATCGCTTGACGAGCGCCTTCTCCATCTCACCCACGAACAGAAAGAGGCTCGCCCACTTCTTGTCCCAGTAGGTGTAGTAATCGGGCTCGCAGAAATCGTAGACGAGCTTGAGGTTCTTCTTGAGCTTCTTGAGAATCCAGCCGAGCAAGGTGACGTCCATGTTGTGGCAGTGGACCACGTCGACTCGGTTGGCGAGCACGTAGCGCAGCGCCTTCCACATGTAGGCCAGCATGCGCAGGGCGATGACCGGCCCCACCTTCTCGCGGCCGGCGATCTTGATCCGCTTGATCTCGATCCCGTCCATCTCCTCTTCCTCGGCAAGGGACGCGGTCCGGTCCCAGGCGAGGATCACCACGCGCCAGCCATGGTCGACGAGCGACCGCGCCTCGTTGTAGACGCGCTGGAACCGTCCCTGGTGGGGGAGGAAGGAGTTGGTGAAAAGCATGACTGCTGTTTTTCGTGAGGCTTGCGCCATCGGACCTCGTGTCCTATCAAGGAATGATCTCGACCGCCTGAATAAATCTGCCCGAAGGGAGCGCGCCTTTCCAATGAAAAACCGGCGACCGTCACGTGGACCGTGGCCGTTGACAGGGCGGCGCCCGGCCGTTACGGTTCAAACGCGGAACACAATTTTGGAGAACGAACCATGAGTGAACTTCGGGACCCGGCCCTGCGCGTGGTCTACATGCCCAAGGACACGAACAGGTACGGCACCATCTTCGGCGGCGTCATCCTGAGCACCATTGACCTCGCCGCTGCGGTGGAGGCGCGCAAGACGGGCGGCTGCCACAAGTACGTGACCGTGGCCATGGACTCGGTGGAGTTCAAGAAGCCGGTCTATATAGAGGATGTGGTCAGCTTCTTCTCCGAGACGATCAAGAAGGGCCGCACGTCGATCACGATCAAGGTGCAGGTCGAGGCTGAACGCTACGAGGATCCGGAGAGACCGGTCAAGGTGACCGAGGCGATCGTGACCTTCGTTGCTGTCGACGAGACGGGGCGGCCCAAAGCGCTCGACAGTGCGGAGGAACTTCCGAAATGACTGTGACCGGAATGGCTTTGAGCACGGTGCGCGTCCTGTCCGTCCTGCTCGTTGTCGCCGGCCTGACCGGGTGCGGCTGCGACGACGAGGAGGGCGATCGGTTCCTGGCGCGGGGTATTTCGAAAAAACTCGCCGAGACCCGCGTCGCGCTCGTGGGCGACGTGAAGTACACTCTCTTCATCGGCCTCGATCGCGGCGCGGAAGAGACAATGCGCGCCACGTGCACCCTCTCCTTCGATCTCAAGGGTCAGCCCGACAGCCTCGTCGTCGACTACGGCGCCGGCAAACTGCAAAGCCTCGGCGTGAACGACAAAATCGTGCCTGAACCGGAGCTCGTCGAAAATCACATCGTCATTCCAGGGAGTCTCCTCAAAAAGGGCCGCAACGAAATCAAGACCTCCTTCTGCTCGCCCGTGGGAAAGGGCGGCACCGCGCTCACGCGGTTCGAGGACGAGACCGACGACACCGAATACGTCTACACCCTGCTCGTTCCGGCTGACGCTCACCTTCTTTTTCCCTGCTTCGATCAGCCCGACATCAAGGCACGGCTCAAGCTGAGCCTCGAGATACCGGCCGAGTGGACGGCCCTTTCCAACGCGCCCGAAGAGAGCGCGGTCGTCACCGACGGCCGAAAGACGGTCCACTTCAAGGAGTCGGCCACGATCAGCACGTACCTCATGGCCTTCACCGCGGGCGACTATGTGCGCGTCAACGACAGCGCCGCCGCCGACGGTGAGCGCCCCATGGTGCTCTACGTGAGACCGTCCAAGCAGGAAAAGCTCGTCGCCGCCGACCTCTTCGCGCTCAGCCGCGATGCGCTCCGTTGGCTCGAGGAGTACTTCGGCGTCGACTATCCCTTCGAGCAGTTCGCCTTCGCGCTCGTGCCGGGATTTCCTTACGGCGGCATGGAGCACCCGGGCGCCATTTTCTACAGCGAGCAGGCATCGGTCTTCGACCAGGAACCGACCGCGTCGCAGCTCCTGCGCCGCGCGATCCTCTACTATCACGAGGTGTCCCATCAGTGGTTCGGCGACCTGGTCACCATGGCGTGGTTCGACGATCTCTGGCTCAAGGAGGGTTTTGCCACCTTCATGTCCTACCGGCTCATGGATGACCTCTATCCGGAGAAGCAAGCGTGGATGCGCTTTCACCAGCGCGTCAAACCGCGCGCCTACCGCGTCGACGCCACGGCGGGGACGACGCCCGTCTACCAGGAACTGGGCAACCTCTACGACGCCAAGTCGGCCTACGGCGCCATCGTCTACAACAAGGCGCCCGCCCTCCTGCAGCAGCTCGAGTTCCTGATCGGCGCTGAGGCCTTTCGCAAGGGGACGCAGATCTGTCTCGAACGCTTTGCCTTCAGCCATGCGCGCTGGCCCGAAATCTTCAAATGCTACGAGGAAGCCTCGGGCCGCGACCTCGATGAGTGGCTCGATGCCTGGCTCCTCACCAAGGGGATGCCGTCGGTGACCGCTGACTGGGATGTCGATGACGACGACCGGATCGCGCGCTTCGAGGTGGTCCAGGAGCCGGTCGGCGACAGCGGCATCGACTGGCCGATCAAGTGCGAGGTGGTCCTCTGGTATCCGGGCGGCACGATGAAGCGCGTCCCCGTCGAGTTCGACTCGTCGAGCCACTCGGTGGAGTCGCTCGTGGGAAAGAAGGCGCCCGAGTTCGTTTTCGTCAATTTCGAGGACAGGGCCTATGGCCAGTTCACCCTCGATGCGCGCAGCGCCCCGAATGTGACCGCCCTCCTGCCCCTGGTGAAAGACGACTTTCTCCGCACCCTCCTCCTCTCGGCGCTCTGGGACATGGTGCGCGCCGCGGCTCTTGCGCCGTCCGACTACATCGACCTCGCTCTCGGAGAGCTCGGCCGCGAAACCGACCCGGTGACCTACGAGATTCTCCTCGGCAGGGTGACGTACGCTCTCGAATACTATCTCGGCGAGAGGCAGCAGTCCGAGGCCTATCCGCGCGTGGAGAAATTCCTCCTCGATGCGATCGCGGCCGAGTCGACGCCCAAGCTGATCCGGCTTTGCGCGTTTCGTGCGATCGTCGGTGCGGCGCGCACCGAGAGCGCTCTCGGCTGGCTGAAAGAGGTTCTCGCCGAGGAGATCATTCTGAAGGAGATCGACGTCGCATCGCGCGATCGGTGGAAGATCGTCGGCCGGCTCGCGCGGCTCGGCGCTGACGGTTCGCTTGCCCTGTTCGAGGCCGAGAAGGAGCGGGGCGGCACTGATGCTCGCCGCTACGCGTTCGAGCAGAAAGCGGGTTTCAACGACCCCAATGTTAAGCAGGCCTACTTCGACGCCTACTTCTCCGAGAGCGAATGGCCCGAGCAGTGGCTCGAGTCGAGTCTGGGGGCCTTCAACAGTCCGACGCAGTCGGAGATCACCATGCCCTTTCTCCTGCCGGCGCTCGAGCGGCTCGAATGGGTCAAGAGTCACCGCAAGATCTTTTTCATGCCCCGGTGGATCGCGGCCTTTGTCGGCGGCCACACGAGCCGCAAGGCGCTGAAGGTGGTGACTACTTTTCTCGAGGAGACTGACGATCTGCCGGGGGATATTCGCCTCAAGATCTTGCAGAGCGTGGACAGCCTCGAACGCACGGTGCGCATCCGGGAGAGGTTCGGCCGATGAGCGGGGAGCGGACGCAGGGGCTCAAAGCGGCCGGACCGGCCGCCTTCGTGACCGCGGCCTTCATCGGCCCGGGCACCCTGCTCATGTGCACCCGCGCCGGCGCGGGCTTCGGGTACAGCCTGCTCTGGGCGCTCCTCTTTTCCGTGATCGCCACGATCTTCCTGCAGGAGATGGCCGGCCGAGCGAGCCTCGCAACCGGAAAGCCCCTCGCGCGCCACATCGCAGACCGCATCGAAAATCCAGCCTTCAAGTGGGCGTCGGCGCTGCTCGTGATCGCCGCCATCGCCTTTGGGTGCGCCGCCTATCAGTCGGGCAATCTCTCCGGCGGAGGCGCCGGCCTCGAGATCCTTCTGCCTGGCCTCGCGACGGAGTGGCACGTCGCCGCTGCCATTCTCGGTCTTCTGGCCGGCATCTTTCTCTTCTTCTCCGGGTACACCTGGGTGGAGCGCCTGCTGAAGGTCATGGTCCTTGTCATGAGCGTCTCCTTTGCGGCTTCGGCGATTCTGACCGGTCCCAAGCTGCTCGAGATCTTCAAGGGAGCTTTCATACCCTCCCTCCCAAAGGGCTCCGAAATGGCCGCCATCGGCCTGATCGGCACGACCGTCGTGCCCTACAATCTCTTTCTCTACTCGCGCGTGGTGCAGGAACGATTCAAGGGCACCGAGAGCCTCGGCGCCATGCGGCGCGATCTTCACATCTTTCTTGCCATCGGCGGGCTCGTGTCGGGCTTGATCACGATCACCGCCGCCGCCGTGCTCCAATCGAGGGGCACCGATCCCGCGCTCACCGACATTCCTCTCCTTCTCGAACCGGTGCTCGGCCGCTGGTCGAGCGTCCTCTTCGGCCTCGGCCTCTTCGCGGCCGGATTCAGTTCGGCGCTCACCGCGCCGCTCGCAGGCGCCTTCGTGGTGGCGGGCCTCTTCAACACGTCGACGGAACGGACCGGTAAGGTCTACCGCGCCACGTGGATGACGATTCTCGCGGCGGGAGTTTTCTTCTCCGTGAGGAAGGAGCTGCGGCCAGAGGAAATCATTCGCGTTGCCCAGGTGGCCAACGGTCTTCTTCTTCCCCTCGTTGCGGTCTTTCTCATCGCGGCGGTGAACGGCAAGGAGATGGGCGCCCATCGCAACGGCGCCGTGCGCAACCTGGTCGCTGCCCTGATCGTGCTCGTCACGGTGGGGCTCGGCGTGAAGATGGTGCTCGCCGGGTTGGGGTAATCCGGAGCGGCGTGCCATGCCGATGAGGTCTCCGCATGGCGATTGCCTGCCATCGACGTTCGCTTGGTATGGAATTAAAACGGATGTAACACTTTAGCGAAATGAAGCGGAATGAGTGTGGACTGACGCCGCGGCGGG
>CAYXGI010000032.1:0-5742 GCA_964464495.1 uncultured Phycisphaerales bacterium
ATTCCACTCGGGTTTTCTGGTTTGGCGACCTATCGAATCGCTTACATCGCCCTTTGTTTGGAACACAGCAGCCGTGGACAAGCGCTTCGAAGGATGAGGCGATTCTGGGGCCTGCTGAAGCACTGCAAACTCAGGCGGTCCGAGATCTTTTTTTTGGAGAACTCAGGGTTTTGCTTGCAGCAGAACTACGTGAGTATGAGGCTGGCTAACAAGAGCTTGCGCCAGACAAAGCCGCTTGGCAGGATTGCATCGGACGCACCAGTTGAAGTCCAGCAGTCGGTTTGGATATGTTGTGAGATGGTTGCCGGTGATAGTTGTGATCATGGGTGTCCTCCAGGGGTGTGTGGCCATGGGTGAGAAGAGCGCTGAAGACCGCCGTGGGAGAAGCTACTTCACCTCGCCTGAACAGGCGGTCGAGGTCGCCAGAAAATTGTTGCAGGCAGAAGACTATTGTACCCTGGCCGATTATTATGATCTCTCCGGAACGGATATCGATCGCCCCGGGCTGGAATGCGGAGATTATTTCGTACGCAAGCAGAGACCAGAGGTGGCACATCCGGGCGGGTTCTGGCGTTACAAGCACCCCTTCTCGCCGCGCTTCAAGCTGAGTAGCGTTCTGCCCACCGATAGGAAGAGCGTCTACCGAGTGATCATGACGATCACCATCGACCAGGGGGCCGATACTCCACAGCAGGAGGGTTTGTCTCATTTCCACATGATCGAATCGCCGCGAGGCTGGCAGATATTGCCCAATGTGCCCTACCTTTATTGATCGAGATAGAAAGTCAGGACGGTAGATCGGTTCGCAGTTCGAGAAGCATGAAGCATGGTCCGCAAACTCATAGCAAATTGGAGAGTGTCATGGAGCAAGCTCTTGCAGCAGTTCAATTGGTGTTCTATCTCATGGGTGGTATAGGACTGTTTTTCTTGGGGGTTGGCGTTCTGTGGTTTGTATCGGTCTATAAAGAGAAGCACGAGTAGAATTGCAGGATGGCTGCGCGGGAGAAAAAGGCATCATGAAGAAGATGAACTCAGTGAAAAGATTAGCCTTCATTTGGGGACTGTGCCTCCTGTTGGCGCCTACCGTTACTGCATGTAGTTGGTGATGCCGACAAGGTGGTTCCGGTTGCAGAGAACACCGCGGTAATCGAACAGCGCTACAAGGAGCTATGAGGCACGATCAAGGTGATTCACAAGAAGGGTGTCGGTCACCATCCGCATAGCCTCAAAGACCCGCAACCCATTGTTGAATTCATTCTGAAATATGCACAACCATCTCCTGCAGGCGACGCCCTGGAGTCCACGCCTGAGAAGGAATAATCATGCACAAAAAGACAACACGACGTGACTTCCTGAAGACAACCGCTATTGCCGGTGTAGTCACGGCATCTCAGTATCTCTGTTTTGCCGATGGCGAGAAATCAGCCAAACCTGACATCCTCTTGATTATGCCCGACCAAATGCGCGGAGACTGCCTCTCCATCCTCGGGCACCCGGCAGTGCGCACTCCGCAACTGGACCAGCTCGCTGAACAGGGTGCGCTGTTCCGACGGGCCTATGCGACTGTTGCTTCCTGTATCCCCGCACGATACGCGCTGCTTACCGGACTCCATCCGCAGACAAGCGGCGTTGTGGGATTCAAAGCAAAGCCACTCTCTACTCCCCCCCTGCCCGAATTGTTGGCGAAGGCCGGGTACTCCACCGTGCTCGTCGGCAGGAACATGCACCAGAATCGTGCGAGCGGGGCCTGTGGATATGAGAAGAGGATTCTGGGATCTACCTATGTTGACAACGATGAGTATGACAAGTTTTTGAGGAACGCTGCGCCGGAGACCGGGGGAATCAAGAAGCTCGTCAAGAAGATAGGCGTCACCTACAATCACTGGCAGGCAAAGCCGTGGCCGCTGGAGGACAGGCTGCACCCCACCGAATGGGTCGTTGCCCAGTCGCGCAAGGCGGTCGAGGAGACGGAGGAAAAGAAGCCGCTTTTTCTGACAGCATCGTTCTACGCTCCCCATCCGCCGCTCTTCGCTCCGAAGAAATACTTCGATGCATATACAAAGCGGAAACTGCCGTCGCCCGCGCATGGCGACTGGGTAAACTGGAAGGCACTGACACCCAAGGGCGACAATCCGGGGCACCGGGTTCTGCTGAAAGGCGAAACCCTCCGCTCTGCCCAGGCCGGCTATTTCGGTTTAATCGAGCACCTCGACAACCAGATTTCATTACTGATCCGGGATTTCAAGGCCAGAAGCGAGAAAGCGGGACGCTCGTGGGTCATCGTGGCTACCAGCGACCATGGTGAGATGCTCGGCGACCACGGCTATTTCCGCAAATGCGAGCCCTACGAGGGATCGGCCAATATCCCTTTCATAATCTGCGGTTCTCCCGGGCTGGGATTCAAGCCCGGTCTGTGCGTCCCGCAACCGGTCTGCCTGGAGGATATCCTGCCCACGTTGCTAGCGTTGGCTGGAACAACGAGCCCCGCCCATGTTGACGGAGTCAACCTGCTGCCGACACTGCGTGGACAGAACCAGGTTATTCGTGAATGCTTGCACTTCGAACATGCGCCTTGTTACAGCCAGGCACAGGCGTATCATGCGGTCACAGACGGTACTCACAAGTACATCTGGAGGCCCAAAGACGGCCGCGAACAATTATTTGATTTGAGCAAGGATCCACATGAAGAGAGAGACCTGTCAAAAGACAAATCCCATCGTGCAATATTGGAAAGGTGGCGCGCACACCTCGTCAGGCGCCTCTCGAACAGGCCTGAAGGATTTTCAAAGAATGGTAAGCTCATCCCGGGCCGCCCCTATCGCCCGCTGAACCACGGCAAGCAATAGCCGCAACGTTGAGTGGAAAGAAGAAACATGAAAATACGAATATTGGCAACATGCATGATTCTAGGAACAATCGGCGCTGGTTGTATGTCCGCACCTGAAATCAACACGACCAAGCTTCCTGACGAAGTCAGGGTGCAAGAGATCATGGACATGAAGTTCGGCATGTTCATCTGCTGGTCATACAGCACCTTTTCCGGACACGAATGGACGCCTACCAGGGACAAGGACGCAAGCTATTTCAAAGCCACAGGCTGTGATACCGACCAATGGTGTGAGACGGCCAAGGCCGCGGGCATGAATTACATTCTCTTCCTGACCAAACACCACGACGGCTTTTGTCTCTGGGACACGGCAACGACTGACAAGAAAGTCACCAATAGCCCTTTGGGAATCGATGTCCTCGCGAAACTCAGAAAGTCTTGCGATAAGTACGGAATCAAGCTGGCCCTGTACTTTTCTGAAGGCGACTGGAACTGGCCCGGCGCTGTCGATGGCAAAGGCGGACAGGGCGGCACAAATCCTGAAACAAAGAAAGCGCAGCTCAAGGAACTCCTGACCGACTACGGCTCAATCGAGTTCTGGTGGATGGACCATGCGGTTGGCACCGGAGGGATGTCGCACCGAGAAACTGTTGAATGGATGCATGAATTCCAACCGAACACCTTTGTCGGTTTCAACCACGGCGCTCCGGCTGGAAGGATATGCCTTCGCGAACTCGGTAAGCCCGGAAAGATCGGCGATGCAAGCGCAAGCAAGCACAACAAGGCCGCAGAGGCAAACCATAAAGGCTACCTTGTTGCCGAGTTCACCTACCCCATTCTTCCGCCACACAAGGGCGGCACCATGTGGTTTTACTCACTGCCCAAACATGACAACCTCTGCCATCCGGCCGAGAAGATCTACAACGACTACGTTGGCGCCGTGAAGCACAAGAACATCTTCTCAATCAACGTCGGTCCCAATTACGCAGGCAAGATCCGCGACATCGACGTAAGAATTCTAGAACAAGTCGGAGAAATGACAAGAATAGCCGCGCCGGAGAAGTAGCGTTTACCAACCGAGGGCCAGATGTACCCGACAGGGCGTGGATAGCCAAGCAGACCGGCGCCGGGCGCTCGCCCAGGCTCGGGAAGCCTCCAACCAAGGCCACGCGGTTCGGTTGGTCTTCCCCATCGTCATCGAGCGCACGGCCAACCTCGTCTTCGACGGCCAGGGAAGCGAGTTCGTCTTTCACGGCCCGATGCAGCCAATCACCGTCGACCGGAGCCAAAACATTCTTCTGAGGAACTTCAGCGTCGATTGGGATATCCCGCTGACCGCCCAGGCGCAGGTGGTCGCCACCGCCGACGACCACATCGATATCCGGATCGACGAGGAGTCTCCCTATGCCATCGAGGACGGGAAGATCGTCTTTCGCGGTGAGGACTGGAAAAGCGGCTGGTGGGGAACGATCGAGTTCGAGAAGGATTCCCACCTGATCCCACAGGGATCGGGCGACGGCTGCCTGGGCAACAACTGGCGCGATTACCGGGCGGAGGAGCTGCAATCCCGTGTCCTTCGGCTGCACCATTCTTTCGGACGCAAGCCCGCCGTCGGCAACTACCTGGTGATGCGCCACAACGCGCGCGAGCACGCGGGAATGTTCTTCTTCCACAGCAGGGATGTGGCGCTCGAAGAGATCGACGTGTACCACACCGGCGGGCTCGGGCTGCTCGGGCAATTCACCCGCAACCTGCGCTTCGAGCGGGTCCGCGTCGTTCCGAACCCGAGGAAAAACCGGTACCTCTCCGGCCACGATGACGGCATCCATCTGTCCAATTGCCGGGGCGCGGTGCAGATCGAGAATTGCACCTTCGGCGGGCTGATGGACGACCCGATCAACGTGCACGGGACGAGCGTTCGCGTCATCGAGCAGGCGGCGGCCGACAGACTGATCTGCCGTTTTTCGCACGCCATGAGCGTGGGCCAGCTCTGGGGGCGGCCCGGGGAGTCGATCGGCTTCCTGCGCGCCGGCAATCTGCAGACGATCGGCAAGGGGACCATCAAGTCATGGACGCCGCTGAGTGTCACCGACTTCGAGATCTCCTTCGAGGAGGCGGCGCCAGCCGGGCTCGTCGTGGGCGATGCCCTGGAAAACCTGACCTGGGCGCCCGAGGTGCGCATCAGCCGTTGCACCTTCAACAGTTGCCGTGCGCGCGGGGTGCTGCTGTCGACACCGGGGAAATCGATCATCGAAGAGAGCGTGTTCCGCTCCAGCGGGGCGGCGATCCTGATCGCCGGCGACGCCAACCAGTGGTACGAATCGGGCGCGGTCACCGACGTGCTCATTCGCAACAACATCTTCGAGTCGTCCTGCCTGAGCTCGTGGTATCAGTTCGGCGAAGGGATTATCAGCATCTTGCCCCGAGATCCCCGAGGTCGATCCTGCCGCGCCCTTCCACCGCAACATCCGCATCGAGAACAATGTGTTCCATGCCTATGATTATCCTGTCCTCTATGCGCTCTCCGCCGATGGCGTCTCCTTTTGCGACAACACCATCGTGCGCAATCACGATCGGCAGCCGTGGCACTGGAACCGCAACATGCTCAATTTCACGGCCTGCAAGAATGTGCGCGTCGAGGGGACCAGACTCATCGGCGAGGTCCTCGGCCGCGACATCAAGCAGAGGGACATGGCCCCGGGCGAATTGATGATTTCTCCCGGCCAGGATCTGCGCGTCGTGGAGTAGAATGGTGTTCTCGGCGGCCTGGTCATCGCCTCCCTTGCCGTAGCGTGGTCGAGCCGGCGAGCGCGACCGTTTCTTCCGGCATAACAAAAAGACTTGCGCAAATGTCTCCCAGTTCACCGTTTATTGAATGGTACGATACGTGGATCGAGGGGTGATGAAAACCGCCC
>CAYXGI010000032.1:5842-62566 GCA_964464495.1 uncultured Phycisphaerales bacterium
TTCGGGGCGATAAGAACCGCCCTTCGGGGCGATAAGAACCGCCCTTCGGGGCGATAAGAACCGCCCTTCGGGGCGATGAAAACCGCCCTTCGTTGGTCTCTTTTCTTTTTCACGCCGGTGTTGGCCGCTGTCAGGGGGCAGAAGGAGAATGAAATGTTTTACAAGGTTGTCTTTTTCGGAATTGTTGTGACGATCCTTTCATTGGGTCTATGTGGCTGCGAATGTAAATCTACCGATTCTGGAAGCGTCAGTGATGAACAGCTCGCAAAACTCCTGGTCAAGCTGGAGTTACGAACGCGAGGAGTCATTGCCGGACACTACGTCAAGGCCGATGCTACCCATCGTGAATGGCTTTCCCGTAACCTGCTTTTACCCGCCGCGGTGGCCGACAAGATCTACCACGAGGTCGTGCCCGATACGACTGACGGAAGGGCCTGGGTCAAGATGGTCGTCGATGAGCCGCGAAATTCCAACAACGAGGGGGACGAGACAGCCGTCGCACTGCTCGGCGAGATCAAGACCGGAAAACCTCACGCCGCCAAGCGGACCGAGCAGGCCTATTATTATGCCGAGCCGATCAAGGCCAAGAAAACATGCCTCCTTTGTCACGGCGAGCCCGCGGGAGAGCCCGATCCTTTCTTTCCTCAATACAAAAAGAATGGCTGGAAAGAGGGGGATGTCGTTGGAGCCGTGATCGGTTGCGTCGCCCAGCAGAAGTGAGTCCCCGCCGACAACGGGACTGATTAATCACTTGCAGTCGTGTTTATACAATCAGGAGAGGTCAAGATGCTGACGTTCGAGAAGATACCGGTCGACCTGAACCGCGAGGAAAAACTGAAAGGCTTCGAGGAAATCTACCGCACAGAGGTGCCTGGCGGCTGGCTGGTTGTTCTCAAGCAAAAGATCGCCGAGCAGCTTGGCGGGATCTGCTTCGTACCCGATCCCGATCACGAGTGGCAATTGCCGTCGAATCCCTAGGCTCCGCGGACATCACCGCCCGTGAAGCGCGCCTCGGTCGAGGAGTCTGGTTGTCGCTCGTCTCGATCGCCGACCGGTTTGTCCGTCGGTTGCGCCCCTGAGTGGAAATGAATCCGCGAACCGATCGAAGACAGGAGAAACAGTGATCACCAACTACTCGGCAGTCAGAAAATCCCCCTTCGAAATCTCCGAGCTGGCCGCCTTCGACAAGAACATCGAGGGATGCTCCGAGGCCGAAAGGCGACAAAAACACATCGCCTATCTCGAACAGAGCCTCGATCAGGTCGAATACGGCAAATCGCTGTTCAAGGCGATGGGGTGTTTCTTCATTCCCTTCATCATCATTCCCCTTTTCTGGCCCATTCTGCTGATCATGTGGATCATGAAAAACCGAGCATTCCGCATGCTCGATTCGCAGATCGACGATGCCTTGGGATTCTGGGATCTCGCCAGAAGCGATCTCGAGATCTGACTCGAACTCAATCGATCTCGAGAAACATCATGAGCTCCCCTTGACTCTCCTCGTACCCGACAGCGCGGTGTTCGGCGATAAATGGCGCATCGCGCGAGAGCGGCTTGTCGGCTTCCCGCGCCATGTGGTTCATTTTTGAACAGCAGGGATTTTCCGAGCTGCCGAACCAGTAGGAGCCCACGCAGTTGCCCGCGCTGTCGATGATGTCAAAAGCATCCTCCGTCATCGTGTCGCCGTTGCCACCAACCAGCGGAGGCTTGGTGATGAGGGGGCCGCAGGTAATGTTGGGGGTGACAAGAGAGTGGCCGATGCCGATCTCGTACCCCATGAGGAACTCATAACCGGATTCGGCAAAGTTGTCCCAGATGACCGCGCTTGAGCCCGGGGAACCGTAGCTCTGCACACCGGCGACCTTTGCGACGGGAAGGGTATTCTTGGCAAAGGCCACGCTGGCGAGCAGTACGGCAAACAAAACAACCAAAGTTACTTTTTCATAACGGGGACCTCCTCGATACTTCTTCATCCTCTGTTTCTATCCTTCACTGTCATGAAACGTGCCCGAGGCATCCCTCGGAAGGCAGGTTCATCCCGTGACCAGCCTATGACGCGTAGAAACCCTCTCCGATCCTCAAATCTTTTTCAGAAAAAGACGGAGAAAAAACCGGGGTGAGTGTGTGTGCATCCGGCGACTCGGTTAAACCTTGCTCGATCGGCATGATCGCAATATAGTCCTCATTACGGCACCCGAGGACTTTGGAGACGAGCCATGCTGAAGGCAAGAAAACATCTGGCCGCCGCCCTCTGCATCATGATCGTGGCCGGCGCCTGTACCGAACAATCGGGAGACGCTGAAACCATGCCCGCCGTGTTGATCATCGGAGACTCGATCTCGATCGGCTACACCAAACCGCTGACCGCCCTCCTGCAAGGCAAGGCGACGGTCGTTCACAATCCGCGCAACGCGCAGCATTCGGCGTTCGGCCTCGCAAATCTCGACGCCTGGCTCGGCGAGACGTCGTGGGACGTGATCCACTTCAACCATGGGCTCCACGACCTCAAATATGTCGACGCCGACGGACAGAACGTGCGCGCCCGCGAGGAGGGCCGGATCCAGATCCCCTTGGGCGAGTACGAGAAGAACATGGAGGCGATCGTCCTCCGCCTGAGAAAGACGGGCGCGGCGTTGATCTTCGCCACGACCACGCCCTTTCCCGACAAGCCCGACGGCCCTTTGCGGGAGGCGTTCCAGGCCGTGAAATACAACGAGGTCGCCGTGAAGATCATGAAGAAGCACGGCGTCGCCGTGAACGATCTCTACACGTTCGCCCTCCCCCGGCTCCAGGAGCTGCAGCAACCCAAGAACGTGCATTTCACCAAAGATGGTTCGAAGGCTCTCGCCGAGGAGGTCGCACGGTGTATACTCGAGGCGCTCGATCTTCCCCTCGATTGACGCGCCAACCGCATCCCGCCGGGAGATGCAAGACACAAAGGAGGCGATCATGACCAAGTGCGACACGACCGAATGCTGTCCGCGATTCGATCCCGAGCCGTGGGACGAGAAGAAGTTCGTCAAGGACCGCGTGCGGGCCTTTCTCCACATCCCGCTCAATTTCGGTTCGGTGATGAAGCGCAACGTCGAGCAGATCGAGGCCGCCGGCGCCAAGTCGGACGAGATGATCGTCCTCGCCGACGACAATTCGCTCTGGGGCGCCGACGTCTACATCGGCGTGACCAAGGATGTGCCCGATGCGAACAACGTCACCATCTCGGGAACCTTTCTGAGCAAGGCCTTCGACGGCCCCTACTCGCACGTGCGAAAATGGATCGGCGAGACCAAGAAATACGTCGCCGTCCAGGGCAAGGAGATGAAGAAGCTCTATTGCTTCTACACGACCTGCCCCAAATGCGCCAAGAAGTACGGCGAGAACTACGTGGTGATCCTCGCCGAGGTGTGAGCGGCACTCTTCGAGGCCCACATGAAAAAAATCAAAACCGAAAAACTTCTCCTCCTTGGCGCTCTCTGCGTTCTTGGCGTGAACATCTTCTCCGCCGCGGGCCAGGAGATCCCCATCGCGTTCGAGGCTCTCTCCGAGGACCTGATCGTGCGCGCCGTCGAGCTCCGCCAGCAGGCGCTGACCGAATCGCGCGCCTACGAACTTCTCGCCGCGCTCACCTCCGAGGTCGGCCCCCGACCTGCCGGGTCGCCGAACGACCGCCGCGCGGTCGAGTGGGCGCAGAAAAAGCTCGATCGATCGCAAGTGGAAGGCAAAATCGTCTTCGTCAACACCTCCATGCCGCGCACCCGCGACGGTTCGGGATACGGCGTTTCTGCACCCATTCGGCGCCATGCTCCTCAGTTTGCGGCCGACCTGGGTGCAACGGCGGTTCTCATTCGTTCCGTGGCCACGTCGCGCAACCTCGCCCACACCGGAACGACGTTCTACCATGATTCGATTCCCTTCATTCCGGCAGCGGCGCTGTCCAACCGCGACGCCGATCTGCTCTCCGCCCGGATCCAATCGGGAGAAACAGTGCGCTTCCGCCTCGAGCTCGGCTGCCGATTCTTTCCCGACGCGAGGTCGGCCAACGTGATCGGCGAGATCCCCGGCCGCGAGCGTCCCGAGGAGATCGTTCTTCTCGCCGCCCACCTCGACTCGTGGGATCTCGGCACGGGCGCACTCGATGACGGCGCCGGGTGCGCGATCGTCATCGAGGCAGCGCGCCTGATCGGCACCCTCGATCCCGCGCCGCGCCGCACGATTCGGGTATTTCTCGCCGCCAACGAGGAGTACGGCGTGTCGGGCGGCGTGGCCTACGCCCAGAGATACAGAGAGGATGCAAAGCTCCACGTTGCGGCGATGGAAGCCGACTTCGGCGCGGGGCGCGTCTTCAGGTTGCTTTCGCGCGTGGAGTCACGGACCTTGCCCGCCGTGCGCGAGCTGGGGCGGCTTCTCGCACCACTCGGCATCGAATACGGCAGTGACGGCACCCTGGGCGGCACTGACCTCTTGCCGATGATCCTCCATCGGATCCCGCTGTTCGAACTCCGACAGGATGCCACCGACTACTTCGATCACTACCACAGCGCCGGCGACACGATCGACAAGGCCGACGCCGAGGATCTCGCCCAGGTCGTGGCCGCTTTCGCCGTGACCGCCCTTGTCGCCGCCGAGCACGAGAACGGCTTCGGACGCGCGCCGCGGTTCTGGGGACTAATGCCCGAGCCCTTTCAACAGCTCGCGGAGGAACGGGAGTGGATCTCGCCGGCCAGAATCGAACACTGGGTCGAGCCCTTTGGGTATACAGACGAAGAGATGGTGTCGATCGAGGTCGCCGATTTCGGATACCCCTGGATGGTCGTGATAATCGGGGACAGGGCGCTGAAACTCCCCTTCGACACGGGAAACATGGTCGGCTTGAGCCTCTCGACCGAGGAATTCGATAAGCTGGGGCTCGAGGCAATCGACCACTACGTGCGGCGCAGTTCAGACGGCCAGGTCTCGGCCAGGTTGCGCGTCGGCGAGGCGAGCAGCGTGATTTTCCCCGACCCCGAGCCGCGCGCCGCACGGATTTTCGAACTCGACCATCCCAGCCTTCCGGGGCTCGTCGGTCCCGATATCTTCGGCAAGGGTCATTTCACTCTCGATTACAGATCGGGAAAGCTCGCCGCGAGCCACAGAGCGCTTCCCGAGAAAATTCCCGGATTCCGAACCGTGCCGCTCGTCCGTTCCCACCGCCATCCGGCCTTGATCCTCGTCCATGGCAGCATCGAAGGCCGCGACGTGGTGATCGAGCTCGACACTGGAAAGAGCCGCACCGTGATCAATCCCACGCTTGCCGCGGAACTGTCGCTAGAAAAGAACTCCCGCGGTGTGGCGATCGAGAATCTCCGCATCGGTGATCTCTGTTTTTCCATTCCGAGCGCCAAGGAGGTCGATCAGAGCGGGATCGATCCTGATTTGCACGATCCGATTCTGGCCGGCATCGGCTCCGATCTCCTCTCGCGGTTCACGTGGACCGTTGATTATGATAAAGGTGTGCTCTGGATTCCCATATCTCGATAGATGCCGTTCGTATTCTGTGGCTTTTCGCTGTTTTCCGAATAGAGCGCTCTTGTCGTTCCAGTAAGCGAGCTCGATCGATCGGACACACAATCGGAGAAGGGATCGTGAAAATCTACTTTGCCGGGTCGATACGCGGCGGACGGGATTTCGCCGTGGATTACGAGCTGATCGTGTCGCGGCTCGGCGCCTTCGGCGAGGTGCTCACCGAACACGTGGCTGATCAGAACCTCAACGACCACGGCGAGACGCTCTCGGACCAGGCTATTTTTGAGCGGGACATCAACTGGCTGCGCGAAGCCGATCTGGTGATCGCCGAGGTTTCGCAGCCTTCGCTCGGGGTGGGATACGAGATCGCCGCGGGACTCTCCCTCGGCAAACGCATCGTCTGTCTTTTCAAACCGGGAAGCGGAAGCCTCTCGGCCATGATCGGCGGCAATCGGAATCTTCCAGTCATCGAATACTCGGGCATTGACGAGCTCTTTACCAAACTCGACCGCCTTCTCGCACAATGACCGGAGTCTCCAGATCGATTTCAAAGCTCGGAAATCCCTTCGAAATTACTTGATCTGATGTATAATTGCTTCCTCACGGGAACAGCTCATTCGTAACCAAGAAGGAGGTGTGCAATGAGACTGATCACTATCGTGACGGCGCTTCTCGACGGCGCTTCTCGTCATCCACACGGCGGCGTTCTCGAGCACCATTTACGTCCCTGATGATTTTTCCACGATTCAGGAAGCGATCGACGCGGCCTCAAGCGGCGACACGGTGATCGTGAGGCCGGGAACCTATGTGGAAAATATCGACTTCGCGCAGAAAGCGATCACCGTCAAGAGCGAACTGGGGCCGGCGGGAACGATCATCGATGGGAATCAGGTCATGGCCGTCGTGACCTTTCAGTCCGGCGAGGGATCGGATTCGTTGCTGGAGGGTTTCACCCTGACCAATGGGCTGGGCGAAGACCTGTCGCCCTATTTCATTTCGGGAGGAGCGATCACGTGCGAAAATTCATCCTCTCCAACAATCACCAAAAACGTCGTGGAATACAATCAATCTGAATTCGGAGGCGGTATCGCTTGCGGAGGTGGCTCTGCGCCTACAATCACTCAAAACTTCATCCGCAGGAACACGGCCGACGTGGGCGGTGGTATTTTCTGTGATAAATCCACGCCAGTGATAAGCGGTAATGTCATCAGTGAAAACACTGCTCAATCGCGAGGCGGCGGCCTCTACCTCCGCGAAGCCACGCCGACAATCACTGACAATTTCATTGAGCGGAATACCGTCCCGGGTATTGGCGGCCACGGCGCAGGAATATGTTGTTGGGAAAGCAGTCCTACAATTTCGAATAACATCATTCACGGCAATTGCTGTCTCCAGCCGGGCAGCGAAGGCGGTGGTATCTACTGCGCCTGGTACGGCTATCCGACCATCACCAACAATACGATCACCGCAAATTCTGCAATCTGGAACGGCGGCGGCATCTACTTGAATTTCTCACGTCCCACACTGCGCAACAATACCATTTGCTACAACAGTGCCGGCCAGGATGGCGGCGGTATATATTGCATGCAAACACCGATGAGCCCCTGGCCCCTCGAAATCGCCAACACCATCTTCTGGGGAAATACCGCTATCGAGGATGGTCCGGAAATGTACATCAATTACGACACCGAACTGTCGATTCATCATTCTGATGTGCAGGGTGGGCAATCCTCGATCTTCGTCGGTTCGAGTTGCACCTTCACCTGGGGCGGCGGCATGATCGATGCCGATCCCCTCTTCGCCGACCTGGACGGCGACGATTTTCACCTCACCTGGAACTCACCATGTCGAAATGCCGGCATTAATTCCGCGGTCACGGCTCCCACCGATTTCGAGGGCGATCCGCGCATTGCGATCGGCAGGGTAGACATGGGAGCGGATGAGTTCTATAGCCACCTGTACCACGCGGGTACCGTGATTCCCGGCCACCGTGCCTTCCGGATGGGTCAGCGGCTCCGGGCATCCTTTTCAATCCCTCGTCGGCCCGTGGGGCGGAGCTTACACTCGGCTCTCGAACCTGATGGTTCTCACTGTCGAGTGACGGATGTGATCCAAGGCCGCGGTAGAATCGTGAAACCGTACGCCGATCGGGTCCGTGTCCGCGGCGAGCGTCTGTCTTCGGGAACGAAAGGCCTATCGCCATGAATCGAAACCATTCTGTCGATCGACGGTCCTTTTTGAAATCGGCCGCCGCCCTGTCCACGCTCGCCCTCTGGCCGGCCGGATGCGCCACGCTCCTGCCCGAGGAGTTGATCCGCGCGCCGCGCGTGAAGAAACCCGCCATCGTGCGCGGTGCGTTCTTCTATCCCCCGCTCGATGTGGTCGAACGCGGCGAATGCGAAGACGGCTGGGCGAGCCACCAATGGTGCACCTGGCCGGGCAACCAGTATCAGCCCGAGGCGCAACAGGCGAAATTCATGGACCAGGTACGCCGCATCGCGGGCGGGCTCGATCTTTCGCTCGCGATCAACAAGGCGCCGATCTACACCAACGCGGGGATCGAGGCGTTTGTCAACGGCGTGGGCGATTCGAAGCCCGACGCGCTCCTCCTCTTTAACTTCTGGAACTCCTTCAGCGGCAAGCTCTCGGCGATTCTCGACGCTTTCGACGGGCCGATCATCGTCTATCACCCGGTGGGCGCCAATCATCAGCTTCCGCCGAAGAACCTCGAAACGGCGACGCGCGTCCAGTACATCCATTCGATCGAGAACTTTAACGCCATCGAGCGCGGGCTGCGATCGATTCACGCCCACACGCGCATGGCGCAGAGCCGGCTGCTGCGCGTTTCGGGAAGGCTCAAACAAGAGGCCGACGATACCGAAGCCTTTTTCAACATGCCCATTCACGGCGTGCCGGCCGATCATTTCAACGATGCCTTCGATCAGATCTCGGTGACTCCCGAGATGGAGCGCCTGGCGCAGGCCGTTCGGAAGCGCGCCACGGGCGTCGTCGACCTGGAGGACAAGGCCTTCGTCGACGCGGTGCGCTCCCACATGGCGGTGCAGGAGCTGATGGACCGCCACGACGCCGACGCCATCACCATCGAGTGTCTCTTTCTCAAGCACCGCAAGCCGTGCCTCAGCTTCAGCCTCAACAACAGCGCCCTGATCCCCTGCGGGTGCGAGAACCATCTCGATCCCACGGTGTCGCTCATGCTCGGCGCCGGCCTCTTCGGCCGCGGCGGATTCCAGCACAATCCCGAGTTCGACACGGAGGAGAACCTCTACTTCGCCTCGCACTGCACCTGCGCCACCAAGTTGCATGGTCCGGCGAGCGAAGAGGCGCCCTACTCTTTACGGCCCTTCTTTCACCAGCTTCCCAAGACGCTCGCTCTCGATGTGCAGTGGCCCGCCGGGGAATCGGCGACGCTCTTCAAGTATCATCCGGGCAAGAAGAAGCTCGATGCATGGGGCGGTGTGGTCGAAGATTCGCCCGGCTGTCCGCCCACGGGCGGATGCGCCACGCGCGTCCTCGTCAAGATGAACGATGTGGCCGATGTGCGCGATGTCTATCCGGGGCCGCACCCGATCCTCTACTGCGGCGATTTCGTGCGCCAGGCGAAAACCTATGCAAGCCTGTACGGGTTGGAGATCCGCTGCAACGGGTGAGCGAAAGGGTTTGCAGCTCGGGAACAGTGGGCGCTTTTGTAACAGCCGTCTAAATGGAATTTTACCGCCGATTATCCAATTTTTTTTCTGGTAGATGATGCGACTCTCAGAACGAGCGGTTTCGCTTGTCCGCATCTATGGTTCGCACCGGGCGCGCTAGTCAACCCGCCAGCGGACCATCTGGGTAGTTTCCCAAATGGCGGAATTAGCCCGATTCAGCCATCGATTTGCCGGCAAAATATGCGGCAGCCTTCAGATATTCGTCATACACCGGAGTTATCCCCACCACTCGCGAAACCAGAGCTCGAGCATGAGTAGCGCCCAGATCTGGTGATGGGTGTTTCGCCGGCCCGAGACGTGATCGTCGAGAAGTGTCGCCACCGCGGCGCGGTCGAAAAGGCCGCGGCTTTGGGCGGTCGGTCCAAGGAGCAGATCCTGGGCGAACACACGCAGCGGGCCGCGCAGCCAGGTGTCGATCGGCACTCCGAAGCCGGCCTTGGTGCGGTGGAGCAGGTTAGGCGGCAGGAGATCCTCGAAAGCCCTCTTGAGAATATGCTTCGTGCCCGCGACCCCCTTGAGCTTCAAACCGGGCGGGATCCGGGCGGCGAATTCAACGAGCTCGTGATCGAGGAGCGGACTGCGCGCCTCCACCGACCACGCCATGCACATGCGGTCCATCTTCACGAGAAGGTCGCCGGGCAGGTAGGTGGCCAGATCCACGTCGAGAAGCTTATCCAGGTTGTGCCGGCTCGTCGAGGCGCGCCAGGCGCTCCGCACGCGCACCAGCCCGGGCGCCCTGTCCGTCGCCGCTGCGCCCGCGAAATTCCTGTCGAGCAGACGGTCCATCTCGGCCGCGCCAAAGCAGCAGATCCAGTGGAAGTACCGCTCCACTGCCGGCTCTCCCGCGTGGGCCAAGGCGCGGCCCAATCGTTCGCCGAATCCGACCGCACTCCGCGCGCGCGCCCGCAACGCTCCCCTCATGGCGGCGAGCCCGGCGCGCCCCGCCAGGGTGCGGATCGCGGCCGGCACGACAGACGCCCTCTCCGTCACACAGTGGGCCGCGTAGCGTAGGTACCCGGCAAAGTTCTCGTCCCCCCCATCGCCGTTGAGCACGACCTTCACCGATTCGCTCGCCAGCTCAGCGGCGCACCACGTGGCGAGCGCTGACGAGTCGGCGAAAGGCTCTTCCAGATGGTGCACGATGCGCGGCAGAAGCGCGGCCGCATCGGGCCGCACAGCGCGCCACGTGTGGCGCGTGCCGAGAAGGGACGCCACGCGGTCGGCGTGTGGAAGCTCGTTGTAATCCTTCTCATCGAATCCGATGGAAAAAGTGCGCGGTGCCTTACCGCTCTCGTCCGCCGCAAGAGCGGTCACCCCCGATGAGTCGACTCCGCCGCTGAGCAGAACACCGAGAGGAACGTCGCTCACGAGCCGCACCCGAATCGCCTCGCCGATCTTCTCGCGCAACGCACGCACCACCTCGCCCTCGCCGCCGAGAGCGTCCACATCGAGGGGCCGCGATCGATCGACGCGCCAGTATCGGCGCAACGAGAGGCGGCCTTCCTTCCAGACGAGATAGTGCGCCGGACCGAGCCGCCGCACTCCGCGAAAGGCCGTGGACTCCCCCGGTACGTACCCCAGGGAGAGGTACTCGCGCAGCGCATCGTGGTCCGGCTCCGGCGCAAAATCCGGATGCTCGGCGAGCGCCTTGATCTCCGAGGCGAAGAGCAATCCCCCATCAGCGGCGTGGCGATAGTAGAAAGGTTTCTTCCCAAGCCTGTCGCGCGCCGCAAAGAGTGTGCGTGTGTTCTCGTCGAAAACAGCGAGGGCGAACATGCCGCGCAGATCGGCCAGGCACAGGGCGCCCTTCTCCTCGAATAGGTGGACCACCACCTCGGCGTCGCACCGCGACCGAAAAACATGCCCCCGCTCCTCGAGCGCGGCGCGCAGTGCGCGGAAATTGTAGATCTCGCCGTTGAAAACGAGATGGATCGTGCCGTCTTCGTTCGAAAGGGGTTGATTTGCCGCGTCGCTGAGATCGAGGATCGAAAGCCGGCTCGCGCCAAGCCCGAAACCCTGCCCGACGCGCACCCCCTCGTGATCGGGCCCACGGTGGCGCAGCGCGGCCGTCATGCGGGCGAGGACTGCCCCGTCGCCCGCTCGGCCCTGATCGACAAAAATGTCGCCGCAAATTCCGCACATGGCCCGGGCCGATCAAAGATTGGTTAAAGGATCAACGCGTGAAGCACACCACCTTGGGCTCGGTCATCTCCTGAAGCGCGAAGCGGATCCCTTCGCGGCCGAGTCCCGAGTACTTGACCCCGCCGAAGGGCATGGCGTCGAGGCGGTAGTCGCTCGAATCGTTCACGATCACGCCGCCGCAGTCGAGCTCCTCGGAAACCTTGAGCGCCGTATTCACATCCTTGGTGAACACTCCGGCAAGAAGACCGTAGTCGACATTGTTGGCTTTCCGAATCGCCTCGTCCGCCTTGGTAAAGGGGAACAGGCACACTGCCGGCCCGAAGACCTCGTCCCAGGCGAGCCGGCTCTTGGCCTTCACGCCCTCGAGCACGGCGGGCGTCACTACCGACCCCTTGCGCTTACCGCCGCAGAGCAGTTTGGCCCCGTGGGACACTGCCTCGTCGATCCACTCCTCGACGCGGATCGCCTCGGTCTCGTTGATGAGCGGGCCCATGGTGCAGTCCTCGTCGAGCTTGGGGCCGACCTTGTAGCGCCGCGCGAGCTGGACGAATTTCTTTTTGAATTTTTCGTAGATGCCCTTCTGCACGTAGAGGCGCTGCACGCCGATGCAGTTCTGGCCGCACGCCCAGAAGGAACCCGACACGCAGCTCTCCACGGCGGCGTTGAAGTCGCAGTCGTCGAACACGATGGTGGGACAGTTGGAGCCGAGCTCCATGCCGATCTTCTTGATGCCCGCGTTGGCCGCCACCAGCTTGCCCGCGTCGACGCCGCCGGTGAAGGAGACCATTCGCACGCGCCCATCGCGAACGAGCGGGTCGCCGATCACTGACCCGTGCCCGGTGATTACCGACACGACCTTGGGGTCGAGGCCGGCGTCGACGAGGCACTTGACCAGGTTGATCGCGCTCAGCGGCGTGACGGTGGCCGGCTTGACGATCACCGCGTTGCCGCCCGCCACGGCCGGCCCCACCTTGTGGGCGACCAGGTTGAGCGGATCGTTGAAGGGAGTGATCGCCAGGATCACGCCGATCGGAAAGCGATAAAAATAACCGGTCCGGTTCTCCGAGCCCGGAAAGGAATCAAAGGGCAGGGTCTCGCCGCTGATGCGGATCGCTTCCTCGGCCGAAAGGGTCATGGTGTTGATGGCGCGGCCCACTTCCTTGCGCGCCTCGACAATCGTCTTCGATCCCTCGCGCGCGATGGTGCGGGCGAGCTTATCGAAGCGCTTTTCCATGAGGGAGGCCGCTTTGAGAAGGATCGACCGGCGCTCGTGGGACGGCATCGCCTTGGCAATGGCCGCGCCCTCCACCGCGCCTTGAAGCACGGCTTCCACATCAGCGCTGTTCGCGCACGGAACCCTGTCGACGAGCGAATCGTCATAGGGGTCGCGCACGTCGATCGTGTCCTTCCTGTTCACCCATTTACCGGCGATGAGCATCTTCATTGAGATCTAGACTCCAATTCTGTGGACCACTTGCGAAATACCCGGCGGCAAGACAAATTCCTCTGCTGCCGGACCGGGGCGTCTCTCTTCTTATCTATAAATGGTAGTCGTGGGTCCCTTGCTTGACCGGAATACCGGTCTTGGTCCCGATGATTTTAGCCATGTCGTCGGCGCTCGCGTAAGGACACTCGGGCATCGCCTTGGCCATGCACGTGCTCATGTAGATCACGTCCGGTTTCGTCTCAGACTGCTTGATGGCAAGGGCCGCGTTGGGAGCCGCCGACCGGCCCGGGCACTCGCACCGTACAAAGGAGACGACCTCGGCGGTCTCGTCGAAATTCCCTTCGCCCAGGGCGGCGGCCTTGAGGCAGCGCCATTCGCCGGGGCAGCCATACCCGCTCGACATGTACGCGCCGCATCCCACAATTGCAACCTTCATTGCCTCTCCTCCCGAAATAAACAAGACCTCGCGGCCGCCCAGCCCGGATCTTGCCTTGTGCTTGTCAAATCCTGCTCGTCAAACCCGCCCGATCGACAGGCGCACAGCCTCGCCGCCGATCTTGACCTCCTTGGTGAATTCCTTCTCCTCGAAAGCGAAGACGATCTCGTTGGCCAGGTTCTCGGCGCGGATGAACTCCTCGTGGATCCTGGCGGCTTCGAGTACCTTGCTCTGCGCGTCACCTTGAGCATCGAAGGCGAGAGTAATCCGGTCGTCGACCTTGAAATCGGCCTCCTTGCGGCAGGTGGCCACCTGGCGAATGATGTCGCGCGCCACACCTTCGAGGATCAGCTCGTCGGTGAGTACCGTGTCGAGAGCCACCACCCAGCCGTGGTCTTCCACGGCCGCGATGCCCTCGGCCTGGTTCGACACGACCTCGATCTCCTCGGGGAGGAGGTCGATCGTGTTTCCGCCCACGTCGATGGAGACGTTGTTGCCGGCCTGGACCTCGGCCGCGGTCGCGGCCGGGTCGAGGGCGCCGAGCGCCTTGGCGATCGCCTGCATCTCCTTGCCGTACTTGGGACCGAGGACTTTGAAATTGGCTTTGACCGAGAAGGAGATCAGCCCGCCCGCATCGTCGATGAGCTCGACCGTCTTCACGTTGAGCTCCTCCTTGATCTGGTCGACGCCTTTTTCCACACCGGTGCGCGAAATCGCGTCGGGCGCCTTCACGATCATGCGGCTCAAGGGCTGGCGCACCTTGAGCTGCGTCGTGTTCCGCACGCTGCGGCCGAGCTCGACGCAGCGGATCACGGCGTCCACTTCCTGCTCGAGCTCTTCGTCGCGGAGGGCGGCGTCGACCTGCGGGTAGTCGGTGAGGTGGATCGACTCGGGCGCCGACTCATCGGGCCCGCAGACAAGGTTACGGTAGATCTCCTCGGTCATGAAGGGGATGATCGGCGCCAGCACCTTGCTCAGGGTGACGAGCACCTCGTGCAGGGTGGCGTAAGCGGCCTGCTTGTCGGCGTCGCTCTCGCTCTTCCAGAAGCGGCGGCGCGAGCGGCGCACGTACCAGTTGGAAAGATCCTCGATGAATCGCTCCGCACTACGCATCAGGGCGGCCAGACTGTAGTCGGTGAGCGACTTGTTGGCCGTTTCGATGAGCGACTGGAGCCGGGCGAGGATCCAGCGGTCGAGATCGGGGCGCTCAGCGGCGGGCGGAGCGGGGTTCTTGGGATCAAACCCATCGACCTTGGCGTAGGTCACGAAGAAGGAGTATGTGTTCCAGAGGGTGAGCAATTTACGCCGCGTCTCGTCGCCGGCCTTGTACCCGAAATTCAGGTTGTTGTAGGGATTGTGGCTCGAGAAAATCCAGCGCATCACGTCGACGCCCATCTTCTCGGCCGCGTCCTCGAACCAGATCGCGTTGCCCGAGCTCTTGTGCATCTCCTCACCCTTCTCGTCCTTGACCAGGGCGTGGCCGAGCACGCACTTGAAGGGCTCGCGGTTTTCCATGACCGTGCTCATGGCGAGGAGCGAGTAGAACCAGTTGCGGAACTGGCCCGGGAAGCACTCGGTGATGAAATCTGGCGGGAACCATTTTTCCCAGTAGGCGCGGTCCTTGCGGTAGCCCATGGTCGAGTAGGGCACGATGCCGGCGTCGAGCCAGGGGCTCCCCACGTCGGGAATGCGCGAGACGGTCTCGCCGCACTTGGAGCAGGCGATCTTGACCGCGTCGATCCAGGGGCGGTGCGGCGAATTGCCGTCAAACTCGTCCCAGCCCTCGACGGCGCGCTCCTTGAGCTCGTGCTCGTCGCCGATCACTTCGAAGTGGCCGCACGAGTCGCACTCGAAGATGGGCAGGGCGAGACCCCAGTACCTTCTCTTGGAGATGCACCAGTCGTGCATGTTGGCGAGCCAGTCGAGCTCGCGCTCCATGCCAAAGGAGGGTAGCCAGCGGATCTTCTTGGTCACTTCCATGATCTGGTGGCGGAGCTCGTCCATGTGGATGAACCACTCGTCGACGAGGCGGAAGACGAGCTCGGAGTTGCAACGCCAGCAGACCGGATAGCGGTGTTCGATCGTGTCCTTGCGGTAGAGGACGCCCCGCTTCTTCAGGTCGGTCAGGATGTCGGGGGTGACTGCGGCCACGTCCTTGCCCGTGAGCCAGTCGAAGCCATCGATGTAGTGGCCTGTTTCGTCGAGGGGCGCGATGGGAGTGAGGTCCTCTTCCTTGCCGAGGATGTAGTCTTCCTTGCCGCAGCCGGGAGCGATGTGCACGATGCCGGTGCCGTCCTCCTCGGAGACCTCGTCCCAGGCGATGACGCGGTGGAGGTCGGGATTCTGGGCGGGAAGGCTGTCGAACGGACCTTCGTACTTGAGCCCGAGGAGCGCCTCGCCCTTGAGTTCCTCGATGATTTCGAATTCACCCTTGAGGACCGACTGGCGCGCTTTGCTGAGGTAGAAGGTCTCGTCGCCCTGGCGGACCTTGACGTAGTCGTTTTCCGGGTGAACGGCGGCGGCCACATTGGAGGTCAGTGTCCAGGGCGTGGTGGTCCAGACGAGGAGCGCTTCGCCGGGGCGGTCGAGAAGCGGAAAGCGCACGGTGATGCTCGGGTGCTTGAGCATCTTGTAGCCCTCGGTGGCGATCTCGTGTTCCGAGAGCGCCGTGCCGCAGCGCGGGCACCAGGGCATGACGTCGTCGCCCTTGTAGATCCAGCCGCGGTCGTGGCACTTCTTGAGAAAGCCCCAGATCGTGTAGTTGTTCTCGTCGGTCATGGTGAAGTAGGAGTTGTCCCAGTCCATCCAGTAGCCGAGGCGCACCGACTGGGCGGTCTGGATCTTGGAGTACTTGCGCACCCGCTCCTTGCACTTCTCCACGAAATTGCCGATGCCGTAGTCCTCGATGTCGCGCTTGGATTTGAAGCCGAGCTGCTTTTCCACCTCGACCTCGACCCAGAGGCCCTGGCAGTCAAAGCCGTTCTGGTAGCGCTGGTCCTTGCCGAGCATGGCGTTGTAGCGCTGAAAGATATCCTTGTAGCTGCGCCCCCAGGCATGGTGAACGCCCATGGGATTGTTGGCCGTGATGGGACCGTCGAGGAAAGAAAAACGGTCGTTGCCCGCGTTCTTCTCGCGGAGCTTGTTGAATATGGAGTGTTTGTCCCAGAACTCGAGCATGCGGTGCTCCAGCTCGATAAAGGACGCCTTGGGATCGACCTCTCGGAACATGGGTACGGTTCTTTCTCTCTGTCTGTGGAGTGCGCGATAAAAGCATGCAAAAATACGGATTTCCTGCCTATTTTGCAAGCACTGAAGAATTGGAAGATTTGTTCCCGTTGGAAGATTTGTTCCCGGAACGATTCCTTCACGATTCCTTCATGGCCGATAGCTTTGTATGATTGTGGTTGGCATTTCGAGGCTGTTGCGAGGAGGCCCTGTGAAGACGTCGTTTATCAGCGCCGAACTTCGAGAGAAAGTGATCGGCACCTTTCCCATGGGGCCAAACAGCATTCATGGCCCCGCGCACTGGGCGCGCGTTCTCGATAATGCCCTTCGCATTCAGGCGGAGACTGGAGCTGATTCGCGGGTGCTCGAACTCTTCGCCCTCTTTCATGATTCGCTGCGGAAGAACGATCAAATCGATCCGGACCATGGAGAGAGGGGCGCGCAGTATGCACGTAACCTGCGACAAGATGGGTTCTTCGAGCTGGAAGACCGTGCTTTCGGCCTGCTCGTGAAGGCCTGTGTCCAACACACCCGCGGCGAGACCGACGGCGACCAGACAGTCATCACTTGCTGGGACGCGGACCGGCTCGATCTCTGGCGCTGCGGGATCCGGCCCGACCCGGAACGCATGTGCACGCAGACGGCCAAGCGGCCCGACGTGATCGAATGGGCCATGCAACGCTCCGGCGGCCCGCCGGACGGTATCGTTCGCGAAATCGGCTGAGCCACTCCTCGCACGTTGTGCGCATCGCACCGTCCCCACTAAAATTCCTCCATTGAATCAATCCAGGCTGATTCCATGGAAGATTTATCCCCGGAATAACTTCTGGAGGAATTATTCCGGGAGCGCCTTTTGCACGAGGGACGACACGGGCAGTGTGTCGATGTCTCGTGGATGCACCCACCGAAGGTGGGACGCACACCGAAGGTGGGACTCGCACCGGATCGTCGCGGGTTTCCGCTTGATCCGGGACGGGAAGAGGCTGAACCGGATTCTGTAACATGTGATCGAATGGGGAATTGTCTTGAGCGGGGTCTCACCAACCTCGACCGGCACTCCAAGGAGGCTTGTTGCATGCTGCGACAGCCGGCGTGGCGCCTCGCCGAGGGAGTCGACCTCGACCGAGGGAAAAAGCCACATGGCGCGCAACAGCCTGGCGTCGGGCGGCTGCCGCGTCATGAGAACCCGCCCGCCGCGCTTGACCAGAACACCGGCCAGAACAATCGATTGAACCTTCTGCCGCTTTTTCACCCGCGGGATCCGGTCGACCAGCTCCCTGGCGCGCGCTTCACAGGCGTCCCGCACCGGGCACCGGCCACAGAGCGGAGTGCGCGGCGTGCAGACGAGGGCGCCCAGTTCCATGAGCGCCTGGTTGAAATCGCCGGGACTTCGGGGCGACTGCAGTTCTCCGGCCAGGGCCCAGAGCTTTTTTTTCAGCGGTCCCTTGGCCGGATCGCCGCGAAGGGCAAAGAGCCGGCAGAGCACGCGGATCACGTTTCCGTCGACGATCGGTTCGGGGAGATCGAAGGCGATCGACAGAACCGCACCCGTCGTATAAGCGCCCACCCCGGGAAGCGCTCCGAACTCGGCCGCGCTCGGCGGCACGTCCCCCCCGTGCTCGGCGACCACCATGCGCGCCGCCTGCAAGAACGAACGGGCACGGCTGTAATATCCGAGCCCCGACCACTCGGCGAGAACCTCTTCCTCGGTCGACGCGGCCAACGATTCGAGATCGGGAAATCGCTCCACGAACCGGACGTAGCGCTTTTGCACCACGCTCACCGTTGTCTGCTGGAGCATGACCTCGGAAAGCCAGATCTTGTAGGGATCGCGCGTCTGCCGCCACGGCAGGTCGCGCTTGGCCTTGTCGTACCACCGCAAGAGATTGGTGGTGATTTTTTTTGTTTCTTTCTTACCCACCGCCACCCGTCCGTGCCTTCAAGAGAAGGCGTCAGTGCCTTTTTCGAAAAAAGCCTCCGCGCCTTTGAATCAAAAACGCGGAGGCTTTTCAATCAAACGACTGTTCGCCATTACGACTCGTCTTTGCCACGATCGATGAACGTGGCGATCGGCGGTCGTCGATCAGGGCGAAACAGTAAATGCTTCATGAGCCTCGCTCACGATCCCCGGTTTGGGACCGACATAGGCGTTGAACAGGTACGAACCGATCGGCGCGTACGCGGGAAGCTTCTGGGTCAGCGACCCGTTCTTGGTCTCGTAAGCAGAGAAGGACAGGGTCCACGGTCCGGTGGAGAGGCTGCCGAACTCGGGATAGGTGTTGCCGTTCGGCAGGTTCACGTTGACCCAGATCGTGGTGTTCTGCGTGGTGCCCGTGTTGTTCGTCACGCTCAGATCGTAATGAATCGTTTCCCCGACCAGGTAGCCCGTCTTGTCGAGACTCAGGCCGATGGTCATGTCGGTCCCCGATGAATCGACCGTGCAGATTTCGGTCGAGGGCAGGATGTTGTCGCCCGACGCGGTCACCTCCATGGTGCCGCTCGCACTGGGATCGATGAAAAGAACAACGTTGCCTTGGGCATTGGTCAGGCCCCGCTCGTAAACATCGCCGCTGATCTTGACACAGACCAGAGCGCCATCAGCCGGGGCGCCGCCTCTCTCCACATTGACGGTGAAACCCTGCTGGCCGACACCGATCGTGGGGCAGTAGCTGAGTGCGGGCGTGGCGGGAACATCGGTCCAGATCGGCAGGGCCGGGTCGCCAAAGAGGTTGGTCTCCATGAAGCAGTATTTGTCTGTGTTCTCCACAACATAGAGGTTGTTCTTCGACACGCTGTTGTTTTCGCCCGCGTGCCACGATTCGTATTCGGGCTCCCAGAGAATCCTGAAAAACTTCCTGTCGAAGAGCGCCGAAACAGTGTGCCAGTTGCCGCCGGGCCAGTACCAGCCGTAGCGCGAATTACCCACGGCGCCCACGCCGCCGCCGTCCGCGTCCTTGACGAACTCCTCGATCCAGCAGTCCGACGACTCGAAATTGCCGCAGTAGCAGCCGAGGGAGTAGAAAATCGACTGCTTCGATCCGTTGTTGAACGCCCGGCACTCGGTGATCGAAAGGCTGCTGCCGTGATTCCTCGTACCAACGCCTACCGACGTGGTGCCGCAGTGGTCGGAGTGGTTGATGAGCGCTTTACCGGCGTTCACGTAGCCGTCGACATCGTTCTCGTGGCCGCTGGCTTCGCTGTCGTATTCGCGGCTGTAACTCGACCAGGCCGGCATCCAGTTGCCCGAGATGATCTCCATGAGATCCTCGGAGGGACTCGTCGAATCGAGATCGAATCCCATGAAAAAGACCTCGTCGCCGAATCCGCTCGGCGGATTGGTCATGTAGTTATACGCCTTGCTCACGAAGGTGGCGATCTCCGTCGTGGAGTCGACCGGCGCGCGGCCCACGTAGACCTCGCAGTTCCAGTCGTCGTTATAGTCGGCCAGATAGACGTCGGTGGGAATGTTGTCTCCCTGATAGGACGCATATCCACAGGGCACCTTGCCCGTGTCCCCGCCGATGAGGAAATTGACCGTGCCCCACGTGGCGTGGGCGTCGATCACAAAGTTCCGGATCTTGGCGGGGTTGTCGCTGCCCGAGAAATTGGCATAAATGTAATCGGTCGTCACCACGGTGGTGGGAACGCCGAGACTGGTGTGGTGGTCGACGAGGACGTCCCACTCGTTCTCATAGCTCGTTGTGGTGATGATCGCGTATTCGAAGTCTCCCTGGGGCAGCGCGCGGCTGCCCATGCCGCTGTAGGCCGGAATCGCGACGGCGTCGCCATTGACCGCTCTCCGCTTCAGCCTGCGTTCCGTCTTTGCGCGGACCGTGTCGCTGAGGTTGAAAGTCTTTCGTGTGAAATTAGGGTCGATGTCGAAGCGCACCTCGTAAGAGAGGGACGTGGCAAGAAGCACCCTGCCCGAAACCGGATTGTACTGGACAGGCAAAAGGCGCAACGTCACGAACTGCTGGCCGACCGAGCTCCACTGGCGAACGATCTCCACGCCCCCGCCGGGAAAGTCGGCATCCCGGTCGTAGACCTGCCCATCCTTGATGAAGGGATTCCCCTGGGACGGATTGGTGATCTTGCGCGCGCGCACCGACGGCATCAGATCGAAACGCCCCTCCACATCGGTGTAGGTGGCATCGAGAAGGGTGACGCCCGTCACCGTGGCGCCGTCGGGAAGGGCCACGTCGATGATCTTGCACGGCACAAAGGGACTTCCCGCCGTTGTGAGGAAGGAGCCGTCCTCGAGTTCGATCACATCGAAGCCCGCGATCCGGCTGAAGTTCAGTTGGTCAGGAGAAAACCGTTCCTCGCCCTGGTAGTTGCCGGCCCAGGCGGGCGACAGGGCCACAAGAAGCAGAAATAAGGCCACGAAACATCGTCTCATGAACCGCATGAAGAACCTCCTTTCAAGGTTTTTCGTCTATCGTTTTCAGCGAGACCTCTCTTCGGCTTTGTGATTTGCAGGCATCGGCTATCGCAAGCCGTGCCACATATAAGAATTAGACCATAATTCCGTTCTTCAGACAATCATTTAAACCGTCGGAAGCGACGGCAACTTACTACTGAAACACATCGATCTCGGCGGCCTTCGGGTTCCCGGCGGATTCATTGCGGGCTCTACCAGATGGTGACCAGGAACTTCTCGTTCATCTCGTCCACTACGCCCGGGTAATCGCCCACGAAACAGTTGAACTCATAGAGTCCGAGGGGCGCCGTCCTGGGTATTTTCTGGGACAGGCCGCCCGATTTGGTCTCATAAGCCGCAAGGCTGATCTGCCACGGGCCGTGATAGAGACCTCCCGACGACGGATAGACCGTGCCCGTCGGCAGGGTGATCGTGGCCCACACCGAGGTGCTCCTTGTCGATCCCGTGTTGTTCGTCACAACGAGATCGTAGTAGATCGTATCGCCCGACTGGTAATGATCGCTGTCGAGGTCGCATGTGATCGAAAGGTCGAGCGTGCATCCTCCCGTCACCGTACACGACCCGAGAAAGGTTATCGCGTTCTTGTCGGAAACGGTGACGAACATGGTGCCGTCGTCAGTGGGATCGATGTTGAAATCGGCATCGCCCGAGCTATCCGAGGCGGCGCTCATGTAGACCTCGTCGCCTTTCCAGAGACAGACCATTGCGCCGCTGTAATTCGAACCGTTCTGTTTGACGTTGACCGTGTAGGTCTGCGGACCGGTTGTGATCGTTGAATCGAAGGAGCAGGAAAAAGAGCCGGGCTCGTCGGTCCAGACCGGCATGGCGGGGTCGCCGAGCACATTGAGCTCCATGAAGATGTATTTCAGATAGCTGTTGTTCGGATAATAGTTGTTCTTCGAGGCGGCGAGTGTCGTACCGATTCTGTAATGACCCTGGCTCCAGAGCGCCTCGAAAAACTTCTTGTCGTACTTGGCCGACAGTGTGTCCATCGTGCCCGGGTTGTACCATCCGTAACGGGTGTTGCCGATAAATGCCACCGCTCCGCCGTTAGGATTGTTGACCAGCCCTTCGCCCCAGCATGAATAGTAATCGAAAGCGCCCGGCAAGCATCCCAGGGTGTAAAGGATTCCAGCCCGCGATCCATTCTGAAAAGAAACCGCGTCGGTATGAGACAGACGGGTTCCATGATTGTGCGTGCCCACTCCGAGGATGCTCGAGTTGCAGTGATCGCAGTGATTGGTCACGCCGTGGCCGCTCTCCATGTAATTGATCACGTCGCCCTTGTGGCCGCCGCTTTCGCTGTCGTACTCCCTGTCGTATGAAGCCCATGACGGAACATAGTCGTTGTAGATGTCGACCATCAGGTCTTCGCCGTCGGTCTGGTTGTCGAGATCGAACCCCATCTGAAAAACCTCGCCGCCGAAACCCGAGGGCGGATTGGTCATGTAGTCGAGCGTCTTCGAGAGGAAGACCGACGCTTCCGCCGAGCTCCGAACCGTTGCGCGGCCGACGTACACATCGACAACGAAATCGCCGTTGTAGTCGCCGTAATAGGTATCGTTCGGAACCGTGCCCACTCCGGAAAAGGTCGAGCTCGCCGGGGTGACCTCGAGCGTGTCGCCGCCGAGTAAAAAGTAGATCGTCCCCCACGTGGAATGGGCATCGATCACAAAATTCCGGATCGCGTCCGGGTAGCTTGTTCCCGAATAGTTGAAGAAGATGTGTTCCGTGGGAACGACGATCGCCGGAATGCCCATTTTGGTGTAATAATCGACGAGGTCATCGAAAGCGCGATAGAGCGTCCACGGTGTGATCACCACGTACTCGTAGTCGCCCGGAAGAAGAGCGCGGCTCCCCCCGCCGTCGCCCGTGCAAAGAGAGACTGCTTCGGGATTGATCGCGAGCTGCCGCAGCCGGGTCATGTAGTGATCGCGGACCTTTTCGCTGAAATTGAAGATTTTCCTCTCCGCGGCGGGATTATTATCAAAGGTCAGCGCCCAGGCCATGCCGGTTGCCAGGCGGATCTTGCCGCTCACGGGATTGTACTGCACGGGAAAAAGGCGCAAGGTGACGAAGCGCTGTCCCACGAGCTCCCATTCGCTCACGATTTCTATTTCGCCGCCGGGATAATAGTGATCGGCGCCGTAGACGACAGGGTCCTTGACAAAGGAATTTCCCTGCGCAGGATTGCTGATGCGCCGCGGCCTCGCCCCGGGCATCAGATCGTGGGTTCCGTCGATGCCGACATAATCGGCGCCGGTCACGATCGCCGATCGCACAGTGGCCCCGTCGGGAAGAGCCACGTTGATGCTCCAGCAGGGAAGAAGCGGACAGCCGACCTCGGCCAACGAGTCCGCCCCCGCCATCTCGATCACATCAAAGCCCTCCCGCCCTTCGATCACGAGATCGGACGGCGCAAAGCCCAGGGTTCCTGTCATTTCCTCCGCCGCGGCGGGCGAAATCAGGCACAGAAAAAGAAGAACGCACACAGGAAGACAGGCACGAACTGGCCGCATGATTCACCACCTTTCTGTGAGAGATCGCAGAGCGGACTTTTGGAGAGGGGGACAAGAAAATCGTCGGCCCGGAGCAAACGCGTTGCGCCGGGCCGACGTGATGTCAACCGTTTAGTAGGTTATGCTGAACGGAACGTGATCGGCATCCTCGATGCCGGGCTCGGGACCGATATAGGCATTGAACGTGTACGAGCCGGGAGGGGCCGTACCGACGTTCTGCGACAGCGTGGCGCTCCTCGTCTGGTAAGCGGTCAGTGTCACCGCCCAGGGACCGTGGTAGAGATATCCCGACGCGGGGTAGATATTGCCGCCCGGCAGGGTCACGTTGCACCACACATAGGTGTTCTGCGTCGATCCGGTGTTGTTGGTCGCCTCGAGGGTGTAATAGAGCGTGCTGAACCAGGGATAGGACGACTTGTCGAGACTCAGGTCGATGGTCAGATCCTGAGTGCTTCCACCGGTCACGGTGCACAGTCCCTCGTGAACATTCATGTTCTGGTCGCTGACCGTCACATACATGGTTCCGTTGGTCACGGGCAGGATGGTGAAGGTCGCGTTTCCGGAATAATTGGTCGTCGTTCTTGCGTAGACCTCGTCATCCTTCCAGACGCAGACCAGGGCGCCGATGTAGTTCGACGCGCCTTCCTTCACGTTCACGGTGTAGCTCTGGGAGCCTGCCACGATCGATGTGTCGTAGGTGCAGTTGAAGGTACCGGGAACATCGGTCCAGACGTGCAGGGCCGGGTCGCCGGTCACGTTCAGCTCGGTAAAGATGTACTGCTCGTAACTGTCACCCGGGTAGTTGTACTCCTTGTGCTCGCCATTGGCCTCGCCCACGCGCTCCGCGCCGTCCTGGAAGAGCGCCTCGGAGAACCTGATCAGGTTGTAGGAAGAGAGCGTGTTGTGGCTTCCCTGGTAGTACCAGCCGTAACGGGTGTTGCCGACAAACGCCGCGCAGCCGCCGCCCGTGTTCTGGGCCATCTTCTCGCCGATGCAGTCGTTGTAGTCGAAAGCGCCCGGCCAGCAGCCGAGGGTATAGAACACGCCCTGGCGCCCGCCGTTGTAGAACGCCGAGACCTCTGTCTTGCTGAGACCGGTGCCGTGATTGTAGGAACCCACGCCGATCACGTCGTGGTAGCAGTGATCGGTATGGAGCACCACGCCCTGTCCGGCGTTGATGTAAGCCTTGACATCGGTCTCGTGGCCGCCGCTCTCGCTGTCGAATTCCTGGGACTTCGTCGACCACGCCGGATAGTAGTTATCGGCGACCATGATCGTGTCCTCACCGTCGGTGTAGGAGTCGAGGTCGAATCCCATGCCGAAAACCTCCTCGCCGAAACCGCTCGGCGGAGACTGGAGGTAGTCGAGGGTCTTGTTCAGGAAGTTGGAAATCTCCGTCGTCGTGTCCACAGACGCCCGGCCGAGGTAGACCTCGATGTGCCAGTCGCCATCATAGTCGGCATAATAGGTGTCGTTGGGAATGCTGTCGCCAAGAAGGCTTCTCGAGTGAGCGGCCACCTTGCTCGTGTCGCCGCCGATGAGGAAGTAAATCGTTCCCCACGTGCTGTGGGCGTCGCTCACGAAATTACGAATCGAGGTGGCTCCGGTTCCATAGTAGTTGGAGTCGACCCACGTGTTGGTCATCACCTCCACGGGAATACCGACCTTGGTGTAATGATCGACGAGGCTGTCCCAGGAATTCTCGAAGGCCGTGGTCGTGATGATCACGTACTCGAAGTCGCCCGCGGGCAGAGCGCGGCTGCCCGAGCCCGCGTACTCGGGAAGAGTGAGGGCATCGGGATTCACGGCCAGGTTTGTGAGGCGTTTGTTGTAATGGGCGCGGACGTTTTCGCTGAAATTATAGGTCCGCCGCTCGAAAGAAGAATCGACAGTGTAAACCACCTCGTAGGAGATGTTGGTTGCCACAAAAACCTTTCCCGTCGTGGGATTGTACTGCACGGGATAGAGATCGATCGTCACGAACTGCTGGCCGACCAGGTCCCACTCGGCTCCCTGCTCGATCCAGACGCCCGGGTAGGCGGCGTCCGTGCTGTAGACGTTCTGATCCTTGACAAAGGGAAAGCTCTGGCTCGGATTGCCGATCCTGCGCGGGCGCGTGGCGGGAATCACGTTGTAGGTGCCGTCGAGTTCCTCGAAATCAGCACTGATCAATCTGGTGGTGATCACGTCGGCACCGTCGGGAAGGGCCACGTTGACCTGCATGCCGGGAAGCGCCGGGCTGCCCGGAACCATCAGGGCCGTGCCATCCTTGAGTTCGATGACGTCCATTCCGGCCTTCTGGGTGATCGTCAGATCTGAAGCGGAAAAGGTCTGCTGACCCGTGAAATTTTCCGCCATGACCACTGGTGTGAGAACAAGCAGAAAGACGAGGGGGAAAAGTACTCTGGCTGTAATGCAACGCATACGTACCTCCTTGATGAGAAAGAGAGTCGGGAACGGGGAAACCAAATATTTATCAACGGAACGGGTTATTCATCAACGTGTCGGGAAAACATCGGAACGCGTTTTTCGAGAACGTTCATCAAAGCTCAGTTTTTTCGACGATATGGCTTATTTTCAACAGTTACTAATTAAAACAAGTGTTGATAAAAAAACAAGCATATTATTCGCCCGTCACGACATAGGGTGATTTTTCTCAGGCAGTTAAGAGCGTCTCTCGGTAAGCGGCGAGTGGGGCGCAGGGCGTGTCTCTATCTAATCTATTAAAAGATAATGAGTTGGCCTTATTTTTTCTCTGCTTTTAGCTGGGCGCAGAAAATTCCCCGCCCCTTGAGCATCGACCGGAAGCAGCGCGAACAGGAGGTGCAGTCTGCCGGAGAGAGGTCTCCCTCTTGCCACCTCTTGATGAGGCCGGGCTCGCGGATCAGGGGCCGCGACAGGGAGGCGTAATCGAGCCCGTCCTCCTCGATGAAGCGGCGGGCGTGCTCGAAACGGCGGATGCCGCCGACAACAGCGACCGGAATCGGGGCCGATTTCTTGACCGCCATGGCGTTCTGGTGGAAATATCCCTCGTCGTCGGACGATTTGATCGCCCTCGCCGGGCCGAGCCGGCCCGAATCGCCCGAGCCGCCCGAGACCTCGATCATGTCGATGCCCTCCGCGGCGAGCTGGGTGGCGGCAAAGACACCCTCCTCGGCTTTCAGGCCGCCATCGAGAAAGTCTTCCACGTTGAGCTTGGCCAGGAGTGGGTAGGTGTCGCCCACCGCGCCACGCGCGGCACGGTAGACTTCGATCAGAAAGCGAATCCTGTTCTCGATCGAGCCGCCGTATTCGTCATCCCTTTTATTGTAGTAGGGACTGAGGAACTGGCTGCCCAGATAGCCGTGGGCAAAGTGGAGCTGTACGGCGTCGAAGCCGGCCTCCTTGGCCCGGACCGCCGCGGCGGCAAAGTCCTCCACGATACGGTCGATCTCGAAGGTCTCGAGGCGGCGCGCCTTGAGGCGCCCGTCGTCGCGCGCGATGTCGGACGGGCCGAGCACTTCGCCCTCGAGCGGGGTGCTCTGGATGCCGCAATGGGCGAGCTGAGCGGCGATCGGCGTCCCATGGGCGTGCACCTTGTCGACAAGGCCCCGATAGCCGGCTGCCACATGGTTGTTGTGCATGCCGGTCATGCCCAGGGGGCCCTTTCCCTCGGGGGAGACAAAGGAGAAGCCGGCGATGATCAACCCGATCCCGCCCGCGGCGAGGTTCTCCGTTGTTTCCACGAGGCGCGGCGTGCACGAGCCGTCTTCTGCCGCCATCGACATCCACGTGGCCGAGCGGATGAAGCGGTTCGGCATGGTGAGCGACTTGATCGTGGTCTTTTCGAAGGGTGACGGCATTGAATCTCCTCCTCTCGGTCTGGAACTCGGCGCGCCCACGCGAAGCGCGCCCCGCGGAACGCGGACGAGCCATCTTACCTTTCCCTTCGGGGAGATTTCTACTGCTTCGCGCGAATCAATCGACTGTCAGGTGCATGAGGTTGGTCAGCGTGGTGTAAGGCCAGCCCTTTCCGCCGACCAGAGCCTGGAGGGGGTGGGAATCGCCGCTCGCCCATGCAGTCGGAACGGGAGCGTTGAGCGTCATGATGCCGTCGACCGGAATCCGGCCCCGGAACGACTTGAGCACGGGCAAAACGAGATAAAGCTCTCCATAGGCGGTCTGAAGGGGCGGCGACTGCACGCCCGAGCCGAGAGCCACGATCACGGGCATGTTCGGGCCGCCCACGACCTTGATGGCAAGGGTTCCGCCCGGCGTCACATCGCCAACGCAATAGAGGTGAAAGTGGAACTCATCGGCGCCGATGTCGGCCCGATCGAGAAAGAGGCGCGGATCGCCCTCGAAATCGTTCGACGTAATGTTCAAGGCGAGACTGTCGCCGCTGTCGACGCAGGGAGAACTGAAAACGAGGTGATAGTCATCCTTTGCGGACTGCGCGAAACCCGGTTCGGCTTCGATCATTCCCGGGCCCCAGTTGAGCGTGCACGACGGCTCGACCACGATCGACGACTGCCCGCCGAACAAGTCGGAGTACTCGATATGGAGAGACGAGGGATAGGTTGCATTTCCCACGTAGATCTCGGCGCCGTCGCCGGCGGCGTTGCTCCAGACGATCGTGTTCGTCACCGACGCCGCCGCGTTCCAGCAGCCGATTCCACCGCCGCTCACATCTGCCGTATTCTCTGTGATCGTGTTGCTCACGATTGACGGATTGCCCGAGTGGCAGTAGACGCCGCCGCCAATATTTCCGGCCCTGTTCCTGTAGATCATATTGCTTGCGATCACAGTATTGGAACCGCAGTTGATCCCGCCGCCGCTCGACGTGGCGACGTTGGAGCTGACAATGTTCCTCGTGATCAGGGCAGACGAATCGCCGCCGCAGTAGATCCCGGCGCTGCCTCCTGCCGTGTTGCGTGCGATGATATTGTTATCGATCACAGGAGAGGCGTTGTAACAATCGAGACCGCCGCCGACCGAAGCCACGTTCTCGGCGATGGTGTTTTCTGAAATCACGGGAGCCGAATCTTCGCACGCCAGCCCGCCGCCAAAAGAGGCATCGTTTTTTTCGATCCTGTTTCCCGTGATCTCCAAATCGGAAAAGGTCGCATAGATTCCGCCGCCGCTGTAGCCGGCCGTGTTCTCGTAAATCACATTATTCTCGATCACGTCGTTGGAATAGTAGGAGTAGAATCCGCCCCCTGAACTGTTTCCGCACGAATTGCCGTGGACGCTGTTGTTCTGGAAGGTCGCCGTCGACCTGTTGGAGCAGATTCCGCCGCCGCCATAGATCGCCATGTTGGAATAGACCTCGCACTCCACGACCAGCGCGCCCGAGTGCTTGAAATACATTCCGCCGCCCTTGCCCGAATCGGCGTTGTTGTCAACGATCGTGCTGTTCGTGATCGTGGGAGACGCATAGTGGCAGTAGATGCCTCCGCCGTCGGCGCGCCTTCCGTTGGTGATGGTAAATCCGTCGAGAACCGTATCGAGGCCCTCGTTGGTCGCGAAGGTCGCCACCGCGCCGGCTTGCGCGCCATCGATGATGGTGAGCGCCGCCCCGTCATCGCTGCGCAGGGTGATCGCTTTACCCGAGAAGTCGATATTCTCAGTGTAAGTCCCTGCGGAAACGACAATTGTGTCATAGTTCACAGCGTTGTCGATCGCTTCTTGAATCGTTCCGAAGTCGCTGGGCACATGAATCGTGGCCCCAAAAGAGGTGGCCGTCGTCACAACGAATCCGAATAGAGCGGTGATGATTTTTCCCCTCTGCATGGTGCAGGCTCCCCAAATTTCTTTCGATGAGTTTCAACCGCTTGGTGACATCTGAAATATCAATACAATTATATCCCACAATCCCCACAAGTCCAATCGGGCCGGAATTAAAACACCTAACTGTCTATTATTAATAAAGATATGGGCACAATTCGCCGCCAGGGACCTCGGCGCGAAGAGGTCGCGAGGCGCGAAGATGGGCTTTAAAAAAAAGCCGCTGCCTAGGCAGCGGCCCGAATGTGCTTTGAATTTTTACCCCACGCCGTCGGGAGGAGTTGGCTCTCTCCCACCACTGGTCGGCAATTTGACCTTTGGTCGGCGATTTTAGACGATATGCGGACGTGCGATCAGCGTCTTCGCTCGATCACCCTCTCCCGCAGGCGTCTCTGCAACTCAGGATTGTTCCGGATCCTTTTTTTCAGGTCCCTGAGCCGTGCGGCGCGCTCTGGGCCCCCCTCCTGGCCGCGCCTGGCCGGAGGTGTGGCTCTCGACTGTAACTTTCTTTTGTCTTGCGAATCAGGTCTGTCCACGCGCCGCTTCTGAGCGCGGTCGGGCTGGGCGGCACGGAGCCTCTCACCGATCGCCTTTCGTGCTCGCAGTTTCGGTACCTCTTTCCTGTCCTGAAGGGAGCGCCTTGGCTTCTGGGCCGACCCCTGCGCCGAAGCGCGGTCCTGGCCCGAACGGGCTTTGCGTCTCATCTCCTTCCGGGGGCGTGCGTTATCTTCGTCACCTCCCGATTGACCCGCTTTCCGATTCTGTGCTTGTGAACGGCGAGCAAGAGCCTTTTTCATGGTGCCGAGCTGAACTTTGAGGTTTTTTACCTCGCCCGTCAGGGCCTTGAGGGCCTTGGCTTGACGATCGAGGCGCTCCATGAGCCCCTTGACCACGGCGGGCTGGGCTGCATCGGGCCTCTGTTTTTCCGGTGCGACCAGAGCGGGCCGCTTGCCTCGTTTGGGCGGTTTTTCCTTTTTTGACTTTTCTTGGTCCTGACAAAGGGCCGAGGGCATGGCAAAAGCGATGAAGAGAGCGAAGATCATAACTATGGTTTTTCGATTCATGGGTTGTCTCCTTTGAAAACCGTCACATTCGATCAATAAGCAAAACCTCGATCGAAGCCTCTTGTTTCGGACCTTCTGAAAGTCTTGGTCAAATGGCATGCTCGAAGACCAGCGCCCGGTGTGTGTTCAGCCGGCAATTGTGGGGATCACGAGCGCGATGGGATGACGAGCCTGTAGGCGTCCCGCTCGATTGCGACCGAGCCGCTCCTTCCGTCCGCCGGATCTCCGTCGATCTGAAAATACTCGGGCCGACTGCTCTTGAAGGCGACGCGCGACGCGCGGAAGGTCACCGTATAACGGCTCCCGGCGAGCTTTCCCAGAAAAAGGCGCGCCACCCCGGCCACCGCGCCGAGCCGCCCCGCCTTGGTCCAGCAGACCACATCGAGAAGGCCGTCGTCCATGACCGCATCGGGCGCGGCCACATAGTCGCCCGCGTAGCGTTTCGCGTTGCAAAAAAGCGCAAAGGTCGCCCTGATCGGCTCGCGCGCGCCGTCGGGAATGTCGTCGGCTTTGCCGTCGGGAATGTCGAAATCGAGGGGAATTATTTCGATCGGCTCGGGATTGTAGAAGGGCATGCTCGCCACGCCGGACACGAAATAGGCGCTCCGGCCAAGGGCTTTCTTGATGCGAAGCGAGACACGCTTGACGGCGAAGGCGTCGAAACCATAGCTCGCCATGAGGAGAAACTTGGTTGTGCCGAGCAGGCCCATATCATAGGAACGCACCCGGCCGCCGGCAAAAGCACGGGCCGCGTCGGCCGGGTCGAAGGGAATCCCCACCTCCCTGGCGAGCACATTGGAGGTGCCCAGCGGAATGATCCCAACAGGGACGGCCCGATCGGGCAGGGCGCCCTGTACCTCGTTGAGTGTGCCGTCGCCGCCTGCCACGAGAAAGGCGTCTGCGTCGGCGCCCTTCTCGGTCACGATCCTCGCGGGATCTCCAGCCGCTTCCGTGACAACCGTCTCGACCGCGTATCCCGCGCGGCGCAAGACCTCCTCGACAGCCGGAATGGCGCGTTTTGCCTTGCGCGGCCTCGAAACAGGATTGACGATCCAAACAACTTTCTTCATGGCGGACATGCTCTACCCGTCTTGGAAGTGATCGTGATCGTGGCCCTTGTGCGCCCCGCCCTCTTCCTCGCCACCCTCTTCGTCGAGAATGATCCTGTTCTCGATGAGCATTCTGAGCGATTTCAAATCTTCGTCATCGGGCGCGATCTCGAGCGCTTTCAGGCAGAAGGGGCCGGCCTCTTCCTTGCGCCCACTATCGAAGAGACAGATCGCCAGCGGTTTGAAGACGATCTCTCGTTCCTCATCGAGCCGGTGGGCGCGTTCGAGATAACGCAGGGCGTCTTCCTTCATGTCGAGCGCGAAGCAGGTGAGGCCGGCATAAACGACGCCGTCGACAAAAAGCGGGTCCTTTTCGGCAACTGCCGCGAAGTGCGTCAGCGCCTCTTGAAAATCGAGAAGCTTGAACGAGGCGAGGGCGAGATAGTAGCGGAGCATGACATCATCGGGCTCGGCTCCGGCCACATCCCGGATCGTCTCGAACACGATCTGGAGCTCGTTGGCATCGATCAGCATCGGCATCAGGGCCGCGGTGATCGTCCGACCGAGCGCCGTGTCCGGAAAGGCCCTGAACGCTTCGGCGTAGAGGCCGACCTCCGCCTTGAAGAACTCCCAATCAATATCGCTCTTCTCGTCGATGGCGTAGGTGTACTGGCCATGGATCGACAGGCCGCCGAGGATGAAGCGCCGCGCTTGCATGGCCCAGTCCTGCACGCCGCTCGCCTTGCCGCACGCCTTTTCCAGCGATGCGCTGGGAATGAGCTTCGAGAGGTCGTCGACCGCGCTCCATCCCGGAACCTTGCCTGTCAGTCCGCACGGCCGCACCGCGCGGAACGCCGACGCGGCGCCCCGGTTTCGCGCCAACCACTGCATGCCGTCCCGATCGGCGATCAGATACTCGCTCAGGTCGTCGAATTCGACGAAGCGCGCCCTGGCCGATCCCTCGCGCGCCGCCATCTTCTCGATCCGGGCCGCCATGGCGCTACCCGGGAGCGCGTCACGCCCCTTCCGGCCGATGAAGAGCAGATAGGGAGGAAGGAGCCCGTCTTCGAGCAACCAGAGGGACGACGCGGGAAAGATGTCGCCGAATGCGGCGGCCACGCCCGCCACGCCAAGGGGACCGATGTCGGTGGTGTCGACGAAGATCCAGGCCGTCCCTTCCTCGGAGAGTGCATCGCGAAGGAGACAAAAGGCCTCCCGCGACAATCGGCCGCGGTCCGCATCGGCCTTCGGAAAACAGGGAAGAAGCAGAATGTGGTCGAACCGGGGCGGGCCGTCGAGCAGGAAGAAGGAGAGCGGCTGTCCATTGCGGCTGTCTTCGACGATTTTCATCTCTTCGTGCGCGGCGATCGTCGCTGACGCGCTGCGCAGGGCGGGCACTGTTTCGAAGGCGCTGAGTCGCCGCCCGCCGCCCGCGGTCTCGCCGACCGCCTCGTCGACGAGGGGAGCGAGGATCGGGGCGAGCGGCCCGGCCAGGAGACAATCCCCTTCGAGCCCAACGATCGACGGCATCCGACCCACGAGGCGCGCCACCCATTCGAGCCCCCTGTAGTGCGCGTAGGTCGTGTCGACGCGCGCGTTGGCCCGATCCTCGATGTTGGTGGTCACCCTGAGGTCGTTTTCACCCGCCGATTCGAAAAGAAGAAGGTCCTTCTCGCCCGGAAGGGGAAGGTCCTGATAATCGCCGTGCGCGAAGGTGGCCGCGCCCCACACCACGCCGCCCCACAGCGCCACAACGGCCACGACATTGAGGGCTTTGGCCGGGACGGAAAAGTCCTTGCGCTCCAGGCAGAGGGCCGCGCGCAAAAAGAGCGTGGCGCCCACGGCCGCCAGAAGAATCGCCTGGGCCACCAGCCCCGAGGCTGAGCCGGTCCAGGGCAAGAGACCTGCTCCAGCAAGACACCCCACTCCCATCCCGAAGAGAAGCGCCGTCCACGCGCCGCGCACGGCGCAGAGCGCAATCCCCGCCGCAAAGGCCGGGATGCTGAGAAAGGCGAGGTAGAGCAAAAACTCTTCCCGCACAAATGGAGCGTACTGCGCGTGGAGCGCGTGAAAATAGCGCTTGAAGTCGCCGAACCGGACGATGTCCTGGGTGAACGCAAACTGCCGGTCGAGGAGACAGAGGCCTGCGCCGAATGCCACCGTTCCGAGCAGGACGACCAGGAACCGCCACCGCCCTCCGGGCACGAGAACAAGAACAAAGAGCGCGCCGAGCAGCCCACCGCCCACCACGATCGAGAAGATCACGAGGTCCGTGCCCGCGAAGTTGGGGCTGATCTGGTAGAGCACCTTGCGCGTCACCGGATAGATCGCGCTGAGCGCCGCGCCGAGAAAGAAGGCGCCGGCCGGGAAAGCACCAGGTGTGGCCGGTGTGGCCGGCGCCGGGCGCTCACGCAGGTGGGCGCCTCGGATCAGAGTCCAGCACCCGATTCCCACCAGGCCCACGACGGTGACGGTCACGCTCGACACCGCCCCCTCGAGAAAAAAATCGTGAAGCAGCCTGGCTGTCCCCACACCGAGCAACCCTCCCACTATGGCCGGAACGCCGCGGCCGTCGCCGGCATAACGCCGAACCGTGCCGAAGCGCGCGAGGAGGTAAAAGAACACCAGTGGCGGCAGGGCGATGGCACAGAAGAGGCCGAGGCCGGGCTCTGGACCGCTGCGCGCGATCCACAAAAAGACGGAGGGCATGAGAAGAAAAGCGCCCATGGCCAGGACGGCAAAAAGAAGGGATTGAAACAGACTGCGGCGCACGGCGCCCGATCTCAATCCCAGGGCGGCGCCCATGAAAGCGCCCGAGCCGACTGCGTGCCACGCAGTCCCCGTGAAATAGACCTCTGCCGCGCGCAGAGCGCCGAGGTAGATCGCCATTCCAAAGAACGAGAGTAGAAATGAGGTGCTCAGAACAGAAAGCGGCCTGTTTTCATGTCCGGTCATCGCTTTGGTTTCCCCTGTCAATTTCCGTTGGATTCTCCTGACCGCGACGCCAGACCCCGCGAAAGACCTCGACCGCATTGCCCGCGAGCCATGCCGCATCCTGGCCGTCCCACCGAACCGTGAGATCGCCGCCCTGGAGCCGCACCGACACCGATTCTCCTGCGCGCAATCGGTCGGCGGTCATGGCGGCCGCCACCGCGGCGACCGCGCCCGTGCCACAGGCCAGGGTTTCGCCCGAGCCGCGCTCCCACACACGCACCAGCAGGGACCCATCGTTGCAGACCTGGGTGAACTCCACATTCGACCTCTCCGGAAAGATCGGCATCCGCTCGATGCGCGGCCCCACCTCGCGAACGGGAAAGGCGAGAACATCGTCGACAAAGATCACGAAGTGAGGATTCCCGATGGAGACGCGCAGCCCCTCGAGCACATGGCCCTTCGCCTCGATGCGCTCCATCTCGCGCGCCGGGTCCATTCCCACCACGGGAACGCCCATCTCCACGTCGGCGCCGAGAACGCGGTCGGCGCTATCAAGAACGAGGAACACCCTCCGGATCCCGGCCAGTGTCTCGATCGTCACTTCCGGGCCGTGTACGAGCCCCTCGTCGCGAAGGAGTTTGGCCGCGCAGCGGATGCCATTGCCGCACATCTCGGCCTCGCTTCCGTCGGCGTTGAAGATGCGCATGCGGGCATCGGCGCGCGACGAGGGCTGAAGCAGAATCAGTCCGTCCGCCCCGACCCCCTTGTGGCGGTCGCTGATGAGGGGCGACAGTTCGGCCGGATCGGCAACTTCTTCGAGAAAGCAGTTCACGAAGACGTAGTCGTTTCCGGCGCCGTGCATCTTCACGAAGTGCATGAGCCGTCTCCTCCATAGAGATGGGCTTCGCCCTTTTTCCAGAGGGCTCGGTCCCGCCTCTCCGGATCGTCGCGCGCGAATTCGAGGCTGGCGGAATCAGGCACCTCTCCGCTGAAGAAATTCTCGACGAGCTCGACCTCGTCCACGTCGAGGCCGCAGATCCTGTAGATCATCAGATCGATCAGCCATTCGAGCGGCTGGCGCTCGTCCTGGTCGGCGGGCGACGATGCGGACTCGATCATGCGCGTACCGAGATACTCGAGCAGGTCGTGAATCAGAGCCGATCCCTTGTTCGAGCCGATCTTGAGACTCTCCTCGAGATACTCGAGCACCCAGCCCGGATCGCCTGTTTCGAGAAACTGGCGATAGAGCCCCTTGGCGGTCTCGAGCGACGGCTGGCGCGCCTCGGCCGATTCGGCGAACTCGGGCACGATCACGGGGAGGCGCTTGATGTCCTCTATTTCGATCTGCGGCTGGACTAACTTATAGCCCGTGAACATGACGTGCAGGAAATAGTTGATCAGGTGGGAGTTGAGCTGCGCCAGGACAAAGGCGTAGCCGATCCGCGAATCATTGACCACAACGCCGTAGACGGATTGGGGAAAGACGAAACCCTTGCTGTCGAGAGCGGCCACGAGGCGACCCGTGCTCTTCTGAAGAAGGATCTTCTGGCGTCGGTAGCGGGAAAGATCCTTGCGCACCGCGTCGGGAGGGATGAGAAAGCCATCGTCCCTGATGGAGAAACGGGCGATGTTCTCCCCGCCGAGAAGGACCGGAACTCCTCCAGCCGCCTTGTGGCGCATCAAGGAGCGTATCTTTTCTTTTCCGATCTCCTCGCCGCGAAAGATCGAGCCCCGCGCCTTGGCGATCGAGCCGAGGGAGCGGACCACCACGCCCTGGCCCGACGGGGGCGGCAGTGTGGTGTCAAGCCGTTCGACCACTTTCTCCGCTCCGCCCGGCAGGAGATAGCGGAATTCCTTGCCTGGTGTGCGCCTGAAGAACTCGCGCGGGATCTCGCGAACAAAGCCCGGCGCGCCCTTGGCGCCTGTTTGAAAATATCGGCGGCACTCGGCAGGCGACTCGAGACGCGCAACCTTGACCAGCGAGAGGGATTCTCTCTTTTCACGCCGGGGCCCCTCGGGGCGGCGCGCTAAGAAGACCACGTTGGCCACGCCGAGCTCGGCGAAAAGGCCCCGGGCGTGGATGAGTCCCTCGAGGTCGACTTCTTCGAGAAGCCGCAAGCGCACGCTCTCCGCGTTGTGGCGGCAGAGGATCGGATCGGGTACGACAAAGCTCACGGCGCCGCCGGGCCGAAGGTATCTGCGCCTCACATACTTGTGAATGAAGAGAAGGTAGTAGTCCGATTGGCCCGCCTTGCCGAGGTATGGTGCGTAGAACGAGGCGGGCTCGTTCTTGCTCGCCACGTAGGGCGGATTGCCCACGATCACGTCGAAACCGTCGAACTCTTTCTCGCCCCCCTCCTCGTCGGCAGCGAAGAAGCTCTCGGGGAAGCCGCCCTCGTAGGCGAAATCGTGCGCCGCGTCGGGCCCGACGAGCGAGTCGCCCGCCCTGATGTTGTTCAAGCCGCCGCCAACCAGGTCCTGTTCGGCGTAGAGCCCGAGCGCGCAAAGAGCCGCATCGATCGCAAACGCGCTACGGTCCACGCCGAAGAGACAGGAGCCGACCACCTTGCGGCGGAGATCGACGATCTCCTCCCGCCGTGTGGGCGCGGCCTCGCCGGTGATCCGTTCGGCTGCAGCGAGAAGAAACCTTCCCGTACCCATGGCGGGATCGAGGACCCGGAGTCTCAGCAGCTCGTCGACCGGCCCGGCGCACGAGGAAAGCACGGGAGAGAGACACTCGTCGACCATGTGCGTGGCGAGCTCGTAGGGCGTGAAGAACATGCCCTGAGTCTTGCGCTTGCCTTTCGATCGGGTGACGTGTGTTTTTTTTGCCGCCGGCCTCGTTCCCCGAGAGAGTGCGTGGTCCATCAACGTCTCGGCCAGTCCCGCGAAACGAAAAAGTGATTCGGCCCCGTGGAGGCCGTTGGCGTTACGCGGCGGGGGCTCGGGCAGAAGGCGGATGAGCTCGTCGCCGCTGACGGCGAAATCGTCGCCGCTCCGGGCAAAATTGTTGCCACTGACGGCCGCGCCAGAATGCCACTTGCCATAGAGCGCGCGGAGAACCTGGTCGCGCGCAAAGCCGGAGAGGTCGTCGTCGCTCATCGTCGATGGTGCGCCGATCATTTCGCTGGCGAGAATCAGGGCCTTCTCAGCCCAAACGTTCGAAGGTTTTTTGCGTTGACTGCGCTTGGCCATCACTCCCCCATCCAGATTCCTCTGGAAAACCGCATGCCTTTCGGCGACCGCGGCCTCCTGGCCGACGACCGCGTCACTCGCTCTGCCGGGGCCTGTTGACAGCCGGTTCCGGTAAAGTTATGACAGGACCGGTCAGTTGCCTTCCTCGTTGAAGAGGTCCCGGGCCGATTATAGCCCCAAACTCGACTTTTCGAAAGGGGGGACGGATGACCGGAGCCATTCTGTTTGAAAAACTCGAGAGAGACCAGGTCGAGTGCCGTCTCTGCCGCCACCACTGCCTTATTGCGCCGGGAAAGACCGGGCTCTGTGCCGTGCGCCGCAACGAGGGAGGCGATCTGGTAACCCTCGTCTACGACCGTGTGGCCGCTGCCGGGGCCGATCCCATCGAAAAAAAACCTCTCTTTCACTTCTATCCCGGCAGCCGGGCCTGGTCGGTGGCCACCATGGGGTGCAACTTTTCCTGCCTGCACTGCCAGAACGCGTCCCTCTCCCGGACCCCCGCCGAGGGCGGCGCCATCGACGGCCGCCCGACCTGTCCTGCCGAGATCGTGGCGCAGGCCGAGGCGAGCGGGTGCCGGAGCATCTCGTTCACCTACTCCGAGCCGACCGTCTTTGCCGAGCTCGCTCTGGAGACGGCGCGCCTTGCGCACGAAAAAGGGATCGCGAACAACTTCGTCACCAACGGATACCAGTCTGCCGAGATGGTGGCCGCGATGACCGGCCTCATCGACGCGGCCAACGTCGACCTCAAGTCCTTCTCGGCGGACTTTTACAGGAAGGTCTGCGGAGCGGCGCTCGACGGTGTGCTCGAAACGATCGGCCTGCTCCACCAGGCCGGGCTCTGGCTCGAGATCACCACCCTCGTCATCCCCAGCAGGAACGACTCCGACGCCGAGCTGCGCTCGATCGCGCGGTTCATTGCCGGCATCGATCGAAACATCCCCTGGCATGTCAGCGCTTTTCGGCCCGCCAACCGGATGAGGTCGACGCCGTCCACCCCCCCATCGACCCTCTTCAAGGCGGTCGACCTCGGCAAGGCCGAGGGATTGCGCTTCATCTACACGGGCAACATTGCCGGGCGCGGGGGCGAGAACACCCTCTGTCCCGAATGCGGCGCCCTTCTGATCGAGCGGACCGGGTATTTCGTCACGCAGAACCGTTTGCACCAGGCGCGGTGCCCCGACTGCGATGCGGCGATCGCGGGTGTGTTCGAGTAATCCCCGGCAAGCGCCGCAATCGGTGCGATCACTCGCAATAGGTGCGATCACTCGCAATAGGTGCGATCACTCGCAATAGGTGCGATCACTCTTTTCGCGGGCCGCAGAGGTAGGCTTGGGCAGGATCGAGGCGCGCGCCGCGCAGGAAATCAACGGCGTCCATCGGTTTCTTGCCTTGCTTCTGGAGGCGCTTGATTTCGAGGGCGCCGTCTGTGCACGCCACCAGTAGCCGATGACCGTCTACGATCAGCGCGCCCGGGGCGGGCCTGTCCGCCCCGCCCTCTGCGGGACGCGACAGGGGGATCGCCCCGAGCAGCGTGAGGCGCACCGACGAGGTCCCCATGTCGAGGAAAGTAAATGCACCGGGCCAGGGCGTCATGGCGCGCACGAAACAGTCGAGCTTCTTCGCGGGGCACTCCCAGTCGACGAGACCGTCCGACTTGGCGAAGCGCGGCGCCTTGACCACCAGCGATTCGTCCTGCGCCACCGGACGGCAGGCGTCCTTCGCGAGCCGATCGAGCACATCGAGAACGAGAGGTGCTGCCTCGTGCGAGAGCCTATCGAGCAGGGCGCCGGCTGTTTCCGTCGGCGCGATGGGCGTTCTGATCTGGCCCAGGATCTCACCCGCATCCATGCGCGGCGCCACGCGGATGATCGACACCCCGGTCTCGGTATCGCCATTGAGGATCGCCGCTGCCGCAGGCGCCGCCCCCCTGTACCTCGGAAGCAGCGAGGGATGAATGTTGATCCCCCTGTGCGCGGCCCTGTCGAGAAAGGCCTCGGAGATCTTGACCGCGTAGGACGCGACGAGAATGACCTGCGGCCCGAACGCCTCGGCGAGGCCGGCGCCCTCGGGCCCATTGATGTCGCTTGGCTGGTCGAATTCGAGGCCGAGGTCGAGCGCCGCTCGCTTGACGGGCGGGGCGACGAATTTGCGGCCGCGGCCCGAGGGCGCGTCGGGCTTGGTGATAATCCGCACCGTGTGCGTCCCTTGAGCGACGAGCGCTTCGAGGGTGGGAATTCCGAGATCCGATGTACCCACGAAAAGAATATTCATGCCTGGCCCGTCAGAGGATCTGTTCCGATGCGCGTATCGCATCCCTGGCCGCTTCAGCCTTGGCCAGGGCCGACTCGACCTTTTTCTCGTATACGCGCCTGGAGAAATACATCGCCCTGCGCGACGGTTTCATGCGCGGGAAGGGCGCGAGGAAGGGATCGAGTCCCTCTTTCTCCTCGGTGGGCGCCATGCTCTCCCGCCAGAGCGGTTCGGCCTCGTCGACAGCCTGGTCGAGAAGGACCGCCTCGGGATCGCGCGCCCGGAAGGCTTCGAGTTTCTCCCGGCTGGCGATGAGCCCGATCCGGATCTCGCCGCCCGGAACGTCCTGGGTGATCTTGATCACCGAGAGCCGGGTGAGTTCGAGGATTCCGATGAAATGTCCGAGAACTTCCTCGCGCGAACGGCTGTCGGCAAAGAGTTCGACAAAAGAGACCTTGCTCCTCGTGCGCAGCGTTTCGAGGATGTTCGAGATGTAGGCGGAGATCGGCTTTTCCGAGTGGATGATCGTCGATACCCATGTGCGTCCCGTGTCCTCGAGAACCTTGGAGAAGGCCTTGGCCAGGTCCCAGAGGCTGACTTCCTCGAGAGGCACCTCCTCCTCGGCTGCCTGGTCGACGGTCCGGGGGCGGCCCGCCTTGAGGGCCTGATCGACACGCCGCCCATCGAGCTCGCGCGAGAGGGTCTTGTACTTCTTGTAGGCGAGAAGCTGCTGGATCAGCTCGTCGCGGGGGTCGATCTCCTCCTCGAGGTCGATCTCCTCGGTGGGAAGCAGCATGCGCGATTTGATCAGCATGAGGGTGGACGCCATGACGATGAAATCGCCGGTCACTTCCATCTTCTGGGCGCGCATGGCGTCGACGTATTCCATGTACTGATCGACGATCCGTGCGATGGGGATATCGTAGAGATCGACTTCCTCCTTGGTCACGAGGAAGAGGAGGAGGTCGAGGGGACCGTTGAACGCATCGAGCTTGACCTTGTAGGGCGTGTCCATGGGCACAAGATAAAGCCCGTGCGCGGCTCCGTCAAGCAACCGCCGCCTCCGTGGTTACTAAATCCCTTCCGCCGGATACCTTTTCTTGCAAAGGCGTATACCCTGTATTAATCTCATGGCTTCGGCGGCTTTGACGCCGGGCGGCTTCGGCGGCTTTGACGCCGGGCGGCTTCGGCGGTGTTGATGCCGCATGGAACAAGGAAACAAGGAAATGGCAGATCAAAGCATCGCGACTCTCGCCAAGGAGGTCAGGGGCGCTCTCGAAACCGAGGCGCGCGCCCTCGCGGCGCTTGGCGATGAGGCCGCCGAGGCGGTCGCTCGCGCGGCGGTCGAGATCCTGGCGTGCGACGGCCGTGTGGTGATCACCGGAATGGGCAAGGCGGGTATCATCGGTCAGAAGATCTCGGCCACGCTGGCGAGCACCGGCTCCCCGTCGCTCTTTCTTCACGCGGCCGAAGCGCTCCATGGCGACCTGGGGCGCGTCAAGCAGGAGGATCTCGTTCTGGCCCTGTCGAACAGTGGAACCACGGCCGAGGTGATCGGCCTTCTCGACCCGATCAAGAAGATCGGCGCCCGCCTGATCTGCATCACGGGCATCGCCGAATCGGACCTGGCCCGGTACAGCGATGTGGCCATCTGCTACGGACGGGTGGCCGAGGCCGGACCGCTCGGCCTCGCCCCCACGACGAGTACGACCCTCATGCTCGCTCTCGGCGATGCACTCGCCATGGCGGTCCTGTCGCAGAGAAACTTTTCCAACGAAGAGTTCGCCCTCTATCATCCCGCGGGCAACCTGGGCCGCACGCTTCTCAAGGTCAGCGAGGTGATGCGCGCCAGCGAACAGAATCCGGTGGTGGCGCAGGACCGGACTGTTGTGGACGCCATGTCGGTCATGACCCACACCCCGGGCCGTCCGGGTGCGGTCTCGGTTGTGGACGGGGGCGGCAAGGTCGTGGGATTCTACACCGACGGCGATCTGCGCCGCGGCATCAAGGACGCCCTCGCCGAGAAGGATTTCGCCTTTCTCGAGAGCCCGATCGCGGCGGTCATGACGCGCGATCCGGTGTCGATCGGCCCCGACTGTCTCGCGGGCGAAGCCTTGCGCATCCTTCGAGAAAAACAGATCGACCAGATTCCTGTGGTGGACAAGGACAAGAAGCCGATCGGGCTCGTCGATGTCCAGGACCTGCTCGCCGTGCGGATCGTCTGACAGAGCTTCTTACAGAAGCTTCTTGCAGAGCTGAAGCGAGTTTCAACCTATGAAGAGACTCTTGCTCTTTCTGGCCCTTTTCTCCTCGAGCCTTCTCATTCTCTATGCTTTTTTCATGGAGAAGGACGAGGACGTGGTCGTTCCTCCGCCGACCGTTCTCGAAGAGGATTCGGACGCGGTTGAATCGAGCGCGGCCGACCCGGACGGAACGGGCTCTCCAGACGGAACCCGCCCAGCAGGCGCGACCGGCGCCGGCGCGGCAGTCCTGGAGCCGATCGAGCTCGAAAGTGCCTCGGACCAGGGAGACGCTCCCCGGGAAAACCGTTCCGAGCGCCGCGGGCCGAGGCAGCAAAACCGGCCCGACGAGGGATTCGAAGCGACCGATCTCGAACATCCGATCAAAACCGAGTGGAAGAACGAGGACGGCTCCACCCGGGAAATCACGGAAGCCATCATCCGCTTGGGGCACGTGAAGCAGGAGAAGGGCACGAGCCGGCTCATTGCCGAGGGTGTGTCGTTCACCTTCTTCGACGGGACCCCGCGCGAACAGATCGTGGCGACAGGCACGTCGGACAGGGCGCTCTTCTTCACCGAAAGCGAGATCAACGAAACCATTCAGAACATCAAGTTCCGCCGCGACTGTCTCCTCAAGGACAACGTCAAGGTCAAGCTCATCGGGGCCGGGGGGGCCGACACCGATGTCTTCTCCGACATTCTCCTGATCGAGGAGAACAAAATCTCGGCGCCGGCGCTCGGTGAATATTCGGGCCGGGTGCGGATAGTTACCGATACGATGGAGGTGTCGGGCGCGGGGATGGAGATCGACCTCGCGGCGCGGACCCTCTACTTCGAGAAGGACATTCGCATCGACGGAACCGATTTCTCCATGCCCGACATCGTCGATCTCGGGGTGACGGCGGCGAAAAAGGAGACTCCCAAGGGGGAGCCTGTCGTGATTGCCTGTGGCGGCCCCTTTCTCTTTACCGGCGACACGCGCGGCGGGGGCAAGAGCCCCGATCGGCCCGAGGCGCTTCTTGGCAGCGGCACTCTTTCCTTCGAAGGGGGAGTGACCGCGTCGCGCGGCTCCAGGGAACTTCACGCGGAAACAATGGTGATGCGCTTCGACAGGGACGGCGACGGCCATCTCGGGCTCGTATCCATGAAGGCCGAATCGAGCGAAGACAAGGGCACGCGGATGGATGCCGACTTCGGGCGGCTCTTCTCCCGCACCCTCGTCTGGGACACGAGCTCGGGCGCCGCCCGTTCGCGCATGATGGGCAACCCCGTCATCGAGAACATCCGCTTCGGGGCCCTTCCCGGACAGTCGGGGGCGGCCGAGGGCCTTCTTTATCGTTTGACGGCGCGCGACGAGATCGTTCTCGAGATGATCGAGGGGGGCCTACTGCTCACGCTCGTGGGCGGCGGCCGCATCGAGCCGATGCCAGGATCGGGCGCGGCCGAGAAGGCCTTTTTCCTCGAAGGAGACGCTGTCGAGTTCCTGCTCGTGGCCGCGCCCGCTGCCGATGGGACCGAGGAGAGCGGGGCGCCCGCCTACCTTCCGAGTGAAATCCGGATCAACGGCCGGGCGCGCGTGCAGTTGGAGGGTGTGCTCGAGGCGGACGAGATTGTCTTGACCATGGGTGCGTCGGAGCGCGGCTCGCGCCTCTCGGTCACGATGACTCGCAATGCGGTGCTCAGGCACGACGCGTTCTGGCTCGAATCAGAGGAGATTCTTATCCGCGTCTTTTCCGACGGGCTCACCGATATCAGCACGGAGAGCGGATTCGCCATGGGTGTGTCGCTCGATGCGTTCAGCGGCACGGAGACGATTGAGGCTCAACCCATCGAGAACGAGATCACCGTCGAGGGCGACCGGACGCTGCGTCTCTGGTGGCCGGGCGAGAAGGCGTCTCGCCGGGAAGCCGGCGAGGAGGCAAGCCGCGAGTCGCCCGATGCTGAAAAGCGCGCCCTCAAGATCGAGGGAGAATACACGATCCACGTGGCCAGGCCGGGACAGGAGACGGTCACGATCGCCGGCAAGGAGCGCTTCGACATGGGCACGGGCCAGCACGAAGGCGTGCAGTTGACCACTCTCCGACTGATCGGTTCACCCCACATTGTAATGTCCCGCGACGGCGTCGAGGAGATGTCTCTCGATTGCGGCGAAGCCACCGTCGATCTCGACCACAACGCGCCTCGCGCGCGCGACGAGTCTGACGCGATCGAGGAGAAGGATAACTTGGGTCCTGTCCTGAGCCACAGGACAAAGCCGGGATTTTTCACGAAAAGTCTTGTGAGAAAAATTGTCGCTCTCCGCGATGTGCGGTTGTGTTATGGTTCGAACATTATCCTCTGCGACTCGATCGATTGGGATTTGCCGAAAGACCTTCTCGTGGCGAAGGGAGCTGGCGAGCCGGTGCGGATCGCTTCCGGGCCTGCTCGATTTTCGGGCGACCGGGTCGAGATCAAGCCGGAGAAAGAAGAGATAAAAGTCGTCAACCTGAAAGCCTTGTTTTCCGAGGGTCAGTAGGACCGAGAGGTCCAAATCGGGAAAGATTTTCGGACAAGAGTTGCGCGGGAGGGGAACGGGTTCTGAGAGCATTCAAGAATATCACCGGCCGGACAATTTCCTTGCTCCGCGCTGTCTGTTTCACGGGGCTTGCCGTACTCGTCACCCTCGGCGGACTGCGCGCGCAGGAGAGGGTCGGCGCCAGAGAACTGATCTCGCTCGTCGATGGCGACGCGCGCCTCTACCTGATCACGGGCGGCGTTCACTTTGTCATCGGCAGGACCGAGATCTGGGCAGACAGTGTGGTTGTCTGGTGCGACCGCTCCGAAACCGATCCCGGTGCGTTCCTTGCCTCTGACCACGATTTCAAATTCGACTATGCGCTTCCCGTGAGCGGCCCCGAGGCTAAGGCGCGTGGCGGGGCGTTCTTGACTCTTCTGGAAAAAACGGCAGACAAGCAGACCAACGCCGATTCTCTCGCTTCGCTCGCCGATTTCGTCACGGAAATCTGCGCCGACGGCCATGTGCGCATGGCGTCTCGTGGGCCCACCCACGAGGAAGCGTCTCGTGGAACCGAGACACGAGGGTCCACGATCGAGGCATCGCGCCTCTATTTCCACCTCAAGGAGAATCGGGGGATCATCGTCAACGGCGAGGTGCATACGTCGGTCGCGATCCAGGACAAGCTCAATCCCTTGGTGCTGCGCGCCAACGAAATCCGGCAGGTCAGCGCTGACTGCACGGTTGCGCGCGACGCAGAGATCACGACCTGCTCCTACGCCGACCCCCACTATTGCGTGCGGGCCGGCACGATCACGCTCAAAGGCGGACCGCTCGACGGGACGCTCACCATTGCCGACGGGGCGATCGATCTGGGTGGTGTTCCGATTCCGCTTCCCGATATGTCCTTTGCGCTGGGCGAAGACTGGCCGATTCCGCTCAGGCGCCTGCGCGCCGGACGTTCATCCAAGTTCGGCGTCTACGTGAAGGCCCTGCTGGGAAAGGATATCAACGCCACGGGCAAGGCGATACACGAGTCGCTCGGCATCGACGGGCCTTTTCGAGGGAGCTGGTTTCTCGATCTCGATGTCTACGGCCGGCGGGGGGTGGCCATCGGGCCGGGAATCAAGTATCGTTCTCCCGAACTGTACAAGGGTTACATCAAAACGTGGTACATCAACGACAAGCAGGGCCACGACCGGCGCAATGAGCCGGTCGAGAACAATGACCGGGGTTGGGTGCAGACCCGTAACCGGGTGCAGCTTCCTGATTTCTGGCTCCTCGACCTGGAGCTCTCCCATATCTCGGAAAAGCGCCTGCTCGAGGAGTACTTTGAGGAGGAGGTGCGCGAGGACAAGGATCAGGAAACCCTCGCCTACCTTCACCGGGGGCGCGATTCCCAGTTCTGGTCTCTCCTCGCCAAGGCGCGGATCAATGATTTCCAGACCGAGACCGATCGTGTTCCCGAGGGGCGCTGGACGGTGACGCAAGTCCCGCTGCTGGGGCGCGACAACATCGATCTCGAGGAGGGGGGATTCGCTTTTCACGACATCTATTTCAGGCAGGAGATCTCGGCCGTTCAGCTCAGGCACAGGCCTTCCGACCAGTTGCGGCGGGCCCCGGCCCTTCCCACGGACAGGCTCACCCGCGCTGATTATCTCGGGGGGCTCGAGGCGCCTTTCAACGTGGGACCGCTGAAGTTCACGCCCTACGTGGAGCAGCGAGTAACCTTTTTCGAGGAAACCCTCCGCGACCGCAACCGTCAGTACCGCTACATTGCGGGAGCTGGCGCCACGGCGAGCATCGTGCTGAGCCGGGTGTCGGAGGGACGAAACAAGTTTCTGAACATCGACGGGCTGCGGCATATTTTCGAACCCACCGTGGCCTACAGGAATAATTTCTATTCTCATCCCGAATCAAGGGAACTCTTCCAGTTCGACGCGATCGACGCGGCCACCGATCACGAGGTCGCGCTCGTGGGATTGCGACATCGGATGCAGACGCGCGACGCTGACGGGGCGCCCAAGACGTTTTACGAAGGATTTTACGCGCTGCCCGCCTATCCCAACGAAAAGCACAATCCCACGGGCGAGCGGTATGGGAATTTCACTTTCGACGCGGTCTGGGCGCCTGATATGGAGCCGGAGTGGCTCAAGAATCTCGTTATAAACGAGGAGGGCGAGTGGAATCCCTACACTGACGATCTCGATGCGCTCAACTCGTGGTTTTCTCTCAAGCCTTTTCCTGAATTTGGATTGCGTGCGTCACACAGGTGGATCCGGGACACACACTCTTTTGTCACCTACGGCCTGGTCTATGTGCTCACCCCGCGGTGGGAGCTCGATCTCGAATTCCGGCGCGATCTCGCGCAAAATCGCTGGATGCGGGAGGGAATCATCCTCCGCCGGCGCGCCCACCAGTGGGTGTTCGAGTTTGAGGCCGCCATCGACCGCTCCGACCACGAGCGGAGCATCGCCGTCTCGATCATGCCCTTGTCGCTTTTTGGGAACAACAGGGAGGGGAGCTTCTACGATCCCTACCGCGGCGAATGAACAAAAAAGCACTGAAAGATGAGAATCTCTGTGTTTCCTGAGGCCGCGAATTCATTAGAATGATCGCTGTCTCGAATTTGTTGAACAGCCTTTTTTGTGAGGCGGTCCAATGTACCTCGCTTTTCTGAATCTTGGCGCCACGGAGATCATCATCATCCTGGTTGTGGCCGTGCTCGTTTTCGGAGGACGCCTGCCCGAGGTGGCAAAAGGCGCGGGTAAGTGGTTTTTCGACATTAAGAAAGGCATCAACACCCTCAATCGAGATATCTACTCCTCGACGCAGAGCTATCAGGAGCCGGACTACACGCCGGGCGGCTATCCGGCTGATATTGACACTCCGCCAGTAAAGAACATCTCCGTTGATGTGGACACGCCTTCTGTCGAAGGGGAGGATGTGGTCGATGCGGAAAGTCCGATCAATGGGGAAATTTCGACTGACACGGATCAGCCTGCCGATAGCGACGATACCGACGATCACCGCGAGTAAGCAGTATCAGATGTCGAGGTTCTTGACATCGAGGGCATGTTTTTCGATGAATTCCCGCCGCTGCTCAACGCCCGGGCCCATGAGAATGGTGAAGATCTTGTCCGCTTCCACGTCGTCTTCCATCTTCACCTTGTACAGGGTGCGCTGCTCGGGGTCCATGGTGGACTCCCAGAGTTGGTCGGGATTCATCTCGCCAAGACCTTTATAGCGCTGGATGATCGTGTCTTTCTGAGAGGTCTTGAGAGCAATATCGAGGGCCTCGCGCAGGTTGGAGCACTCCTTCTCGTCCCCCCCCACCACGAAAAGGAATTTCTTGCCGGCACCGTTTGTTCGGCAATAGTCTGTCCACGAGAAGCCCCGCTTCTTCACCTTGAGGAAGGCTTTTTCGATATCCATGTATTCGTAAAACTCGTGAACGACGAAATCCTTTCCGTTGATGCTGACTTCCGAACCGATCAGGAGCTCCTCGCCTTTCTTTGCCGCTTGCTCCTCGAAAAAGGCGTCGAGTTTCTCGAGCGAATTGAAATACCGTTCTTCGCCTGACTTCGAGACGACCCGGAAGAGCGGCAGGGCGTCGCCCTCGCTGTCGCGCAGTTTCAGGTAATCGTCAAAATCGAGGCCGCGGCGCTCTTTGGTGATGTGCGAGGAAAATCCCTCGAGATCCATCAGGTCCTTGATCAGGCCGAGAAGATCGTCACCCGTGAATTCCCTCTTGTTCTCGGTGTCGGTGAGCGACGCATCCGCGATGGAGAGCTCGATCATCGTGTCCCCAAGGCCCTTTTCCGAGTGCACGTATTTTTCTTTTTTCTTTTTCTTGACCTTGTAGAGAGGCGGGGCGGCAATGTATATCTTTCCTTCCTTGACGAGTTCCGACATCTGCCGGTAGAAAAATGTGAGCAAAAGCGTTCGAATATGTGATCCGTCCACGTCGGCGTCGGTCATGATGATCACTTTTCCGTAACGCATCTTTTCGATATCGAACTCGTCGGTGCTGATGCCCGTGCCGAGGGCGGTGATGATCGTGCGGATCTCCTGGTGGTTGAGCATCTTGTCTATGCGGGCTTTCTCCACGTTCAGGATCTTGCCCCGCAAGGGAAGAATCGCCTGAAAGCGGCGGTCCCTCGCCTGCTTCGCCGAGCCGCCGGCCGAATCGCCCTCCACCAGGAAGATCTCCGTTGTTTCCCTGTCCTTGTTCTGGCAGTCGGCGAGTTTTCCCGGAAGGTTGCCGCTGGCAAGCGCCCCTTTGCGGCGAACGAGTTCGCGCTGCTTTCTGGCCGCGTCCCTGGCTCGCATGGCAACGAGCGCCTTCTGAACGATTGACTTGGCGAGAGCGGGTTTTTCTTCAAGGATTCGGGAGAGTTCTTCCCCGACGAGGGTCTCCACCACGCCCTGGATCTCGCGGTTGCCGAGTTTGATCTTTGTTTGGCTTTCGAACTGGGGATCGGGAATCTGTAACGAGATGATCGCGGCGAGTCCTTCGCGAAAATCATCGCCGCTGGGCATCTTTTCGTTCGGCTTGACAATGCTGTCCCGTCGGGCGTAGTTGTTGAGCGTCCGCGTCAACGCCGCGCGGAAACCGGAGAGGTGTGTGCCCCCTTCGACCGTGTTGATGCTGTTGACGTATGTATAAACGTCTTCTCTGTAGCCGTCATTGTACTGCAGGGCGATCTCGAATGTTCCGTGCTCGTTCTCCTTGTTGATGTAGACGATTTCGTTGTGAATGGGGTTCTTGTTCTTGTTGAGGAGTTCGATAAAGCTCTCGAGCCCTCCAGGATAATAATACTCTTCTTTCTTTTCTTTTCTCTCGTCTTCGAGTGTGATCCTGAGATTGTTTTTTCCCATCAGGAAAGACAGCTCACGGAGTCTTTTCGAGACCGTATCGTAAGAAATTTCCGAATCGTCGAAGATCTCCCTGTCGATCTTGAATGTGATCCGAGTTCCCCTCTTGTCCGTCTTGCCGATCGTCTTGAGCTCGGTCGTCTTTTCCCCCCTGCCGAAAGTCTGCTTGTATATCTTTCCGTCCCTGTAGACCTCGACCTCGAGCCACTCGGAGAGGGCATTGACGCAGGAGACGCCGACGCCGTGCAGCCCGCCCGAGACCTTGTAAGTCCCTTTGTCGAACTTGCCGCCGGCGTGGAGCCTGGTGAGAATAACCTCGAGGGCCGAGATGCCTTCCTCGGCGTGGATGTCGACCGGAATCCCGCGACCGTTGTCCTCGATCGTCACGCTGCTGTTGAGGTTGATCTTGACCTGGATCAGGTCGCAGTCGACCCTGCTATACGCCTCGTCGACACTGTTCTCCACCACTTCGAATATGCAGCGATGAAGGCCGCGATGTGACGTATCGCCGACGTACATGGCCGGCCGTTTTCGCACGGCGTCGAGCCCTTCGAGAACCTGAATCGATGTAGAATCATAGATCTCGGCCGGATTCTGCTTCTTTGATTTGTCTTTATTCTCGTCCGTCATATTTGGTTACTGTTGAACTCAAATCGTATTTTTCTTATTCCTTTGTGCCCAGCCTTCACGAGTTCCTCGAGGACCTCGTTGCTTCTGAACGCCTCAAATTCATACACGAGAGGTGCGGAGTCGACGAGCAACGTGAGACATCCGTTACGAATCCCGCCAAGCCGCACATGTTTTTCTTCTTTATCTGAGAGAATCGCGCCAAGTGAATGCCGCACCTGGTGAACTTGATAATTTCCCGCGATCGCTCGCCTCGACAGGACATTCTTCAGAATAGAGCTAAGCTTCTCTGTTTTTCCTCTGGCCATAAGGAGTTATGACTTCTTTCAGGATTCTTTTCAAGATTTCGTCGTGATCGGCATGACAACGTAAATCGATTCGTCACCAGCCCTGAACAGTCCTGCCGACATGTTGTCCTTGAACTCCATCTTGAGTTCTTCCACGTCGAGGACCCTCAGGTAGTCCATGATGAAGTCGGGATTGTAGGTGATTTCGAGCTGCTCTCCGTCGTACTTCACGGGTAACTCAACCTCTGCCTCCCCCACTCCTTCGTGGCGGGAAAAAATGGTCAACAGACCTGGCGAAAATGAAAACCGGACCGAGCGGGCTTCCTCGCCCGCGGTGATCGACGCTTTGCGAACCGCCGAGAGCAAGGCCTCCGTATTCACGTAACAAGTTTTCCCGTCGTGAGTTGGAATGACATCGCTGTAGTTCGGGAATTCGCCCTCGAGCTTGCGGGCCGCCACCTCGATTTGCTGGGTTTTCATCACGACTTGATTCTTGTCGATCTTGAGCCAGAGCTCTTCGGCAGCTTCGATCCCGAAGCCTTTACTCATTTGCTGCAAGCCCTTTACGGGCACAATGGCAGAGTTCACCACGGGATTGTTGTCCGAGCCGGATCCAGCAACCGCGAGCCGCCTCCCGTCTGTGGCCACGAACTGCATTCCTTTCTCGAGGATTTCGAGAAGGATTCCGTTGAACGCGTAGCGTCCCATGTCTCGCGCGGCGGCGAAGGTGGTGAGAGTGGCATAACCATTGAACACATTACCATCTATGACGGTATAATCCTCGTCGCCAAAGACGGGAATATTTGGAAATTCTTCAGGATCATCTCCGACGAGTTTGAATTTGCCGTCGATCGAGTTGATGGAGCAGACTCTCTGGTCTGTGACGAACTCGACAGTCTCCCCGGAACACTCCTTCAGGATGCTCAGCAATCTGGATGCTGAAACCACGGCTTCGCCAGGCTCGTCCACCCCGTCTCCAGGCATCTTGTAGCGCATGGCAACCTCGAGATCGGTGCCGAGAATCTGAAGTTCTTCCTTGGTGGCGATGAACTTCATGTTCTGAAGGATCGGCTTGGTTGTTTTGCCGCTACAGATACTCGAAACCAGTGAAACACCGGCCAAGAACTGCTCCCGGGGATAGATGATCTTCATTTTGGGCCTCTCAAATAATGGCGCTCTCAATACCTGGAGCCGAAAGAGGACTTCTTTATAAGAGGTATTATATTAAACTAATAATAATAATACATTCTGCAAAATCTGTAAAACCCTAAATTCCTCTCCACAACCAACTGGGATCTCCATGGTTAGAGACGATTGCCCGTCGTAATAGTTCCCAAAGTTTTCCACAGGAATTGGCTTTTGGGCGGGTCCAGGCCCAGATGGGATTTGGGAGTCGTTTTTTATGTGAGGATCTCGCCTCTTTTCCCACCAGCCGGCGATCCGCGATTGACAAGATTTCTTGTCGAAAATACACAGGATATTGTGGGTTCCTTTTCGTTTTCTTCCATGTCGTGGCGTTCGAATTGTGACTCTCAAAGACAAAAGAATTACAGATATGAAAGTGGTAAATGGGTCCCAGAAGGAGCCGATCAATTTTATTATGGATTAACAAGAGAGAAAAGAGGGAGTGGATTTTGAATTTCAATCGCCAAGCTGCGAGAAAAGATCACTCACAATCTCCGCGACAGCTTCGTTTTTGAAGATTTCCTTTTTGATCTTGTCATAGGCGTAGATCACAGTTGTATGATCGCGCCCGCCGAAAAAGCCGCCGATCTCCTGTAGAGACAACGCGGTTTTTTTCTTGGCGACGTACATACAGATCTGCCGCGGAAGCGTGATGGAATGAGTGCGTTTTTTCGATTGAAGATCGGAAAGTCTAACGTTGCATTTTTTCGTGACCGCACGAACGATGTCGTCGATGGTTATGTAGGCCATTGGTTTCTTGATAACGTCCCTCATGGCCATTTTTGCGAGAGAACAGTCGAGGGGGGCTTTTGTGAGCACGGAGAAACCGATCACCTTTGTAATGGCCCCTTCCAGTTCGCGAATATTCGTATCCACATTTTCGGCGAGAAATGACAAAACATCGTCAGGCATTTCGTGACCCATGGCGCGTGCCTTGGATCTCAAGATCGCGTAACGTGTTTCGAAATTGGGCGAATCGATCTGGACGACCAGCCCCCACTTGAAACGGGACACGAGACGGTCTTCGAGGGTGGGAATTTCCGAAGGTGGCGAGTCGCTTGATAGAACGATCTGCTTGCCGGCATTGTAAAGAGAGTTAAAGGTGTGAAAGAACTCTTCCTGAGTTCTTTCCTTGTTGGCGATCAGATAAATATCATCAATGAGAAGGATATCAATGTGGCGGTACTTGTTCCTGAAGTGATGAATATTTCCTTTCTCAATCGCTGAGATGAATTGATTTATGAATGTTTCGCAAGAGAGGTAGAGAATTTTTGTGTTTGGGTGGGTCTGAAGGCGCCGATGACATAAGGCTTGGAGCAGGTGGGTTTTTCCGAGGCCGACCGAGCCGTGAATGAAAAGCGGATTGTATGAACGCGCCGGTGCGTCGGCCACGGCGAGCGAGGCGGCGTAGGCGAGTTCGTTGCTGCGACCGACGATGAACTGGTCGAAAACGTATTTGAAATTGAGAATAGAGTCAGGGCTTACGTAACTTTGAGGCCGGCCCCCCGCTTCTGAAAAAGTCCGCAATTTATTTTTTTCCGTAACCGGATCGAGGACGGAGGGCGCCATGTTTTCGCCTACGGCTGATCCCGCAGGCCCTCCTCCCGCGGACGGCCTTGTCGGTACGCTGGCGACCGACAGGTCATGCGAAGAGCGGGGTTCACTCGAGGTCGATTCTGAAACAATGGAGAATTTGAGAGATTTGCCGAAAACATGCTCAATGACCTTCTGTAAAACATCGACATAGTAATGACAAATCCACTCTCGCAGAAAGTCGTTCGAGACAGATAAAAAAATTTCTTCTTCGGTGAGATCGACGATCTTCAGGGTTTGAAACCACGTGCGATACTGCTGAGGAGAAACAAACTCCTGGATATGGCAGTCGATCTTTTCCAGGAGAGTGATATGGCGATCGTTGGAAACAGGCATATATAAGCGCCTTCCCGGAACAAATGATTCGGGGCGACGAAAAAGTACCAGATTTATTCTTGAGGAATCGAGTGCCTTTGCAGGTCAAGTAGATCCGACTCAATTAAGCACGATCAGCCTATCATAAGCCATGCTGAAGTCAAAGCAATTCTTGTGGTCAGCACGAAGGATAAAAAAGAACGTTCTATTTTTTGTGGCGCAGGTTCTTGATAAAAAAGAGTTTTTAAAAAGAGGCCCTCCAGAAAAAAAATGTAGATTCAAATATCTTTAATTAAATCTTTAATATAGGTCTTACCTTTCCACCCAAATTACCTCAGCGGAATGCGCCTTTCGGTGAAAACATGTGACATCGGCTTTGCAAAAGCGCCAGATGTGTTTTAGGAACGGCATAGCGCCTGGGAGTGATCGATGTAAAAAGATTAAAGATGGCAGCCCGGCATAGACGAAGAGACCCAAGGAGGCAGTCTGTCTCCGATAACAGGACAGAGAATGGTTGAATCCGTTCATCGCCAAGGTGAAAGATGGTTGTTGCAGAACAAACGCTTCAGACATATCTCAAGGAAATCAACAAGGTCAATCTTCTCACTGCTGATGAAGAGAAAGAGTTGGCCGTCAGGATTTTGAATGGCGACATGGAGGCCAGGGAAAGAATGATTCAGGCGAACCTCCGCCTGGTCGTTTCAATCGCCAAAAACTACACAAATCGAGGCCTCTCCCTCATGGATCTCGTGGAAGAGGGGAATATAGGCCTTCTGAAAGCGGTTGAGCGTTTCGATCCGGCAGTAGAATGTCGCTTTTCGACCTATGCCACATGGTGGATCAAGCAGTCGATCCGGCGCGCTCTAACGAATACGGTAAAGACTGTTCGTATACCATCTTACATGGTTGAACTGGTCTCGAAGTGGAACAATGCCTCAGCCTTTCTGACCAACAAGCTCGACCGCCCCCCCACCAAGAAAGAAATCGCCGAAGAGATGAATCTGTCGGAAGACAGTATAAACGCGACAATTACGGCAATTCGTACATCGAACATGGTGACCCATTCTCTGAGCCTGGAAGAGTCGAGATCTCTCTCTGACGTCATAGAGGACTCAAATACAAAAACACCTGATGATGTGGTTCTCAATGACCAGGAAATTATGAAAATCAGCGAATTGCTCAATGTAATCAATGAACGCGACGCAAATATTCTCAGAATGCGTTTCGGCATCGGTTGCGATAACCCGATGACACTTAAAAAGATAAGTAAAAAAGTAGGATTGACGAGAGAGCGTGTTCGCCAGATTCAAAACGAAGCATTAAAAGAATTATATTCTTTTATGAACAAAGAACGCCCCGATGAGATCAGGGAAATGATCAGGAATCGAAAAAAGTCGCGTCGCAGAAACACCAGAAAGGCGCGAAAAAACTAGTATTCTTCTTTCAAATCTCCTCCCTAAAACGAAAATATCTTTCAGGCCTCGGTTGGACAGTGTTGCCTGCCGCTTCTTATTCCTTAAAAACTGGAGGGGATGTCGTGAAGTTGTTTATTGACAGGATGTTGGAGAAAATCAGAGAACGTCGGAATCCCACCGTAGTCGGACTTGATCCAAGGCTCGACTCGCTTCCCAAAGAAATATTGAATCGTCACTTTTCAGGAGACGCGGCCAGAACGCAAGAAATGGCCGCTGCCGCCATACTCGAGTTCAATTGCAAGACCATTGATGTCATTGAAAAAATCGTGCCGGCCGTCAAACCCCAGATCGCCTTTTACGAGATATTCGGAGCCCCCGGCATCAGGACATACTTCAAGACAATCAAGTACGCTCAAGACAAAGGCCTTCTTGTGATCGGCGATATCAAGAGAGGCGACATCGGTTCGACAGCGGAGGCCTATGTTAAAGGCCACATCGAGACAGCCGAGGAGGAAGGCGTGGAAACGGGCGGTGGGGGAGCTGCAGATGCGGTTACTCTCAGCCCATACCTCGGGGAAGACAGCCTGAGACCATTTATAACCTCCTGTAAAAAAACAAATTCCGGCCTCTTTGTGCTCGTCAAGACCTCAAATCCCTCATCTTCGGATTTTCAAGATCTTCTTTGTAACGGCGAGCCTCTTTACATGACAGTGGCACAAAAAGTCGTCTCGTGGGGGAGTGATCTTGTTGGCGAGTACGGCTACTCGTCGGTCGGTGCTGTGGTGGGCGCCACACATCCTGAGACGATCAAGAAGGTCAGAAGCCGATTCGGTTCGCTCTTCATGTTGATTCCCGGCTATGGTGCTCAAGGCGGAAAAATAGAAATGATCAAATCCGCCTTTGATCAGGATGGCAATGGAGCCATCGTCAATTCTTCGCGCGGGATCATCTTCGCCGGCCAGAAATCGGACAAGCCCTGGGAAAAGGCCGTGGAAGAGGCGGCTTTGGAAATGAAGTTCGAACTCGGACGCGCGATCGGCTGGCATTAAACAATTCAAACCTCGATCTCAGCGATCCAGGCAATCAAGCTCTAAATCCCGCCCGATCAGAAAGCGCCCGAAGAGAATTCCGACAAGCCCTCGTCCGAAACAAAGAGGTCGAAGAGCCGACCGAGATCCTTTTCGGAGTGAAAGGAAAACGAAACGCGGCCTTTGTTGTTTCCTTTGACCTGAATTTCGACTCGTGTGTTGAATCGCTCTCTCAGCTTCTTTTCAAGGCTGAGAATGTGGGGGGGGCGCACAATTGATTTGAGCTGTGGCGGGGGAGGTCCTTTCTTTGCAAGAAGCGTTTTGACCAATTCCTCCGTCTTCCTCACGGTCAGCGCGTTGCTGATAATCGCGTCGCAAGCGAAGAACATCTCTTTCTCGGTGGAAAGACTAAGAAGAGCCTTGGCGTGGCCCGTGCTGAGTGTTCCACGTGAAACATATTCCTGAATCTTGAGAGGAAGGTCGAGAAGGCGTAAGGAATTGGTTACGTAGGTGCGGTGCTTGCCGATTCTGTTCGCGATATCCTCGTGGGTGAGGCCCTGAAACTGCACGAACATTTGAAAAGCGCGCGCTTCTTCCATCGGATTCAGGTCCTCCCGCTGGATGTTCTCCACCAGGGCAAACTCCAGAAGCTGTGCGTCTGAAATGTTTAATATGATCGCAGGAATGGTCTCATGACCCAGGGACGAGCACGCCCTAAGGCGGCGCTCGCCGGCAATCAACTCGTACTGTCCTCCCTCTTGCCTCACAAGAATCGGCTGTATCACACCGTTTTCCTTGATCGAAAGCGCCAACTCCTCGTGTTTGCCTTCATCAAAAAACTCTCTCGGTTGGAACCGGTTCTTCTTGATTTGCTTGATCGGGATTTGACTCACAGAATCCAATTGCTTCTCGAGGGAGGAAGGGATCAGAAAATCGAGACCCCGCCCTAGTCTCTTTTCCGACA
>CAYXGI010000033.1:0-8270 GCA_964464495.1 uncultured Phycisphaerales bacterium
AAAAACACTACTGGCACAAGATAAAGCCGGTAAGACTCAAAACAGCGGATGGCGATACTAAGACGGTTATGTCCTACCATTTTAAGAGTAAACTGAAGGACTGCCATGTCCCCCTGAAAATAGCGATCCTTTTCGGCCCCTACGGGCAGAAGGATCAAAAGAGAGTCCACATTCTGATCACAAATAAACCGCGTTTTTCGGCTCAGAAAATCGTGGATCTCTATCGGCTCAGGTGGGGCATCGAGAATTGCTACAGAGAGCTGAAGGACTTTTTCATGATGGACCACTACCAGGTCCGAAAACGCCAGAGGATCGAACGCCACTGGGCACTCTGCCATATCGCCTGGACCATGGCCTACTGGGTGAAGCAGAACGGATACCTGCGGAAAATTGTCTCGTACAAACCTGGAAGCCTCAACCATGTCAGGCAAGCCATCAACGATATAATCGGTTTTCAACAAACCGTTAGCGCTGCAAAGAATCCAGCCCAACTGGCGAAGAAAATGAAAATCAAATCTGCGAGGATTCATAGCAAAGCCGGTTAGTGTGAGGCGTTTTTACCAGAGTACTATTCTACCTCTTTTAACACAGAATTCAGCGGGGTCAACTTAATTTACTGAATCGTCCGTCCCAGTAGATTCGTCACTGCACCGACACCTCCGAAGGGATTGGCGCCGGTGAGACCCTGGAAGTAAAAAGTCGTTCCCACGAGGCTCGGATTGTTGGGAATGGTCATAGGGATCGCGATCTCGCCGGTCGCACCGATCGTGGCGTTGAAGAGTTTCAGGTCGAGGACCTGAGCCCAGTCGAGATAGAACCAGCCGACCGCCGGATAGTTGTTGCGCGCGATGCCGCGCGAGATCCACAGGAACGCCTTGTAACCCGGTTCGTCATGGATGTAGAAGGTGACAGGGCTGTTGATGGCGAAAGTGCCGCCCAGGTGAAGACGATCCTGGCCCTTGTGCAGCCCGGCGCGCTGGTTGCGCCCGTGGTAGGTCTCCCAGGACATGTCGACGGGATGGTAGGTGCCGGTCAGGTCATAGAGGTTGACATCGACGCCGAAATCGTGGGTCGACAGAACGCCGAGCTCGTAGTCGCCGTCGCCGTCCACGTCACCGACGGTGGCGCCGTTCATGTATGTGAATCCGCGTGGCCTCAGGGGAAAGTCGGGCAGGTCGTTGCCGAAGGCGTCGACACCAAAGAGATAGCCGTCGTCATAGTAGGTGATGTTGTGGTCGGCGAATATCTCCATGTGTCCGTCATTATTGATGTCGGCCACGGTGAGAGGACCTTCCGACCCGCCGCCGTGAGAGGAACTGTAGGGGAATCCCGTCTTGGTCGCGCCCGATGCTGTCCACGCCCAGAAGCAGTTGCTGTATCCACTGAATCCCCCTGCCCGTCCGTCGAGGATCTCGAGCTCGCCATCCCCTTCGAGGTCCGTCACCGTGGGAGCGCAGTAGGTCCACGTGCCGAGAAGCTTGGGCCATCCTGCAAAAGGCGTTGCGTCGTGGTGAAACACGTAGCAGCCGGCAGCGTCCTTGTGGGCGCCGACCACGATCTCGAGGTCGCCGTCGTCGTCGAGATCGGAAAGCGCCGCTGACTGGTAGCTGAAGTTGGCGCTTGCGATCTGCTCGGGCCAGCCGGGCAGAGGTGTGCCGTCGACCTCGACGAGGTACATGCTGTCGTAGGAGAGAAAAAAGATCTCCACGTCGCCGTCATTGTCCACATCGCCCACGGCGGCCGTGCCCGTGGGAACGTGGTCGAGAGCCACGGGCCAGTTGCCGCCCCATTCGGTTCCGTCGATCTCGAAGACGTGCTGGTAGCCGACCGGGTAGGCGCGTTCGGCCACGAGGATCTCCATGTCGCCGTCGTTGTCGAGATCGTAGAGGGTCGGCGCCCGTCCCACGTTGTTGTTGTTCAAGCTCACCGGGAAATTGGGGAGCGTGTTTCCCTCGTGGTCGATGATGTAGAAACGTCCGCCGCTCGTCATGCCGCGCGTGAACTGGACGATCTCCATATCGCCGTCGCCGTCCAGGTCTCCCACGCTCGGCGGATTCTGGGGCAGCTCGATGGTGGAGAAGGGAAAGCCCGGCATCGATGCGCCCGTATAGTCCCACGCGTAGATGTACCCATCGGTGCTCGATGTGATGATCTCGAGCGGACCGTCGCCGTTGAGATCGGCGAAGACGAGGCCGCGGGAGGGGGCGAAGTTGGGATGGCCGCCCACCGTGACCGGCCAGCCCGCCATCTGGTCGATGGCGCGGCCCGAAGATGGAGTCCGCGGCAGGGGGCCGTGATAGTCGGAGATCGTGGCGCGGCCCGGCACAGCGGCGGCTTCGTCGGAGATCGACATGATCTTGGCGCCATTCTCCTGGGCGAAACCGACCGCTGCGAGCATCAGAATCGCCGCGGTGACGACAAAGGAATTGAGTCTTCTGTGTCTCATGATCACGGTCCTTTTCTCTGGGCCTCCCGGCTTATGGGATCTTGTTATGTGAAACAGATGTACTGATGGTTTCTTTTTCGGTGCCTGATAAAAGTCTAACGATATTTTCTGATCGTTGCAAGCCCCAGGTGGTGGGCCGAAAGCCGTTGCCGGGCGCGGGGCGCAACCTGCGGGCGTCGCTTCAGAATTCGTCGATCGCTGCCGATAGATACTCAAAAAGGGGGCGATCGAAGAGATGACTGACCTGGCGAAAAAACGAAAATCGATCGAAGTGGGGAGCTTTGAAGCCTGGCTCACGCACGGGAAGGGCTCCTATCACTTCGAGAACTGTTCTTGGTTGCGCTCCCTGCTCGACAGGTTCCTCCGGTGCGTTGGGCTGCGCGCCAGGGGCGAGCGGAATGCGCTCGGAATGAAGGTGAAGAGGATCACTTTCGAGTTCGACGACCTCCCGGCGGCGTTCGACGGTTTTCGCATTCTTTATCTCTCCGATCTGCACGCTGACGGCATGGCGGGATTGGCTGAGAGCGTGTGCGCCGCGATCGAGGGCCTGGAGTACGACATCTGCGTTCTCACCGGCGACTACCGGTTCGAGATCTATGGGCCCTATCACGCGGTACAGCATGCCATGACCCGGATCGTCGACGCGATCGACGCGCCCTGCGGCACGCTGGGAATCCTTGGGAATCACGACTTCGCCGAGGCGGGCACCATGCTCGATGAGATGGGCGTCACCATGCTCGTCAACGGATCGCACGCTGTGCGTCGCGGCGGCGACAGCCTCTGGTTCGTGGGTGTCGACGATCCCCATTATTATGGATGCGACGATTTGCCCGGCGCTCTCGCCGGTGTGCCCGATGACGCGTTCAGGATCCTGCTCGTCCATTCGCCCGAGATCTACGAGGAAGCTGAAAGGATGGGGTGCAGGCTCTATCTCTGCGGCCACACCCATGCCGGCCAGATTTGCGTCCCCATCGTGGGTCCCGTGATGATCAACGCCTCGTGCCCGCGTCGTTTCACGAGCGGCGTGTGGCGGTTCAACGGCATGAGAGGGTTCACCAGCGCCGGAGTGGGGAACTCGATGGTGCCCGTGCGTTTCTTCTGCAATCCCGAGATCGGCTTGATCGAACTCAGACGCGCGACCTGAGAACGCAACTTATCAGCGCGTTTCAGCAGAAGGAGAGATGCGCCACAATGGTTTTTTTTCTCCTTTCCCGCTCCCTCACCATCTCGAGCCCGTTACCATGGAATCGCACTCATCACCGTGGAGAGAGCTCATGGACATAGAAGAATTTCGCCGCCATGGACATACCGTGGTCGATCGCGTGGCCGACTACATGAAAAACGTCGACAAGTACCCGGTCTTGGCGCGGGTGAAGCCTGGCGACATCCGCAAGAGACTTCCAGCCTCGGCCCCGTCGCGCGGGGAGTCGATGGACGACATACTCGCTGATTTCGAGTCGATCATCATGCCGGGGGTGACCCACTGGAACCACCCGCGTTTCTTTGCTTACTTTCCTGCAAATCATTCGGGGCCGGCCATCTTGGGGGAGATTCTCTCGGCCGGGCTCGGTGTGAACGGCATGGTGTGGCAGAGCTGCCCGGCGGCCACCGAGCTCGAAGAGGTGGTCATGGACTGGCTCGGGCAGCTGCTCGGACTCCCCCCCGACTTTCGCGGTGTCATACAGGACACGGCCTCGACGGCGTCGCTCTGCGCGCTTCTCTGCGCCCGCGAGCGGACGACCGATTTCGGTGTCAACGCACGCGGACCGGATGCGTGGTCCGACAGGGGCGCGCTGCGTGTTTACGTCTCTTCCGAAGCGCACTCGTCGATCGAGAAAGGCGCCAAGATCGCCGGATTCGGCGCACGGAACGTCGTGACCGTTGCAGTCGACGATCGGTTCGCCATGGATCCCGCCGCGCTCGAAGAGCGGATCATTGCCGACCGCGATGGGGGATTGGTCCCATGCTGCATCGTGGCCACGGTGGGCACCACATCGTCGACGGCCATCGATCCGCTCAAGCCGATCGGCGAGATCGCGCGCAAGTATGGCCTCTGGCTCCACGTCGATGCCGCCCTGGCCGGCAGCGCGGCGATCCTGCCCGAGATGCGCCATCTGATCGACGGGATCGAAGACGCCCACTCCTTCGTGTTCAATCCGCACAAGTGGCTTTTCACCAATTTCGATTGCTCGGCATTCTTCTGCCGCGAGCCGGAGACCTTGGTGCGCACCCTCACCATCATGCCCGAGTACCTCGAGACCGCCCAGGACCGGGAGGTCACCAACTATCGTGACTGGGGGATTCCGCTGGGTCGTCGCTTCAGGTCGCTCAAGCTCTGGTTCGTGCTGCGCTCGTTCGGTGTCGACGGCCTGCGCCAGCGCCTCCGCGCCCACCTCGCGCTCGCTCGCGATTTCGAGAGATGGATCGACGAGAGCGCCGACTTTGAGGTCATGGCGCCCGTTCCGGTGCAAACGGTCTGTTTCCGGTTCAATCCCTTCAAAGGCGGAGAGGACGAGCCCGATGAGAGCAGGCTGGAAAAGATCAACGAGAGACTTCTCGATGAGGTCAACCGCTCGGGGCGGATCTTCATTACCCACACACGCCTCGGAGGGCGCTTCTGCCTGCGGCTCAGCGTGGGGCAGATCCAGACCGGGCCGCAGCATGTGAAAGACGCCTGGCATACCCTGCGTGCGAGCCCGATCGTGGATGATTGGAAGAGTCTCGACTAGAAGGAGCCTGTTGGACTTGGCCATCCGAAAAGGAGGGTCTCACCACCTCCGACCGCGCGGACCGTATAGTCGTTTTTCGAGTCTGCCAGACTCCTTCGATTTCGCGATCGTGACACTTCCCCCTGATCACCAGTACCTTCAGTGCCTCTTGGTCGGTATAACCGCTGTCCGCCAATACCGCTTGAATCCCCTCGGCATCCACCGGGGACGCCAAGGGGGGCAAAATGGCCGAATCCGATAAAAGGTCTCTTCCCACGCAGGGGCTGGCGCGCTATTCTGAGACAGGGATTGATGGCGTTTCGAACTGCGCGCGGGCTGTCCGAGCGGAGTGGGCGATATACTTCGGAGCGCGCAGTGTGCGACGGTTATTTGTCAAGATGGGAGGGTCCACTGATGAAATCGGCAACAGATGCTCAGGCTGAAGTGATGTCCGTGCTCGAACGGTTCAACGAAGCATGGTCAGAGCGGGATCTGGAAGCGCTCATCGATCTCCTCGCGCCAGATCCCGACGTGGTTCTTTATGGAACCGGTGTGGAGGAACGCAGGATCGGGCTGGATGAGATCTGCGCCCATGCGGAAGAGGCCTGGTCGCAAACGGACAGCCTTTACCAGGAAGTCGGCTGGCACTCGATCACTGTCTGGAACGACGTGGCGTGGGTGGCGGCGGACAGTGTGGCCCATGTCGAGACCGAGGGACGCGCCCTGCAGTTTCCCTTGCGGCAGACAGGTGTTCTCATCGAACGGGACGGCAAGTGGCTCATCACCCAGTGGCACGCCTCCATGGGTGCGGGCGGCCGGGACGCGGGCTGACAATCCCGCTTCCGGGGCTGCGATTGTTTCAACAACCAAGCTGGGGTTCTTGCATGAATTTCAAGGAGAAGAGGGTTCTCGTGACCGGTGCGTCGCGCGGGATCGGACGCGCCGTGGCTCAGGCATTCGCTAAAGAGGGCGCCCGCGTGGCGGTGCATTATGGCCGAAACCGGCGCGCTGCCGAGGAGACGATTGCCTTGCTCGCGGGCGGGGAGCACTGTGCGGTCGACGCCGATCTGTCCGACAGCCAGGCTGCAGCCACCCTGATCGACAGAGTGGTCGGCAAGTTGGGTGGTCTCGATATTCTCGTGAACAATGCGGGGATCTGGGACGAACACCCTATCGCCGACATCACCTTCGAGGAATGGTCCGAGGCGTGGCGGCGCATCTTGGCGGTCAACCTTCTCGGGCCGGCGAGCCTGACTTATCACGCGGCGCGCCGCATGATGGAGCAGGGGGGGGGCAGCATCGTCAACGTCTCTTCTCGCGGCGCTTTCCGCGGTGAACCGGACGGGCCGGCCTATGCGGCGAGCAAAGCGGGGCTCAACGCCATGAGCCAGTCCCTGGCCAAAGCGCTCGCCCCACACAATATCTCGGTCACGGTCGTGGCGCCCGGATTCGTGGAGACCGACATGGCCGAGGAATTTCTCGCCGGCCCCGAGGGCGAATCGATCCGCGCGCAGAGTCCCTTTCGTCGCGTGGCGCAACCCGAAGAGGTGGCCCACGCTGTTCTCTTTCTGGCGTCCGACCGGTCTCTGTTTCTCTCAGGCGGCATCGTCGACGTCAATGGGGCGTCTTATCTCAGATATTAGCGCCAGTCATGGGATAATGAATATTCACTGAGATCGATATGTTGGTTTGTTAGGTTTTTTTTAATGACTCGCGCCTTGACACCCAGGTAAATACTTAATAGATTTTCCTTGGATGTTTATGTGAATTGCCACCTCCTGAACTTGAGGCAGGCGATCCCCTTGCGCGGCAGCTCCGTCACGAGCTGCTGGTATTCTGAGGTTTTTCAAGCGTTGTTTGTGCCTGCACGAGTTTACAAGAGACGACCTGTTGACAGGACCCGCCGGGAATATCAGCTATTCTCCAAACGCATGGAATGCATCGGGCAGCATGGCGTCCATCCCGCATGATGTGGAATGGACGACTCTCGGGAATCGGTCCCTTGGTTGTTGACGGAGCCTTGACCAGTGCGTCTTACCTGGCGATTCATAGCCACGAGGCCGTGTGTTGATTGACGAAGGCTATACACCTTTTGACCGTACTCGCCGGCCTGTTTTCGCGACATCGGGCTGATCCTTTCGAGGGGACCGCCTGATGGCTTTTGTGTATCTAAGGAGTTTTCAGAAATGGTCAAGACGATCTACGTGGGCAACCTTCCTTTCAGCGCGTCCGAGGACGACATTCGCGAACTGTTTGCTCAGCACGGCGAAGTTCACTCCGTCAAGCTGATTACAGACCGCGAGACCGGCCGCCCCCGCGGTTTCGGTTTTGTGGAGATGGACGAGGAAACCGCAGGCGCGGCTATCGAGGCGCTCAACGAAACTGAATTCGGTGGACGGACCCTTCGAGTCAACGAAGCCCGTGAAAGGCCCGGCGGCGGCCCAGGTGGCGGCCCAGGTGGCGGACACGACCGCCGGCCGAGCTGGTAATTGAATCGGCTACAAAGATTTTTTTTAAAGTCTTTTCTTTGAATCTGGTGACAACCGGAGAGAAAAGATATCGACTCCCTCCGTTGGTGGGAGAAGTTCTTTCTTCCTGGGAGAATTGATTTCTTACTGGGAGTGATCGAGTACGGGCCCTTTGGGCCACCGCGGCCAGCCTTTGGCTGAGAAGCGGTTCAGAGACCTTTGAGGAGTTTTCGAATGGTGACAAACATTTATGTTGGAAATTTACCCTACACTGCTTCCGAAGACGAGATCCGCGAACTCTTCGCCACCCACGGCGAGGTGGTCTCGGTCAAGCTGATCAATGATCGCGAGACCGGCCGTCCCCGCGGTTTCGGTTTTGTGGAGATGGATGGCGACGGGATTGACGCTGCGATCGATGCGCTCAACGGCTTCGAGATGGGCGGCCGGACCCTGAAGGTCAACCAGGCACGGGAGCGCGGACCGCGCAGGGACGACAGATCATCCTGGTAGGCTAGCGAGCATCGCGATTGATCCAACAGAAAATACCCCTGTCAGCACGACTGGCAGGGGTTTCTTTTTCTGGGCGGGGGGACCAAAATTTATATTTTGCGGGTGTGGGGGATTGATATTTTTTTTGCAGGCCCGAGT
>CAYXGI010000033.1:8280-60337 GCA_964464495.1 uncultured Phycisphaerales bacterium
GGCGGGTCACCAAAATTGCATTTCGGCCCTAGAGCCGAAATGCAATTTTGGTGACCCGCCCAGATTCTTAGCGCACCGTGCCCACATAACGGGAAGTGAGCTGGCGGTCTTTCACGTGCTGCAATGTGTAGTCGGGGAGCAGCATGGGGGCGACGCGGTCGAGTCCCACACCGGCTGCTTCGAGTTCGTTGTTGTACGTGGCAACGTGCTCGAGATTGAGTGCGCCATCCTTGGCGCTGTTGAGTGCGTAATTCCCTGCGGTTGCTCCCGAAACGCGGCCGAAGACCATGATGTCGAGGAGCGAGTTACCCATGAGGCGGTTCTCGCCGTGGATCCCGCCGCCCACCTCGCCGGCCACGAAGAGGCCCGGCACGCAGGTGGTGCCGTCCGACTGGAACTCGACGCCGCCGTTCTGGTAGTGGAGCGTGGGGTAGACGAGCATCGGCTCCTTGCTGATGTCGATGTCGAATCGGCTGTAGAGGATGAACTTCCCGGGGAAGTTCTTTTCCACGTAGCCGATCCCCTGGAGGTTTTCGATCATGGGGCTGTCGAGCCAGACGCCGAAGCGGCCCGAAGGAGTGGGCACGCCGAGTGCGCGCTCGGTGCACTCGCGGATGAACGACGCCGCTTCCACGTCGCGCGGCTCGCGCTCGTTGACGAACTGGTCGCCGTTGACGTTGAGCACATTGGCGCCCGCGCCGCGGAACTTCTCCGTGATCAGGATTCCTTCCGCCTGCTCGGGGAAGACCACGCCCGTTGGGTGGTACTGCACGGTGTGAAGGAAGCAGACCGGCACGCCGGCGCGGTAGGCCATGATGATCCCGTCGGCCGTGGCGCCGTAGTGGTTGGTGGTCATGAAATTCTGGATGTGAAGGCGTCCGCTCCCGCCCGTGGCCATGACAACCGCCTTGGCCTTGACGAGGAAGTACTCTTCCGTCTCCATGTTGAAGAGGACCGCGCCACCGCAGTGGCCGTGCTCGTTGAGCACGAGGTCCACGGCAGGTGAAAACTCGAGCACGGTGATATCCTTGCTCCGGTTGCGCACCTCGTCGCGCACGGTGCGCATCATCTCGGCGCCGGTGATGTCCTTGGCCGAATGCATGCGCTTGCGGCTCGTTCCGCCGCCGTGAAGGCTCATGAGGCGCCCATCGTCGAACTTGTCGAAATTGCATCCCAGCGAAAGCAGCCAGCGGATCACGTCGGGCGCCTCGGTGACGAGCTTTTCCACCAGTTCGGGCACATTCACGAAGTGGCCGCCGCCCATCACGTCGAGATAGTGCACGCCGGGTGAGTCCTTGTCTCCCTTGGTCGCCGCCTGGATCCCGCCCTCGGCCATCATCGTGTTGGCGTCGCCGTGGCGCAGCTTGGTGGCTATGATGACCTTGGCGCCCTGCTCCTGGGCGAGGAGAGCCGCTGCACTTCCCGCACCGCCGCCGCCGATGACGAGCACGTCGGTCTCGTAGTCGGCCTTGGAGAGATCGACCGTGGACGGCTCCACACGACTCCGCGCCTCGAGGAGATCGACCATCTCGTGGGCGATCGCATAGCCTTTCGACGGTCCCACCTGGAGTTCGCGCCGTCCCTCTTCCTTGGCGTCGGGATGGAACTTCTTGAGGATCTCGCCCCGCTCGTCGAGCGACATGAAGGGGACTTCCTCGTCCTTCTTCTTCCGTTCCACACGCTCGGGCCGGGTGGCCTCGACCTTCTTGATGAGCTCCTTGAGCGCTTCGGGATAAGGCATTGTGCACCTCTTTCTGCAATCTCTATTTGAAAGGCTTGACTATCTGTCCTCGTGTTCGGGCGTTACTCGTGATCGGGTTTCCAGAACTCGTCGGCCATGGCCGGTTCCATGGGACGGGCCGTGTAGATCTCCTTGAGCTCGTCCTTGCTCTTCGTCTTCAGGTCGGCCAGCTCCTCGTTGAACTTGCCCTCCTTGATGTCGGCCACCATCGTGTCGGCGTGGTCGGCGTTGGGCGTTCCCTTGGAGCCGTGGATGCGGCGCACCATCTGGGCGATGTGGTACTGGGCCATCTCGGCCATGCACCGCGTGGCGCAGAGACCGCACTGGATGCAGTCGAAGGAGAGCTCGGTGGCTTTCTCGAGATCGCCCCTCTTGATGGCCGAGATGTAATCCATGACCGGCACATCCATGGGGCAGACCTTGGTGCACGCGTTGCACGCCACGCAGCGGAAGAGTTCGGGGTAGGCCTTGAACACGTCCTCCGGTTCGCCGGTCGTCTTCTCGAACTCGAAGGCGGCTCGATTGGCCGGGTAGAAGGGGATCTGGGTCAGGTACATGTCCGCCTCGACCACGGTCTGGCACGCCAGGCCCACGCGGATGTGGTAGTCGCCCGGTTTGCGGTAGACCGTGCCGCAGGCGCCGCAGACGCCGCCGCGGCATCCGCAGCCGCGGATGAACTGGTACCCGGCGTACTCCATCGCCTTCATGATGGTCAGCGACTCGGGCACATCGTACCTCTTGCCCATGATGAAGATGGGAATCAATTTTGCCTGCATGTCTGTGGCGGCTTCGCTCATGGTTTCCTCTTTACTTCAAGTCGATTAACAAAGGTTTCCAGATCGGTTTTATCTTCTCTTATCCGAGCACCTTCTCCTTCAGCAAAGGCAGTGAACCGGCGTGATTGAGCTCGAATCCGAGTGTTTCCGGATCGGCTCCGAAGGCCACGGCCATAAGCTGTGTGAGGTAGAAGGAGGGCAGTTCCTTGAGGCCGTCTTTCTTCTCGAGAAGGGCGGCCTGGCGTTTGCCCACGTTGTATTCGCAGAGGGGACAGCTCGACACGATCGCCTCGGCGCCGTGGTCGGTGGCTGACGTGATGATCCGTGCGACAGCGTCATCGGCCGCCTCGGGATTACCCAGAACCTGGTAGGTCCCACAGCAATCAGTGCTTGCCGGAAAGTGGACAGGCTCGGCGCCAAGCGCGGCGAGGAAGTCCTCGAACACGGTCGGGTTCTCGGCGGAGTCGATCCCCACCTCATCGGGGCGGGTGAGGGTGCATCCGTAATTGGTCGCCATCTTGAGGCCCTTGAGGGGGACCTTGACCTGCTCCTTGACCCTGTCCCACCCGATCTCGTCGCGGAGGAAGTTGAGAAGGTGCATGACTTCGACCTCGCCGAAATAATCGGTCTCCTCCTCCATGAAGGTGTTGATCGTGTCGCGCTTCTCCTCATTGTGTCTCATGACGAGGTTGGAGCGGGCGAGGGTGTTGTAGCACATGGAGCAGAGGGTGAGGACCTTGTCGTGGCCGGCGTCCTTGACACGAATCAGATCGCGGATCGGCGCGAGCAGGTGCAACAGGTCGTCGTCGGCGAGGGAGAAAACCACGCCGCAACAGTTCCAGCGCTCCAGCTCTTCCATTTCCACGTCGAGGGCGCGCAGGGCTTCGATGCCGGCGGTCTCGAGGTTTCGGGCTTTGGTCTTTAACGTGCAACCGGGGTAGTAACAGATCTTCATGGGACTGGTTGATCCTCGATTATCAAGAGGTGTTTTTTCTCAGACAACTGACAATGGCGATCTGGGGCGCGTCTTCCAGAATCTCGGCAGGGATCTGGTTGGGCTCGACCTTGTTGATGTTTTCGCGGAGTTTGAGCTGCCGGATCGCTTCCATCACCTTGGGGATCTCGATGCCGCGCGGACAGCGCGCGTAGCAGGTGTTGCAGGTGGCGCAGAGCCAGACCGTGTTGTCGGCCGAGATCTTGTCCTTCATGCCATAGTGGGAGAGGAGCATGATCTGGCGCGGCGTGCCGTCCATCTTGTCGGTCATGGGACAGCCGCCCGTGCAGGTGCCGCACTGCATGCACTTGCTCACATCTTCTCCGCTGATCTCATGGAGCTTGCGCATGAACTCTTCGTCGTGGCTCACATCGGTTATTTTCAGCGTCATCTTTCGCCTCGTTGCTGGAACGTTGGGAACGTTTGTATCTATTGACAGAGACCTCGTGGACCGGCGCTGTGCTGGGGGCCTGGAGAGGGCTGGTGATGCACGTTCGCCTAGAGAACGGTAAGGGGTCAATGATAAACGCAGCCGATGGTAATTCAAGAATGCGGTACAGTAAATTTTGATATTTGTAAACCGTTATAGATATGATCTTTTTTTGCATCAGGAGATGTGGTTTGGCTGCGCATTCAGCGACTATCTCAGAGTCTCTCGGCACTGGAAGAGAGGACCAAGGCGGAGGGAGGCTGTCTGTGGGAGGACCGATTCTGTCAGTACTAAAATATCTAGGTTGATTGTTGTATTGTTAACGCGATCCGTGCGACCATGATGCTTTGAATGATTGGCACACGATCCTGACGAAGAGCCTCATGCAAGGCATGAGAAAACGCCTCATGCAAGGCATGAGAACTCGCCTCATGCAAGGCATGAGAACTCGCCTCATGTACAACATGAGAACTCGCCTCATACGAGAACGCGCCGGAGAGAAAGGTTTTTCGAAAACTATATTGCTTTTTACCGATTACGCAATAGAATAAGTGGTTATAGAGCACTACTTTATGGCTCCTATGAGCCGACTATCTGCTGCAAAACACGAAACTTAAATAGCGTAATGACATGCTTTTGCGTTTATGTGTAAGTATAAGTCGAAATAGACAGGAATGTGTTCCACAGAGATTGGCAATGTGATCAACCCCCCCCGGAGTCGTATGGCTATGAAAAAAGTGGTGACCTTTCTTCTTCCGATCATCTCTCTGTTTTTGGCCTGTTCGTCAGATCTTCTGGCTCACTCGCCTCACGACAATGTACCCACCGTGGCGATCAGCCCGAGCTACGGCAATGACAATACTGTTTTTTGCTGCCTCTCACACAACAATCAGTACATTTTGAAATCGACCAACCAGGGCGAATCCTGGTTACCCGCGCAGATCGGTTTTCCCAACCATACTCCGACCGATATGGTTCTGTCGCCTGATTTCGAAACCGATGGAACGGCATTCGTCACGACCAGGTCTGGGACCGTCTTCCGATCGACCGACGGATGCGCCACATGGCAAAAGGCGAGCGTCGGGTTGCCCGAAATCAAGTTCAAGACCGTGGCGTTCTCTCCCGACTTTGCCAACGACGGGATCGCTTTTGTGGGGAGCGAGAGTCAGGGAATCTACAAGACCTTCAATGGCGGGGACATCTGGTACGAGTCGAGTTCGGGATTGACCAACAAGACCATTTTCTCGATTGCCGTCTCGCCTGATTTCACCACGGACAAGACCGTGTTCGTGGGGACCGCTTCAGGACTCAAGAAATCGACGAACAGAGGGGGAAACTGGTTCGATCCGTTTTATGGTTCGGCCGGGGTCCCTGTGATCAGCGTGGCGCTCTCGGCGAACTACGGGCAGGATCAAACCGTTTTCGCCGGAACCTGGGGCTATGGAGTTTTCAAGTCCAATAATGGCGGCGTCACCTGGTTCAGCCGCAATGACGGTCTGACCGAACTCTACGTGACCTCCGTGGGACTGTCGCCCGATTACGCCAATGACGAACTGGTTCTCGTGGCCACACGCCAAGCGGGGGTCTTTCAGTCGGTCAATGGCGGGGCCAACTACTTCATCATGAACAGCGGCCTCGACACGCTGGCCACCCAGACCTCGATCCACTACTTCAAGTTCAGCTTCTCGCCTGACTTTGCCTTCGACCGCACTGTCTACCTCGCCACCTGGGAAGGCCTCCACAAGTCGAGAAGCGACATGACCGGCTGGCGTCATCTCGACGTTTTCAGCCAGAATCTCTCGCGAGGTATGACGATCAGCCCTGATTTCGAGAACGACGGAACGCTTTTCGTCGGCGCCTACGGCGGCGGCATCTACCGGACGACCGACCGCGGCGATACGTGGACAGCCACTCACACCGGCCTCTCGAGTATTCACACGTCGGCGATGACGATCAGTCCCAATTACAAAAACGACAATACTGTCATGGCGGCCGATTCGGCCGGCGTCGACAAATCGGCTCTCAGCGGCAACTCATGGTACTGCCTGCCGGTCAACTCTTCCGATTTCATCTACATCAGGTCCCTGGCCATCTCGCCCGACTACGCGGCGGACAAGACTTTTTTCGCGGGCAATGGATCGAGCGGAATCTATGCTCTCTACAAAACGACCGACGGCGGCGCGAACTTCACGCCCATCGATCCTGGATTTCCCATGGCGCGCTGCCTGACGATCTCTTCCGACTACGCCTCCGACCAGACGATCTTCGCCGGAACCATCTTCGGCGTCTGCCGTTCGACAGACGGGGGATTCGGCTGGGGACTGGTCGGCCTCAACAACCAGATGATTCATTCGATTGCGCTTTCCCCTGGATTCAGTTCGAACGGCGTCGCCTTCGCCGGCGTCCACGAAGCGGGCGTCCACAAGTCGACCGATTTCGGCAACACCTGGTCGGACGCCGGCAACGGGCTGGGAGACGCCACGGTCAATACTCTTTTCCTGTCGCCCAATTTCACGAACGATCAGACTCTCTTTGCCGGGACCAAGACCCAGGGCGTCTTCAAGTCGACCGACGGTGGAAACAGTTGGTCCTATCTCGACCTTCGGGGCAAGTTCATTCTCTCCTCTGCCATGTCTCCCGATTTCATCTCTGACGGAACACTCTTTCTCGGAACCTGGGAGGGTGTGATGAGATCGACCGACTGGGGCGCCACGTGGGAGCGGGTGCAGAACCTGCACCGCCGGGACGACGAATCCGAGTTCGTCACCTTCTCGGGCAACTGGGGACGCTACCATGATTCGTTCACGAGCGCGTCCACGGTCTCGGTCACGGGCAACGCCTTTGCCGGAGCCAAATTCACCTTCAACGGCGATTCGATTTCGTGGATCGGCGCGCGGGCGAGTTTTGCCGGCTGGGCGTGTATCTATATCGATGGCGATTTTCAAAAATATATCGATCTCTACTCGCCCACCATGGAGTACCAGAAGGTCTTGTTCACGGCAACCGGCCTCGACTATGGTTCCCACACGATCACCATCCAGGCGACGGGAACCAAAAACAGCTCTTCTACAGGGACGAACATTTTCGTGGATGCCTTCGAGTATGGGTACTGAGATATACCCCCGACGAAGGAGAGAGACAGGGATTGTTGGAAGGCGCTGCTAACTGACGGGCTGTAAAGAGCCTGCCCGGCCGGTATTGCCATCGCTCGCATCCTTTTCTTCCCGAACAGCACTCCGCCTGTTCTTCCCGAACAGCAATCCGCACATTTCGCGTTTTCTTGGGAGCCTCCGCCCGAGCAGGCGGCCTTTTCGACTCTCGAAGTCGGGAAGCGAATAGCGAATTTCCCCTATGGACAGAGATTAATAAAAAAATAGAATAGGGCCTTTTATCCTGATCCCCGGAGAAGCGATGTCTTCGCAAGCCACCATCGTCCACGAGATCCTCGACCGCTACGCGCGGAAGGAATCGAGCCTCATCATGGTCCTTCAGGACGTTCAGGAGGCGCTCAACTATTTGCCGGAGGAGGCGATCAACACAGTCGCGGCCGGACTCGGCCTGCCGCGAAGCCGCGTCTATTCGGTGGCGTCCTTCTACAAGACCCTTTCGCTCGTGCCGCGCGGTCGGCACAAGGTCGACGTGTGCACGGGAACAGCCTGCCACGTGCGCGGCGCGGGCCGCCTCGTCAACCAGCTCTCTGAAGAGCTCGGCGTCAAGCCGGGTGGGACAACCGACGACCTCGAGTTCTCTCTCAACTCGGTTCACTGCGTGGGCGCCTGCGCACTCGGCCCCGTTCTCCTCGTCGACGACGCGGTCCACGGCGAGATGACTCCCCGCAAGCTCACGGGCACGATCGAGAAGTGCCGTTCCGAGGCGCCTCCCGGCGAGGCGAGCTGCTGCGGCACGTGTGCGCCTTCGCTCGCGCCGGCCGCGAGGCAAGCGCTCGGCCCGATCAGCAGCACCGCGGAACTCGAGGAGTTGCGCGAGTCATTGAGTGCAGCACGCGGAGTCCAGACCGCTGTCGTCTCGATCTGCGCTGGAAGCGGCTGCCGCGCCCTGGGGGCTGAAGAGCTCATCGCCGCATTCGGCAACCGTCTCGAGGAGGCAGGGCTTTCCGACGCGGTACGCATCCAGTCGAACGGCTGCCACGGCTTCTGCGAGCGCGGCCTCCTCGTCGTGATTCGGCCGCAGGGAATTCTCTACCAGGGGGTGAAGCCCGGCGATGTGGCCGAGATCATCGAGACAACGATCGGCAAGGGAGAGATCGTCGAGCGTCTCGTCTACGTCGATCCACACTCGGGAGAACCGATCGCGCTGGAAAAGGACATCCCCTTTTACGCCAGGCAGGAACGCCTCCTGATGAGCCGGAATGCCCATCTCGATCCGAACAGCATCGAGGACTATATCGCCGCCGGGGGATATCAGTCGCTGGCCAAGGTGCTCGCGGCGAAAGATCCGGAAGCGGTGATCGGCGAGATTCGCCGCGCCGGGCTGCGCGGCCGCGGCGGCGCAGGATTTCATGCCGCGCGCAAGTGGGCGTCGTGCCGCAAGAACGACGCTGACAGAAAATACATCCTCTGCAATGCCGACGAGGGCGATCCGGGCGCGTTCATGGACTGCTCCCTCCTCGAGGGCAATCCCCACTCGGTGATCGAGGGCATGTTAATCGGTGCTTATGCTATCACGGGCCGCAATGACGGCGGCCGCGGGGACGGCGGCCGCGATGACGGCGGCCGCGAGGACGCGGCGAGTGTCGAATCCACCCAGGAAGGTGGATTCGACGGGCATACCGAAGCTGAAGGGTATGTCTATGTGCGGCATGAGTATCCCAGGGCTGTGGCTAATCTAGAGATTGCTCTCGAGCAAGCACGGCAGGCTGGTTTGCTGGGCGAGAACATTCTCGGGTCCGGGTTTTCCTACGACATCCGGATCAGCCGCGGTGGGGGGGCGTTCGTTTGCGGCGAATCTACGGCGCTCATGACGTCGATCGAAGGGAAGGTGGGCGAGCCGCGGGCCAAGTACATCCACACTGCCGAGAGCGGCCTCTGGGGAAAACCGACGGTGCTCAACAATGTGGAGACCTGGGCCAACGTCCCTCTCATCATCGAGAAGGGCGCCGACTGGTACAACACGATCGGAACGGAGAAGAGCAAGGGCACCAAGATCTTCTCCCTCGTGGGGAAGGTCAACAACACGGGTCTCGTCGAGGTGCCCATGGGGCTTTCGCTCCGGGAGATCGTCTTCGACATCGGCGGCGGCATTCCCAAGGGCAAGAAGTTCAAGGCTGTCCAGACAGGTGGTCCCTCAGGTGGGTGCGTGCCCGAGGAGCTCCTCGACCTCCCCGTCGATTTCGACGAGCTGACCAGGGCGGGATCGATGATGGGCTCGGGCGGCATGATCGTCATGGACGAGGATACGTGCATGGTCGACGTGGCCCGCTACTTCATCGAGTTCCTCTACGAGGAGTCGTGCGGCAAGTGCACGGCGTGCCGTCTCGGCCTTCTCAACACCAAGGAGATCCTCGACCGGATCTGCGCCGGCGCGGGCCGCGCCGATGACCTCGGCCGGCTCGAGCAGCTCTTCGAAGTCCTCGATGACGGCTCTCTGTGCGGGCTCGGAAAGAGCGCGGCCAATCCGGTCCGCTCCACGCTGAAATATTTCAGGAGCGAATACGAGGCGCACATCAAGGACAGGCAGTGCCCCGCGGGTGTCTGCCGGGCGCTGATCACGTACAAGATCGACGAGAGCTGCAACGGCTGCGCGATGTGCCTCAAGGCCTGTCCGCGCGAGGCGATCACAGGCGAGAAGAAAAAGCCCCACACGATCGACGAGGCGCTCTGCGACCGCTGCGGGATCTGTGTGGCGAGCTGCAAGTTCGATTCCATTATCACGGTGTGAGCGTGCACGAATCGGAGAAGAAAGGACGATGACCGAAACCTTCACGGAAACCTTCACGATCACGATCGACGGCCGCGAAATCGTGACCGCGACGGGCACCATGCTCCTCGATGCGATCCGCGATATGGGGATCGATGTGCCCACCTTGTGCCAGCACGACGCGCTCGAGCCGACCGGTGCGTGCCGCCTCTGCGTGGTTGAGATCACCCACGCGGACTGGAAGGGCTGGTCGGGCCTGGTGACCTCCTGTCTCTACCCGGTGGAACCGGGACTCATCGTGTCGACACACTCCGACAGGGTTGTGGCCACGCGCCGCACACTGCTCGAGATGCTCCTCGCGCGCTGTCCCGATACCGACGCGGTACGCCGGATGGCGCGCGCCGAGGGGATCGAGATGAGCGGTTTCACCACTATCGAGGGTGCGGACAAGTGCGTCATGTGCGGCCTCTGCGTCCGCGTCTGCCAGGATCTCGGTCCCGCTGCGATCGCCGCCCTCGGCCGGGGCTCGGAAAAGGAGGTCGGCCCTCGGCCCGACAAGGTCGGCGAGGATTGCGCCGGTTGCGGCGCGTGCGCACTCGTCTGTCCTACGGGCGAGATCGTGCTCGACCGCGGCCGGAACGTGGCGCGTATCTGGAACAGGGAATTCGAGCTGCCTCCCTTCGAGGTCGTGGCGGACATCTGCCGCGGCTGCGGTGTATGCGAAGAGGTCTGTCCCCTGTCGATCCCGAGGGTCAAGGCCTTCCGCACGGGCGCCCTCGTTGCGGCGATCGCGCCCGACGTCTGCGTGAGCTGCGGCCTCTGCGCCGGCGCATGCCCTACCGGCGCGATCAGACGGACCAGCCCCGAGACCTCTCTTCCAGAAGAGAGCATCGAGGACCGGGTCGTTGCTTTCGCCTGTCCGCGCTCTGTGCTTCCCGGCGACCTGATTTCGGTCACCGTGCCTTGCGTGGGCCGCGTTACAACGGAAGACATTCTCGAATGCCTGGCGCGCGGCGCCAGGGGCGTGCTCGTTGTGGGCCGGAGCAAGGAAACCTGCGAATTCGGTCCGGGCGAGGACATGGCCGCCGAAAGGGTGCGCGTCTGCGAAGAGCTCGCCGCGCTCGCCGGCCTCGGTGCGGGACGCGTTCGGTTCGTGGTGCCGCCCGCGGGTTTCGACGGTCCGGCCAGGGCGTGCGCCGGGGTTGAAAATGAGTTCGCCGCCACGCCGCTCACCGAGGCCTTCCCGATCGCCGACACCGGCGACCCGATCGCCGACATTGGCGACGCTTCCCTCGGGATGGATCGCGCCAGGCAGATCATGCAGTGGCTCCTCGATCGGGACGAGCTCGCACCCTCTCTTCCGCCAGATCTGACAGAGCTTTTCGGCAGCAGCGCTGCCGACGGAGTTGTCTATGTCGGCGATCTGCCAGTCGTGGACAGGCTCCTTTCGCTGATCGTGACCGACGGTGGGGTCCGGTCCCTTCTCGAAGACGCGGCCGCCTTGCTGAAACTCAAAGGTATCGACGCGCGCGTTCTGATGACCGCCCGCGAGGTGGCGAAGAGCGGGGCGCGGCGTGTGTACGCATATTGTGCAGATGGTTGCGCGCCCGACTTTGGCGACACTGTGGAGCTCGTCACTTTCGACAGCCTGCCAGGCGTGGCTCGCGAGGCGCCGGCCGCGTGCGCCGAGTTCCGCTTTCAGATCAAACCCGCCGAACGGGCCGAACTGATACGCGCCATGGAGGCGCAGAACGCGACCTGCGTCTGCCCCGCGCAGGTGGCCCAGCTCTCGATTTTTGGCCGCGAAGGAGCCTGGCAGCAAGGGCTGCGGCCCCGGCCAGTCATGGCGTTTCAGGAAGCACTCAGTGGCGCCAAGAATGCCACCAAGAGTGCCGCCAATGTGGAGGGGAGATCATGACCGACCCGAAAGGCGACCACAGACTCAACCAGCACCCGATCCTTCCGCCTCTGCCCGAACCGGACATCGAGTTCTTCTTCAACGGCCGCAAGCTCAAGGCGCGTACCGGTGAAGTGATCTCGTCCGCCCTTTACGCCGCGGGGATCTCCGTCTTCGGCCACCACCATAGCGATGGCGGCGCCCAGGGCATCTTCTGTGTGAACGGCCAGTGCTCCCAGTGCACCGTCGTGGCTGACGGCAGGCCGGTCAAGTCGTGCATGGCGCCCGTCACACCCGGAATGCAGGTCGAGAGCTGCGAGGGCTGGCCCGAGCTCGGCGACGCCGGCACGGAGAAGTCGACGCCCGATGTCGACGAATTCGAGATCCAGGTCCTCATCGTGGGCGGCGGCCCGGCGGGCATCAACGCGGCGATCGAACTCGGCCGGCTCGGTATCGGCGTTCTCATAATCGATGACAAGGCCGAACTGGGCGGCAAGCTCAGCCTGCAAACGCACAACTTTTTCGGATCGGTGGCCGACTGCTGGGCGGGCACGCGGGGCATCGACATCGGCCACTTGCTCGCCGCCGAGGTGCAGAGACTGCCCACCGTCAAGATCTGGCTCGATGCCACCGTCGTGGGGGTCTTTCACGACGGCAAGATCGGCGTGGCGGGCCGCGATGGCTACAGGCTCGTCAAGACAGACACCGTGCTCATCGCCTGCGGCGCGCGCGAGAAGAGTCTGTCTTTCCCGGGCAGCGACCTCACCGGAGTCTACGGTGCGGGCGCGTTTCAGACGCTGGTCAACCGCGATCTGATCCGCTCGTCGAAAAGGATCTTCATCGTGGGCGGCGGCAACGTGGGCCTCATCGGCGCCTACCATGCGCTTCAAGCCGGGATCGACGTGGCCGGCCTCGTCGAGGCGCTGCCGCGCTGCGGCGGGTACAAGGTTCACGAGGACAAGATCAAGCGGCTCGGCGTGCCGGTCTGGACGTCGCACACCGTGCTCCGCGCCGAGGGCGACGAGCGTGTCGAGCGCGTGGTGATCGCCGCCATCGACAAAAACTTTCAGCCCCTTCCGGGAACGGCGCGCACCTTCGACGTTGACACCCTGCTCATCGCCGTGGGACTCTCTCCCGTGGACGAACTCCTCCAGAAAGCGCGCGAATACGGCATGAACGTCTATGCCGCCGGCGACACGGCCGAGATCGCCGAGGCGTCGTCGGCGATCTTCTCGGGCCGCATCACGGGACGCCAGATCGCCAGCGACCTCGGCATGAACGTCAACATCCCCGAGGAATGGGAGCCGCTGGCGGCGATTCTGAGGAGCAAGCCGGGCGAGGCGGTGCCCTTCGTTCCCGACGAATGGAACCGTGAGTCGGCCGACGTCTTTCCCGTGATCCGCTGCGTCCAAGAGATTCCCTGCAATCCCTGCTCGGAAGCATGCCCCCACGGCCTGATCAAGGTCGAACCGTCGATCATGGCCCTGCCCGAATTCACCGCCGATTGCGTGGGGTGCGGCCGGTGCGTGCTCGCCTGCCCGGGCCTTGCCATCAATCTCGTGATGAACGATTACGATCCCACGGGCAAGACGGCGCTTCTCATGCTGCCCTTCGAGTTCATCGATCAGGAGATTCCCTTCGGGAGTTCGGTGACGACCACCGACATGGATGGAAACGCGGTCGGCGAAGGAAGGGTGATCGCCATGCGCACGCGCGAGGATCAGGACCGCCGCAGGCTGCTCCTTCTCGAGGTGCCGAGCGAGCACAAGCTGAAAGTGGCGGGCTTCCTGATGCGCGAGCCGGCCGACGGCCCACCGGCCGAAGACGCGGCCCTGGAGAAGGATCCCTTCATCTGCCGCTGCGAGCGGGTGCGCAAGAGCGACATCGTGCGAGAGATTCGCGCCGGCGTGCGCGACATGAATCAGCTCAAGGTCGTGGTCCGTTCCGGAATGGGGGGGTGCGGCGGCAAGACCTGCACCGAGCAGATCCTGCGTATCTTCCGCGAGGAGGGCGTCGATCTGTCCGAGGTGACAGTGCCGTCGATCAGACCGCTCGTCGCCGAGGTGCACCTCGGCGATTTTGTCAAGAAGGAGGAAGGTGAGGGTGGCAAAAACGAGTAACGCTTACGATGTCATCATAATCGGCGCAGGAAGCGTGGGCGGACCGACGGCGTGCTTTCTGGCCCAGGAAGGGCTCAAGGTCCTCGTTCTCGAGAAGCGGCCCGCGTCGGGCCAGGGTGACAACAAGGCCGCCATCGGCGGAGTGCGCGCCACCCATTCCGATCCGGCCAAGATCCTGACCTGTCTCGATAGCCTCGAGATCTTCACCACCTGGGAAGAGACCTACGGCTTCGACGTGGGGTGGAAACCGGGCGGCTACTGCTTCCCTGTCTACACGGCGCCGATCGAGAAGACACTCAAGGGGATCTTGCCGATCCAGAAGGAGTTCGGCCTCAACATCGACTGGGTCGATGCCGACAGGGTGGCCGAGATCGTTCCCGGGATCAGCCCAGAGGGGCTGGTCGGCGGCACCTACTCGCCCGAGGACGGCCAGATCTCGCCCCTTCTAACTGCCGTGGCCTTTCAGCGCGAGGCGCAGGCCAAGGGCGCCGACTACCGTTTCAACGAACGGGTGACCGGATACGTCAAGGAGGGCGCGCGCATCACGGGTGTGGTCACTGACAAGGGAACCTACTCGTGCGGCACCGTGGTTCTGGCCGCCGGTGCGGATGCTGCAGAGCACAGCGACTGGATCGGCAGGTCAATTCCGGTCACGCCCGACGCGCACGAAGCCGGGATCTCGGCGCCGGTGGCGCCATTTCTCGAGCCGCTCGTCGTCGACCTCCGGCCCGGTCCGGAAGGCAAGACCGCCAACTTCTACTTCGGCCAGAACAAGGAAGGGCAGATCATCTTCTGTTACACGCCCAAGGATCTCTTCATCGGCCAGGACCGCGAGAGCCTCTCCGAGTTCCTGCCGATCCTGGCAAACCGCATGATCTCCCTCGTTCCGCGGCTCAAGAACCTCCTCATCCGCCGCGTCTGGCGCGGGTGCTATCCCATGACGCCCGACGGGATCCCGATCGTCGATCGGATCGACGGCATCGAGGGACTGATCCTGGCCGTTGGCATGTGCGGACAGGGTTTCATGATGGGTCCGGGGATCGCCAAGAACGTCACCTCGATGATCGTAAAGGGCACGCCGACCCTTCCCGACGATGTCCACAAGGCCTGGCGCTATGACCGCGATTTCTACGCTGCCAAGACCGAGGCGCTCAAGTAGGGCGCGTCCGATCGACGTTGATTGTTCAAATGCGTAAAATATCCATAAACATATAAATATCAAAGACAAACGAACGGCCGTAAGTCGCGTCTCCGTTTGTCGATGAGAGAGCATCGGTAATTACCTATATAAGCTTTCGCTTTTTTGGCTTGAACGTTAGGTGAGTGTTAGGTATGTTTTGAGGGTCTTTAGAAGTGGTTGGAAAAGCCTGCTCCGGGGCTTCATACCGAGCACCAAGTTTTCGATTTTGCACGAAGAGGGGATCTTTTTATGCACCTGAACAGGGGGCTTACCGACGAGGAGTTGGTTTCACAACTAACTGAATTCAAAGGCCTTAGGGGCGATCACGACACGGAGCTCGGCTTCTATCTCCAGGATTTCGACAGCCGCGGCCTCTACCGTAACTATGGCTGCTCGAGCAGTCATCATTTCGCCCTCGCCAGATTGCAGATTCCACCCAGGAAGACTCACGAACTGCTTCATATGACCTTGAATCTCACGAATCAGAACCCGAGCCAGGCGCAGGACTAGGTTCTTCGCCGGTGAATTCAGGATCTCGATCCGAACTGAAACCGCAGCCCCTCATCGCCAACCGCCCCAGGGGTTGAGTGCTTTCCATGAGCAAGCCGGCGAAACAAACGCACTTGGCCAACCGCCTCAGCCGCGCCCTGGCTTCCGTCTGTGAAGAATATCCGCTTGCCGAGAAGTGGCTCATCGCACCCTCGCACAGGGCGGGTGACCAGTGGATCGAGACGATTGTCGCTTCGGGAACACCGGTCGTGAACGTGCGCGTCTGGACCCTGAAAGCTCTGGCCCTCCATCTGGCCGGACCTCTGCTCGCCAAAAAGACGCTCGAGAATTTTCCCGGATCGGCCGGCCCCATCGTGGCCGACCTGGTCTGGTCCAGATCGAGCAAACGCACCGCCGGCTCCTATCTTTCGGGGCTCGAACCCGGCTGGGGTCTCGCGCAGACTCTCTACAAAACGATCAGGGATCTCAGGCTGGCCGGCGTCGAGCCTGACCGGATCGACACCGGTCGATTCGAGATCGACGCCAAGGGAAAAGACATCAAGGCACTGCTCGCGGAATGGGCCTCGGTTCTCGAGGATCTCCGCTTCGCCGACGACGCACAGGTCTTCTGCCTCGCCCGATCCCGGCTGACGACCGATCCGGGCTGTCTGCCTGATGGCCTGCTGCTCCTTCATCGGGAGGACACTTTCGAGAGCGCTCTCGAGAAGGATCTGATCGACGGCTTTCCCGATTCGATCAGACACACGCTCCCCGTTGACGAAAAAAACACTGTGACGGGCGAGGAGGCCGAGACCCTGCTCTTCCGGGCAACCGGCGAGATCAACGAGGTGCGCCACGTCTTCCGTCTCTGTCTGGAAGAGTCGATTCCGCTCGATCAGGTCGAGCTCGTTCATACCGATTCGGAGACCTATCTTCGCCTGATCTACGATACTCTGGCTTGCACTTCAGAGGAGGTCGCGAGCTTTGAGATGCCCGCCACCTTTGCCGAGGGATTGCCAGCCCGCTTCATGCGCCCCGGAAGAGCGCTCGCGGGGTGGGTGTCGTGGATCGGAAATGGATTTCTCCAGAAGACGGTGAGCGAGATGATTCACGAGGGACTCCTGAAAGTGGAGTCTCCCGGCGAATGGGAGACAAGTTTTTCTCATCTGGCCGGGCTTTTCGGCGCCCTTGGGATCGGCATGGGCCGCGATCGCTACATCAAGCAGATTCGCGAATCAATGACCGCGCTGGAAAAGAGGACGGGGCGGGACGCGAATGACGAGGAGGCCGAGACCGACAGCGGCTCTGTCGCGGAGAGGATCAAGAAGAACCGCGACGACGTCGAGTGCCTTGAGCTGCTCGAGACCCTCCTGAAGAATTTGCTCGGTGCCGCACCCGATTCGGATGCCGCTCCGGCCGCGATCCTCGAAGGGGCGCTCTCTTTCCTGAAAAAATGTGCGCGAAGCGTGAACCGCTTCGATCGCAACGCCTTCGATGAGCTCACTCGCAAGATAACGGAGACCCTGGCCTTCATTACCGATGGCGGAGTGGGAAGCTTCGATGCATGGGATTGGCTCGAGCGTCTTCCCGACGAGGTGCACGTCGAGGGGAGCGGACCTCGGCCCGGACGCATTCACGTCTCCAACATCGGCGCTGCCGGACACTCGGGCCGGCCGCACACCTTTATCATCGGCCTCGACGACGGGCGCTTTCCGGGCGTCGGCGCACAGGACCCGCTGCTTCTCGATGACGAGCGCACGCACCTCTCGACCGAACTGGCCACGGCCGAAAAGCGCCTGAAGAAAAAAAAGAGCGACTTCGATCGGCTTCGCGCGCGGCTGCGCGGCAAGGCGCATCTCGGTTTCTCCTGCCGCGATCTGGTCGGAGACCGGGACCTCTTCGCGGGACCGGCCGTTCTGGACGCGTTTCGGGATCTGTGCGGCAAAAGCGACGGTGATCACCGCGATCTCGACAAGTGGCTCGGCACGCCAGCGGCGTTCGTGCCCGCCGTGAGCGCGCAGGCGATCGACAGCGGAGAGTGGTGGCTCTGGCGGCTCTGCGGTGGCGGCCGGGTCAACAGCGCGCGCGACCTCGTCGGCGAGCGCTATCCGTTCCTCGCGCAGGGCTTCCGGGCGGCTGCCGCGCGGGAGGGGGACTCATTTACCGAGTGGGACGGTTCGGTGCGGATCGCCGGCACGAACCACGATCCTTTCAACGAAGGCGGACCGGTCCTGTCGGCCAGCGCCCTCGAAAAGATCGGAACCTGCCCGCGTGCCTATTTCTTCCAGTACGTGCTCGGTATCAAGAGGCCTGATGAACTTCAGTTCGACACGGAGCATTGGCTCGATCCCCTCGCCTTCGGTTCCGTGCTGCATGAGGTCCTGCATTCCTTCATGTGCGAGCGTCTCGCCGCGAAAGAGCTGCCCCCCTCCTTCGAGCGGGACTGGTCCCGGCTGCAGACGATCGTGGCCGAAAAGGTCGCGTTCTATCGTGATATCCATCCCGTGTGCAGTGAAAGCGTGTTTCAGGCGCAGGCACGCGAACTGGAAAAGTCGGCGCGCATCTTTCTTCGGGATGAGGAGTCGCATTGCCAGACGAGGCGCCCCCTGTTTCTCGAGGCCTCGATCGGCATGAGCTCGCACGGGGACGGTTCCGGCATCGATCGCGCTGACCCCGTGCGGCTCTCGTTGATCGACGGCCGCGCGATCCGGGCCCGGGGACGCATCGATCGGATCGACGAGATCGTCGGAGCGCGGGGCCGGGTCTTCGAGCTCTGGGACTACAAGTCGGGCGGTTCCGGGAAATACTCCGATGCCGCGATCTATGGCAATGGACGCGTGGTCCAGCACGCCCTCTACATGGCTCTCTCCGGGGATCGTCTGCGCGAGGAGATCGCGGCCGATGCCGCGATCGAGCGGTCCGGCTATTTCTTTCCCGGCGTACGCGGCCGGGGCGAACGCCTGACGTGGACGCGCGAAGAGCTTTCCGACTGGCGTTCCGTGGTCGACGCCCTCTGTCGCGTCGCGCATGAGGGTGCTTTCCTGCGCACCGTCGAGCCGGACCGGTGCCGATACTGCGACTACCTTCCCGCCTGCGGGGAGGAGCCGGCCGCGGCGCGCGAAAAACTGGCCCGCGAGGCCAACCATGCTCTCGCACCGCTCCTGGAGTTGAAGCAGTATGACTAGTGCTCAGCAGAGACTGCCCCCCGATCAGGAGGTCCGCGACCTCATCAGGTCCGATCTGGACAGATCCCTGCTCGTGGAGGCGGCTGCCGGGACAGGCAAGACCACGAGCATGGTTGGCCGCATGGTGGCTCTTCTGGCCGAAGGGCGGTGCACGGTCCGCAACCTCGCCGCGGTCACCTTCACGCGTAAGGCGGCTGCCGAGCTGCGTTCGCGGTTCCAGGTCGAGCTGGAGGAGGCCGTCCGCTCAAAGACCGATCCCGGCCCTCGTGCCGAGCGCCTCGCCGCGGCACTGGCCGGTATGGAGGGATGCTTCATCGGAACGATCCACTCTTTCTGCTCCCGCCTTCTGCGGGAACGCCCCGTGGAAGGGGGGGTGGCTGTCGATTTCGCTGAAATCGAGGACGACGAGGACGCGCAGCTCCGGAAGGACGCCTGGGAGCAGACCACGGTGCAGCTCATCGCACGGAGCGATCCCCTGCTCGACGAGCTGCGCTCTCTGGGGATCGAAACGAGGGACCTGAGCGCTGCATTCAGACGGTATGCCGACTTTCCCGACGTGGACGAGTGGCCCGCGTCCGAAACACCCCTCCGGGAGACCGGACAGGTGAGGCGGGCGCTCGAGGACTACGCACGCCACATGGAGACGCTGATCCCCACCTTTCCGCCGGACAGGGGTTCGGACATGCTCATGAATCGCTATTGCCAGGTGGCCAGGCTGGCGCGGCAAGTCGACCTCGACGATCCGGTGGAGCTCAAGGAGATGCTCGATCTCTTTCTCCCACGGACGGCCATGACGCAGAAGTACTGGGCCGATTACCAGAAGAAAGGTGGATCGGAAGCAGGAAAGGCCGAGCGCCAGCGATGGGAGGAATTCGCCAGTGACCATGCCGTCCCCTTCGTGAAGAAGTTTCAGGCGGCGTGCTACGAACCGATCTTGCGTCTCTTTGCGCGCGCGCGTACGGTCTACGACGATCTCCGCCGGGAAGGCGGACTGCTCAACTTCCAGGACATACTCCTGAAGACGGCCGCCCTTCTTCGCTCGGGCTCCCATGTGCGCCAGTACTTCAGGAGGCGGTTCTCTCATCTGCTCGTCGATGAGTTTCAAGACACCGATCCGGTCCAGGCGGAGGTTCTTCTCCTGCTCACCGCGGACGATCCGGCGGAAAACGACTGGAAGCGCTGCCGGCCCGTTCCCGGCTCGCTCTTCGTGGTGGGGGACCCGAAGCAGTCGATCTACCGTTTCCGCCGCGCCGACATCGTGATGTACAACGAGGTGAAGGAGATCCTCGTCGCGAGCGGCGGCCGGGTCCTGTCACTGAGCACGAACTTTCGCACCCTCTCGCCGGTCGTGAACTGGGTCAACGCGGTCTTCGACAAGGAATTCCCGGAGGCGGCCGATGATTTTTCTCCTCGCCACGTGCCGCTCGAACCGTGGCGGACCGCGCCCGGCGCGGCCGCTCTCGGCTCCGACCGTGTCGGCTCCGACCGTGTCGGCTCCGACCGTGTCGGCGGAGTGCGCGTGCTGGCCGTGCCCGAGGAACACAAGGTCAATGACGAGGCGATCGACTTCGAGCGCGACTTCCTGGCGCGGACGATTCGCGGTCTGGTGGACGGCGGAGCGGCCATTTTCGATCCAGACGAACCTGGAGGCGAGAGGCCGGTCCGGTTCGGCGATTTTCTGATAATCGCCAGCAAGAAAAAACACCTCGGGCTGTACGCGCGCTCTCTGCAGAACCTGGGCATTCCGGTCCAGGTCACGGGCGGCGGCGGTCTGAAAAACGTGGACGAGCTCGATCTCCTGCACCGCTGCCTGGTGGCGATCAGCCGGCCCCACGATCCGGTGGCGCTCGTTGCCGTTCTGCGCAGTGAACTCTTCGGCGTGAGCGACAGGACCCTCCTCGCTTTCACAAGCGCCGGTGGGAGACTTTCTTTTCTCGAGAAGATTCCCGAGCGGCTCGAGGAGGCCGATCGCGATCTGCTGGAACGCGCCTTCAAGGAGCTGTCGGACACCCACCGCTGGCTGGCCAAGCTGCCCCCCGCCGCGGCCGCGGAGAAGATCGCACGCCGTCTCGGACTCATGCCGCGGGCGGCGACTGCCGCGGGCGGAGATGTTCAGAGCGGAACTCTCTGCAAGGTTTTCGAGGTCTTGCGCTCCGGCCGGGCGAGCGCCTGGTCGGCGGCGGAGCTGACCGGCTACGTGGGGCGTATTCTCGATGGCGATGAGCAGCATGATGAGATCTCGGCCCGAGCGGATCAGGCCGCGTCCGTTCGAATCATGAATCTGCACAAGGCCAAGGGGCTCGAGGCGCCGCTCGTCTATCTGGCCGATCCAACGGGATTCTTTAAGCACACCGCGCACAGTCACATCGACCGCTCGAGCCGAACCGTTGGCGGTTACCTCGCCGTGTACGGTGAGGCCCGCGGCCCGTCTCCTCGCGGGCCGCTTCTGGCCAGACCGGCCGAGTGGGATAGACTCGAGCAGACGGAGCGACAGTTCCTCGAGGCGGAAGGACAGCGGCGGATGTACGTGGCCGCCACCCGTGCGGGCGTTCAGCTCACCATCGTGAGAAGGGCCAAGGGCAATCATTACAATGACTGGAAGTTCTTCGACAGCCACCTGGGCGCCCTCGGCGAACTCGACGATCCCGGCCCGCGGCACGCACCGGACGAAGCGGGCATCGATGTGACTCTCGCCGACGTGAACGAGGGCGAGCAGAGTATCGCGAGCAGGTGGAGCGTGCTGCGCGAGCACTCTTACGAAGTGCGCCTGGCTTCACACGCTTCCGACGATCGCGTCGTGCCGCGCGGGAGCGGGGACTCATCCGGGAAGGATGGGGCTCTCAAAGGTACGGTGATCCACAGTCTTCTCGAAACGACCATGGCCGATCCCGCCGCTGATCTCGAATCGTTCGCCCTGAGTCTCGTCGTCGAGAAGGAGCTTGACGTGGCCTTTGCGCAGGATGCGCTCGATCTCGTGAAGAGAGTCACACGATCGGCTCTCTGGAAGCGCGCCAGGGAGAGCGGACAGTACCTGACCGAAGTGCCGGTCCACGTCGATCTCGCCCCGGAGGACGCGCCGCGCCTCGATATCGTCAAAGGCGTCATCGATCTTGTTTTCAGGGAGAAGGACGGCTGGGTGATCGTCGACTACAAGACCGACGACCGATCGCCGAAGGCGCTCGGCGATCTGGTCGGCAAGTACCGCCCCCAGATCGAACTCTATCGCGCCGCATGGGAGCGCGCAACGAAGGAGCCCGTCAAGGAAGCGGGGATCTACTTCGTACGCGCGGACCGTTACGAGACGGTTTGAAAAACGGGGCGCCTTGCGTGTATAATCGATCGCTTACTGGCGGAGATCTCTTTACCGGAGTCCAATCATGAACAAGGCGCTCCTCTTCCTCACCCTGGCCGGATCATTGCTCGTCATTTCAGCCTGTCAGTCGGATGCGATTCCGGCGGCGGGAGCAATAGACGGGGGTACGGTCAACCTTTATTCGAGCCCCCTTCTCTCCGATTGCCAGGGGGATGTGACCGTGCTCCTCATGGGGTCGCCCAGGTGTCCCGGTTCGCAAGAGGCCAATCGGATCCTCAAGAAGTACGACGAGTCCAAGCCTGACGGCGTGTCGATCGTGCGCGTCGAGGTGCCGCCGCCGGGCGGGGTCATGACTCTGCCCGACGGGTGGAATCCGGGGATCCGCTCCCTCGTCGACACCGACCGGCAAGCCGCAGAATCTCTCGATTTCTACTATTATCCGACACTCTATATCTTCGACCGCGACGGCGAGATGCGCTTCAAGGGCGACTGTGAAGAAGACCGCGTGGCCGAGATCGTCGACGCACTGGCGGCTGAGAAACCGGGCGCGAAGAAGACGAGCTTTGACAAGGCTCTCCCTTTGGCCGGCACGCCGGCAGCGGCCTTTTCCGCATCGACGCTGGAGGGCAAGAGTGTTTCCCTCGCCGATTTGAAGGGACACAAGGCCACACTCCTCGTCTTCGGCTCCACAACCTGCCCTTACAGCAAGAAAGCGATGGTCTGCGTCCCGCGCTTGAAGAACGACTACGCCTCGAAGGGTGTGTCCGTGGCGATCGTCAATGCCGGTGGCACGGCGACAGAGATCGCCCCCTTTTACAGGGCGACGACACCGGACGTGACCGTCGTGGTCGACTCATCGAGCGACATCAGCTCCAGGAAGTACGGCGTCAACACGGTCCCCTTCTTCTACGTGCTCGACGGGAATGGAAAGGTGGCCTACAGAATGGCGTTCAACGAGGTCACGGCGCGCGAGGCGATCGAGGCGGTTCTGGGGCTGTCGACGAAACCGGTCAAGCCCCGTTCGGGCGGCGCTGGATGACGGATCTGAAATCGCGGAGCCGCGGCGGCTCCCAAGCAGTACATCATGCAATCTGACGAACTCTACGACATAGTGGATGAGGCGGGCCGCGTCATCGGGCAGGCCACGCGCCGCGAGTGCCACGGCAATCCGTCCCTGATTCACCGGGTGGTTCACATCTTCGTCTTCAACGGCACGGGCGATCTCCTTCTCCAGAAGCGCAGCGCGAACAAGGACATCCAGCCCGGCAAATGGGACACGTCAGTGGGCGGACACGTCGACGCGGGGGAGGAGTACGCCGAGGCGGCGGTACGCGAGCTCGAGGAGGAACTGGGCGTGGTGGGCGAGGCGCTGTGCGGCTTGTACGATTACCTCTGGCACAGCGATATCGAGACCGAGCGGATCAGGGTCTTTTCTCTCGCCCACGATGGCCCCTTCGTCTTTCAGCGCGACGAGATCGATGCGATCAGGTTCTGGCCCGTCGCCGAGATCGAGGCGAACCTCGGGCGCGGCATCTTTACGCCCCTCTTCGAGGTCGGGTGGGCGCGGTTCAAGAAATCAGAATCGCACTGACACACCGACGAATGGGCCGTTGAGCCTCAGCATCGCCTCGTTGTCGCCGGCCTCGATGTTGAATTTCACGATGCGGTACCCGCCGGTGACCGTCACATTGTCGATGGGGATGAACTTCACGCCTGCCTCGGCATCGTACATGTAGCCGTAGCTGCCCGCGCTGATGCCGGAGAGCTCGGCAAAGATGTTGACCTCGTCGATCGGATTGACGTCGAGAATCGCGCCGACCGTGGGAAGGCCGAATAGGAAATCCTCCTTCTCATCGATCAATCCGTTGGCAGTCGCGATCTTGGTTTCGAGATTGAAGATCTTGGCCTCGAGCAGGGCGCCGAGCTTGACGCAGTCGTCGATGTCGATGAACTGCCACCCCCATCCGAGCCGGCCGTACTCGAGGTTGAATTCGGAGAGGACGCGCGAGCCGACATTGTAGGTCTCGCCGTTGAATTCGATCCGGCGGGTCAGCACGTTGTTGCCGTCGTACTCGATCGGAACGTAGTCGATCCTGATCCAGCTGTCATCGCCGGTGAACCACTTGATCCTGCCGCCGGCGAAGTTCTCGTCATCCATGCCCAGATCTTCGTCGAAGTCGATCGTGGTTCCGATGTCGTCCTCTTCGACCAACGCTTCGAGCTCGAATCCCGGGTACCAGTAACGGGGCTCGATTTCGAATGCGGGGTAGGCGCATGCCGGAATCAGGGGGAGCATCAAGACGAGCAGAATCGGCGAGTACTTGATCAACATGTGACGACTCCAACGAGAGCACAAAGAAAGAAGCGGGTACAGAAAGCACCCACAGACCCATTAATAAAATCGGTGCGGAATCAGGCGGCCTGAACCCCAAAGAGAGTTTTTCAGCGGTCAGCGATTCTCACCGCCCCTTGAAAAGGGGGTCGCGTTTCTCGAGAAAAGCACCCACCCCCTCGGCCTTGTCCTCCGTGGCGCAGGAGAGAGCGTGCAGGTACGACTCGTGAGCGAGTCCTGAAGCAAGCGAACCGTCCGACGCGCGGAGCACCGCTTCCTTGGCGTACTGCACGGCCAGCTTGGGCCGCGCCGCCAAGGTGGCGGCGAGCTTTCGCGTTTCTTCGATCAGCTCTTCGAGAGGCACGACGCGATTGACGAGCCCGAGTCCGAGCGCCGCCTGCGCATCGACGGGGTCGCCGATGAGGATCATCTCCATCGCCTTGCCCATACCCACGAGGCGCGTGAGGCGCTGCGTGCCGCCCGCGCCGGGGATGATGCCGAGCTTGACCTCGGGCTGGCCCATCCTGGCTGTTGCCGCCGCGATGCGCAGGGTGCACGCCATGGCGAGTTCGAGGCCGAAACCCATCGCCCAGCCGTTGACCGCCGCAATCGATGGGATCTCGAGCTGCTCGAGCCGACTCAGCACTTCCTGCCTCCGCCGCGTGTGAAGGCGGCCCGTGATCAGGTCGCGATCTTTCAGCTCGTTCAGGTCGGCGCCGGCCACGAAAGCTTTGTCGCCCGAACCGGTGACGATGAGCACACGCAGGTCTGAGTCCGCCTCCGCCAGGGCGAGGGCGGCGTCGATCTCCTCCACGGTGGCATTGTCGGCCGCGTTGCGGAACTTGGGTCGGTTGACGGTGAGTGTCGCCACGGGGCCTGCAGTTTCAAAGAGTATGTTCTCGAACATGGCTACCCCTTGTTGTAGTCGTAGAAGCCCTTGCCCACCTTGCGGCCGAGATGGCCCTTTTCGATGAGCTCGTCCACGATGGGCGGGTGCTTGTACCGCTCGTCGCCCAGCTTCTTGTAGAGGGTCTGCATCTTGGCGCGGTGGATGTCGAGGCCGATCATGTCGAGCAGGGTGAGCGGTCCCATGGGGTGTCCGGCGCCGAGCTTCATCGCCTTGTCGATGTTTTCCGCATCGGCCACGCCCGACTCGTAGAGCCAGGTCGCCTCGTTGAGCAGGCAGCCGAGCACGCGGCTCACGATGCCGGCGGGCGCCTCGGTCTTGCACACCACCGGATCCTTGCCGAGATCTTTTGCGAAAGCCGCGGCCGCGGCAAGTGTTTCGGCCGACGTCTTCTTGCCGGGCATGATCTCCACGAGCTTCATGATCACCGGCGGGTTGAAGAAGTGCATCTGCACCACCTTGTCGGGCCTCTTCGTGGCCTCGGCCATGGTGCTGATCGACAGAGAGGTTGTGTTGGTCGCCAGGATCACGTCCGGCTTGGCGAGTCCGTCGAGCTCGGCGAAGATCTTCTGCTTGATCTCCATATTTTCGAGAGCGCTCTCGATCACGAAGTCGGCCTCGGCCACGGCCGAGAGGTCGCCGGCCGCGGTGATGCGCGACATCACGTCGTCGACCACGTCCTTGGTGATCTTGCCCTTCTCGACCCTTTTGAGGAGCCCCTTCTCGACGCGCGCCCGGCCCTTGTCAGCCAGCTCCTGGCTGATGTCGGTGATCACCGCCTCGAAACCCTGCTGGGAACAGAGCTGGCCCACGCCGGCGCCCATGGTGCCCGAGCCCACGATTACAACTTTCTTTATATCCATCATTCTCCTCCTTTTGGATTGATTCTTCGATTCATGCAACGACCGGCGCTAGATCCTTTCGACCACGGCAGCCACACCGTTTCCGCCGCCGATGCAGAGGCTCACGAGGCCGAGCGTGGCGTCGCGATCCTTCATGGCGTAGAGCAGGGTGGTGAGAATCTTGGAGCCCGTGGCGGCCACGGGGTGGCCGAGCGCGATGGCGCCGCCGTTGACGTTGACCTTGGATCTGTCGAGGCCGAGCTCCCGCTCGCAGGCGATGTACTGGGCGGCGAAGGCTTCGTTGAGCTCGATCAGGTCGATGTCGTCGAGGGTGACGCCGGCGTGCTTCAGCGCGGCGGGGATCGCCTTGACCGGCGAGATGCCGAAACGCTTGGGATCGACGCCGACGAACGCGTAGCCTTTTAGAAGCGCCATCGGCTTGAGACCGAGGCTGTTCGCCTTTTCGCGTTCCATGAGAACCTGGGCGGCGGCCGCGTCGCACAGGGCGCACGCATTGCCCGCCGTGAGGGTTCCGTCCTTGCGGAAGACGGGGCGGAGCTTGGCGAGCGATTCGACGGTCATGCCCTCGCGATAGATCTCCTCGTCCTTGAAGATTTCCACCTTGCCCTTGCGGCCGGGAATCTCGACGGGAGCGATCTCTTCGACGAATTTACCTTCCTTGACGGCCGCCTCTGTCTTGTTGTGGCAATCAACCGCGTACTGGTCTTGCTCCTCGCGCGAGATCTCCATCTCGGCGCGGAGATCCTCGGTCAGCTCGCCCATGAGCCCGCCGCCGAGGGGGCAGATGAATCCGTCCTGGTGCATGAGGTCGACGATCGCGCCCTTGCCCATGCGGTAACCGAAGCGTGCCTTTGGAAGCGCATAAGGTATCTGGTTGGTGCTTTCCGTACCGCCCACCACGACCGTGTCCACGTCGCCGGCCTTGATCGCCTGGGCGCCGAAAATCAGCGCCTGGATGCTCGATCCGCAGCGCACGTTAATGGTCACGGCGGGCGCGTCGACAGGCACGCCGCCCTTGACTGCCGTGATGCGCGCCGGGTTGGGACCGACGCCCGCTTGCCAGGCGTTGCCGAACACGGTCTGGTCGACCACGTCGGCCGAGATGCCCGAGCGCGCGATCGCCTCGCGCACCGCGAAAGCGCCGAACTCGGGAGCGGCGAGTTTCTGGAGCGATCCGCCGAACTTGCCGCCCGCTGTGCGGGCCGCGCCGGTGATGACGACTTCTCTCATGGTTTCTCCTCCTTGTTTTTGGTTATCAGGATTTGTCCTGGTAGATAGTGTCCTGTTATCGATTCGCCTTGCGGTATCCGAGCTGGTCCTGGGCGATGATCATCTTCTGGATGTTGACGGTGCCCTCCACGATCTGGTAGACGGCCGCGTCGCGGTAGAAGCGCGCCACGGGATACTCGGTCGAGTAGCCGTAAGACCCGAGGATCTTCATGGCGCTGTGTGCGGCGCGCACCACCGTCTCGGCGGCGCTGTACTTGGCATAACACGTCTCGAGTACGTTGCCCAGGGTGCCCTGGTCTTTCTGCCAGGCGGCGCGGTAGGTGAGCCAGCGCGCGCCCTCGATCTCGGCCGCCATCTTGGCGATCAGCTCCTGGTTCATCTGGAACTTTCCAATGGGCTGGCCGAACTGTTCCCGTTCGTTGCAGTACTTGACCGCCGTGTCGAGGCAGGCCTGGGAAAGGCCCACGCCGCCGGCCGCGCAGCTTATGCGCGTCTGGTTGAGCGAGCTGAAGAGGATCTTCACACCGTCGCCCAGCTTGCCCAGGAGGGCGTCGCCGGTCAGGCGCACGTCCTCGAAGAAGATCTCACCCGTGGGGAAGTGGAGAGTGCCCAGCTTTTCCAGGTCGCCCGTGCTGATCCCGTCGGAGTGCATGTCGACGAGGAAAGCGCTCAGCCCCTTGGAACCGATCTCCTTGTCGTGATAGGCGTAGACGAGCGCCATGTCGGCCACGGGCGCGAGCGAGATCCACGTCTTCGAGCCGTTGAGCACATAGCCGTCGCCGTCGGGCTTGGCAGTGGTCTTCATCGACATGGTGTCCGAGCCCGCGTTCGGCTCGGAAATGGCGAAGCAGCCGAGACTCTTCGCCGCGATCAGGTCGGGAATCCACTTCTTCTTCTGTTCCTCCGTGCCGTGGCGCTGGATCGAGAGCGCCGTGCCCAGGCACTGGGTATTGAACGCCACGCGCAGAGAGGACGATCCTCTCGCCACTTCCTCGCACAGCAGTATCTGCGCCAGGTATCCGAAATCGGTGCCGCCATATTCCTCCTTGATGGTGCACCCGAAGAAGCCGAGCTCACCCATCTGTTCCATCACGTCGCGCGGAAAGTGATGTTCGGCGTCCCACTTGTCGGCAAAGGGGGCGATGTTTTCTTCCGTGAAACCTCGAGCCAGTTCTTTCATGGCCTGCAGTTCTTCGCTGAGACTGAAATCCATTATTTTGTTCCTCCATTCGCTGGAAATATGTGCATCCCATCAGATTATCAAGCCGGCCGGTACAGGTCCAATGTTGACTGATAAAGTTGTGGCCCTGATCGGTGGCGGCGATTAGTGTGGAATCGATCATTAATCGAGCCGAAAAATTGTCTGGGAGGCGCACTGGTGAACAGGCCGTCCGAAATCGATCCAAAGCCTCCAAAAGGACTGGCCGGTCTTGCCCGGATCGTGGGTCCCGGGATCGTGGTCGCCGCCACCGGTGTGGGGGCGGGCGATCTCTTCGCGGCGGCCAAGGCGGGCGCCACCTACGGACTGCCCCTCTTGTGGACCGCGCTCTTCGGGGCGTTTCTCAAGTTTGCACTCGCCGAGGGAGTGGCGCGGTGGCAGCTCGCCACGGGATCGACAGTGATCGAGGGATGGGTGCGGCTTTTCGGCCGGGCTTTGAATATTTTCTTTCTCGCCTATCTCGTCTTCTGGACCTTCATGGTGTCGGCCGCGCTCATGGCCGCCTGCGGTCTCGCCGCGCACGCGCTCTGTCCCGCGCTGTCAGTCAATGCGTGGGCGGTGATCCATGCTCTGGCGGCGTTCGTCTTTGTCTGGACACGCGGCTACGGCGCCCTGGAATTCGCCATGAAGATCGCCGTGGGAGTGATGTTCCTCTCCATCCTCGGCAGCGCCGCTCTGCAGGAAGCGTCCCCGCTCGATGTATTACGCGGCCTTCTTCTACCCTCCCTGCCTGCCGGATCGACGGTGCTCATCCTCGGTGCGATCGGCGGTGTGGGGGGATCGATCACGCTGCTTTCCTATAACTACTGGATTCGCGAGAAGCGATGGTCGGGACCGGCCTGGGCCAGGGGCGTTCGGTTCGATCTCGCCGTGGGTTATCTGCTCACCGGCCTTTTCGGTTTCGGGGTGATCCTGCTCGGCGCCACGGTGCTCCATCCCCGGGGGATCCGCATCGAGGGGAGTTCGGGTGTTCTCCAGATGGCGGTGATCCTGGGCGAACGCTTCGGCCGAACGGGCGAGCTCGTGTTTCTCCTCGGTTTCTGGGGGGCAGTGGCCACGTCGATGCTCGGTGTGTGGCAAGGCATCCCCTACCTCTTCGGCAACTATGTGGGACTCCTGCGCGGCGCCGAGGGGGACGACATGAATCGTTTCGTTTCGCGCACGGGAAGCGTCTACCGCTGGTACGTCTGCTTCATGACCTTTCCGCCCATGCTGCTCCTGCTTTTCGACAAGCCGGTCTGGCTCGTTGTCGGTTATGCAGCGCTGAGCGCTCTTTTCATACCGTTCCTGGCCGGCACCCTCTTCGTCATGAACAACGGGCGCAACAGGATGGGATTGCTGCGGAATGGAACAGCCGCCAACTGCGCGCTCGGTCTCGCCCTCGGACTTTTTGTTTATCTGGCTGTGGCCGAGATATGGAAACGTTTTTTTTAGGGATGGTCCGGACCGACCCCCTCGTTGACGGATCAATCGGTATATGTTAATTTGATTCGGCATCGCTTCCCCTCCCTTGTAAGCGCGAAGAGGAAAAAAACATGCGTACCACAGCGTTGTTACTCGTTTTCGTTCTATCGGCAGTGCCGGCCTTGGCTCAACTCTACGTCGGAATCGAAACCGGCTCGCCCGTGCCGATGAATTTTTCGGACCTGAGCGGATTTCCCGGCGTCACGTGGAACAGCTTCCACGCCATTGACGTGAGCGGTGCCGCGGCGCGGCCCGACGGCACGCTCTTTGTCTGCAACGGCGCCTTCACGACCGATCTCTACGAGATCGCACCCGGCGGCAGCCCGGTCCGACTCTCGACCGTCGACATAGACATCAGCGGCATGGCGTTCGGCCGCGGCCGCCTTTACGGCTATTCAAACTATGCCAGCCCCAAGGGTATTTATGAGATCGATCCCGCCACCGGAGCCACCACCCTTGTCGTCGATGTCTACACGAGCACGGGCTACCGGTTCTTCGCACTCGGTTACAATTCCGTGGACGATTTCTTTTATGGTTACACCGAGTACGGCGATTCGGGGCTCTACTCGATCAACATCGATTCGGGCGTCATGATCAAGATCGTCGGTACCATCCCCGCCTCGAACGGTCAGGGCCGCGGCCTCGCGGTGGGAGACAACACCGTCTACCTCACCGCCACGCGCGGCGACGACGGAATCCCCTTCTTTGCCTACGACCTGGCACAGGGAACAGGCGGCAGTTGGATCGGTTTCGACAATGCTTATCCGAATCATCATTCCACGGGCGGGGCCGCGTGGGTGCCGATGGCCGACGCGCTCGAGGCTGACGCCGATCAGCTCTCGGCCGCAACGGGCGGCACGATCAACTTTGCTCTTCACGCCGGCAGCGGTTTCGCCGGCCGCAGTTATCTCTTGCTCGGCACCACGAGCGGCACCCAGCCCGGAACCCTGCTTCCCGGCGGCCTGGCAACGATTCCGCTCAACCGCGACTGGCTCACCGACTACATCCTCAATAACCTTTCCCTTCCACTTTTTGCGACCTTCTGGGGTGCGCTCGATGGTTCGGGTGATGCGCTCGCTGATCTGACGGTGGGACCGATGCAACCATGGTGGGTCGGTAAGACCTTGCACTTCGCCTTTGCCACTGCCAATCCCTGGGATTTTGCTTCCAACGCCGTCGCCGTCGAGGTGGTGCCCTGAGAGCGTTTTTCCTGAGACCGACAGGGGAGAGGAAAAAAAAGAGAGCTCCGCGGAGGAGCTCTCTTTTTTGTTCGCTCAGTTGGTCAGCCTAGAGAGGCCGGTTGGTCCACGTACCGGTGTAAGCGCTGTGACCCCAGAGTTCCGTGGGGGTGTAGACTAGACCGAGCGTGATGCCCATGTAGGCTTTCAGCGCGGCTGTCATCGGGGTCGACGACCAGGTTCCGAGACGGGCCGTGTAGCCGTAGCCGGTGGTGTTGGTCACGATGATCACTTCCCAGCCGCCCATCTGGATGAATTTCGGCCAGCCGTCCACGGTCATCTCCGACCAGGCAGCGGTCTCGGAGGAGAAAACGTAGGCAGTGAGGCTGTCCGAGAAGACCGCCGAGGTCCAGATTGTGTGAGCGCCGGCGAGCAGATTGCCGGTGATGGTCTGTTCGTAGATCGTGTCGGTGAACACGTCATAGGCATAAGCCTTGGCCGCGTTCCACACGAGCACGTGCCGCCCGGAGCACTCGGCGTTGAGGTTGACCGGATTGGCCACGACAACCTCGGTCCACGCATTGGTGCGGACGTTGAACACGAAAGCCTCGTCAGCGGTCCAGACCACACCCACATCGAATCCCATGTCGGACTCGTAGGTCTTGGCCGGGTCGAGAGGCTGGGTGATCCACGTGCAGTCATGGCCCATACCGTAGGCATTGTTCGTGTTGACGAGCAGGGCGCCGCCCGCCTTCACGTGGGCAACGACCGGAGTGCCGTCGAGGGTGATGTGCTCACCGGGAACAAAGGGAGTCGCGCGGCGGTAGCCCCACGCCTCGTTGTTGTTCCAGAGGAGTATGGCGTTGTCGCGAATATCGCCGAGGAACATGGCCTGGGTGCCGGGAACGATTCCCGTGTCGTGCCAGGCGCCCGAATACAGATCGAACGCCCAGGCGCCGGCATCGGCCCAGACGAGGGCTGATTCATTGCCGACACGCACGTGGGGAGGATAATTCTGGTTGTAGACAGGACCGGTGATCCACTGGCCGTTGAGTCCATCGAAAAGATCGACCGAGTCGGTGGAGTAAGAGACGGCCACCTTGCTACCCGCCACTCCGCTGAGCGGTTTGCCATCCGTCGCGGTCCCGAAGAAGTTGGAATAGGCGGAAGAGTAGCCGTACTTCATGGTGTCCGTCCAGACGAGGCCGCAGTTCTCGCCTGGCGAGTGGCCTTCGACCGGTCCGGGCAGAGCCTGGTGGCCCCAGCTGTTGGTGAGGGAGCTGTATCCGTAGGCGTCCGTGGCATTGAAAAGCAGGGCGGACGTTGTGTAGAGATCGTCGTCTACGGAACTCGTGAAGTCCGACCCGGTGAGCGGCTGCACGGATTTCTGGTTGAGGAAGGTGCTGTATGCGAGAGCTTTCTCTCCCTCGCTCCAGGCGATCGCCACCGAGCCGCCGATATCGAATCCGTCAACCTGGTTGAACGATTCCGCTGCCCAGTTCGAGGTCTGGGGGATGTAGACCCAGACGATCTTGTCGTTGCCCACCATGCCGGCGACGCGACCGGTGATTCCGAAATCGAGAGTCTGCACCTGGCCTGTGTGGAGCAGCGTCCAGATGCCCGAGTAGGGTGAGAATCCCACAGCGGGATAATGGGACGGGTCAGCGCCCTCTTTCCAGCCCATGCCCACGTGGAGGTCGGCCTCGAGCTGGCCTGTTCCAAGGGTGCTGTTGAGCGGATCGAAGACCTGGATGTCGAGGGGCGCATTGCTGGTCTGGGCCGCGACGGGGGCCGAGAAGCCTACCAGTGCGACAGCGACGAAGAGAGCGGGAAACAGAAATTTCGAGATCATGATTCTCCTCCTAAAAATGGCGAAAAAAATATGTGCGTCTGAAATGGTTGTATCGCAAAGTGTTTCGGCTTTTCTTTCATGATCATTCCGTTCGCACGATTTTACCTCAAAATCGGGGTTTTAATATATAAAAACTGTTCTGATGATCCCTTTTCAGGATTGATTGTGAATAGCCCAATTTCGATCGAACGGCCGCGGGATGTGGATTTTTTGTGCTGTTTTTTTTCTGAGCCACTGTTTGAAGGTACCATTCCGTTGCGCCCGATAGTTGATCAGACGTAAGTGCTTTGCCAGAATAGGCAACCCATGAAGAGACCTGAGGAGACAGAAACGCGTACGCGCCCCGTTCAGGGCAAGCTCGGTACCTTCGGCGGCGTTTTCACGCCGAGTGTGCTGACGATCCTTGGAATCATTCTCTTCATGCGGCTCGGCTACGTGGTGGGCGATGCCGGTTTGAAGCGCGCTCTCATCATAATCGGCATGGCCAACCTGATCTCCCTCCTGACCACTTTTTCGCTTTCGGCGATCGCCACCAATCTCAAGGTCAAGGGGGGCGGCGACTACTACCTGATCTCGCGCACCCTCGGAGTGCACTTTGGCGGCGCCATCGGGATCGTGCTCTACCTGGCCCAGTCCGTGTCGATCGGTTTCTACTGCATCGGTTTCGGCGAAGCGTTGGCGCGCATGGTGCCCTGGTCGGAGCCCTGGCTGCCGCAAGCGATCGCCGCCGGCGCCGGAGTCTTGATCTTTTTCCTTGCCTGGCTCGGTGCGGACTGGGCCACGCGGTTTCAATACATCGTCATGGCAGCGCTCGGTGCGTCCCTTCTCTCATTTTTCATCGGCGGAATCGGCCGGTTCGATCCGGCGCTGGTCGTCGAAAACTGGGACAAACGGCCCGGCACCGAAGAGATCTGGATTCTCTTCGCCATCTTCTTTCCAGCCGTGACCGGTTTCACCCAGGGCGTGAGCATGTCGGGCGATCTGAAGAATCCGGGAAAGAGCCTCCCCGTGGGAACCTTTCTCGCGGTGGGTGTTTCAGTCGTGGTTTACTTTGCGGCGGCGCTGCTCTTTGCGGGCGCCATGCCGGCGCAGACGTTGAGCAACGATTTCTCCTCCATGGAACGGATCGCCCTTTTCGACTGGCTGATCAGCGCCGGCGTGATCGCCGCCACCCTTTCATCGGCGATGGCGTCTTTTCTCGGCGCGCCGCGCATCCTGCAGTCGATGGCGCGCGATCGGATCTTTGCCTTTCTCGTTCCCTTTGCGGCCGGATCGGGCCCTTCGGCCAATCCGCGGCGCGGCGTGCTCCTCTCGGCACTGATCGCGGGCATCACCATCGCGGCCGGACAGCTCAACCTGATCGCGCCCGTGGTTTCTATGTTCTTTCTGATGTCCTACGGCCTCCTCAACTACGCCACATGGTTCGAGGCGCGGACGCAGAGCCCCTCCTTCCGGCCGCGCTTCAGGTGGTTCGATCGCCGCATCAGCCTCGTGGGCGCACTGGGATGCCTGGCAGCCATGATGGCGATCAATCTCGCCGCCGGCCTGGTGGCGGTCTCGATCCTCGCCGCCGTCTACCAGTACCTCAAACGCACGGCAGGGCCGGCGCGCTGGGCGGACAGCCGCCGCGCCTATCATTTTCAACGGCTGCGCGAGCACCTCCTTGCCATTGCCGAGGAACCCGAGCACCCGCGCGACTGGCGGCCGCGGCTGCTCGTCTTCTCCAACGACGCCAACCGGCGCGAGCAGCTCTTGCGCTTTTCTTCATGGATCGAGGGAGGCGCCGGCCTGACCACGGCGGTCAAGATTCTCGTCGGACAGGGCGCCAGGGCGCGGCTGCGGCGCGGTGAGGAGGAGAGAAAGCTCCTTGCCGAGATCGCCGAGATCGATGTGGAAGCCTTCGGCCGTGTGATCCTGGCGCCGACCGTACTCGAAGGCGCCCGCGCATTGATCCAGTCGTGGGGGATCGGTTCGGTTCGCGCCAACACCACGATTCTCAACTGGCCCGAGCAGGTTCTCGACCGGTCGGGCAACATGCGGGAGGGCGGCGGCCGTGAACGGTACGGTCGGCACCTGAGAGCCGCGCTCCGTCTCGGATGCAACGTGATCGCCGTCGATGCCAAGATGGCCGAGTGGGACGCGCTTCGCGAGCAGCCCTCGCGCGAACGGTGCATCGACATCTGGTGGACGAACGATGCGACGAGCCGCCTGACGCTGCTCGTCGCCTACCTGATGACGCGGAGCGGGGAGTGGGACGGCGCGGCGATCCGGGTGTTGACCCTCGCGGCCCCTTCCGGCGAAGAGAACCAATGTCGCGAGGAACTCGACCGTGTTCTCGATGAGGCGCGCATCGAGGCGGAGTGCAAAATGGTCGACGCGCGAGACGCTGACGGCATCGTTGCCCAATCGGCCGGGGCGTCGCTCGTCTTCCTTCCCCTGCGGCTGCACAACTATCAACCTGCCGATCCATTCGGCAATCCGCTCGACGATCTGTTCGAGCGTCTTCCCGTGGTGGCAGTGGTCCTTGCCGCCGAGGACATTCCTCTCGATGCGGACCCCGAGGAGGGCGAAGCGGCCGAGACAGCCCTCGTGCGCGATGCGGTGACCGACACCGAAAAGAGAGCGGTCGACGCGGAAGCAGAGGCTCAGAAAGTGGAAGAACAGATCGCCGCCATGGAGAAGGAGCTCGTGAAACTCGTGGAGGGGGGTGGTAAAGAGGAGAAGATCGCAGCGATCGAGAAGGCGCTCCGCGACGCCGGCGCCGACGCGCACAAGGCGGTCCGCCGTGCGGCCAAGGCGCGGGCCAGGGCGCGCGACGCCGCGACCGCGGCCGAGGCGCTGGAAAAGAAGGACAAACCCGCAGACGATCCCAAGGGGTCAGGCAATCATTGAGGCCGCGATCAGAAAGTGAAACGTAGCAACGACCGTAAAGAGAAGAAACGCGGCAGGCGCCGTCCCGACTGGATCTGCAGCGTCTGCGACAAGAAAGTCCCCTTCTGCTGGTCGTGCACCTGCGGTTTCATGATCTGCCAGGACTGCATGGACGAGAACGCCTGGGGCATGACGTGCAACAACCTGACCTGGGAATGCCCCGACTGCGGTACGATCCGTACCTTCTAGGATTGTGTTGGGTTTGCGTGTGAAGAGGCCGGGTGAGGGCGATCTGACGGCGGAGGCGCGAGATGTTTTTGCGGCTTTGCGTGCTCCGCTCGGAGAGCCCATCCGGGGGAAGATAGCGACGTTGATCAGACAATCACACCCGAACGGGACTCCAGCCTGAGACTGGGTCTTCCCCCGAATGGTCTCTTGGTCGCTGCGCCGACCATAAGCCGCAAAAACACCTCGCACCTCCGCCGGTTAGGGGCCGAAGATCTGCCCTGCTAACGCAGAGCTGACGTATCCTGATCAGCTACGTCCTCTGTGTATTTCTCTGATCCCTCGCGGTCAGATATCCGAAAAGTGCGTGGTTCCTCCCGCTTGGACGCGACATAAAACGTCGTTGAACAGGGATAGTCATCCCAAAAGGTCGGACACGAAACACAACAGCGTCGGACTGGCCAGGAATGCTGGGATAGCGGAGTGCACCGAGTCGATGGATTCAGACTCGCTGATTCAGACAGAGAACAAGTCAGCCGAGTTCTAATGTAGTCGGCTCGGTAGATGTTCAGGCGGATCTGAGGTCACTAACCGGCGGGAGCCCGAGGTGTTTTTGCGGCCTTATGGTCAGCGGAGCGACCGCGAGACCGTCCAGGGGAAGACTCGTACTCAGTGGGGAATTCCTATCATGTCGCGCCGGACCTTCGAATCGTCGTCTTCCCCTGGATGGGCTCGGGGAGTGGAGATTGCAAAGGCCGCAAAAATTCCTCGGGTTTCCGCCGTCAGGTCGTCCTCACCCGGCCTCTTCATATACTGAAGCCGGCAACTAGCTAGAACCCCCGCGGTCCAAACTCAGCCGGAATCGTCCCGTCCAGAACCGCATCAAGTTCGGCAAGCATCCGCTCCTTGTCCTTGGGCAGGCTGCCGGCCGGCGTGGCCAGGTTGGAAACGTGGTTGGCACGGAAGATGGCGCCCGAGACATCGAGGTGGGCGATCAGCCCGCGCAGCTCTTCGATCGTCTGCCGCGGCGTGGGGGGGATGTACTGCTCTTGCCGGGCCTCCTCGTAGATCGGCGCCTGGGGAACGACCATCATGGTCAGGGTGGAAATGAATCGGGGATCGATGGCGCTCAGAAGGCGGCCCGAATCCCTGGCGTGCTCCGCGCTGAGCGCCGGCCCGCCCGCGCCGAGGATGATCATGGTGGAGAGTTTCATTCCCGCCGCGACCGCCTTCCGGCCCGCCGCGATCATTTGATCGGGAGTCACGCCCTTTTTCAGCCGATCGAGAACGGTTTCCGAACCGCTTTCCACTCCGAGGTAGAGCATGTTGAGCTTGCGTGTTCTCAGCGTTTCGAGTTCGTCCCGGCTCTTGATGAGCAAGGCCTGGGGTGTGGCATAAACGCTCACGCGTTGAAGATCGGGAAAGGACTCCTCGAGACGATCGATGATCTTTAGGAGGCGCGCAGTCTTGATGATGAGAGCGTCACCGTCAGCAAGGAAGACGCGCCGCACATGGGGCCCGAGATATTCGCGCGCCATGGCGATATCCTCGGCGATTGCGTCTGAGGGGCGGATCTTGAATCGCACGTCCTGGTACATGGCGCAGAAGGTGCACTTGTTGTACGAACAGCCGCGCGTCGCCTGGATGATGAGGGAATTGGCTTCCGATGGAGGTCTGAAGATATTGCCTTCGTATCGCATCCTGTCTCTTCGTTCCGATCGCGTCTGGTTTTCTATCAGATGAGTCCGATTTTCTATCAGATCACGACATGGCTTTGAGTATGCCGGATCTCGGTGGCCATCAGGTCCCCGTCCTTGACAGTGCTGGGAACGAGCCGGAACTCGAAGATGTTCGACGACCGGGTGAGAGCTTCAGTGGCAATCTCGTCCTCGAAATGGGAATGATGAAAAAAGACTTCCTTTTCGTGCAGCCCGTCTTCGTCCATCTCGAGGTGGCGAAAGAACCCGTACCTCTTGTCCTGCCAGTAGTTGACAGGGTAGCCCCTGATGATCGAGCCGTTTTCGCCCGTGGGCAGAAGGCCGGGGATCATGAAACCGGAGAGGTAAAAGTCAGCCGTCTCCTTGAGCCGTTTCGACACGTTGAGAAATCCGATCACCTCCACGCGGCAGCCGAAATTCTGCATCGCCTGGAGGAGGTGGCAGAAGTCACCGTCCCCGGAGAGGAGAACGACACGGTCGAGATGCGCCGATTGGAGCAGAGCGTCGATGCCGAGATCCATGTCGGCATTTGCCTTGACCGTCATCTCGCCGTCGGAGTTGACGTACCGCTGGACGGGTTTTTTGATCAGCTTGAATCCATGACTTCTGAGAACATCGTGGTAGCGGTAGAGCTTGCGGCGATATTCATCGTCCTTGTCGGTCAGTTCGAGATCTTCGACCACGTAGGAGTTGGCCCTCAGAATGGCCGAATCATCCATGGCCACATACTTCTTGAGAACATCGTAACGCATGCCATATCCGCCGCAGAGACGGATGTTTTCACCATCAACGTAAATCCCTGTTTTGAGCATGGTTGACCTTCACATTTCTTGGCTAATAAATAAGATTAAATGCATTTTTCCATAGTTTCACACGCCACGTCATACAGTGTTATATATAGGCCGCGTTCGTGGCGTTACCACTCAATTTCTATGCTCTTGGTTCCAGGAGGAAAAATCAGCAAGTAGTTCTGGATTGCGGCGATGTAAGGCTTGCCATCGACCCTGATGGGTGGCTTTTGCGAGGGGTAGACCTGGTTCATTATGTAACCCCTTGGCGGCAAGGCTGATGTGTCCAGAAAATCAATCGTCGACTTGAGCTTCTCCGTGATCATTCGAAAGGAGACGCGGCCGAACGCCGTGGGAGCGTTCTCGATTCCCATCTCCTTGGCGATCTCGAACCAGCGCAAGGTGAGGCCCGGTCCGATAAAGAGATAGTCCCCCCTTTCCATGACGAAGATATTGCGCATGAGAGTGACGTAGGCCGCGTCAGCCCGTAGAGACGGATCCTTGTGCCCCGCCAGGTCGGACTCGGACAGAACTTCCGCCCAGGTATGAGCCCCGGGCAGGGTGGTGTGGGCCGCGTACCATTCGAGCACGCAGCCAGGGTATTTTTCCTTGCGCAGGGCGAGCATGGACGACGCCAGCTCCATGCCCGCCGGCACGAAGACCTCGCCTGAACGCATGCCGCCGCCCGATTGTTCGAAGAACATGATCCAGTTGAGTTCGATACTCCGTCTCGACCAGCGATCTTTGGGAGTGAAGATCGTTCCGGGCCAGGCACAACTCCCGAGATCGATCGCGTCGTGAGCCGTGAGACGATTTTCTGGTGCGCCAGGTTCGTTGGCGCGCACCAGACCTCTCTCCGGTCCCGCGGGAATGAAGTTGATCTTGGCCTCTTCCATGACGACGGGGATGACCTCTCGCAATCTGGTCCGCAGCGAGCCGGCCTGCCGTGAAAACCGCCGCGCCTCCTCTTCGAGACCGATCTCTGCTGCCGCGTAGGCCGCCTCTTCGAGCCCGTTCACCACGTCGAAACTGTCGGCGAAACGAATCGCGGCGTTGGCGTCGATGGAGCGGACAAGCCCTCTTGGCGTGGTGTCGGCAGCGAACTCTACAAGACGCCCGGCAGCGGACAGGATCAGGTCTTTCTTGCCGGCGAGCCAGTCATTGTCGCCCGTGAATCGGTAATGATCGCTCATGGCGGAGAGTGTCCGGCTGTTCCATGCCGGTGCGGCCGGTCCGAGGGGTTGCCCATTTTTATCGAGGGCGCGCGGGATCTGTCCGTCCGGGCCGATCAGATCGTCGAAGCGGTCGAGCAGGATGCGCGCCTCGTCGAACCGGCCCGCCCGGTTCAGCGCTGTCACGGCCGCCGTGGTTTCCACGGTGGCGAAGAAGGGCGCTGAAAAGAGCGTCGGGCCGACGCCGGCAAGACTTCCCGATCGTCCCGATCGGGCTGCCATGACGAGTCGTGAAAGAGCTGCACGCCACGTATCCACGAGCTGTTTGCCCGGCGTTTGAAAGCGCACCTCGTTGAGGCATTCCGACGAAGCCCAGTCGATGTGGGACCGGGCGTAGCCGATTCTGATTTTCTTGGCGTCGGGCCAGCCCTCGGCGGGCGATGCGGTCAGAAGGATGTTGAAATCGACAACCGGCGTGGCGGCGGCGTACTCGCCTTCGACAGCGTGTACGTCCACGTCGTAGACAAAGAGGTACAAATCTGATCCGTCGTCGCGTCCCGAGTCGATCGCCCCGTGGAGCGCCGGCGAAGAGGGAAGCTTGATGACGCCCTGACCGCCCACGGAGCAAAGGGTTTCGTTTTCGAGCACAACCGCGCCGAGGGGCTCGACCGATCCGTCGAGCCGGTGGGGTCTCACCATCACGCAGACCCGCGCCGAACAGTCCTTCCCGCTCCTGTTGAAGAGCTGAACCCTGTAGACGAAAACCGAAGCGCCATCCTGCTGCTCGGGAGTGATTCCGGTCAGCTCGGTCTGGACCTCGATTCCATTGCCCGCCTCCCAGCGAGCCTGGGGGATCGGCAGGTAATCTTGGGAGAGCGACACGCTCACACTGTCCGGCTCGGGTACGAAAAAACGCTCCTCATCGGAGCGCCAGATCGAGACGCACACATTGGGAGAACTGATCGATGCCTGTGCGCTGCCGTCGGGCCCGAAAAGGGCCAGCGAGGCGGAAGAAATGGGGCGTGGGCCTGATGGCGGCGCGGACACCGGCGTGGAGGGCGCGTTTTTTCCCAGTGGCCAGAAAGGGACGAATTTTTCGGCCCTGTTACGCGCTTTTCCCATGAACGCCTCTTTTGCCATTCCTGTAATCGGGCCTTTTTTCAGACCGGCCGATCCCGTGCCGGACGGCCCCGATTCGGCCGTGACCGCACTGTCCGATCGTGGATCGCTCTCAGCGCATCCTGCTGCCATCACTGAGATAAGGAGAAGAACGAATAGCGGTGAAACTTGTTTCATGGACTTTCTTTTCCGACGAGCGGTCCTGTAAGTCGTGCAGAGCGCTGATTGGCAGAGGTTCTACCAGATATAGGCGCTTGACAGTGCAGGGTTGCGGCCTTAAAATATCACGCTTCTATTTTGGAAAAACGATCTCTCACACACGACTCGACTCCCCGAGGAACTCGACTCCCCGAGTCCGGGCAGCGCGAGCGAGTGACCAGCGACTCAAGAGGTGCCACATGGCCAAGAACAAACGCAAGATCAAAAAAGCCAACCACGGAAAAAGACCGACCTCCCAGCACAAGCACATGAAGATGCGCAAGAAGGCGGCCAACGACCGCACCTGACAGGCACTCTCGGCGTAATCCGTTCTGTAAGAATGAGTTGACCGGAATTCTACCGCCTTCGGTTTCTACCTCTTGTCCCTCTCCGCCAGACGATCGAGCGCCTCGGCTTTGAATCGGCCAAAACGTCCCTCGTCAAGAGCGCTCCGCATGTGGGCCATCAGTTTCTGATAATAATGCATGTTGTGAATCGTGCACAGAGTGCTTCCGAGTACCTCTTTCGACAAGATCGCATGGCGCAGGAAGGCGCGGCTGAAGCGGCTGCATGTGTAGCAGTCGCAGGAAGTATCCACGGGATAAGAATCCTTGCGGTACTTGTTGTTGGTTACCCGGATCCTGCCTTGCGGTGTGAAGAGCGTGCCCGACCGGGCCATCCGCGAGGGAATGACGCAATCAAAGATGTCCATGCCGCGCTCCACCGATTCGAGGAGATCCTCGGGGAAACCGACGCCCATGAGGTAGCGCACATGCTTCTTGGGCAGATGGGGCTCGGTGAAGTCGACGACCTTTTTCAACAGATCGAGGCCTTCGCCCACGCTCACACCGCCCACGGCTATCCCGTCGAAGGGCATGTCGCCGATGGCGAGGGCGCAGTCGCGCCGGAGGTCCTTGAACACGCTCCCCTGCACGATGCCGAAAAGGCACTGATCGTCGCGCTTGTTCGCGTCCTCTTTTCCGTGCGCGGCGAGGCAGCGCTCGGCCCAGCGAAGCGTGCGCTGTGTCGACTGCCGTGCATAATCGTGGGTGCAGGGGTAGGGGATGCACTCGTCAAAAGCCATGGCAATGTCTGCGCCGAGATCTTCCTGGATCTGGATCGACCGTTCGGGGGAGAAGAACTCCGATTCGCCGTCGCTCGCGTAGCGAAAGGTGACGCCCTCCTCGGTGATCGTTCTGTATTTGACGGAAAAGACCTGGAATCCGCCCGAATCGGTGAGCATCGGTCCGTCCCACCCGGAGAACTTGTGGAGGCCGCCCAGCTTACGGATCAGTTTTTCGCCCGGCCTCCAGGCGAGGTGATAGGTGTTTCCGAGAACGACGCGCGCGCCCGTCTCCTCGAGCTGGAGGGGAGTCATCGCCTTGAGGACCCCCTGCGTGGCCACGGGCATGAAGGCCGGAGTCTCGACGGTACCGTGGGGGAGTTTGAGCCGTCCGCGCCTGGCGGGGGAGCTTGAATCCTTGTTAAGCAGCGTAAAAATTCCGTTCTTTTTCATGGCGGCATCATACCAGATCGGCCTCGGCCGGCCCGGTTCAAAACGGGGGCGCCTTCCGAAAAGGGCGCTCTCCACGCGCGCGGATTTCCTTCTCCCATGACGAGCAGGCTTTGCACAAGGCGATGAATATCATTATCATGAGGATCGATGGCGCACCCTTCGTCGCTCTCCGGCCGCAGGCGCAATCTGCCCGGAAAAAATATGCAACATCCACGTGGAGTGACAGATCCCCCTCTATAACGGAAGGAGTTCAACATGCTACGTTTCAGTCTTTGCCTTGCTGTCCTGCTGCTCGCCGGTCTCCCCATGGCGGCGGCGCAGGATTCGGAGACGCAATCGAAGAGCATCGAGAGCGTCGTGATCGAACGGCGCGATTTCTCGACGGACGAGATGCGCAAGGGGACCTTCGTGCCCGCCGATTTCGACGAGATCTCTCTCTGGTTCGATGAGTACAAGGGAGAGCTTCTCATGATCGAGGTCGTGGAGCACGGAATCCCGGTCAACGACGGCGACGTGATCGCCCGCATCGACGTGGGCGGCATCAACAAGCAGATCGAGCAGCTCGAACGGCAGGTCAAGTCGGCGGCCCTCAACCTTCAGAACACGGGGGAGCGCGCCCTGCTCAGCGAGAAGAGCGCCGCCCTCGCTCTCGACAGCGCGCGCTATGATCTCGAACAGGCCCGCCGCAACCTCGAGGGATGGGAGCGGTACGAGCTCGATTTCTCGCAACGCAATTCCGAGATGTCGGAGCTCTACACGCAGCATAACATCGACGACCAGAAGGACGAGCTCGACCAGCTCGAGATGATGTACCGCGACGATGAGCTGACCGACGCCACCGAGGAGATCGTGCTCAAGCGGTCGCGCCGTAACCTGACCCGGTCGATGAAATCGCTCAAGAACCTCAAGGACAGGCGCGTCTACACGGTCGCTTTCTCGGAAGCGTCCCAGAGCGTCCGCCTGCGGCGCGCCGTCAATGCCAAGGAAGCGGCTCTCGACAAACTACTCAAGACCCAGGAGATCGAGAGGCGCACCCGCGAAGACGGGCTGCTTCAGGTCGAGATGGGCCTCAAGGATCAAAAGGACAAGCTCGCACGGTTGGAAAAGGACGCCCGACTGTTCACGATCCGCGCGGGGCGGAACGGCGTGCTTCTTCATGGCTCGCCCGATGACTACAGGCCGGGCCGCACCGCGCCGCGCCACAAGCGGGGCAGCCGCGGCAGCGCGCGCACGACGCTGTTCACCGTTACCGATCCGGATAGATCGGCAGTGGCGCTCGACGTCCCCGAATCGAAGATCGGCTCGATACGTACCGGAAAGGCCGCCAAGGTCAGTGTGGTCGCCCTGCCCGACATGGCGGTGATGGGCACGATGCGCGTCGACCGCTTTCCTGCGCCGCGGAGCGCCGGGGGCAGCGAAAACTCGCACGACGCCGAGGTCGTGATCGAGGGCCCTATCCAGGGAGTGGTGGCCGGAATGCGCGCCGAGGTGAAAATCGTGGTGGAGGAGCTCAAGGACGTGATCGTTTTGCCCAGGGCGGCGGTTTTCGGTACCGGCACGGACGCCCACTGCTGGACGGCGTCTGACAGCGGCGATGATTTCCAGAGGATCGCCGTGAAACTCGGGCCTGCGACCGACAAAGAGGTGGTCGTCTACGGTGTCCTCTCCGACGGGCAGAAGGTGCTTCTATGCGAACCTCAGAAATGATTTCCCCACGCCTTTTGAAGGCAGCCATGGCGGTGATCGTGCTCGGCCTGCCGCTGGCAGCCGCTCAAGAGGGGGACGAGAAACCGGCAGAACTGCCGAGCCTCGATGAGGCGATCGAGCAGGCAGTGAACTGGCTCGTCGCCAACCAGCACGACGACGGCGGGTGGGGATCGCATCACACTGCCCGGCCGATGGAGGTCTTCTGCAGCCCGCCCGGTTCGCACAAGGCTTTCCGCGTGGCCACGTCGGCTCTCTGTGTCGTGGCGATCGAGGACAGCCCCTTCAAGACGGCCGCAAGCCGCCGGGCGGCGAGCCGCGGGATCGACTATCTGCTCGGCGCCCACAATGTGAAGCGCATGAGCGGTCTGGAACACTACAGCGTCTGGGCCTTCGGTTACGGCATGCAGGCCCTCGGCCGCTGGCTGCACGACCACCCCAACGACGCCAGGAAGAAGCAGCTCGAAGCGGCCTGCAACCGCCTGGTCGTCAAGCTCAAGAGATACCAGACCCTCGACGGGGGCTGGGGGTATCTCTCCATGAGCGGTCTCGAAACCTATCAGCCGTCGGACACCTCGATGTGCTTCACCACGGCGGCGATTCTCGTCGGTGTCGACCGCGCCAGGCTGGCCGGCATCGTCGTTCCCGACAAGCTTGTGAAGCGTGGCGTGGAACAGGTGCGCCGCTCCGAGACGCCTCAAGGTTCGTTCGTCTACGGCGAGTACCTCAAGTACATGCCGCGCTACGGCATCAACCAGCCGAAGGGTTCGGCCTGCCGCACGCCGTGCTGCCAGTACGCGGTCGGCCTCTTTGGCCATGAATACAGCCTGGACGCCAAGCGAACAGGGCTCCAGGCGTTGCTCATCGATCACATCCGATTTCAAAAATGCGGATCACGACGACCGATTCCGCACGAGTCGTGGTACGGCATCTCGGGATACTTCTACCTATTCGGGATGGCCTATGCCGGGTACCTCCTCGACGACATGCCCGACGAGGACAAGGCGCGCTTTTCGAAACCGCTCTTCGACGCGGTCATGTACTGCTGGCAGCCTGACGGCTCGTTCTGGGACTATCCGCTCTACAGCTATCACAAGCCTTACGGGACTGCGTTTGCTTTGATTGCGCTTTCGCGGGTAAGACTTTAGTTTCTCGCCAAGAACGCCAAGGGGCGCCAAGGAAGAATGAAAACGAGAGAGAATACTGTTCTCTCTCGTTTTCATTTTTCCTTGGCGCCCCTTTCGCCTTCACACCCTTAGTTCTTGAAGTAGGACTTGAGCACACCCGCAGGGCCGGGTAATCCTGTCACGCATGTTGTCGTTCCCGAGGCGCGGTCGAGCAGATCGATCACGGAATCGTTGACGTAGGAGACAAAGAGCAGGTCGGGCAAGAAAGTCGGGGTGGCCGACGGAAGATACCTGATCGGGTGCTTGTTGTTGACGGGCAGACTGAGCATGGGGTTGTTGCCCACGGCGCCCCAGTTGGTCACGTAGGGATTGCCTGCAATGACTTGATTGAGCCACGCCTCGCGGTTGAGATCGGGGAGCGCCACATCGGCGGCGGGTCCGGTACCCGAAAGGACGCCGTCCTGCGCGGTCCACTGGCCGACGATGAAGAAGTCGCGTGTGACCGAGCCGGGGGGGTAGGGGCCCCATCCCGGTTCTTGATTCACGAACTGGATGCGCGAGACCGCCGCGCCCTTGATCGAGTTGTGGGCCACGAAGCAGCCGCCCACGAGATTGAGTGAGCTGGAAATGTCGTGCAAGTAGCACGGATCGTAGCAGAGTCCGCGCGGCTCGAGAATCTCCTCGTAGACCTCGCCATTCTCGCCGATGAGCGGCACCGCGCCGTAGATGTCGTCGAGCCCGATTCCGCCGAGACCGTCGGGGCCTGATTCGTAGACGAGCACGTTGTGCCCGCCGAAGTTCGAGATGTAGGCGTGGTAGACCCCGGTTCCCCAGCCGAAAGTGTTTTGGCGCGGTCCGGCCACGATGTCCCAGGGTTTGTTGATCCGGCTGTCGGTCAGGGTTTTGCGCACCGAGCGGCTCGACTTCTCGATGATCGAGATCGTATCGTCCCCGAAGTTGCACACGAGAACGTCCTCGCCTCCGGGCTGGCAGCAGAGCCCCTTGGGCCACTGCCCCACGGGAATCTCGGCTGTCTTGAGGAGAAAGTGGGGCGACCGCGGGTTCACATCGACGACGGTGACGGTCGACGAAGCGAGGTTGGTCACGAAAAGATCTTTCAGATCGGACGTGATGGCCGCCTGCGCCGGCGCGCCGAAACCGGTGATTTCGGTGATCGGTTCCATGGTGTTCGAGTTGAGCACATGGACCGAGCCGCGCGTTCTGTCGGTGGCAAAAAGAAAGTTGCCGATCTGTTGACGGCTGGCGTAGCTGTATCCGATCCCGAAGGTGCACGATTCCGCCAGGGGGCCGTCCTGGAGATAGGTCCCCGGGGCCCACGGACCGAGGCCGGGCGCATTGGGCGGAAAGGGTCTGTCCGACCCTCCTCCGAGTCCGGCTGGATCGAGGTGGATCCATTGCTTCTTTCCGGTGAGCGGGATGAATGTCAGGTCCGGAGGGAAAACCTCTTTACCCAGCGTCACGTAGGCGCCTTGTTCGTGAATTCCGAGCTCGTCAACAGCCACATGGAGCGGCCGCATGGCCACTGGCAGTGTGAGCGGCGGCGGATTGGGTGTGGGCGGCGAGCTGATCATGTTGTTGAGAAAATTTCCCGCCGCGGCCACGTGGATGAGATCGAGGTGGAGTTGATCGTTGGCGAACGGATTCGACCGATCGTAATAGATCGTGTCGAGAAAATCGCCCACCTCGATATCGCTGATGTGACCCATGGCCGGCATGTCGAAGAGCGCGGCCGATCCATTCGAATCACGCACGAGCGCGTCCTTCGACGGATCGAGATCGCTCCACCAGCGCGTGCCGCCCTCGTTGATGCCTTCGATCGGGCTGAGGCTGCCCACGCCGACAGGATAGACATAGTCATTGGCAATCCCCATCATGCCGTTTCCATAGGGACTGTAATAGGCCGATGCCGTGACCCACATGTTGCGGCTCGCAGTCGGTGTGTTCGTGGTGAATCCATTGCCGTCCAGATCGAGCGCACCGATGCCCTGTGTGCCCATGGAAATGTAGAGCACGTTGGGTGAGACAGGTGCGTTGACATATCTCCGGCCGAGGAGCACGGAGAAGGCTTCCGTGTGATTCTGACCGCTCTCGTAATACCGCTCTCCGTGGAAGCCGGCGACACCGAGGTTCTGGGGAGTCGCTCCTCCACCCTGGAAGGGTTTCAAACCTGTGAGCGTGTTCTTCTGGTAGTCGAAAACAGTGATCTCGATCCGCATGCGGACCGCTCCCGCGGGTGGGGTCGGCGGGTCGCCCGGAAGATCGCCCGACCAGTCGGTTGACGATCCCGGGAGGTCGATGAGTGGGGTCACGATGTACTTGGCTAGATTGTTCTGGCTGAGGGGATGTATCCTGACCGGGACCGGTGTGTGCGGTTCCACCGGATCGCCGAGCTCATCGATGAAATAGGCTTTGAGAGCCACGTTGGAACAGATCGGTTCGATGCTGCTGGTGCTGCAAGCTGGATGGGGCGGCCAGTGCATGCTCTCAGGGTTGGGAACAGGTTCCATGTTTCCCGTGAACGGCCCCCTGTTGAACACGATCGATCGTCCCACGGTCACGGGCACGACCGGTTTGTTGAAGACGATCATGAATCGCACATCAGTGGGGACGAAATCCACACTGTTGCTCGTGATGCCCGGCCAGTGATCTTCGAGCGGATCGCCGGTGATCGGGTGGCGGATGTAGTCGGACGGCAGGATATCGACAACCTTGACCGCGGTGTCGTCATCGTCGACAGGCACCCCGGTCCGTCGGATCAGGTGTTTCGAGGCAACGTCGCGCCAGAAGCCGTACTTGTCGACGAGACTGCCGATCTGGAGAATGACTTCCTTGCCGTTCCACTCGGGCGGAAGGGAATCCCTTCCGGTGAGCGCCACCGGTCCGCTCACGGCAGGATCGGGAATTCCAGGCTTCACACCCGGGATGGTGGCCGTGTTGGCGACGAGGACGAGGGTGTCGGGCCTCTTCAACGCCCCGGCGGGCCAGTTGGGATCATCGCCGTGGTAGGTGCCGAACGCGTCGATCCCTCCCAGAAAAGCCGACACCAACACAATGGCGCCCGTCTCGTCCCGCAGCAGAATATTGCCGGACAGGTAGTTGTTGGTCACGTTGTTCGTATCGAAGAGGTGAGCGGGATCGGGCTCGAAGGGCAGTGTGACCTGGATGAACTGCGTGGCGTTCGTTGACGGTGTGCCGCTCGAGTCCGCGTACTGCGGCATGGAATCGGGCAGCAGGTCGATCGCCGAATTGTAATTGTCGTCGGTCCAGATGTCCGGATGGTAGTAGATGAGCCTGTTATCGGGATCGTGTGCCACGCACGCGGCGATCGCCTCGTTGAAACAGTTGTTGGCCGCATTGACAAAGCTCTCGATCTTGTTGATCCGTCTGTCGAGAACCCCGTCGCCATCCGAATCGTAGAGGCCTGAGCTCGGGTCGCCCTTGGGGTAGAACGCGGTTGGCTGGCCCGACATGGTGTTACCGGTCACAAGAACCGGATCGACCTCGACGTAAAGATTGATCCGCCGATCTTGCCTCCCGATCTTGCCTTTGTTCTGTTCTGCCCCGGAGAGGACAAGAATCAGCAGACTCGAAAGAGCGACGAGAAAGGAAAAGGTAACGATTTTGATGGGTTTTTTCCGTGATCCTCTCATGGACTTACCTCCCTGAATATGAGTGACTTGTTCTGAAAGGTTGCCGAAGAACACTTCCCTCTACAGCAACACTTGTACCACAAAAACGTCCATGGGGACCATCGCCTGAGGGGGTGAGACAGCCACCCGAGCCGGTCTCTCCCCGTGAAACAGGTGCGAAGTCACACACAACCTGAGCGGATTTGCACGATTTTTACTTGGGAAAGCGCTTGCCGTAGAGAAAGGTGAGCACGTCCTTGATATATTGCATCTGTTTCTGGGTGAGGTACTTTCGCGACGAGTGGATGTAGTTGATGTGGACGTTGGTCAGCTCGCTGAGAATGTAGACGCACCGCTGCAACTCCCACGCGGCGAGGTCGCCCTGCTGAAGGAGTCTCCAGATTCTGGCGGCGAGCGCCTTCCCGCCGATCTGCAGGAGCGCATCAGCCACCTCGGGCCTGGAGTCCTTTTTCATCATCTGTTTGAGAAGCCAGTCGATGTCCCCTTCGGCCGCGCGGCGGGCGAGGACCTTTTTCCACGGGCCCTTCTCCTGGTAGGCGAAGACCCTTCTGATCTGGTCGGCGAATTCCGATCCGAGCACGACGGTGACCACGTGCTGCACCACGTCGCCGGTCACGTCGTAGCGGATGAAATCGCCCTTGCCGGCGCGCGCGATGCCGCGGAAATTGCTCAGCGTGGTCGGTTCGAGGTAGCCCGGCGTGTGTTCCGAGTTCTTGTAGATCGTCGACACCCGTCCGTCGAAGCGCCGCACGAGGTGGAGCGTGTCGCTCACCGTCCGGGGGAAGGGGGCCGCATCGCCGATGAGCACGATCGCCTTCTGCGTCTCGTCGCGCCACTCGAGTTTGTTGACCGCCCTGCCGAGCCCCTTGTCGATCGCGGCGTAACCTTCTGCCGAACCGCCTGAGATGTCGACGGAGTTCATGAAGTTGAGAAGCTCGTAGAGGTCGTTGACGAACGGCGTTCCGGCCACCACGTAATCGCTCGCTCCCGGATTGCCCTTGTAGGTGATCAGCGCGATCCGGAGGTCGGGCACGATCCGATGGAGCGCCTTGACCATTTCGTTGATCGTCGGTTTGACCTCGTTGATGAGCGCCACCATGCTCCCTGTCGAGTCGAAGATGATCGCGATGTCGAGGCCGGTGGAGCGGAGCGTGCCCACGTGCTCGCTCCATCCCGACCCCTTGCCGAAGAGCTTTCCCATGCCGCGGCCCGGATTGATCATGTCGCCGATCTTCTCGTTGCCGCCGGCGTCGAGCCCGGTGCCGTCCTGGCCTAGGTTGCCGAAGAGGTCCTCGTCGAACCGGTCCGCTTCGACGCCCGCCATCGACTCGCCCGCTTCGAGATCTTCGAGCGCGTCGAACTCATCGACCACCGGGTCGTCGAACTCGTACTCGCTCGGACCGGAGGCCAGGTCATCGTCGAGAGGGAACTCACCGAGCGAATCGCCGATTCCGTCCTGAACGAAACCGATCGGCGTGACGGGGATCGTCTTCTCGTCCATCAGATAGGAGACGAGGAGGACGATCGAGAGGTGTGTGATGCAGGAGAGCAACAACCAGTGGCTCTTTCGGATCGAGCGGACCATGAGACGGCCGAAGTTGTTCTCGAAGGTGTAGGACTCATTGACCGCCTCGTTGAGCTTTCCAACGCCCAGTCTGGTGTGCACGCGCAGCGTGGCATCGCCGAGAGTGATCGTCTCGCCACCGTTGAGGCGCATGAATTCGACCGGAACGCCATCGACGAGGAGTGTCGACTCCTCGCTCTCCGAGAAGAGGATCAGTTCATCGTCCTTGGTCCTTTCGAGGCGGCAGTGGACGGGATCGACATTCCGGCCGTTGATCCGCACCGTGCAGCCCGGGGCGCGTCCGATCGTGGCAGTGGCGGCGCCGAGCTGGAAACGGCGCACCAGGCCGCCGTGAACATAAGTGAGGCTGAACGCTTTGCTGAGAAATCCCGAGGATGATGTTGATTCGTCGGATCGATCGGGGAGAGCGGCGGGTTGATCAGTGTCGGAAGGCGTCCGGATTCGCCAGACCATCTCTCTGGTCTTTCCGATGATCCGAGTGATGAGGGCTGACTTCATGCCAGGCGATCTCGATCTGTCTTGAAACCGTTCGGGATCCATGCTCTCCAGCCGTTAAAGAACCGCGCAATTACTACATAAGTTCTTGAAAAATATAGCGGTCCAGAATAACGAAGTCACCTCTCGGTCGGGGTGAATTCTCGAATATTATTCCCGCCGCCCCTGACGGCGGAAACCCGAGGTATTTTTTCGGCCTTTGCGTGCTCCACTCCCCGAGCCACTCCAGGGAAAGACGATAGTGAGGAAGGGGATACGAAACCAGATCGGGATACCTGCCAGAGTTTGGGTCTTTCCCTGCACTGTCTCGCGGTTGATACGCCGACCATAAGCCCGAAAAAACACCTCGAGTCTCCGCCGGCGCGGGACGTCAGATCCGCCTGTACACTTGCCTCAGCCGGCCACAACTAACCGTCCCCGGTGTGCTCCGTCATTGGAAGATCGTAACGGTGTCGACGGCAAAATGCCCTCTCCTCCTTCCCCCTGACCTTCGAGACGGGCGCCAGAAGATGACATGGTGCACTTCGTAATCGAAGGCCTTTCAATGAAGCACTTCAAGGTGAATCATCGCGGTACTGGCTCTGCGCAGTATCCACCGAGGATGCTGCTGTCGTTGCTGATTTACTGCTGTGCCAATAGTGTCTTTTCGCCAGTTTCTGTTACGAGAGCTTGCCAAAGTCAATGCCGAATGGAGCTGGTCCGCCTGGCGTACACTGAGAAAAGGCGGTATCGTTTGAAAGAGGGCTGATCAGGGGGAAGAGTCCCTATCGCGAAATCGAAGGAGTCTGGCAGACTCGAAAAACGACTATACGGTCCGCGCG
>CAYXGI010000034.1:0-60185 GCA_964464495.1 uncultured Phycisphaerales bacterium
GATTACGCTCACACGCTCGTCTAATTCAGGCTACTCTTTGTCAAAGACCAATTTACGAACTCCGGTAGGACGATTTGATCTGTCCAACCCGTTCATTGTACTTTTCTTTTTCTAATGAAAAGAGCGTCCCTAAATAATCCAAATCGCCTCGAGAGTCAACACAAAAAAGTCAAATTTTGACTTTTGTCCTTTGGGACCCTTGAGTTAATGTTTGGAAAGGAACCGCGCTGAGAAAGGCGGTATATTATCATTCTGAGGGCGGATTGCAAACTCATAATCTCAGGAATTGAAAAAAATGAACAACTGTCTTAACACAAGTGATATCAGGAAATTAGATCTTGTCGCTCAGGAACGTTTTTCCATTTCGGGACTTCTTCTCATGGAACACGCCTCGCTCGGGCTCGCCGAGGTGCTCCTTTCGCTCGCTCCCGATGGAGTGGGTCGAGTCCTCTTTCTCTGCGGCAAGGGGAACAACGGGGGAGATGGATTCGCTGCGGCGCGCCACCTTCACAACGCGGGGCTCTCCTCTTCTATTGTTCTTGCCGGCCGGCTCGATCAGATTCGAAGAGGATCGGACGCGGAAATGAACGCACTCATCGCCACCAGAATGAAAATCCCCATCATCGAGTGCGAGGACGCCTCGGAGATCCTGGCGCACATAGACAAGACAGAGCCAGACTTCGTGGTTGACGCTCTTCTCGGTACGGGACTCAGCTCCGACGTGCGTGGAATGCTCGAGGAGGTCATCGACGGAGTCAACGAGCGCCGCCTGGACGTCACAGCCGTCGACATGCCCTCTGGATTGGACTCGGACACTGGACTCCCGCTCGGGACAGCCATCATCGCCCAGCGCACAGTGACCTTCGCCTTCCAGAAGGTCGGGCTGGCCAAGAATGAGGCACGCCCCTATTGTGGTAAGATCTTCGTCAAGGGAATCGGCCTGCCGCGCGAAGTGATCCAGGATCCTCACGCCTACCTATAAGAGGATTCAAGGAATCTCTCGCCAAGGGCGCCACGCGCCGCGAAGGCGCGAGGAAGTCAAATTCCAGCCACACCCCGAACCTGTGAGATCATCAGAGGTACCTCAGATTGTCGCTAGTGTGTGTTGTGCGGGCCATCCATGGTATAATGGTGGTCTTCTTGGCTCGTGCAGTCCGTGAGAATCTCAGGAGATCTCGACCGTTGTACCGCGTGAGACGATCTCGAAAAGCTCTTCCACGTCCTCGTTGAGGAGCCGTATACACCCATCGGACATGTTTTTGCCGATCGATGCAGGCTCCTCCGTTCCGTGAAGCCCGTATCCCTGAAATTGGGGCGAGTTCTTGAATCCGAGCCAACGCGTTCCGAGAACGTTTTCGGGATCACCATGCTCGAGAATCTTGCCAAGCTTTCGGCTGTTCCACGTGGGATTCTCCAGCTTGGATTCGATGACGAACAGGCCGAGCGGAGTTTTATTGTCTCTGCCCAGCCCGACCTTGTAAGCGGAGAGCATTGACTCGCCGAGAAAGACACAGAGAAGCCACGAGTTTGCCCAGACCTTGATCGACAGCTTCTCGGCAGGAAGCTTCAGCGATTGTTCGGGAAAGATGTTGTTGCTCTCGATCCCGTTCAACCAACGAATCAACCCGACCTCGACATTGAGTTTCCGCTTTCGATTGTAGTTCCTGCAGATTTCCCAGAGACTGTCGTTGGGCTTGACGACGTAGGTTTCCGCCTTGTAGAGGCCCGCCATCGATCGGGGCATCGACCTGTTAAGTTCGTCAACGGTCTTGACGATCCTTTCGACCTCATTCTCCTCGAAAGCTCCGGACACGTTGAAAATCCTTCCGAGGAGCTTGCGCTTCTCCAAGACCGACGAGGAACTGTCGACCTCGTCGAGTATGAGACCCACTGTCGCCGCAGGCAGCGGCTTCATGGAGCACAGATCATCGAAGACCGCTTCAGCTTCGCCCCGCCTCCCGAGCCCAACGAGACAGCGAAAGTACGCGGCCTGTTCTGGAGCGGACAGCGCGGCCTTTGCCTTGCGCGCTTGGAGAATCCTCACTGCCTCGGCCCAGCGTTCGGCTTTCACGAGATCATCAAGGGTCTTTGTTCCGGGAGCGGGCTGAACGACCGGCACCTCCTCAACGTCATCGTTCTCGACCACGGCGGAGTCCACGCCCCGGTCTGTTGAAATCGTTTCTATCCGGTCTCCCCCATCGGTTCCGAACAAATTGTCCCAGAAGAAATAGCCGAACACTACGCCCGCAATCAGAACAAAGATCAAAATCTTCATCGCGCCCCTCCCGAGAACTGAAGGACCCTTGGAAGCTGCTCGACTTTGCCCTCGGGGTGATCGTCCTGAAGACAGGTGAACGTCCTGAAGACAGTTGATCGCCCAGAAGACAGAGGGCGCAGCTTCGCGAAAAGCTAGGTGAATAGAAACCGCCTATCCAAGGTTGAGTTTACATGAGGATCTGGGTGAGGAAAAGCAAAAAGCCTGTCACGATGCTGACAGGCCCTATAAAAGAAGAACCTCCACCCATAGCCGTGTGAAGAAGAAATTTGAACCTATGAGTTAAGTGGGTGCCTGCTCAATATCTCTTCAGACTCCTACCGAAGGAGGTGTCATCCGAATATCAAGACCCCGGGACCCTATCATAGGAACTTGGTTCAAAATTTTACTTCTCGCAACGAACCAGGTAGAGGTCTTTCTATTAGTTATCTTCGGCAATTATTATCACATTCATGATGCAGATTTGCAAGTTTTAATTTATATACCGTCCCTCGGACTCTTGAAAAGAAAAGAGGATCGAAGAGCACTTCGATCCTCTTTGGTTTTTGTCTCTACACTCGCTCGGACACTCTTGGTCCGTGCGCGATGCGCATCTACTTCAGCGCGTCGGCTGCCTTCTGAATCAGTGCATCAAAGGCACCCTGATCGGAAATAGCGAGTTCGGAGATCATCTTCCTGTTGACCTCGACACCCGCCTTGTTCAGACCATCCATGAAGCGGCTGTAGGTCATGCCCTTGGCGCGCGCGGCCGCGTTGATCCTGATGATCCACAGCTTCCGAAAATCCCTCTTGCGCGTGCGGCGATCCCGGTAGGCGTATGCGCCCGCCCTGAGAAGAGTTTCCTTGGCCGCGCGGAAGGTCTTGCTCCTGCTTCCTCTGAAGCCCTTCGCTGCGCGCAGTATTTTCTTGTGGCGCCGGTGGCCGGCCTTGCCTCGTTTAACCCTGACCATTTTCTAGTTTCCTTTCACAACCTTTTCCACACTGTCACGCAGATCCTGTCGAGACAAGTGAATGCCCTATTCGCCTGGGGCCATCAACTTCGCCATGGTCTTGGCCTGGGCGCCTTGAACCATGCGTTGCTTTCTGAGACTACGCAGACGCTTGCCGTTTTTCACCGCCATCAGATGGCGCCGGCCCGCTTTGTTCATCTTGACCTTTCCGTTCTTGGTCAGTTTGAACCTCTTCTTGACAGACTTTTTCGTTTTCAACTTCGGCATGATTTCCTTTTGCCTTTCGAGAACAGTCGCGCTCCGAATCGATCGGACCGCGCTCTTATTTTCTGACCAGCATCATTGTCATACGCCGGCCTTCCATCTTGGGCTCTTTCTCGACCTTGGAGAGTTCTTCGAGCAGTTCCTTGATCTTTACCATCACCTCGCGGCCGAGTCCCACGCATCCGCGCTCTCTTCCGCGAAAGAGCATGTTGAACTGCACTCTGTCGCCCCGCTCGAGAAACTTGCGGGCATTCTTGATCTTGGTCTCCAGATCGTGATCGTCAATTTTGGGCCTCAGGCGAATCTCTTTGAGCGCCACTTGGTGCTGCTTGACCTTCGCCTGATGCTCCTTCTTCTTTTGGTTGTACTTAAATTTACCATAGTCCATGATCTTGCAAACCGGCGGGTTGGCGTTCGGCGCTACCTCGACGAGATTAAGTTCCTTCTCGCGCGCAAGGGCCTTGGCTTCATCAACGTTAAGAACCCCGAGCTGATTGCCTGCATCGTCAATGACGCGAACCTCCCGGATCTTGATCATGTCATCAATTCTGGTCTGCTGTTTTTGAGTCGTAAATATCCTCCTTAGCAAAAGTTGAGACTACGTAAATCCTTTTAACTTCTTTCCTTGATTCGTTCATGGAGCATCGCTGCGAAGTCATTTAGAGCCATCGCACCACAATCTCCTTCGGTCCTGTCCCTTACGGAGACAGTTTCTTTTTCGAATTCAAGGTCACCTATGATAAGCATGAAAGGGATTTTTTCAAGCGTTGCTTGACGTATTTTGAAGCCAATCTTCTCATTTCTCAGGTCAGCGTCGCCGCGCAATCCCATTCCTCTCAGGGCTGCGACGATCTTTTCGCAGTAATCGCGCTGCCTGTCAGTGACATTGATCGCCCGAAATTGGAGCGGCGCCAGCCAGAGAGGAAAGGCCCCGCCGCAGTGCTCGATCAACACCCCCAAGAACCTCTCGATCGAACCGAGCATGGCGCGGTGGATCATCACGGGACGCGGACGGTCACCCTCGGCTGTAATATACTCCAGATCAAAACGTTCCGGCATGGAGAAGTCGAGTTGGATCGTCCCCAGCTGCCACTCCCGCTTCATGGCGTCCTGCACCTTGAAGTCGATCTTGGGTCCGTAGAAGACTCCCGCCCCCGGATCAATCATGAACTCGTTGCCTGATTCGACGAGCACCGTCTTGAGCGCCCCTTCAGAGATCTCCCAAATCTCATCCGATCCGATCGATTTCTCAGGCCTGGTGGAGAGGTATATCTTCGATCCTTCGAATCCAAATCTCGAATAAGTATCGAGAAACATTTTGATCTGCGACCGGATTTCGGCTTCGATCTGCTCTGGCGTGCAGAAGATATGGGCATCATCCTGTGCAAAGGTCCGCACGCGCGTCAACCCGGCCGTGACTCCAGAGAGTTCGTATCGGTGCAACCGCCCGAAGTCGGCATACCGGAGAGGCAGATCACGGTACGACCGCACCCCTGTCTTGTAAATCAGAACATGCCCGGGGCAGTTCATCGGCTTCACGGCAAAGTCACGGTTGTCGATGCTCGTGAAGAACATGTTCTCCTGGTAGTTCTCGTAATGGCCCGAGCGATGCCAGAGGTCGACGCCCATGATCTGCGGGGTGATGACCTCGTCGAAACCGTACTGCTCGTAGAGCGAGCGCACATGGTCGATGAGCAGGTTGTAAACCTTGGCGCCCTTGGGATGGAAGAAGGGACTCGCCGGCGCATCAGGATGAAAGCTGAAGAGATCGAGCTCCTTGCCGAGCTTCCGGTGATCGCGCTTCTTGGCTTCATCGAGAAGGGCCAGGTGCTGCTTGAGTTCCTTCTTGCCGAAGAATGCCGTGCCGTAGATCCGCTGCAGCATCTTGCGGTTCGAGTCGCCGCGCCAGTAAGCGCCGGCCACTTTGAGAAGCTTGAATGCTCCAAGCTTTCCGGTGCGTGCCATGTGGGGCCCGCGGCAAAGGTCGATGAACTCGCCCTGCGCGTAAAAGGAAAAGCTCTCGCCCTCCCGGTCGCCGATGAGTTCGGTCTTGTACGTTTCTCCGAGACCGTTCACTTTTTCGAGCGCCTTGTGCCGGACGATCTCAACGCGGCTCACCTCGAGATCCTCTCCTTCGATCTTTCGCATCTCGCCCTCGATCTTCTCCAGGTCCTTGTCCGAGAGAGGATCGTCGAGATCGAAGTCGTAGTAGAATCCATCGTCGATGGCAGGACCGATGGCGAGCTTCACCGCCGGATAGAGCCGCTTGACGGCCTGGGCCATCACGTGGGAGACGGTGTGTCTGAGGATTTCGAGCGAGTCGGGGTCCTTGTTCGTTAAAACCTGAAGCGTGGTGTCCCCGTCGATCTTGCAGGAGAGGTCGACGAGATCGGAGTCGAGCCTGGCGGCCACAGCCGCCTTGAGGAGTCCCGGCCCTATAGAAGCCACGACCGACTCGACCGTGGAGCCTCTGTCCGCCTCGATGACGGTTTGATCAGGCAGAGTGATCTTGATTTTCTCGCTCATGAGAACACTGCTTCTTCAATCAATACACCCGGCCCGGGCCGGGGGAGAATGAGAGCCTTCAACATGACCTTGGGCGATCATTCGTCACGGTCCGCCTTTTTTGCCAGCTTGACACCCAGTTCGTCAAGGAGTTCATCAGGAATATGGTCGGGAGCTCCTGAGAGGAGGCACGATGCCGAAGTGGTTTTCGGAAATGCGATCACATCCCTGATATTGTCCGCTCCGGCGAGAAGCATGACGAGGCGGTCGAGGCCGACGGCGAATCCAGCATGAGGCGGCGCTCCGTACTCGAATGCGTCGAGCAGAAATCCGAACTTCTCGCGCGCCATGGTCTCATCGATGCCAAGAGCCGTAAACACCCGTGTCTGCAGCGTCTTGTCGTGAATACGCACCGATCCGCTACCCAGCTCGAAACCGTCGGCAACGAGGTCGTAAGCACGCGCCTTGAGCGAGGCGGGATCGCTCTCGATATCTCCCTCTTTCTTTTCGATGGGCGACGTGAAAGGATGATGGGACGGAATCAGCTCCCCTGTCTCCTCGTCGGTTTCGAACATGGGAAACTCGGTGATCCAGCAGAACGCCATCGCTCCCTTCGCAAGACCGAGCCGGCGGCCAAGCAGGTTGCGCAGCTCGCCAAGCGAGCGGAGAACGACCTGGCGTCCAGCAGCCACCATGAGGATCAGGTCCCCCACCCCCGCGCCGGCCGCCTCTCTGAGTGCGTCCAGCTCCGCGGGCTCGAAGAACTTGGCGATCGGCGAGGTGATCGCCTCATCGCCCGCCTTGAGCCAGGCCAGTCCCTTGGCCCCGAATTCGGCCACGTATTTTTCGAGATCGCTGATCTGCTTGCGCGAGTAGGCCGCGCAATCAGGGGCGACGATCCCCATGACCAGACCGCCCGACTGGGCCGCCTGATTGAAAATCTTGAAACCGCACCGCGCCGCGGCGTCAGTGAAATCAAAGAGCTCCATACCAAAGCGAATGTCAGGCTTGTCCGATCCGAAACGCCTCATCGCGGCGTCATAGGTCATGCGCGGAATGGGCAGCTCTTTCGGCTCTTTTCCGGCTGCACGGCATGCGCCAACAGCCACCTTCTCGATCACGGCAAAGACATCCTCCTCGACCACGAAGGACATCTCCAGATCGAGCTGGGTGAACTCGGGCTGCCTGTCGGCGCGCAGATCCTCGTCGCGGAAACACTTGACGATCTGATAGTAGCGGTCCATGCCGGCGATCATGAGAAGCTGCTTGAAAATCTGCGGCGACTGGGGCAACGCATAGAACCGCCCCTTGTGCACCCGTGACGGCACGAGATAATCACGCGCCCCCTCGGGCGTCGACTTGGTCAGCACGGGGGTTTCGATCTCGATGAAATCGATGTCGGCGAGACAGTTCCTGATCGCGTTGAAGACCTTGTGCCTCAGGATCAGGTGCGCCTGCATGGCGGGCTTCCGGATGTCGAGAAACCGATGGCGCAGCCGGATCTCATCCGAGACGGGTGCATCGCCGCTGATCTCGAAGGGAGGCGTCTTGGCCGGTCCCAGAACCTGCAACTCGTCCACGGCGATCTCGATCTCGCCCGTGATGCGGTCGGGATTGACGGCCTCGGGCGGCCGGGGGCGCACATTGCCGCGCACTCCGATGGCATACTCGGGTTTGACCTCGCGGATCGCCACTTTCAGTTCGGGCTGCGCATCGGGATCGAGGACGACCTGGGTGATGCCGTAGCGGTCCCTGAGATCGATGAAAAGGAGATGGCCGTGATCGCGGCGCGAATCGACCCAGCCATTGAGAATCACCTCGGAACCTGCGTCCTTACCGCGAAGCTCACCGCACGTGTGGGTTCGTTTCAAAAAGGGGTCAGGAGCCACTACCGGCCATCCTCAAGCGAACCAGTGCTCGCCGCAGCGAAGCCTCGGCGCGGGCCTGGTCGAAATCGCCGCGCTTCTTGAGCCTCTCTCTCGCCCTCTCCGCCGATTGCCGCGCTCTCTGCGCGTCGATCTCGGTGGCATACTCGGCCGTGTCGCCAAGCACCTTCATCCGGTTGTTGTGAATCTCGACAAAACCGTCGCCGACGAGGAGCTCTTCTTCCTTGCCCTGGGCGTCGCGGTAGCGGAGCGGACCGATGGAGATGGCGGCGATCAGAGGCGCATGCCGGGCGAGGACGCCCATACTGCCGTCCGTGGCCGTGACCTGGACCGACTGGACAGTGGTGTCGACAGCCAGTCTTTCAGGCGTGATGACCTCGAGATTGAATACCGTGTCAGCCATGCCGTGCTCCTTTGCGAACCGCTCCGAATCCGTCGACCACAGGTCGGTATCCTCCGAAATCGACGGTGCGCACTACATAGTCTTCGCTTTTTCCAGGACCTCGTCGATGTTGCCCACCATGTAGAAGGCCTGCTCGGGGATATCGTCGTGCTTGCCTTCGAGGATCTCCTTGAAGGAGCGCACCGTGTCTTCCACCTTGACGTAGCGTCCGTGCGTTCCGGTGAACGCCTCGGCCACGAAGAAGGGCTGAGAAAGGAACCGCTGCATCTTCCTGGCGCGGCCGACGGTGACCTTGTCTTCCTCGGAGAGCTCTTCCATACCGAGAATGGCGATGATGTCCTTGAGGTTCTCGTAACGCTGCAGGATCCTCTGAACCTCGCGCGCCGTGTCGTAGTGCTCCTGGCCCACCATGCGCGGGTCGAGCATGCGCGACGTGGAGCGCAGGGGCTGCACCGCCGGGTAGATGCCGAGCTCCACGATCGCCCGGTCGAGAAGAATGGTCGAGTCGAGGTGGGCAAAGGTCGCCACGGGCGCCGGGTCGGTGAAGTCGTCGGCAGGCACGTAGATCGCCTGCATCGAGGTGATCGATCCCTTCTTGGTCGACGTGATGCGCTCCTGGAGGGCGCCCATCTCGGACGCCATCGTCGGCTGATAACCGACGGCCGACGGCATGCGGCCGAGCAGTGCCGACACCTCGGAACCGGCCTGCACGAAACGGAAGATGTTGTCGATGAAGAGGAGCACGTCCTGGTTCATCTCATCGCGGAAGTACTCGCACATTGTGAGAGCAGAAAGCGCCACGCGGAGGCGCGCTCCGGGGGGTTCGTTCATCTGGCCGAAGACGAGGCAGGTGTTCTTGATGACGCCCGACTCCTTCATCTCGAGCCAGAGGTCGTTGCCCTCGCGGGTCCGTTCGCCCACACCGGCGAAAGCGGAGTAACCGCCGTGCTCGGTGGCCACCGAGCGGATCAGCTCCTGGATGAGTACCGTCTTGCCCACGCCCGCGCCGCCGAAGAGGCCGATCTTGCCGCCCTTGGCGAAAGGACAGAGCAGGTCGACCACCTTGAGACCGGTCTCGAAGACCTCGGTGACCGGCATCTGGTCCTCGAAGGAGGGGGGATCGCGGTGAATGGGATAGTAATCATCCGCTTCCGCTTCGCCGAGGAAGTCGAGAGTGTTCCCCTTGAGGTCGAAGAGCCGTCCCAGACAGCCCTTGCCCACTGGCACCTTGATCGGCGAGCCCGTGTCCGTGGCCGGCATGCCGCGGATCAGGCCATCGGTGGTCGACATGGCCACGCAGCGGACCACGTCGTTGCCCAGGTGCTGGGCAACTTCGATGGTGAGGTCGATCTTCCGAGCCTCGTCTTCAATCATGATCGCGTTGTAGATCTCCGGCAGTTCGTCAGATTCGAACTTCACATCAACCACCGGTCCAACGACCTGGAGCACTTTTCCGACTTTCACCCGGATATCCTCCTGAATTTCAAGTGAACTAACCTCTAAGAGCTTCTGCGCCGCCGACCACCTCGAGCAGTTCCTTGGTGATCGTTTCCTGGCGTGCGCGATTGTACTGCTTGGTCAGGCTCTTGATCATGTCACGGGACGCGTCAGTGGCCGCCTTCATCGCCACGCGGCGGGAGGCGTACTCGGACGCGAGCGATTCCATGAGAGCCGAGTAAATCTTGATCTCCACGAACTTGGGCAGCAGGTGTTCGAAAACAGCCTCCGGCGAGGGTTCGAGAAGGAAATTGACCGACTTCTGGCCCGCCCCGCGCTCCTCTTCGGAGACATCTTCAGAAACCAAGTCCTCCTTGGCGATGGGCAGGATTTTCTGAACAACAGTTTTCTGGACAACGGTCGACACAAAACGTGTGTACACGAGGTGGATCTCATCCACCTCGCCGGCCAGAAAACGGGATCGGATATTGCGCGCCACTTCCTGAGCGCCCGCGTAGGTGATCTTCTCGAGCAGGCCGTCATAGGTGTAAGAAACCGGGAGGCCCCTGGTGCGCGCGTAGATCTGTCCCTTCTTGCCGAAGACGAAAAGGCTCTTCTCCCGATCTTCCAGTTCAGCGATCTTTTCCTGGAGCGCCTTGAAAACATTGGAGTTGTACGAGCCGCAGAGTCCCTTGTCGCCGCTGATGAGAATCAAGCCGGTTTTCCGGACGTCGCGCGCAGCCATGAGCGGAGAGGCGTCGGCCTCACCGGTCATTCCAGCCAGCATGCCCACCATCTCCTGGATCTTGTCGGCATAGGGGCGCGATGCGCTCGCCCTGTCCTGGAGCCTCTTGAGCTTGGTGGTGGCCACCATCTCCATGGCGGAGGTGATCTGGGCGATGTTCGAAATGCCCGTGATCCGACTTTTCAGTTCTTTTACGCCTTTTGCCATCGTTCCTCGATCCTGCTAAAAGGTCTTCTTGAACTCTTCGATGGCGCTTTTCACAGCGGTCTCGATCTCCTCGGTCCACTTCTTGTCGACGCGAATCTGTTCGACCACGTCGCTGTGCTTGTCGTGCATGTAGCGCAAGAAGTCTTCCTCGAAAGCCTTGAGCCTGTCCGCCGGGTACTCGTCGAGCGCGCCCGACGTACCGGCGTAAATCACCAGAACCTGGTCCTCTACCACCATCGGCACATACTGAGCCTGCTTCAGAATCTCGACGAGCCTCTCGCCGCGCGTGAGCTGGGCAAGGGTCTGCTTGTCGAGGTCGGACCCGAACTGGGCAAAAGCCTGCAGCTCGCGGTACTGGGCCAGGTTGATCCGAAGACCCCCGGCCACCTTCTTCATGGCCGGTGTCTGGGCCGCACCGCCCACGCGCGACACGCTGAGACCCACGTTCACGCCGGGACGAATACCCGCGTTGAAGAGATCGGCCTCGAGATAAATCTGACCATCGGTGATGGAAATCACGTTCGTGGGGATGTAGGCGGACACATCACCTTCCTGGGTCTCGACCACGGGAAGGGCGGTGAGCGATCCGCCGCCCGCCTTGTACATCTCGGGAGCCTGCTCGTGAGCGTCCTCGGCGAGCTTGGCCGCTCTCTCGAGGAGCCGGGAGTGGAGATTGAAGATATCGCCGGGGAAAGCCTCGCGCCCCGGAGGACGCCGCAGAAGCAAGGATACCTGGCGCCAGGCAAGAGCGTGCTTGTAGAGGTCGTCGTAGAAGATGACCACGTGCTTGCCGTTGTCGCGCAGCTCTTCGCCCATGGCGCAGCCCGCGAAGGGTGCGATGAACTGCATCGACGCCTGGTCGGACGCGGGAGCGGAGACCACGATGGTGTAGTCCATGGCGCCCCCTTCCTCGAGGGTCTTGACCACGTCGCGCACGGTCGAGTTCTTCTGGCCGACAGCCACGTAGATGCAGTAGACGTCGGTTTCCTTCTGGTTGAGGATCGTGTCGACGATGAGTGCTGTCTTGCCGGTCTGGCGGTCGCCGATGATGAGCTCGCGCTGTCCGCGACCGATGGGGATCATCGAGTCGATCGCCTTGAGCCCGGTCTGGAGCGGCTCCTTCACGGGCTGGCGCTGCACCACGTTGGGCGCTTTGCCCTCGATCGGCCTGAACACGTCGGTGTTGATCGGCCCCTTGCCGTCGATCGGCTGGCCGAGGGCGTTCACCACGCGTCCGACCATCGCCTCGCCGGCCGGGACCGAGCTGATGCGGCCCGTGGTCTTGACGATGTCGCCTTCCTTGATGAGGGTCTCGGAACCGAGCAGAATGGCTCCCACATTGTCCTCTTCGAGGTTCAGGGCGATCCCGTAGACTCCGTTGGGAAACTCGATAATCTCGGACACCATGCAGTCGTCGAGCCCATAAACGCGCGCCACACCATCCCCCACCTGGAGGACCGTGCCCACGCTTTCCATCTTCATTGATTCCTGGTAGTTCTCGATCTCCTGCTTGATGATCGCCGAAACCTCTGCAGGTCTCAGGTCCATTCCTCAGTCCTCCAAGTCACTCAAATAAATCGACTCAAGTCAAAATCGGTCGGCGCCGCGGGAGTCCACGCCCCCGCGGAGCGGGTGTTAGGCCAAGCCGCCCTTCAGCGTACGGCGCATCTTGTCCAATCGGCTTCTCAAGCTGGCGTCGATCATCTTCGAACCGAAGATCACCCGGACTCCGCCGAGCAGATCCTCTTTGATCTCCTCGACCAGCTCGATATTTTTTCCCGTCACGTTGGCGAGGCGCCCCTTGATATCTTGCTTCAAAGTTTCGTCGAAAGCGCGCACAGCCTGCACCTTGGCGACCATGATGTTGTTCGAATCGCGAAGGAGATTACCGAACTCCTCGCCGGCAAAGACAAGGATGCCTTCCCTGCCCTTGTCGATGAGCAGGCAGGCGAAATCCTTGGCCAGGCTCGGCGCCCCGTCGAGCAGGTTGAGCAGCACTCTCTTCTTCTCGTTGCGGTTGATCCGCGGATTGAGCAGAAAATCGTGCAGCTCCTGGCTCTCCTTCATGGCACCCGAGAGGGACGCAAACACATCCCCCACCTCGTCGACGACGTTCCGTTCGCGACAGATGTCGAAGAGTGCGGACAGGTACCTCAATCCGGTCGTCCTAGCTGTCATGACTTCCTTCGCCTCTCATCTTGAAACCTCGATTCGATCTGGCCCGATCAGCACCTTCGAGCAAGGAGCCGATCGAAATCCTCATCACGCGCGCGCGGTCAGCTCGCTCGGAGCCTGTCAGCGCGCTCAGATCTGCTCCAGAATATCGCCGGCCAGCTTGCGGTGGTCTCCGTCGTCGAGAGATCTGTCGAGGACCTTCGACGCGATCGAAATACTCAGATCGACCGCTTCGGAACGGATCTCGGTGATCGCTTTTTCGCGAGCAAGATCGATCTCGCGATTGGCCCGATCCCGGGCTGACTCCGCTTCGCTGTTGGCCTTGTTGACGATATCCTGCTTCAGATCGTTGGCCTGGCGGCGGCCCTCATCGAGAAGACCGGCCACCTCGGCCTTGGCCTCGTCGAGCTGCTTCTTGTACTGCTCGGCCATCTCCTCAGCGTCGCTCTTGGCTTTCTCGGCGGCGCTGATACTTTCGGCGATCCGTTCCTCACGGTCCTTGGCCGCCTTGAGAATCGGCTTCCAGCACATCTTGGTCAGCAGGAAGAGTGCCACGGCAAATGTGATGAGACTCAGAATGAACGCGCTGGGATCGAAAGCCAGCGGGTTCAGCGAGGCTCCTTCCGAGGCAAGATAAATCAAATTAGATTGCATGATTCGTCGCCCAAAGTAGAGACTTCTCTTTTCGCCTTATCCTGCGAAACCCCTTGTCCACGATTACAGAACAACGAGGAGCAGAGCGACAACGATACCAAAGAAGGTGAAACCTTCGATGAGAGCCGCGGCAATGATCATGCCCAGGCGGATATCGCCGGAAGCCTCGGGCTGGCGGGCAGTGCCCTCCATGGCGCTCGCAGCGAGGCGCCCAATGCCGAGACCACCGCCGAGAACCGACAGACCCGCGCCGATACCAGCGCCAAGGCCCTTACCCATAACGTCGAAACCGCCGCTTGCAGCGACCTCTTTGATAGCATCACCAGCTTCTGGAAGCATCTTTCACAACTCCTTTTACAATTGTTGTCAAGAACAACGCGACCAAACCACCGTCCGGTTAGTGCTCCGGATGAATGGCCATGGAAACGAAAATGATCGACAAAAAAGTAAACACGTATGCCTGCAGAAAGGACACGAGGACCTCGAGCAGGGTAATAAAAATCGCCAGCGCGAGGGCCGGCAGCATGACGACATAGCTTTGCATCACGTAAACGAGGCCGAAGAAGGCGAGAATCACCAGGTGGCCGGCGATCATGTTGGCGAAGAGTCGCAAGGTCAACGCCCCCGCCTTGATGAACATCCCGGCCACTTCGATGAGGAAGATGAATGGAACGATCGGCGCGGGCAATCCGTGAGGCACGAGACTCGTCCAGAACTTGATCGGACCGACCGCCACCATTCCGCCGACGAGCATCATAAGCAAGGTCACGACGGAAAGCGATGCGGTCACCGCGAGATTCGCCGTCGACGTCCCCGCGATCGTCGGAATCGGGAAGAGGCCGAGCAGATTCGAGAAGAGAATGAAGATGAAGAAGGTCAGGAAGAGGGGCATCAGCTTGTCGGCGTACTGCGCCGGCACGAGCTTGTAGACCATCTCGTCCCGCACGTAGAGGACGACCGACTCGAAGGCGTTCTGAAACGCCCCCCGCGGCCTGTCGGTGCGTGTCGCCAGCCGCGCCACGTTGTAGAAAATCAGGAGACAGACAAAAGCCGCAATCCCCTGCATGATCGTGTGGTTGGTGATGTTGAAGGTCAGCCCGAACAGCTCGAAGGAAGTGAACGTGTGGGCCTGAACGTGGCAGAAGAGTTGAAGAAACATGTCGCCCGCTGCGAGTTCCTCGCCGCCATGCTCCGCTGCTGCAGACGCGGTTGCCAGAAAAACCATCTGCGCTCCTTACTCCTTTTTCGCTGCTGCAAAACCCATGAGACAGAAAAACTCGACAATGTTCAGAGCCAGGTAGCAGACGCCGAATGACAAGGCGAAGGACGCGACTGCCTGCTTGATGAACCGCGCATAAACGAAAAAGATCACAACAACAATTACCAGTCGGACAATGAACCCAACCCCGAAAACGGTCATGAAGATGCGCTGCGATCTGAAGAGCGCCCATCGCATGACAATGAAGCTACTGGCCATGAGTATCAGGGCCAGAGTGAGGCCGCTGAGCAGTCCCAACGAGCCTCGCGGGGAGTCCCATGTTTTCGCCGGATAGTAACCGATCGCGTAGAGCCCGAGCACAACAGCGAGGGACAACAGGATAAACTTCAACACCTGAACAACCCCCTAAAGGGCCACAATCCGCGAGTCACTCCTGATTTTTCTCCCTCACCGCGGGCGGCTCCGCTTTCGTTGTCGGTTCCGATTTCCGGGGCGGCAGGACCATGAGAATGAACCTGTACATTCCCAGGCCAAAGCCCAGCAGGAAGAAAAGAATGGCAAACAGGGGAAATGACTGGATTTTTTTGTCAATAAACTGACCGAGAAAGAAGCCGCCGATCGTAAGGGCACCGAAAAGAAATCCGATGTGGGAATATCGTCCCACGGCCACGAACAGATCACCTTTTCGCATGATGAAGGCCCGACCTCATAAGTACTTTCCAGAAAGGAAGTTCCGGGAAAATCAGGAAGGTGGGAGGCCTCGATCCTCTGGCGCCAACTCTCTGTCAAAAACGACTTAGAATAGCCGGCTATTACGACTCATTGGCTAGCAGAGGTCAACCAAATTCCACGAGTGGAGAGAAAAAAAATCACTCATCGCGCTTGAGGAGTTCTTCGATCCTTCGCTTGAGTTGTTCGAGGGTTTTCCTGTCGCTGTCGAGCAACGATTGCGACTCTTCCAGAACCTGCTGCGCCTCGAAAATCCGCTTCTCGAACGAGGCGATCTCCTTCTTCAAACGGGCGTCTTCGATCTCCAGCTTCTTGAGTTCCTCCGACGCCTGGGAGACCTTGAGCCAGACCTCCTCGGTCCGCGAGGCCTCGCGTTCGAGGATCTCTTCCCGCGCCGCGATGCGGCTCCGCTCCGTGGCGAGAGTGTTCTTGAGTTCTTCAGCCTTGGTCTGAGAGAGCTGGAGTTCATTCTGGAGCTTGGCGAGTTCTTCCTTCTTCTTGGCGTTCTGCGCCGTGACAGCAGCGACATCCTTGCTCACCGCCTCCTCGGCCTTCTTCTGCTCCTTCAACTGCTCGGTTGCGGCTTCTTCCTGGGACTTGGACAGTTCGAGCGCTGTCTGCAGAGACCGGATATGGTCGAGCTCGCGCCGCATCTTCTCTTCCAGTTCCACACGTGTCTGGGTGATGTTCTTGTCTCGCACCCTGAGATCCTCTTCCTCGGCAAGAGTCTTGGTCGACTCGAGCTGAAGGCAACTGACCAGAGCGCACAGACAGACAGTTAGCATGACGAGGGCCAGTCGGCTCCCAGCCTTTCTGATCTCCATTGAATGACTCCTTTAAAACCGCCCGATTGCCGGACCGCGCCAGATCGATGGGGAGATGGCGCAAGATAAACATAAAGATTGCCCAGCCTCAAGTGGGAGTTATAATCTCCCTCTTCGATTTCGACAAAAACCGAGCAAGTCCGAAGCTGGGACGACCCATGAGAGATGAATCTAAATCGTTAACTCAACTAGAATTAGTATCTCTGGTCAACGAATGCCGTTCCCTGATCAAGGGGCGCCGCATCCTCGAATTCCGCGACCTCGCGTCTGAGCCGGAGCCGTTGCTGCCCGTGGGAACGGAAGAGAAATTCATCATGCTTCTCGAGGACTCTGACTCGAACATGCAGCGAATCGTGCGTCTCGTTGTTTCCGTCGCCTCTGATCTGAACTACATGCTCGTTTCTCCCAGACCGCAACGCCGTCTCAAGAAAGGTGAGGGATCGTGGTTTGCCCAGGGGCTCCACGCCATGATCGCCGGCAGTCGCGTCAGCAAGATCAAAGTGGAAGAGAGAGACAGGATCGTGACTCTCGTCATGGAGAATCGCGACCGCCTCGGTTGGTCGATGAAATTCGAGCTCTTCGGCCGCCGCGCGAACATTCTGCTCATCGACGAGGAAGGAAAGATTCTTCGCACCCTGCGAGAGAGCCGGACCGAGTCGCGCCACATCGCCGAGGGTCTTCCCTACCCGCCCCCAGTCCGACCGGCAGCGAGACGAAAACCGGCCGAGCCGTCGACCAGGTTCAACTTGGAAGGCACGTCGGCCCTGCAGGGGTTGGCGCTCAACGAGGCAGCCGACCGCTACTTCCACGAAATCGAATCGCAGGGCCAACTGGAACGGACGCGGAACACTCTTCTCTCGCAGTGCGGCAAAGAGACAAAACGCACCCGCAAAGCGATCGTCCAGACCGACGAAAAAATCGCCAGAGCGCAGGAAGCGGAGAAGATCAAGACAGAGGGAGATCTGCTCAAAGCGCACTTCCATCTTCTCAAGCGCGGCATGGACAGGATCGACATCACCAACATCTTTTCACCCGAGGAAGAATCGCTCACCATCGCGCTCGATCCCAGACTCGATCCGTCCCAGAATCTCGAGGCGATCTACAAACGATACAGGAAAGCGTCACGCAGCGGCCCGCACCTCGAAGCGTTGCGCGCCAAGTACGAAAAGCGCCTCGACAAGCTCGATCAACTGGGCACAAACCTAAAACGAGCAGCCGATATCAAGGAGATCGGGCTCCTCTTCGGGGAGATGGCCGCAGAGGGCATGGTCAAGCGATTCGATCGCAAGCGACAGTCGAACCAGGCGCGCAGGCCATCGAAAAACGCCCAGGGCGCGGGAATTAAATCCAATTCCACAAAGAACATACGAAGGTTCTCTATCGCCCGTGACCAGGAAGCTCTCGTGGGTAAGGATGGCGAGACGAACCACAGGCTTCTCCACCTGACGCGGGGCAGAGATATCTGGCTCCACTGCCACAACACACCCGGCGCCCATGTGGTCCTCCCCATGGACAAGGACCAGAATCCCCCGGTCGACGTGCTCCTCTCGGCCGGACAACTGGCCCTTCACTTTTCGCAGTTGCGCGGCGCAGAACAGGCAGACGTGATCTACACTCAGCGCAAGTTCGTGCGGGCGATCAAAGGGGGAAAAAAAGGCCAGGTCACGGTGGAGCGTTTCAAGACACTCCACATCAGGCGGGATCCGGCTCTTCTCGAAACGATTCTCGATCGGACCGGAGACTGATTCGCGATTTGAATCGAAGAGGTTACAGAGACGCGATGCGTCTATAAATCATTGCAATTCTGTATCATCCACAGTTTAACTGTGGTTTCGGCCTCGATCGAATCACAGAGGGCAAGCAGTTCTGGAGAGTGACGATGAGACACCTGACTCTTTTCCTTTTCGGAGTTCTTCTCGCTTCATGCACCGGCTTGAGTGAGGACGAAGAGGGTAAGCTGAACAACTACAAACTGAACAGCAAGAACTACTATACCCAGGGCAAATACCTCAAAGCGATAGACCAGTGCGGAAAAGGCCTGGCCATCGACGAGGACGACTACTCGCTCAACCTCGAGCTCGGAATGGCGCTTTACTATCACTCTGCCCAGCTCAAGGATCGCACCGAGAGGATGCGCTATCTCTTCGGAGCTCTCGAGCAACTCGAGGAGACAGACTCCCTGCGGTGGTTCTTCGGCGACGATGACTACAGGGTCCACCTCAGCCTCGGCATGGTCCACTATCGGATCGCGACCGAATACAGGCGGCAGCTCGTCGACCTCGAGCGCCGCCTCGCCAATGTTCGGTCCGCGCCGGCAGCGACAGAAGACGAGGCCGACTCGATCGAGGCGTCGATCGAGACCATGGAGGACTCGATCGACGAATGCGGCGACGGTATCGACGACGAGATCGACCTGGCCGAAGATCACTTTCTCAAGGTTCTGTCCTACGAGAGGCAGCGTGAAAATATCGACGCAATCCTCTATCTGGGACAGATTTATACCTATGTTGCCGATTTTGAAGAAGCAGTCGACTATCTCTCGCACGGTCTCGGTCTTCTCGAACGATCCACTGGATTCATCAGCAGGCGGCTCGAGAGCGAAGACACGATGGACGCATCAGAGCGGCTCTTCTTCGAAACCCGCCTCCAGAATAACATGGCCAAGGAAAAGGATCTGCGCGGGATTCTGGCCAATGCTTTCGGCCGATTGGGGAGACATGAGGAGAGGCTCGAGCAGTTCGAGCTCCTCCGCGAGCGGAGTATGCTCGACGGAGTCCTTTCCTACAACAAAGCCCTGGCGGAAATGGATCTGGGGCGGTTCGCCGAGGCGATCATCGACTTCAACAGGTTCATCAGAGAAGGCCTCGCCCCCAACTCGAAGGTGGAGGACCATGACCGGCTCACCAAGGCGATCGACAGCATGATGGAGATGGCCAAGGAGATGGAGCAGGCCAACACGGTCATGCTCTTCGTTGCCGCCAACCCGGACAGGGAGAAGGACCTCCGATGCGCGCTCGCCAATCTCTTCGCCTCGGTGGGGATGTTCGCCAAGTGCGTGGAACAGTACGACATTCTCCAGGCTCGTGATCTCATGACCGGCGACCTCTACTTCAAGCGCGCCGTGGCTGAGCAGGATCTGGGCCGCTACGAGGAGGCTATCCTCGACTACGACCTCTTTCTCAAGGAGGGCGGCCTTTCGGGGCTTCCTCTGGGAAAGGACGAGCGGTTTCGGAGAGCCGCCGACGGAATAGAAACGTGCCAGGGTCTTCTCGAAAACCGCGGCCGGAGATCGGGCGAGAATCGCCGGCCTTAACAGCAGGGGCGCGCCGTGACAAAACACCCCTTCGGCCTGCCGCCAGAATGCCGATTGCGGCGACGGGCGGACTTCCAGCGGATCTTCCGGCTGGGAGCAAGGCATAGCGGTCAGGGTCTCAGTGTCTACGCGGCTCCCAACGAGCTCGCTCGGAATCGTCTCGGTGTGAGCGTGGGCCGAAAACACGGCAATGCGGTCACGCGCAACAGGATCCGGCGCCTGCTCAAGGAAGCCTTCCGCCTGGAACAGAGCGGTCTGCCCCAGGGATTCGACTTCATCTGCATGCCGGCCAAAGGGCCCTGGACCCATTCGGTCGACGCGTTGCGCGGCCTGCTCGAGCGCCTCGCGACGGACGCGGCGCGCAAGAGCCAAAAAAGAAAGCCGCGGTGAGGGGACTCTCATGCTGAGCCGGATCGTCATTGCCCTGATAAAATTCTATCAGAAGGCGCTCTCCCCCCTGAAAATGCCTTCCTGCCGCTTTTACCCGTCCTGCTCCGAGTACGTCAAGCAAGCGGTCAAGAACAAGGGCGTGGTCCGCGGATCGCTGCTCGGCGTCTTCCGTATTCTGCGGTGCAATCCCTTTTGCCGCGGAGGGTACGATCCCGTGCCCGGAATCGACGATGACGAGTCTCTGTCCGGGGTAGAAAATGACTCCACCACAGGCGACTCCACGACAGGCAATATGGATTGAGGTCACCTGAAACTTTTGTGGTTAGTTCCCGGCCGGCGCCTCTTCTTCGGGTTCCTCGACCCGATAGAACTGGACATTGTAGTCCTTCATGATCTGCTCGGTCGAAAAGGGATCGTCTTCGGCCGTTGCCGTTGCGCCGGCGCCCGCGCCCTGCCGCGCCTGCCACCGGGCGATCATCTTGTCCATCTCGATTCGTTCGCGCCCCTTGGTGAGATCGTCGTAGCTCATCTCCGAGGTCGGCGGAAAACGGCGGTCGACCATGTGGATGAGATAAAAGGTATTTCCATCGTTGTCGCGGAGCGGATTGCTGAAAGCGTCATTCTCGAGCTGGGACACGATGAATCCCATGCGCGACTTGAGGAACGTCTCCGCCTCCGACGCGTCCTCGGGAGCGCTACGGTTCTGCGCCTCGGTCTTGGGGAAATAATCAAGCACAACGGGCGTCAGCCCCTTCTCGGCGCACGTATCCGCATACACCCTGTGGAGATAGGGATCGAGTTCGGTGTTCGCCTCGGCCTCGGCGCGGCGCATGGTGCCCTCGAGATACCTTTCGGCCATCTCGTCGGTATAGTCCTCTTGAGATTCCCGTCTCTCGGCGATCCGTTTCTCCGCATCTTCGCGGGCCGCGGCCAGGATCTGGTCGACCTTCGGCTTGACCTCGGGGAAGACGCCCGCCTTGGCCCTCAGCGCATCCTTGAAATCGTTGGCAGCGGTCTCGGCCAGATCCATCCGCTTCTTCTGCGCATAGTCCTCAACGACGAGATCGCGCACCTCAGAGAGATCCTTGAGCTTTGCCTCATCCCGTTCAACGACGCGCACCAGGAATCCCACGTGTGTGACGCAGTCGACACAGGGCTTGATCACGAATGTATAATTCTTCCGAAGACTCTTGACCCGTCTCTTGAAACCCTCCGATCCGAAGAAATCGAGCGTTTCGATCGTGTCCCAGGAAACCTTGTCTTCGGAAGTCTTCCGGCTGAGTTTGTACTTGTCACAAAGGCTCTGAAAGAAGGCGCCGGGATCGGGCGCGTCCGCCTTGGTCTCCGCCTCGTCGGTCGGGGCCGGTTTGTCGAGGAGTTCGTTCTCCTTGGCGAAGTCGATCCACTCCTTCTCGGCCTTTTCGAGCAGGGCGAGGACTTTGAGCTCCTTCTCGAGTTCCTCTTTGACCTCGGAGATATCCCTGTATTCGGCAGCCTGTTCCTCTTTGGCCGTGGGCTCACCGTCGCCTTCGGCAGCGTCAGGACTCTTCTCGATCTTGTAGCGCTCCTTGACCACCTCGTAGTACTGTTCGACCTCGCGCTCCTCGATCGCCACATCAGCGGTGAGCTCGGCATAGGCTTCAAAATCGATGGTCGAAGTATCCACGTAGGCAAAATCTAAGAGGAACTTCTCGAAGATGGTCAAATCTTCCTGCCCGATTCCGGGCCGGATCGTCTTGTAATAATCCTCGATCTCCTTCTCCTCGAACGCTGCGGCATCGACCTGATCGGCGTGGTCGCCGGCGATGAAGGCGAGGTAGTCGACCTTTAACTCCTCGTTCTCGACCTTGAACTTCTCGTAGATCTCCTGGGTGAGAAAGAGGTCGTCGGCCAGGGCATGAAAGCCCTTGAACTTGTCCACGGTGATCATCTCTCTCTGGAGCTGCTCGAACTGCTTGACCGAGCGGAATCCGACCGTCTTCACGATGATATCGCGGTACTGGTCCTGGCTGACCATGTTCCCGCCGAAAAGCCCCTTGATCCTCTCCTCGAGTTCGGCATCGGACACCATGATCCCGGCCCGTGACGCCTCCTCGTAGAGCACAATATGGGGAGCGACCATCGCCTCGGTGTAATTGTCGCTCATCAAAAGGCGGAGAGTGTTATGAACTCCCGAATATCGACTTCGGGAGATCATGAGCTTGGTCCCGTCCTTGAGCGTGAATTCCCCGATATCGTCGATCGACTCCTGGGTGAAGCAGGTTTTCATCGTCGACTGGACGGAAAAAATGGTGAAGGTGAAGATGGCGAGTATCACCACGAACCAGAGCATGATTTTCTGATTTTTACGGAAAAACTTGAAAGACATCTCTAAGACCTTTCAGAACATTGTCGCAACGAAGGGTATTTCGAAGGGCGGATTATAAGTCCGGAAAGCAAACGATCAAAGGATTTCCCGGCGCCAATTTCGGACGATCACTCACGAAGGGTCAGCTCGAGGGGCTCTTGAGCTCCTCCACGGAGGGCAGGCCCTTGAGCGATTTGAGGCCGAAATGCTCCAGGAACCGGTTAGTCGTTCTGTAAAGGATCGGATTCCCGGGCCGCTTGTCCCGGCCCGCCACGCGGATGAGCCGTCTATCGAGAAGCCCGCGAAGCACCGGGCCGCACTGCACGCCGCGGATCGCCTCGACTTCGGCTCTGATGATCGGTTGCTTGTAGGCGACGATCGCGAGACACTCGAGTGCCGACGCAGAGAGCCGGTCGATCGATTTCGATTTCCTGAAAACCTGGATCACGTCATGAAAAATCGAACGGGTCAGGATCTGAAATCCGCCGGCGATCTCGATCAGCTCGACAGCACGACCCGCCTCGGTAAACGAGGCAGCCAGATTCTTGAGCGCGGCGCGGGTCTCGTTGGCGGGTCGCCCCGCCGCCTCGGCGAGCTTGGCCACCGGAACCGGTTCGGGTGACACGAAGAGCAAAGCTTCCAGAATCGTCTCCAGCGATGGCTCGGCGGCGAGACCGGGCGTGGGCTGGGGTTTCGCGACCGAGGGCCGGGACTCGTCATCGTCCACGCTTTTTTCGCCCCCGGCGTCTCCGGTATCTGCGGCATCTGTGGCATCTGTGGCATCTTCGACGGCTTCGTTGTTGACGGTGTCGACAGGCAGTTCGGCCTGTGCGGTGCTTGGGGAACCGTCAAGTTGATCTGTCGTTTCCAACGGTGTCTTCTCAGACAAGTTCTTTTCCTCCTCCATCGTATATGGCGCCCTCCGGCGAGTCGTCTCGCTCTCTTAGCGAGTCCTCTCGCTCTCTTAGCGAGTCCTCTCGCTCTCTTAGCGAGTCCTCTCGCTCTATTAGCGAGTCCTCTCGCTCTATTAGCGAGTCCTCTCGCTCTATTAGCGAGTCGTCAGTTCGATCTTATACCTCGATCTCAGGTTCAATTGCCAGTACTGGATCGCTGCCAGGTCGATCAGATCTTTCCCGAGGCTCTCCTCGACCCGATCTGCAACGGAGCCGTAGGCGTCGAAACAAGGCTCCAGATCGGCGACGAGCTTCACGATCCTGTACACGGTCTCGGTCATGTAGGGCGTCGGCTCCACGGCGGAGACATCGCCCGGTTTTGCGCCGATCACGCTCTCCACCAGGGGATAGAGGGGATGGTTCACGTCGACCGGAATCGGAGCCAGGATTCCCCCGACCGACGAGGAGCGATCGAGAGAGTGATTTTCGGCGAGAACGTGGAAACTGGCGCCCTTGTCCAGCTTTCGTCGGATCTCCTCGGCGAGGAGCCTCTCCTTGACCACGATCACCCCGACTTGCAGCCTGCGCCGGCTCATCTCGCCGAAACGGACGAGCCTGTCGAGAAGCAGGTTGAAGACCGCGGTGCGACGCACGGTCAGAAGATATTCAGCGAAGGACATCCCATACTGTGTTTCGACGAATTTCTCCAGGTCGACAGTGTCGCTGAGCACGGACGCGCATCGTTGCCGGTGATCGTCGATCGTCTTCTTCACGACATTGTCCACCTCGCCGGCGCTGACCGTCACACCGAGACGGTGCGCCTCCTTTCCGGCCAGGATGTAGAGGATCTCGTTCTGAAGCGCGTTGCGCGCCCGGACCGGATTCTCGAGAAAGAAGGTCTGATAGAGATCGGACGCCCTGATCTCCGCGCCATCGACGCACGCGAGGATCGTATCGCCCCATCTCTCGTTCTCTTCGATGAACTCTCCGCCGTAGGCGGACTCTTCGCCATGGGCGGCGGTTCCGTCCGACGCGGCGCCATCGGAACGCGCCGGCTCGCGATCCTGCTTTCCATGGGGCACGGGATTCTCGGCCGGCTCGGCCTCAAGGGCCGGATCGACGCCGTGGGCCGGATCGGGCCCGACCGATTCGACGGCATCAGGCTCCGAGATCTCGCCCAGGCCGGGAACGAGCGAACAGGATGGGGCAGCAAGCAGTATCGACAGGGCGCAGGCCGTGACAAGAAGGCCGGGTGGAACGATCACTCTCATTTGTACGTCACGATCCTTTCTATCGCCAGGGTCTTGCACACGGGGCAGGGATCCTTCTTCTCCTCGTTCTGATTGACCGAGTAGGCCTCGAACCAGCCTCTGCCGTTGCACTGGCGGCACTTGCGGAACCGCACCCTCACGATCTTCATGTCGCCCGACTTCTCGGTGTAGAAGGCAACGAGAATCTGCTTGCGCGAATCAGTGTCGCTGTTTCTCCACCACTGCTCGGGGCTCTGGCCGATGTCGTCGATCTGCAGGCGCGACCGGCGCGACTTGGACTGCTTGGCTCGCTCCTTCTTGATCGCCTCGATCTTCTTCCTGAGTTTCTCGTCGACCGTGGCCGGTTCCTCCTCTTCTTCCTCTTTGTTCTCCTCCGATTCGGCCTCGGGCACCTCCTTGGCTTCTTCGCCGAGGAGGAAGGTCCCGGTCCCATAGGAGACGGTGCGCGCACGGCCGCCCTTCCTGTTGGCCCAAAGCGTTTCGATGTCCTCGTCGGCCATGACGTAGAGACCGGCAAGCTTGGTCCTCACGTCATTGCCCATCTCGTCGCGCGCGTAGGCGAGGGCATCTTCGATCCTGATCTCCTTGTCGCTCGCCACCTTCCGGGCGATGATATCGAGGTAGGAAAAGTAGTCGGTCAGGATTTTCTGCTGGAAGAACTCGGTCTTCTTCGTGAGCACCTTTGCCTTGAGCTTTTCGAGCTCGCCCATCTGGCGGCTGTCGGAAAAGGTTTCGGCAAAGTCGTCGCAGAAGGCGAGGGCGCGCTCGAACTGTTTCTTGTAGAGCCTGTTCTTGATCTCATTGAGGAGCTGCGTGGCATCGACCTCGCCCTTCTTGACTTCCATCTGGCTGATCTTCTGGGCCACCACGTCGGGCTTGAAATCCGGATCCTGCTCCACGGTCATCTGAAAATGTTCGAGAGCGCGGTCGTAATAGGCGATCGACTCGCAGAAAACGGCCAGCTTGAAATGATCGAGAGCGGTCTCGGGAAGCGCCTCCCCCACCTCCCGGTCATAGAGCTCCTGCGCCGTAAAGACTTCCTGGGCCTCGACCTCGACGGTCTCCACGTCTTTGACCTGGCTGTGAAGATAGGGGTAGTTCTTGCCCAGCCTGTGAAGCGTGACCACACCGGGGCGGTCCGATTCGACAGTGACGCCGATCACGTAGTCGCCGTTGGCCAGGAGGAAACGCTTGGCCTTGACCAGGATCGGCTCCGCCTCCATCCCGCCGTAGCCGTGAGCCACCTTGATGGCGGTTGCGTCCGCCTCCATGATATGCTCCCAGCGCAGCGTGATGACGCCGCCATTATCGAAGCGCCTGACGGTGACGCCTTGCTCGGCGTTGAACTCGATCAGCTCTCCGTGAAGCTCGACGCCGTTCCTCAGGCGAATGATCTCTCCTGACGCGACCGTTGAGAGGGTTGCGACAAGGAGAGCCGCGAGCAGAATCCCCAAGAGTGTCTTATTCATTTTATCGTCTCCTTACAGGGCGCGATGCCTGATAAAACTTCGTTCACTTGTCCCTTCCAGACTCGGACCGCAGCCTGATCACCTCGTTTCTCTGGCCGGCGCCCGGTCTGAAAAAATAGGGAAAGTACTCCCCCATCTCGCGGCCGCGCGACATCCACGTGATGTGAATGTGCGCTTGAACGGGACCGTTCTCCATCTCGTCGTCGACCTCGAAATCAGCCGAGTAGGACTCGAAATCAGCCGAGTAGAAATAGCCGGGGTACCCGGGAAGGGGAGTCTTGGTCAGGGGCTTGTACTCGCCCGTATCGCTGTCCGTGAGAACGCCGTCCTCGATGAGAACGCCGATCTCGGACACGACCCGTTCCAGCGCCATGGTCGACACGGTCCGGTCGTGGGAGGTCTTGTGCAGCACGAGCGCGGTGGTGAAGAGGGACAGAATCCCCACGATCCCGCAGAAGAAGATGAAGATCGCCGTGATCACCTCGAGGAGAGTGAACCCCCCCTCGTTTTCGGCGCGACGCGGCGGGCATCGTGGCAATAATCGGCGTACGATCTCACTCATCATCGTTCCACCACTCTCTGCGGGCCGGAATCACCACCTCCGTGGAAAAAGCCCGCCCCGCGTAGACTGGGCATCCTTTCTTGTGATCGCCCGGAATGGTGTTGCGCGCTCCCCGTTCGGCCACCACCAGTTCGCTTCCGTCGAGCCGCGAGAAGCGGATCCATTCGCTTCCCAGACGGATGAAGTTCTCTCCGAAACGCCAGTCCCTGAAAGGCATGACGATGTCGACCGAAATGCGGGCCGCGTTCTGGCTGACCGCCCGGGTCAGCCGCGCAAGCTCGCCCTTCGTGCCGCCGCCATTGACGACCACAGTGATCTTGACGCGCGACGGAAAGATGTCGTCCCTCGGATCGTCCTCGCTCGACAGGCCGGAGGCGAGGCTCCCATCGGGAGCGGCAAGCCTGAAAGCGTTCTGCCCCTCCTCGTCCCCCTCGGGCAAGAGAACGCCGCGCGTCGAATCCCACACATAGCCCGCTCCGCCCTTGGTGCCCGGAGGCGCTTCACGCTCGTCGAAGGTGTAACTGTCCTGGTCGAAAAAACGGAATTCGAGATGAAGCAGCCCCCCCATGGTGGGAACGAGCCGGGCGGCGAACTGGAAGGGATCTCTGAGGGCGCCCGACGCGAAAAAGGACTCTTCACCGCCGATCGGCGACCGGTAGCCGCGGAAAAGGCTCATGGTGCCGCTCATCTTACCGTCCCGGGTAAGCGTCGAGGGGAAGGCTGTGAAGAAGCACTCCGCCAGGCCGCCCGTCGGTCGGTAGACGTCCATCTCGTCGAGTTCGCTGTGAGACGATCGGCGTTTTTCGTCCTCCTCATTGCGGCCGTAGAGGCGGTCGAGTTCCGCCTCGGAGAGGGTAAAATACTTGCGGCCGAGGGGCAGGTCGCCCGCAACGCGCATGTCGAGGTTCTCCCGCTCCTCCCGGTTTATTCGTACGAAGGCGAGTCGCTGCAGCCGCGTCTCCTTCTCTCCGTCCCTGTTGCAATCATAATCGACGAAATCGCAAGAGAAGCGCACCTCGGCGCGCCCCCCCATCGGATCGTTTTCTGTGAACGCCGACCGGAGCCCGTGGGCGATCGTATCGAGAACCACCGTGCTCTTCTCGATCTCGTTCCTCTGGGATTCTCCCCGGGTCCACATGTCCATGCCGCTCTTGACCATGCTGAAGAGCATGGCGCCCAGGATGGCGAAGATGGTGGCCGTGGTCACCAGTTCGATGAGCGTGAAACCTCTGGAGCGGTTCATGAAAGTGATCGTCCTTATCTCCACTCGTCGTGGCGGTAGACTTTCGACGGTTCGATGCATTCGACGCTCAGCGCGTCGAGAGCGGGCGCGTACTTCCAGGCGTTCGACGCAAAGTCGAGCCCATCGAAAGCGCCCTGGCCATAGCGGGTGAACACGCGCAGCTCGACAAAATCGCCCTGCCTGAGGAGCCAGTTGCGCCTCTTCTGTTCCGCCGGATCCTCGAAGAGAAAGAGATCCTTCTCGCTGCTCGTGTCGCCGTCCCACGAGCCCCGGCCGCCCACGCGGGCGAGCACGATCAGGTCGGCGCCCGGCCCGGGCAGTTTCTCCACCCAGTTGACTTCGCTGAAAAATGCGCCCGGCGCTTCGACGCCGAGGGAAAAGTAGGCGAGCTCGGGCTCGTCGCTCCCCGGCGCGTACAAGTCGGGATAGCGCATGGGGAGCAGATAGGCGAGTGTTCCCTCGGAATGTTCGATCGGCTCCGTCCCAAAGCGCCCGCGAAGGAGGCCGCGCTCCGACTCCTCGCCGTAAGGCCGGAAACTCGGCATGGAGAGAAAATTCTCCTCCTTGCGATTGTATCCGATCACCTCGTTCTCCACGAGGATCGCGCCGATCCACGGAAAACCGGCGGCGTCGTTGAGAAGCACGCCCGCCGTGTTGGCGCGGAGGTCCTGCTGCACGTAGGACAGGATCGGAAAGTTGAGGACCACCACGGCCTCGCCGGCCTGGTGATAGCCCGGTTCGGTGCCGAACATGCCCCGCCCGTCTGGGAGAACGACCACGTACCCGTCCTCCACATCAACCTCGGTGCAGGCGATGATCTCATCGCCGACGAGAAGGAAGAAGGCGTCCTTGGGCAGATGGTCGAGAAGCTCGAGCTCGTCGAGAAGGGTGTCTTCGTTCGCGTAGTGGTTGTAGTAGAGGGTGTGCGTCCCGAGGCGGAGGATCTCCTCGGTGTCATCCTCCTCGAACTCCTCGTGGAGCGCGTAGCGCGCAAAGCGAGGGAGATCGGGATGGGGCGTATCAAAAGACCTGAACCGCACCTCGTCGACGCAGCCCTTCGACGGGGACGGATCGCCAAAGAGATTTCCACCCAGGATGAACTCCTCGGGCGCACCCGCGGGCAGCTCGCCCGAGGGAAACTTCAGGATCCGCGTGAAGTCGCGCGATTCGAGGTTGCAGCGGGTGAGCAGAGCCTCCTCGGTGGAGCCCTCCTCCTTTTCGTGCATCTGTTCCCTGAGCGACACCCAGTCGATCTCGACCCTCTCGAAAGTGCCGATCGCACCCTCGCGAAGCGCGACGATCGCCTGGCCGGGAAAATTGAAATCGTTGTAAAAGGCATGGTTGATGACCCCTGTCTCCCGATCGCCTTCCACGTCGATGAGCGTGATGTGGTCCCGCCGCCCCGGACGGCCGCTCCGGCGGTCGAAGTCGTTGAAATAGGTGCGAAAGGTGGGCAGGACGAGCGAGTTCGCCGGATGGGAGGAGTGGTCGGTGCCGCACTGCGCGCGGAAACGGATCCGCTCGTTCACTTCCCAGAGCGTCGTCTTCGTGTCGGGCGAAAAAGAGGTGGAGAAGCAGAACTTGGCGAGCACGTTGCTCATCCGCCGCAACTCGCGCGGATCGTCGCGCACGAACCGGTCGGTGACGATCGTATTGTAACGGATCCACTCGGTCTCGTCGCTCCCCTCACCGTTGAAATCGAGACCGAGCTGGACGATCTCGGGTCTGAAATCTCCCTTCGGCAGCGGCTCGGCGAAGAACTCCTCGAAAAGATTGGACAACCTGCCCTGCTCCACGTCGACCGAGATGGGGATGACGAAGATGAGGGGCTGCTCCCGGTCGAGATCATCACTATTGAGGGTATTCTCCGTCCAGAATGCGCGCTGACGCACGAACTCGCCCACCCCTTCCATGTTCAGCTTACCGCTGCCCACACCCGGGCTGGCGGAGCCCCAGTTCTCGTTTTCGTTCTTCGAAATATCCGTCATCAAAGGATTATTCTGATTGGGCTGGCCCTTGGGGTACCCGCCGGCCACACCACGCGTAATGCCAGAGAGCTCGCTGCCGCTGAAGCTGTCGTACTCGATCACCTCGAATCCGCAGAGCAGCGAATCGAGGTCGGTCTGAGGACGTTGGCCGTCATCGCGATTGACCGTCCATACATCATCTACCTCCTCGCTACCGGGTCTCTTGATCGTGATCATGCTGTAGTCGGAGAAGAGAATCGCGAATCCGCCGGTCTTGTGAAAGGCGGACTGATCGAGACTGCTCCCGTCGACGGCGAGCACCGGCAGGTTCTCGATCGTGTCGAATTCGAAACCGCGGCCGATCTGATAGAGGGAGTTGTCGCGCAGCTTGACGTTGAGCGGAACGGTCTCGACCTCGTCATTGTTCACGATGGCGATCTCGAAGGCGCCGATCTCGAGTCCCGTGTTCACGATACCCGTCGGGATCTTGAAAGAGCTGAGGAGCGAGGTGTAGCCGTAGAGCTCCACGATCTCCGTGGCCGGGTGATCGTTCGACCGCGACTGGCGCATGCGCGCGCCGCCGAAGCGCTCCGCCTTGCCCGCTTGCTCCGCGAAAAAGGTGTCGTCGCTGCGCGACGGGTACTCGAAGAGCTCTTCGCCGATGCGCAGCACTCCCTCGCGCGGAAAGCGTGAGGCATCGTCAACCTTGATCCTCACCGTGGGTGCCGACAGATGAACGCCGCTCCCCCCGCCCTGGGGAATGATGCTCCGGCCGATAGGCGATTTCAAGCGGGTCTGAAAGGACCGCTGCCCGCGCGGCACGCCGTCGACAAAGAGACAGAGATCGGAGGGTTTCGTGCCCTTGGCCATGCACGAGATGTGATAAAAGGTCCCCGCCTCGAGAGGAAGCTCGGCGAAATCGTAACGGATCTCGGCGTGTTCGAGCGGCGCGCCCTCGTCGATGAACGACATGGGCATGGTGGCGTCGGCCACGCGAAAGACGAGTTCCTTGCCGTCGAAGAAGAGGTAGATCCTGTCAGCCTCTTCCTGAACGCTCGTGTCGAAGATGTAGTGCGGCCCGCCAAGCTCGTCGAACCGGTACCAGAGCTCGATCGAGAAGGGCCAGATACGTGCGTAGGGCCCGTCGAGAAGCCGGACAGGAGTCTGCAGAGTCGAGAGCCGGATGATCTCCTCACCCGTGACAAATCCCTCGGCATCGTCACAGGCGACCATGGTCGGTTGCATCTCGATCTTGGCCGCTCCCTCTGCGCCGAGACCGCTCCCCGCGCCCTCACCGGCAATCTTAGACGCGACCGCCTCGCCCGTTGCTTCCGCCTCCCGCTGGTACTCGCTCACGTAGTCGAAATGCAGAACGCGCTCGCCCTCGGCCCGCAGGGGGGCGAGCTTGAACATCGATCCCTCCTCCTCGACGGACGGCGTCAGTTGCGACGCGATGAGCGGCGTGTACATCGAGGGCGGATTGTTCGACCGGACCGGCGGCGGATTGAGGTTGACGGGCAGGGTCATGTACCACCGTCCCTCGCGAATCAGGCGGCGCTCCGCCTCGAAGGCGGCCTGCGTGTGAAAGAGATGCATCGTCGGCTGCCGCGGCGCCACGTGCATGATGTCGCGCATGAACTGCCGCGCCGCCTCGCGATTGGTCTCGGTGTAATCGAGAGCCACGGCTGTATCGATCTGAAAAAAGCCGCCCGTCGAAAAAGTGAAGGGCGCCGTGCCACCGAGGACGAGGGCGTCGTTCGAGTTCAGCCCGTTGAGCAGGACCGCCTCGCGGTGAAAGTAGGAAATTTGGTCGTTCCGCTCGACGAGGGCGTAGAGGAGCTCGTTGAGCTCGAGCCAGCCTGACAACGGTTTCCGCTTGATCGCCCCGGCGATGATCAACGCCTCGTCGCGGTGGATGCGGCGCGATTCACCCTGGATGCCGAGCCCCTCGATGCAGGCGGCGACCACGGCGAGCGGCGCCGTGTTCACGTTGATCGCATGGCGGGCGAGAAGATCGATGACCACACTGTCTTGTTCATGAACCACGAAGGGCATCGGGTCCTGAAGCAGAACCGCCCAGCTGTGGGTGTCGACCGCCACGCAGCGGATCACCAGGGAGTAGTGCACGTCGTCGCCCGCCACGATCCGCGCGATGCTGCCCCCGTTGATGTACCGGCCGTTCTCCACGAAGAGCACCCTTCCTTCGCCGTCGGCCTCCGTGCCGAGCACGCGCTGGGCGTTGACGAAACGCCTTCCCGAGGGCAGGCCCGACCGGACCGTGACAAGCGACGCCACCCTGTCGAAGACGTTCCGTTCGAGAGCCACCTCGCCGAAGACGGCGATGTTGCGCAACGACTCGACCGTGGGCAGGGTGGAGAGAGCGCCGGGCATCCACTTGTAGCAGTAGGTGGCCAGGAGAAAGGATCGGTAGTCGAGGATTTCCGTACCGCTCTGGTGATTGGCCACGAGCGGGAATTCGACATTGGCCAGCTCGAGCCCCTGCTCGAGCTCGTCGAAGGTCTCCTCGGACCGCGCATTGTGGGCGATCACATCCCCCTCGATCCAGAGGATGCCTTCTTCGGGAAAACCCTCGGCATCACGCACATCGAGAGAGGGTGATTCCCCATCGAAATCCTCTTCGAGGGTGGTCCGGTTTCCGAGGAGGTTGGCGAGCAGGTAGATCGAGGCGGTGTTGAGATTGATGCGGCCCTGAAGGTCGGTGGCGCGGCTGCTCGACACCCGCGTCAGGTTCCGCGAATTTTCGGGATCGAGAGCGCCCGAAACCTCGTCGCCGTCCCATTCGCGCGGGTCGTCGCACAGGGGGGAGAGGTAGTCGAGGTCGGGATGGGTGTTCTTGACCCGCTCGACGAGCTCGTTCCGTAGCGTTTCGCAGTCGCGCCGCGCACGCTCCTGGTTGAGCAGTTCCACGGCGTTGCGGCTCTGGTTCCGCATGGAGATGGTGAAGGGAGTGGCGATCACCATGAGCGCCATGAGAACGACGATGACCATGATGAGGGCCACGCCTTCCTCGCGGCCGGTGCCGTTCCTCTGCGCCCGTGGCATGATTGTGGCCATCACCTACCAGATCTCCCCGAAAAGACCGACCGTCAGACGGCTCGGTCGCGAGTCTTCGTGAGTGAGGACGATCTCCACCGGCGCCGTGTGATGGCTCCGGTCGAGACGGCCGTCGCGATCGAAATAGACGCGGCGCACCCCTTTGCCGAGACTGACCGCCTCGGGGAGAATCATCTCCTCGCCCGCCACCGCAATGCCGATCCGCAGCTCGTCGACGAAACCCGCGAAGGGATCCTTGAGATTGCCCACCATGAGCGGTGTCGTCTGATCGGTGGCGAGCTGCTTGCGTTTGGGAAAGATCTCCTCCTCGCGCACGATGCCCTCGGCAGCGAGGGAGCATGTGTAGCCATTGAAATGGAGAGCGACCTTGATCCATTCACCGAGCGGAATCGTGTAGTCATCGGTGCAGATCTCGTAATCTTCGAGCGATGCCTGCTTCGATCCGATCGCCGATCGGACCTTGAGGCGGGCACGGAGCCGGCCATCGTCGTCGACGGTTAGGTTGTAAAAATCGCCCTTGCTCAGCAGGGTTCTTTTTCCCGGACCGAGAAGGCGCACGAAGAGCTCGATCGAGATGCCGGTCACCGCGTTGAGGCTCGACACGGTCGGGATCGTGATCCCCGGGTTGGCCTCGATGTTGAGATCGAGGCAGTTTCCGATCAAGCCTGACGGCGCGATCTGGCTTTCGTCGACCGTTGCGGCGACGGGGAATCCTTTTGAATTCCCCCCCACCGCCTCTTCAAAGTGCCAGCAGCCGACCAGTTTCCAGCCCACCCCGGCGACGCTGTTCGTCGACCGATCGAGAAGCACCACGGCCTGGGCTCTCTCGCGCAGGGCGTGGTGGCGTGTGGTGCGGAGAGCTTCTCTGACCTGGCTGCGCGCCAGTTCGAGCCCGCCGCCCACCTTGCTGAAGGCGCCCACGCCGATCCCCATGAGCATCGACATGAGAAGGAGAACGACGAGTACTTCCATGAGGGTAAATCCCTCCTGAAACGGTCTCGGGGCGCTCATGTCTCCACGTCGTCTCATCATTCCTGGCGTTTGAAGTTTGCCAGATCGTCTTCCGTGTCGAAGATCCCGTCTGGACCGACGGAGATGATCTGGTAGCTGTCGAAATTGAAGTAGGTTCCGGTCATCGAATTCTTGAGCGCGTGCACATCGATCGCCTCGCGGTCGGTGTCCGGGCTTTCGACGAGGTAGGAAAAGGTCTCCGAGTAATCCCTCCAGTTGATGTAGATGATCGGATTGTTCCATGCATCGACGAACTCGAGAAGCGCCGCGCTGCCGAAGACGCTGATGTTCTTGTCCGCCTGATCGTTGTCGACGTTGACGAGATCCGACTCGGACGCGGGACGCAGATTGCGCGTGAGATCCTTCCTGTAGAGGGAGAGCACGAATGCCTCGATCCCCTCGTTCGACGAGTCCCCCGTGCTGTTGACGCCGAGAGCCGACAGGTTGCTCGGCGGAAAGCCGCCTGTCTCCTGCTCGTACGTCTGGGCGTAGACCTTGAGTTCCTCGATGAGGCTTTGGGTTTTCGCCTCCTCGCCGCGTGTGATCCAGGTGCTATAGGCGCCGGTGGAAAGTCCGATCAACAGTCCGATGATCGTGATGACCACGAGTATCTCGATCAGGCTGAACCCTGCGTTCCGCAGACTGAACCCTGCGTCCTGCAGACTGAATTCTGCTTCCTGCAGACTGGATTCTGCTTCCTGCAGACTGGATTCTGCTTCCTGCAGACTGGATCCTGCGTTGTGTCTCATCGCCTCTTTCCTCATTGCGATTCGGTCTTGACGATTCTGGCGAAACGTGTCTTGAAGTCGATGGTGCGCCCCCCCTTGGCCTGGCCGAAGAGACCGAAATTCACGTTCCGCGAGATCTTCTTGAGCTTCTTGACGATCATCGCGTCGACAACGGGCGTATCGTTCAATAGAAGGGTAACCTGCCCGTTCTCGTAATCGCTGATCTCGATACCGAGCTTGATCGGTTCGTCGAGAGCGACGTCGTACCCCTCGATCTCCTTCCAATCCTCGATGAGCCGGTTCTGGTCGTGGAGACGGTAGAGGAGCTTGCCCTGATGATTCACACCGAGCCGGATCTCGGCATTGGCCTGTGCTCCCTGGGCGCTCCGGCGGATGTAGGACCCGAGAAAAATCCCCGCCGTCCCCTGGTGGCCCTGGCCGACTTCGATTTCGGCCTCGAGGAGCCTGAATTCCTTGCCCGACATTTCCCTTCTCAACTGGCTCATCTCGTCGCCCAAACCCTGTCGCTGCATGCCTTTGAAACGGATCTCGTTCTGGACGATGAAGACCTTGGGGCCGTAGCGCTGGACCACGTCCCATCCGTTCTTGATCTCCTTGCGCTGGAACCGGTCGACCCACTGGCTCTTGCGCAGGTGGGCGTCGACAATGGCGCGCGTGTCAAAGGCGAAGCGGTAGCTCGGATCGAGCGACTCCTCGGGAAAAAGCCGCATCACCCTCGAAAAGGTATCAGTGGCCTCGACGTATTTGCCGCCGCGATAGCAGGCCACGGCGAGCCCGTTGAGCGGTTCGGGCGCCTTGGTGTTTCTGTCGACCGCCTTCTTGAAGAAACCCTCCGCCTCGGCAACACGATCGCGCCTCAGGGCTGTGACGCCCTGGAGGAAGAGCGACTTGTAGTCTTCGACACCCTGCCTGGAATATTCGAAAAAATAGAAAGCCGCGTCGTCGAGCCGGCCCGCATCGAGACAGGCGTGGCCGAGCTCTCCGAGGACACAGGCGTTTCGGCCGCTGATCCGAAGCGCTCGTTTGAGTGTGGCTGTCGCCTCTTCGGGATCGCCCTGGCGGCGCTGGAAACGGCCCTGCAAGTAGAGTGAATAGGCGTTGTCCGGTTCGACCTTGACTCCCGAGGCGTAATTGTCGAGGGCCGCCTCGGTCTCGCCCATCAGGTCGAAAGCGAATCCCTGGGCAACGAGGGAGCGTGTCGAAAAGTAAGGATCGAGATCGGCTGCCTCGGCAAATCTCTTGAGCGCATCGTCCACCTCGCCGCGCCGCAAGAGGGTCACCCCGAGATTGCAGACGGCGTCGGCGTTCTGCGGATCGATTTCGAGCGCTCTCTGAAAGGCCTCGAGCGCCCCGTCCGTATCGCCCGCCGCCAGGGCGGTACTCCCCCTCAGGTTCCACGCTACAAAGTTTTCCTGGTCGAGATGGACAGCCCGTCCCGCCTCCTGCGCGGCATCGGTGAGACGGCCGAGGGCGAGAAGGATCCGTCCCTTGAGAAGAAGAGCGTCCACCTTCATGTCCGACGAGAGCGACGGAGACCGGAGCGCTTCGTCACATTGACTGAGTGCGGCGCGATGAGCGCCGCAGTCGAATTCGAGGCCGGCGAGAGCCATGAGGCATGCCGCATCGTCGGGCCTGATCTTCATGCCGTCCTCGTAGGCATTCCGCGCCAGATCGTGAAGCCCGTACCGTTCGAGAAACGCACCGTGGCGCACGTAGACGCCCGGCTCGCGGATGCCGCGGGCGATCGCGTCCTCGAGAACGGACAGTTCCTCCTCGAGCTCGAAGGCGGTCTCGTGGATGTCGGCGAGGAGCACGTAGGACGCGCCCAGAAGCGGATCCTGATCGATCGCCAAGCGCGCCATCTCCACGGCGAATCTGATCGCCTGGGAATCCTCGGCCCTCCGATCGAGACACCACGTTGCGAGCTCATGCATCCTGGTGATGTTGGCCGCATTAGGCAGAATGTCGCGCTTCTTTACGTAATAGAGATTGGCGACGGTCTGTGCGAAGGCGAATTCGTCGATCTTGGCGCGCTCGTACTGGAAGGTCTCGGCCCACTTGTCGGTGCGCCGCACATAGCGCCGCAAGGTGATCGAGTCCTTGTTGACCGATTCGAGAAGGGCGAACTTGTCAGGATTCAGAATCTGGCCGAAGATCCTCTGCTGTCTGTCTTTGAGCCGGATCCAGTCGAATCGTTTCATCAGGGCCGCATCGGGATCCTCGAGCTCCACCTCGTCGAGATCGACGTCGATTGCGCCCGGTTCGTCCGCGCCGAGTTCCCCCACATCGACCAGCGCCTCGTCGTCGGCGCTCTCCGGCTGACCGTTTGCCGCACCGGGCTCTTCGCCGGACGCCGCACTCCCGGGCGTTTTTTCCCGGACAAGCGGAAAAGTATAGCGGCTGAAAAACTCCTCGGACAGGGCCGGCCGCGTGAAGGGCCAGACAGGATCGAGGTCGAGGCCGGGCGGCGTGTCCAGACGGAGCGGTTGCAGCGCGAACCAGTCGCGGGGCGGAAGAAAGATGTTGCGCCCCGTCGCGGCGTAACGCGACTCCGTGTCTCCGAGAAACTGAATCTCGGGACAACTGTCGAGACGCTGCCAGTCGTAGGACTTGGACGGTGGCACCCTGGTTCGCTTCGCCTGGTCGTCGTACCGGAAATAGCCCATCGCGCCCAGGATCACCAGCACCAGAATGAATAAGATCTGTTCCTTGTTCGTTCGGCTCATAGGACGATTACTTTCTGATCGACAGGCTGAAAATATCGTATCTCACCGCGGCACTCCTCATTCCTCTTCTCCCTGCAGCACGGTCATGGCCGAGACGGTCAGGTCGGTCTCGAGCAGATTGCGGTCGCCCGCCGTGGCGACCATTTCGGCCTCGGACAGGACAAGATAGTTTTCCTCGAACTGCAGCTTCTCCAGAAAGGCCGCGGTCTTGGCTATGGTGCCGGTCATCTTGAAGCGCACCTTGAGCTCGTCGATGAATCCTGTTTTCCGCCGCCTGAGATTGGGAACGAGCTCGATCGTTCCCACCTCGCGCATGTCGGACTCGATGGCGAGCCCAACGACCCGGTCGACCACGTCGAGAGCGATCAGGTTGCGCTCGATCTCCTTCTTGCGCGTGGGAGAGAGCTCGGGCATGCCGAGGTTGTTGGCCACGGTGATGTTCTGTGTCTTGGGCCACTCGACGAGCGCCTCCCGTTCGCGGGCCACGATCCGAAAGTACTGCACGTCGGCGCTCTCCGTCGGTACGAGGAGAAACTCCTCGCGAGGGACGAAGTTGACCCTCTTGACCACGCTGTCGTAGGCGGCGGCGTATTTCTCGTTGTCCTCCTCCGCGGCGACGAGGTCGTCGCGCTGCACGACCTCGAGGCGCTGGATCTCGCGGCGCGATCTGGAGACCGACACCTTTTCCGCGTCCACGGGGTAAAGCTCGGAGATAATGACCTGACCGATGATGAAAACGAGAAGCCCCGCGATCACAAGGGTGATGAAGGTCTTGTGCTCCTGCCAGATGCCCGTTAAGTCCATCCTGTCAGCCTTCCTGCCGTGCTCCGGCATCCTGCCGCGTTCTCCGGCATCTAAGATTCTTCTCCGTCGTCAGCCTCTTCCGGCCGATCAGCAAAACGGGTGAAGCTGATCTGCAGGTAGAAGGAAAACTCGGCTCCCGCGGGCGGCACCTGAGTGGTGATGCCCTGCACGTGGGGATTTGCCCTGAGTCTCTGCGCGAATTCAGTGAACGACTGCTGCAGCGGCCGTCCTCTCTCCCGTCCACCGCCCTCGACCTTGACGATCGTCCTCTTCTCCTCCACGCGATTGAGCTCCTCGTTCTGAACCTGATCGAGTGAGATCGACCTGATCCACAGGTCCTCGGGGAGGTATTCCTGAATGAGCCTGAGCGTCCGCGCGAGACCGGTTCCGGCGATGAGTTTCTGTTCCAGAAAGGCGAGTTTCTTCGTGAGAACCTCGTTCTCCGCCCTGAGGTCGATTGCCTGATTGGTCTGGCTCTGCCGCTGACGCAGGTCACGGAGCAGTTTCGATTTGTCGCGCTTGAAAATCCCGTGGTCGTTCATGGACAGGTAGAACAACATGCAGAGAAAGGCGACGAGCACCGCGGCGGCGAGCACCCCGTAAATGGTCCGCTCATAGAAGAGCTTCCGCTTCTTCGTCTCCTCGGGGAGAACCTCGATCAAATAAGCATCGTCGAAGACCGCCATCATGGCCAGGCCTGTCGCGGTGGAGAGCTCGAGCCCATTCTCCTCGAAAACGCCCGACGAGCCGAGCGAACTCAAGTCGACCGACTCGACCGGATCGAGAAGCTCCACGTCGACCCCTAAATTATCGCTCAGATAGACCGGAAGCCCTCTGAGCCGCGCGCCGCCGCCCGTGAGAAGAAGCTTGTCGAGCTCGATATCGGTCACCTTGATCTGCGCCTTGCAGAACATGAGCGACGACTGAATCATCGAGTAGATTCTGCCGGCAGCGATCGACAGGCTGCGGGCGAGCTTTTCTTCTTGCGGTTTGAGTCCCGCGGCATCGTCGCGCACCAGGACGCGGCCCAGGGTTTTCTTGAGCTTCTCGGCCTTGGCGTCGCTGAAGGAGAAGGACTCGACAAGCGCCTGATTGAACAGGTTCGATCCGCCCGACACGTTGCGGGCGAAAATAATCGAACCGTCGCGGAGGATGGCGATGTCCATCGATTGTGCGCCGATATTGACGACCATGACCGTGCCCTCATCGCCCGCGCCGACCTTGACCGCCAGGTTGTAGAGCGCGACCGCGTTCGGTGTAAACGATCCCACGCGCACCTTGCACCCGTCGAGCGCCGCTGTCCGCTCCTGAATGAGCGAATTCTTGATCAGCGTGAGCAGGATCGTATCGTCGTCGGAGAGGCTGGAGGCGATGTCGAGACGGTTGAAATCAGCCGACAGATCGCCGCCCGACTGATTGGCGAGGTCGGCGATCTCAAAGCCCATCACCTGGCGCAGGCGCCAGTCGGGCATGGGCGGGATCTGGGTGTAGCGGATGATCATGTCCCGGCCCGTGACCCCCAAGATAGCCTCGCCCTTGAGGTTCCAGCCCTGCAAAATGCCGTTGAGCTCGACGAGACCGTCGCTGCCCGACGTTTCGATCGCCGCTGCCTGAAGGACCTGAAAGAGTCCTCCCTTTTCCCTGCCGGCAACGACCTTGAGTGAGTCGACGCCGCAATCGATTCCTATTCCAATCTTGGCCATGTCACTCCTGACCCAGTTGCTGGGCTTTGACGGTCCAATCCGAATCGGGAAACCTCTCGGTCATGAAGGCGAGGATGAGAGAGAGAGTTTCGGTCCTGTTACCGGCTGCGTGAAGGTTGCTGGCGATGTTGAAATACTTCTCGGCACGCTCGCTGTCGATGGTCAGCCGCAGTTCGCTTGACTGGTCCCGGATCGTATCGAGAGCGGCGGTCAGGTCGACATCGTCGGGGATGAGTTCGAGACAGTCGACGCAGCGGGCTTCGAGTTTGTCGAAGAGCTGTGGATTCTGCAGGAAGGCGGCGCTCTTGAGACTCTCGTTGATCTCGTCGAGAAAAGCCTTTTTTTTCTTCATGATCCGCGCCTTGATGGCTGCAGCCTGATTGAAAACCGAATCGATGAAGCGGTAAGAGTGCTCGATCCGCGCGATCAGGCTCAGAGCTTCGCCGAAGTTCCTCATCTCCTCGGCGCGGGTCGCATCCTTGACCAGGCCCTGGGCGTCCTTGTAGTCCTCGGTGAAATCGCACTTGATCTCGAAGGTCTCCTCGATAGAGACGAGCGGCTTGATATGACACCTGATCGTCAGACCGCCTCCTTCCGATTGTGCGCCCGAAACGCGCATCGCGCTCTTGAATCCGATCCGGATCCGCTCGTGCTGACCTCCGAAAATGATCCCCTCGGCGCTCATCGGCGGGAAGGGTTCGCTGATCGTGACGTAATCGTCGGTCAGAAAGAGGCCGGCGCCCGCCTCGGAATACTTGGGTGTGAGATCGAAACAGTAGAGGAGTTCGCGGCAGCCGGCAGCGTCGGTCCCGGCAATTTTAAGGCCGGCCGTGAAACCGGACGGACTCTGACTGAGAGAGTGGGTCGCCTCGATCAGGGGCGCTCCCCGCCCGGCAAAGAGGAATCCCTTACCCTTGGCAAATCCGGAGGCGACGGAGTCTACTGTCTCGGTCTCGCCGCTCTCGGCGTCGCGCACGACCTGAATCCTTCCGGCCTGCATGAGGAGCTTTTCGCTCCGGAAAATCTCGATATCACCGTTTCTGCCGCGCAGCGCCATGGCGCCGGATTCAAGGGTCTTGAGCCCGGAGGCCGAGGTTTCCTCGAAGATCTCCAGATCGTCGACGTGAGCGGTGCCCCGTCCCGCAGAGACGATGGTGAGTTCCATCTCGCTCGCCCCCGCGGGCGGAACGATGATCCCCTCGATGGCGTGAAAAGCGCCGTCGTCATTGTGGCTGAAACCGACGTCGACCGGATTGCCGAGCGCCACGCGCTGCCGGCCGCGCTCCGCGCCGCGGTCGGACGATCCGCGATCGGTCGATCGGAAGAAGCGCGCCTTGAGCGACACGACCACGTCTCCCTGAATGGCCGCCCAGAGGGACGCCCGATAGGAACGGCGCGCGCTCAGCCTGATCCTGTCGGCCGACCGCGCCAGAGCGTAGCTTCCCTCGGCCAAGACCACTTTCAGCGACGTCGCGCCTGAACGCGCTTTTTCGAAAACCCTGGAAAAGTTCGCCGGTGAGAGCCCTTCGAGGTCCCAGGGATCTGCCGCGGCCTCGTCCCCATCTGTTGCCGGCTCGAACGACCAGCCCGGACCGGCCAGGTTGCCCTTGGCCGCTTCGACCGTACGCCCTCCGCTTTTTTCAGCGGAGTGGAAAAAGTAGTAATACCCCGCAGCGCCGAGGGCGACAACGAGAATGACGAGAAAGACAAGGCTGCCCAGACCGCGCCGGCCGGGACGGATGTCGTGGATGACGCGCACCTCGTCGATCTCGTCTCCGTTGCGCGCGATCCGATCGGCGACAGGTGCGTCGGCAGGCGCGTCGGCAGGTGCGGCTGCCGGAGAAAGTCCTGCGCCGTCCACGGCCTCGGCGGGGGTCAGGAGAACGAACCGGGTCTGGCCGAGACTGACCTCGTCGCCCTCGGACAGGACGACCTCGTCCACGCGGCGCTGGTCGACGAAGACGCCGTTGGTCGAGCCAAGGTCGCGCACAACAGGCATTCGGCCCTCGAAGGTAATCTCGGCGTGGACGCTGGAGATGTTCTGGTCGGCGACCACAATGGTGTTGTCGCTCCTCCGCCCGATCGTGATGCGTTGACCTTCGAGCGGTATCAGCTCTCCTTCTCTCGGCCCGTTCAGGAATTTGACAAGAAATACGCGACCCTCGTCAGAAGGCGTCGACCTCTCACTACGGCTATCCTGCATGAATAGACCCCCTTGTCTGGCAAGGAGTTGGAATGGCCTCTTTGCGGTTACTCGATTAAAACTGAAATATTTATCAGATCGCTTAGGGAGACACAATCGCTAATTAGAGACAGGAGAGTGCAAGAAACCCAGACAGACCGAGAATTTACCTTCCCCTCGACTCCAGCGAGAGTAATCATCGAACATAATAGGGGGAAGTTTCCCACGGGTAACGAGTTATAAGTCGTAAAGCCCGAATGACTTTCTCGAGTGACTTCGTGGCCGACAACCGCAGGCCGCAGGGTCTCAGTCCATGTAACCGAGCCTCCGGAGGCGATCCTGGAGTTCGGCTTCCTCTGTCTGGGTGAAAAGATCGCCGCTCCCCGTGCCGGGTGCGGGTCCGCGCCCATCGACGGTCGGAGCGCCCGCCGCGGCCGAACCGGCGAAAACAGGCTCCTCGCACGCCAGAAACTGGCTGGAGAAAATCTCCTCGATCATCTGCCCATCGAGATCGGAGGGGACCGGAATGCCGAGATAGTAGAGGATGGTGGGCATCACGTCCATGATACTAACAGTCAGGCCCGCGCCCGGAGCAATCCCCTTGCCCTTGGCGAGAAAGTAACCCTCCATGCGATGGTTTCCCGAGCCGGTCTTCCACGAGATATCGCGGAAAAGCTCTCGGCCGCCGAGATGGATCTCGGCCAGAGCCGCTCCCTCGTCGAGGGCGAAGATCACGTCGGGTGCGCGATCGGTGAAGGGACCGGTGTAGATATCCTCTCTCCTGTGAAACCGGGTGAGCAGGCGCCGGCCGCGATCGTCGGTCAATGATCGAAGAGCCTGATGCACCTCGTGGCGGACCTCATCGTAGTCAGAGGAATCAACGATTCCGAATGGTTCGCGCCCCTTGAGATTGACATAGATCCCCTGCTCGCTGTTCGATGCCATGTAGGCCCTGGTCCGGCTCCAGTCGATCGAGTTGTAGAACACGTGGTAAAAGGCCAGATTGGCCAGGGCGGCGCGCTGTGCGGTTTTCGGCCGGGACCGACGGCCGGCCTTTGGCCGACCAGGCCGGCGCCGGTAGAGCTTCTTACCCAGCCGCCTGATCATCCGCGCCGCGGCGATCGCTGCCCGGTATGCTCTGAGACGGTTGTGTCGGATCTTGAGGAGCCCCTTCTTCTCCAGCCAGTTGTTGATGTAGACCTTGCGGTCAAGGGAACCGAAACCGTGGTCGGAGACGAAGAAAACCGCTGCCTCTTCGCCGGCCTTGTCCACGATCTTCCCGATGTTCCCATCGAGCTGGCGGAAGTATTCGACGATCCCGTCAGCCACATCCGGGTCGAACCGATCGCCCAGATTCGACCGGATCGCGGGATCGATGTAGTGCCAGAGCGCATGGTGGATCCTGTCGGTGCCGGTGAAGGTGGCCATGGTGAAGTCAGCGTCGTAGTCATCCATGAGCCGCAGGATGTACCGCGTGCGCTGGCTGTTGCAGTGGCGGAGGGCGTCCAGGAATCGGACCGCTGACTGATCGGAATAGTCCTGCCAGTTGACGGTGATCACGTACTCGCCCAGCTCGGGCTCGAGCCGTTCGTAGAGATCGGCCGGCCAGGTCAGCTCGCTCTTCGACTCGGGAGTGAGCATTCCGGTGATCATCGCCCCGTTCACCGGTGTGGGCGGATAGGTGAGCGGTGTGTTGACCACGACCTGGCTCTTTCCGGCGGCGTTGAGGATATCCCAGAGGGTCATGCCTCCCAGGGCGCGGGAGTTGACCAGGCGGCGCGAGCGGCCGTCGCTGGTGGTGGTGAAAAAGTCGAGAATCCCGTGGCTGCCCGGATTGCGTCCCGTGAAGAAACTCGCCCACGCCGGCCCCGTGACAGGCGGCATGGTGCTCATCAGCGTTCCCTCGTTGCCCGCGTCGATGAGCGCCTTCACATTCGGCATGTGGCCCCCGTCCACAAAGGAGTGGAGCGACAGGGACGTCATGCCGTCGAGACCGATGACGAGAACTTTTCGACGATGGTTCATCTCTCTCTTCCGAGTCTTGGCCATGAAAAATAAACAAGGGACCCTTGTTTTTATCGACCAGAAAGGAGGGAGGAGTAAAGGCGATCCAGTTTCTGCGCGGAGGCGCGCCATGTGAAGGGGGCGATGTGCGCGCGCAGTGCGCGCCGCACGGTGTCGCGCCACTGGCGATCGCCCGCGACGCGCATCAGCTTGTCTTCCAGATCGTTTTGATCGCCCGGCTCGAAGAGCAGCCCCAGCTTTCCGTTGTCGGTCTGCTCGACGAAACAGGGGATCCGCGTGAGCACGGGAAAGGCGCCGCACGCCATCGCTTCCATCGACGAGATCGCGAAGCCCTCCCAGTGGCTGGCCATCACGTAGACGTCGGCTGCGTTGAGATAGTCGGGCAGATCGCGGTTGTCCACGTAGCCGAGCAAGGTCACCGAACGAGAGAGAGTGACGTCCGCCGACAGGAGATGTTTCACTTCCTCCTCGATCGGGCCGCTGCCCGCCATGTAGAGACGCGCCTCGGGAAAGCGCTCGCTCACCGCACGAAAAGCGCGCAAGAGGAGCAGAGGGTCCTTGCGCTTGTTGAGCATGGCGGCCCAGAAGAAGACGGGATCTCCTTCGAGGCCGGTCTTTGCCCGGCACGCGGCCTGATCGCGGCGCTGGAAGTAGTCGTTGTAGCCGACGGGAATCACCTCGGTCTTGGCCCGCTCGATCCCGAGCCTCTCACAGTAGAGATCCCTGTGGAAGCGCGTGAGAAAGACGACCGCCGCTGAGCGGCGCGCCGCCCAGCGGAGAGCGGCATTGTTCCAGAAGAAGGGCGAGATCGGATCGCCATGGTGCTGGCCCACGAGCGGCACGCTCAGAGTGCGCGCCGTGCGCGCGCAGTAGGCATAGTTCATGGCGTGGGAGATGATCTGGTAGTGGATCAAGTCGGGCGCCCAGGTCCGGAGGGAACGTTTGAGCGCGGGACAGTATTCCTTGCCGCCCCGGAGGCGCGAAAAGCCGATAAGGGGACGGTGAAAAAACCAGTCCACACCCTGGTGGGAGGCGGCGCCCGCTCTGGAGTACATCAGGTGGATCGAGACATCGTGACCGAGGGCGGCCACGGCCTGGGCCTCGTCGCCGAGCCAGTCTCCGTGGTTCTCGACGAGGTCTTGCAGATCGTCAGCCCTGTCATGGCGGGGAGGGGTGCTGCCAAGGACAAAGGCGATTCTCATGCGATCAGAGCATCCTCATGACCGGTCGAGGGATCACTGTGCGAAAATCGTTGAGGACCGTCCCGGCCAGCTCGCCGTCGGCGTTGCGCACCGACTCGATGAACTGAGAGACGAAGAGACGCTTGGTTTCGTCGGCGCGAACCACACCGAGCACTTCGCGCGTCGCCTTGATCAGGCTCAGTACGTAGGCGTTGTCGCAAAGGGGGGCGGTGTCGATCACGACCAGGTCGTAGGCATCGCGGATCTTCTGGAGAAACTCGAGAAAATCCTTTCCGGCGATGATGCTGAAGGGATTGATGCCCGCGATCTTGCCGGCGCCCAGAAGGTCGACGTTGGTACCCGAGATCGTGGCTTTGAGTTCGAGAGGATCCCTCTTTTCGATGACCGCCTCGGCGAGACCTTCCTGGATCGGGATGTCGAGCAGGTCGCCGATGACGGGGCTGACGAGGTCGGCGTCGATGAGCATGACCTTGGCACCGAGCGCCGATGCGGCGATCGCCAGGTTGACGGCGGTCAGTGTGCGGCCGTCGCCCGCGCTCGGGCTCGCCACGACGAGCGCCTTGCCCGGACGGCCCGGCGCTTCCTGGCCGGCCCATTCGAGAACATCGACGGCCAGGCCGCTGTAAATCTGGAAGAGACGCGAATCAGCGTAGCCGGGGAGGATGATGCGCCCCTCGCGTTTTACTGTTTTTTGAGCGGCGCTCCGCGCGCTCAATGCTTCCATTACATCGAGTTCTTCCATGACTCTTTCAAGCCCCCAGAATCAGCGTCTGCTGTCACTTTTTCGATTTCTTGATGTGGGGCACCGTGACCAGGATCTCGGTGCCTGTTTCCACCTCGAACTCCCACGAGTTCCGGAAGGTGCTGCGCCAGTATTCGAGGAAGAAAGCGATAAACAAGGCAAAAAAGACGGCCACCACGAAGGCGATGGGAAAGACCAGATCCCACTCGGGAGTGCTCGCCTCGCGGCCGTCGGGGTTGTGAACGGGATCGACCACGGTCAGATCGAATTCACCCTCGGGGCTGTTGGCGAGGGCGTCGAGCTCGAGCCCGCCTTTTTTCATCTGGAGGTAGTACTCCTCGGCAGCCTTGACCTTGCGGTCGAGATCCTTGCGGGCGCTCTCACCCTGCGCCAGCTCGGACGAGAGGATCTTGAGGCGCCCACCGATCTCGGCCATCTCCGTTTGCAGCCCGGAGAGGCGCGCCTCGGCCATCGCCTCTTGAGACACGGCGTCGGCCATCTGGAGCATGGTCTGCAAGTAGATCGGATTGAATTCCTCAATCTTGGTGGTCGACTGGAACTCTTTCTTGACCTCGGCACCGAGCAGCTTCCGGGTGGCGTTGATCTTGCCTGCCTGTTCCTTGCGCTGCGGGTGGTCTTCCTTGAGCTGCGTGGCGAGCGCGGCCATTTCGGCCTCGAGCTGCCTGAGCTCGATTTTCAGAAGGGTGACCGTCGGATTCCGCGCTTCCACCTCTTCGCTGGTAAAGATGCGAACGTCCTGGCCCTCGAGCTGCCTGCGCAGTTCCGAGAGGCGCAGGCGGGCGCCCTCGTGGGACGCGCGCGCGTCGATCACGTCAACCCGCAGCGAGCCCTGCCTGGTGAGGAGAAAGTCCCTCTCCTTTTCCATGAACGAGGGATCCTGTCCCTCGAGAAAAATTTTCAGTTCCTCTGTCGCCTGAGCGAGCGTCGCCTCTCCGTCGACCATGTTCTGGTGAACGAAGCCCTGCATCTTGATGAACTTGTCGCGCGTATGCTGCCGCACCACGTTCCGGAGGCGGTCGACCATCCACGCACAGATCTCGCCGGAGAGTTCGTGATCGGGAGCGAGGATCGTCACGTTGAGCATGCTCGTTTCCCGCTCCACGTCGATCCTGTTCCAGTCGTCGACGAATTCCTGAGCGGCCTGCTCGTCCCACCACTCGCCCGTCCGCTCCTCCTTGTCCGACGCGAGGCCGACTGCACGCAAGAGGCCCTTGGCGCCATCGGCCGCTCCCCGAAAGATCCGCTTGGTCACCTCGCGAAACTCGCCGGAGCTTTCCCTGCGCTCCTTCAAGCGCGCGCCGAGACCGAATGCCTCGACAGCGGCGCACGCCGAGTCCCGGTTCGTGAGAATCTCCGCCAGTCCGATGGCAGGATCGACCATGGTGCTCCGTCCGCTCGGCTGGGAGAAATCGGGAAAGAGCACGACCTGATAGCGCGGATTCAAATCGACCTTGACCTGGGCGGTCGCATCATACTGGGGAGTAATCAGGGAGGCTGAAAAGAGAATGGCGCAGAGGATCAGGAGAAAGCTCCACACGATCAGCCACTTCCGTCGAAAGACGGTATAGAAAGCACTGTACAACAATTCGTCTTTCAAGGGCTGCTGCACTTCACTGTCTCCAAAATCAACTGTCCGGCCAGTGCTCAGATAATAGACCGGAGTCGAAAATGTTCTTTGGTCGGAACAAAACCGCCGAACTCACCGCACACAAACGCCATTTCTAATGCAGAGTGTGTCCGTACAGCAACGAGAAAATATTTACTATCTGTCAGGAATATCGGACTTCTGTCCGATAGCCTGAACAGGAAAGCCAAGTTGTCATAATTATACACGCTTGAAAGATTCGCTGTTTCAACATATTTAGGGCTCAATGTTTAAGATCAGCGAACAGGGTCCGCTAAAAGGCGCCGCCACACTGGCCTTGGGCCGGGGATCTCAGATCGTCCTCGGCTTCGTGCACATCGTGGTGGTGAACAGCACATTCGGCGGCACAGATCTGGGCGACATCTACTTTCTCGCCTACGGACTGTTTATTCTGAGCACGGCCGTCATTGTCCAGAGCCTGACCTTCACCTTCGTGCCTGTTTTTATCAAATGGCGCGACACCGAGGGAGAGGAGACCGCCTGGGAACTGGCGAGCACCGTGTTCAACCTCTCGCTGATCGTGCTCCCCGCGCTGTCGGTGGTGATCTGGATTCTGGCCCCCCTTATGGCGCGGGCGATCAGTCCCGGATTCGGAGATGATCCGACCAAATGGGATCATCTGGCGACATTGATCCGCGTCCTCTGCCCCGCTCTGCTCTTCACCGCCCTCGGCGCCATCCCGCGCGCGCTCTATGCGTCGTACCAGAGTTTTGTCATTCCCGCCACGGCGGCGCTCTTTGTCGAGGCCGGTCTCATCGCGGGTACGCTCATCGGGGGGGCTGAGTTCGGACCGCGCGCCACCCTCGTGGGAGGCGTGATCGGCGTGGCGCTGCAGGCGTGCCTTCTGGGTACGGTTTTTATTGCGAAGAGCGGCCTCTACCGGGCGGTGATCCGCATCAGCCACGAGGGATTCAGGCGCTTCGTCGCGCTCCTCTCGATCCGTGTGCTCGCCATCGGCGCGTCGCAGATCGGCACGATCGTCGACCGGAGCCTCGCCACCCTCGCGGCCGGAGAGGGCAATGTGACCGCCCTGCTCAACGCCTTCAAGATCTCCTTTATCATCCCTCAGCTTCTGATCTGGGGGGTGTGCGAGGCGATTCTGGCGGTCTTTGCCAAGGCCTGGGCGCGCGGCGATCGGGAGAGAATCAAGAATATTCTGGCGCGGACCGTTCGTCTGCTCCTCTTCCTTGCCGTGCCCGCCGTCGCCTTCCTGGTGGCGGCGCGGACGCCGCTCCTATCGGCCGCCTTCCAGCGCGGGCAGTTCGATGGAGCCGACACGGCCCAGGCCGCCCTGCCCCTCGCCTACTACGCGTTCAACCTGCCCTTCATGATGATCAATTTTCTTCTCCTCGCCGTTCTCTGGGCGATCGAGGAGAACTGGTCCGTTCTCAAGGTCAGCGCCGTCGCGCTCGGGGTCAACGTGGTCGCTGATTTCGTTCTTCTCCATTTCCTGGGTTATGCGGGAATCGCCCTCGCCACCCTGCCCCGCGGCATGGTGGTCTTCTGTCTGGCCGCGCTGCTCCTGAACAGCAAGGTCGCCCCCATGCCGATGAGACTCTTTTTTCTCGCCGCGCTGCGCGTCGGCTTCGCCGGACTGTGCGCCTTTGGTGCGGCCTGGGGTCTCATGGAGCTCCTCGGTCCGGGAAGCGCCTTCTGGGAGTGGATCGCGCGCGTCCTGATCTGCGCGATCGTGGTCGCCGCGGTCTACATCGGTGCCTGTGCGCTTCTGGCCCCCGCCGAGGTCGGTTCCGCCTTCGACCAGATAAAGAATCTTGTTGCCCGCAGAGGGCGTTCGGGTCAATCGAATCGAGAATCAATCGAAGAGGGCCAGCCATGAGCCGTTACGTCTACCGAAAAATGGAGCGCCGCGACCACGAGGCGCTGAACGCGCTGCACGAGAAACACCTCGGGTGCGCCCACCGCGACAATGACTTCTTCGAGTGGAAATACTGGAGGAGCCCGGGCGGCCCCCATGAAAGCGTGGTGGCCGAGGAGACCGCCACGGGCCGGATCGTGGGCGAACTGGGCGGCATCGCGGTGATGATGCGCTACTTCGGCAAGACCGGCCCTGTCTATTTCGATGTCGACGTGGTGATCGACAAGGACGCGAGCCGGGGGCGGATCTTTTTTCCCATCTACCGCAAGCGTCTCGAGTTCATTGCCGAGAGGGAGGTCCGCTCCGTTCCCTTGAACTGTTCCTTCACCATCCCCAAGACGCTCAAGATCATGTCGAAGACGTGGAAAATCCGGGGAGTGGCTCCGGCGCCCAAGCTCGCCAAGGTCCTCAAACACGGGGCCTACATCGGCAAGAAGACGCGATCGAAGCTGATCGCCCGCATGGGCGGATTGCTTCTCGATCTCTGGAGCAACGTGCGGTATCCGATGATCGCCCCGCGCCAGATCGACGTGTCTCAGACCGACGCCTTCGACGCGAGCGCCGACGCGCTGTGGGAGAAGATGAAGGATTACTACGGCGTCTGGGTCGTGCGCGACCGGGCCTTTCTCAACTGGCGCTATGTAGACATCCCCCACGTGGACAATCAGATTCTCGTCGTCAGGGAGAAGGACGCGCTCTTAGGGTATCTGGTCGTCAATTTTCAGGATCGGGAGAAACGGGCGGGCGTGATTCAGGATTTCCAGTTCCTCAAGGAGAGGAAGGACGCGGGGCGCGCCCTGCTCAGGAAGGGCATCGACTTCCTGAAGCGGAGCGGTTCGGAGGTGGCGATCATCTGGGATTTCGACCACACCCACACCCACGCAATTCTCGAGGAGTTCGGCTTCGGCTCGCGCGAAACCACGGGCCGCCACTTCTGCGTCCGCGAGGCGATCGAACTCAAGGAGAGCATCGCCGATGTCCCCTTCGACAGGGCGCGCGATCGCGCGAACTGGTTTCTGGGCAAGGGGGATGCCGACGACGATTGACAATATTTCGTTCCCCCTTCCTATTTTGTGCTCCCCATTGTGATCGGCAATCATATAGTGTATGTCTTCCCTTTTTCTCGACAAAATAACTCCTGTTCCGGAGACGTGACCAAATGGAAAAAATCCTTGAAGCTGCCAATCGTCTCGGCCATCTGCTCGCCCAGAACGACATCGTCAAGAGATACACCGAGATCCTCGAGGAACTTCACAAGGACGAGAACGCCAAGAACCTTCTCGACGAGTACATCGTCTTTATCAACGACTACCGCCGCAAGGAAGAAGAAGGCGCGGTCATCGAGGTCGAGGACAAGAAGAAGCTCACCGAAATGAGCGAGGAGGTCAAAGAATCAAATATAATCAATGAATTCATGGCTACACAGGGGTATTACATGAACATCATGCAGCAGGTGAACGAGAAGATCGCCAGGCCCGAAGGCGATCCGCCCAAGGAATCGAAAATCATCACACCCGGTGATGACAAGCGGATCATCCTTTGACAGGCACCCTGTGACCGGTGAGAAAAGCGCGCTCGGATACCCCAAGAATTTCCCAACAACTTGAAAAATGGGGCCGTAATCAGCTATTAATCCTTCTTTGAAGAAATCGAATTCTGCTGGTTCCTCATATCATTCACCACACGTGTGGTCGGCATCGTTTCGTGACAATGGCAGAGATGGTTGATTAACGAACGATGCCTGTATCTGGGAGTGAGACTCGAAATGTCTGACAACAAGAACGTTATGATCAAAGCAGAGGGTCTTTCCAAGTACTATGGACACTTTGCGGCGATCGAGAGCGTGAGCTTCACCATTCCGCGCGGACAGGTGGCGGCCTTTCTCGGCCCCAACGGCGCCGGAAAAACGACGACCATGAAGATCCTCACCGGATTCCTCACACCGTCGAAGGGCAAGGCGATCATCAACGGCTTCGACGTGGCCCACGATCGGATCGCCGCCGCGCGCAAGATCGGTTATCTGCCCGAAACGGGTCCGCTCTATCCGGACATGACCCCCATGGGGATCCTCAAGTTCTTCGGCGAGGCGCGCGGCATCGGAGGGGCGCAGCTCAAGGTGCGAATCGACGAGGTGATCCACGCCTGCGGCATCGAGCCGGTTCTCTTCAAGCCGATCAGCAAGGTGTCCCATGGTTTCCGCCAGCGCGTCGGCCTCGCCCAGGCGCTCCTCCACGAGCCGGAAATTCTCATTCTCGACGAGCCCACGTCGGGCCTCGATCCCAACCAGATCCGCCACGTGCGCGGCATGATCGCCAACCTGGCCAAGACGCGCACCGTGCTCCTCTCGACGCACATCCTCCAGGAGGTGCAGGCCATGGCGAGCCGGATCATCCTCATCAACGAGGGCAGGATCGTCTTCGACGACTCGTTCGAGAAGTTCCAGAGTGTGGGCCCCTCGCTGGAAGAAACCTTTTGCGCCATGACCACGAACAGCGGATCTCGAGCAACCAGCGCTCCGGACAAGTGATTCGACAGATGGACCGGAACAAGAAAGGGATTGAAACGTGTCAGTCGTATACGCAGTCTTCAAGCGGAATCTAGCCGGTTTCTTCGGCAACCCCGCCGGCTATGTTTTCATCATTCTCTTCGTGCTCCTCACAGCGTGGTTCGCTTTCGTTTCGGAAGAGTTCTTCGCCAACAACCAGGCGAACCTCAATCCCCTCACCTACAGGATGCCCTGGCTGCTCATGATCTTTGTCGCCTCGGTGACCATGTCGACGTGGGCCGAGGAGCGCAAGCTGGGCACTGACGAACTTCTCTTCACCTTGCCGACGGGCGATCTCCCGGTGGTGGTGGGCAAGTTCCTGGCGAGCCTCGCCGTGTTCACTGCCGCGCTGCTCTTCACCATGAGCCATGTGCTCATTCTGTGCCACCTGGGCGATCCTGACCTCGGCCTGCTCTTTGCCACCTACTTCGGTTACTGGCTTATGGGAGCGGCCTTCATCGCCACGGGGATGTTCGCCTCGTCGCTGACGAGCAACATCACCGTCGGCTTCATCTTGGGCGCGCTCTTCTGCGCCGTCTTTGCGTCGGCCCAGGTCCTTGCTGTTTTCATTCCGGGGCGTCTCGGTTCGGGGATCAACGAACTGGCCGCGGTCACCCACATGGACAGTTTCGCGCGCGGCGTGGTCGCTCTCAAGGACGTGATCTACTTCGTGAGCGTGACAGCCGTCATGCTCTTCCTGAATTCAATAGTACTCGCCAAGCGGCGCTGGCCGGGCGGAATCCTCCGCGCCGGAGCCGACCCGAGGGTGCACACCGCCATCCGGATCGTGGCCGTCGTCGTCATCGCCCTCAGCATCAATGTCCTGGCGAACCGATTCGGCGGCCGGCTCGACATCAGCGACGAGAAGCTCTCGTCCCTCTCGGCGGAGACCAAGCAGATCCTCGCCGGTCTCGACGCGGATAAGCCGGTCTATATCCAGGCGTGGATCAGCGACGACGTCCCGCCGGCGTTCCTCGAAACGCGCGACACCCTTGTCGGTCTGCTCAGGGAGTACGACGCACTCGGCCGAGATGCGGTCCGTGTCAAGATCTACCACCCAGAGCGGTATTCCCAGGAGGCGCGCGACGCCAAGGACAAGTTCAGTATCGCTCCCCAGATCGTGCCCGTGCGCGAAGGGGGCGAGGCGGCCATGAAGGAGATCTTCGCGGGCGCCGCGTTCATCTGCGGCACCGAGGAGGAGGTCATCCCCTTCTTTCACCCCGGGATTCCGGTCGAGTACGAATTGACCCGAACGATCCGCGTGGTGAACAACGCGCAGAGGCCCAAGGTGGGCGTCGTGGAGAACGAACTCAAAGTCTTCGGCGGTTTCAATTTCGAGACCTACAGCCAGTCCCCGCGGTGGGGAATCGTCGAGGAACTGGCCAAGCAGTACGAGGTCGACACGGTCAGAACCGACAGTCCGATTCCCGACGACGTGGACGTGGTCTTCGCCGCCTTGCCGTCCCTGCTCACCGATGAGAAGCTCGACAATCTCATTGCCGCGATCCGCTCCGGCAAGAAGGCCCTCCTTCTCGTCGATCCTTTGCCCGTCCAGTTCCTCCAGCTCTCGCCCAAGCTCCCCCGGCCGAGCCCGCAGCAGTCCAATCCGATGATGGGACGGCAACCTCCGGGCGAACCGAAATGCGACGTGAACAAGCTGATGGATCTTCTCGGGGTGAGCTGGTCCAATTCGCTCATCGTCTGGGATATCGTCAACCCCCATCCCGATCTGCGCCACCTCTCCCCCGAATTCGTTTTCGTCACTGACTCACCCGAGGCCAACGTGGGATTCAATAGCGCCGATCAGGTCTCCTCGGGGCTCCAGGAAGTGCTCGCCTTTTTCCCGGGTTCCCTGAGAAAAGCCGGCGTGCCCGCCGGAGACCTCACACTCGAACCGCTGATCACCACCACCGTCAATTCGTCGGGCACCATCGCCTGGGACAGCGTGGTGGGCCGGAGCTTCTTCGGTCCTGCGCTGCAACCGATCGACAGGCTCAAGAGTCTGCCCCGGAGGGCCACACCCCAGAACTACATCCTGGCGGCTCGCATCCGCGGCACGCTGCCTGCCGAGAGCGCTGAGGGTGCGCCGACCGAGATCGACGTGATCGTGGTGGCCGACCTCGACATGATCTCGGACCAGTTCTTCGAACTGCGCAAGGCGCGCTGGATCGAGTTCGACAACGTGCCATTCGTCCTCAACTGCGTCGACGCCCTGGCCGGCGACGACAGCTACATCGAGCTCCGCAAACGGCGCAAGATTTTCAGGACGCTCACCACCATCGAGGCGCTCGAGAAAGAGCACCGGAAGCAGAAATCGGACGAGCAGGACGAGGCTGATCTCTACGCCAAGCAGCAGCTCGCCGACGCGCAGAAGAGCTTCGATGACAAGGTGCGCGCCGTGGAAGAGAGAGATGATCTCGACATGCGCGCCAAGGACATCATGATTGCCAGCGTGAAACGTGTCGAGGAAGGCCGTCTCGCCGCGCAGCGTGAGAAAATCGAAGAAGAGAAGGAAAAGAAGGTCGAGGCAAGCCTCTTTGCCATGAGACAGGAGATCAGCAAGATCCACTCCGAGAAGAAGGCGATGGCCATGGTGCTGCCCATTCTGCCGCCGCTGTTCATCGCCATACTGGTCTATTTCATTCGCCGCAAGCGAGAGAACCGCGGTGCGGCCCAGTCGAGGCTTTTGAGAGATTGAGCCATGATGAAGACACGCACGACACTGACCCTGATTTTGATCGCCGCCGTTCTGGGAATCGCAGCCATCTTCGCCGTTCCCAGCAGCTCCGAGCCCCAGGTCTTCGACGACGTGGGCGAGCTCTTTTTTCCTGACCTCGACGATCCCTACGCGAGCCGCGAGATCGAGGTTTTCGAAACCGATCCGGCCACGGGCGCTTTCAGGCCCTTCAACGTGAAGTTCGAACAAGGTCTCTGGCGCATCCCGTCCCATCACGGCCACCCGGCCGACGCCACCGAACGGCTCGCCAATGTGACGGCGTCGCTCATCGGCCTGACAAAGGACAAGATCGTGTCGGACCGTCTCGAGGACCAGGCCGCAACCCTCACCGAAGACCCCCTCAACGATGCGTCGTCGATCGACGGACGGGGCAAGAGGATCAAGCTCAAGGACGGAGCCGGCCAGATCCTGGCCGACCTGATCGTGGGCAAGAAGGTGGAGGGAGAAAACAAGCGCGACTGGGCCTACATCCGCATGCCCGACAGCAAGCGGATCTACGAGGTCAATCTCCGGCAGTCGGAACAGAGCCGCGGCGGCGAAAGCCTGGCCGACATCTCGACCACCTTCAGCGACTGGATCGACACCGACCTTCTGCGCCTCGAATCGAGTTCCAAGATCACCGGGATCGACATCTTCAGCTACTCGGTCAACGAGGAAACGCGCACCGTGGGCGCCATGGATATCGTCTCCCTCTCGAAGAACGACGAGAGCAAGTGGGAGATGGACGAGATCGCCGAGGAGTCGGAGCTCAAGGAGTCGGCGGTGCGCGACCTGACCTCCGCCCTCGACCGCCTCGAAATCGCCGGGGTGCGGCCCAAGCCTCCGCCCGAGTCGCCCAATCCCCTCTCGATGGCAAGCAAGGGATTCTTCACCGACGGCGAACAGAAGATCTACGGCAACGAGGGACACATGGAGATGACCTGCGAGGACGGAGTGGTCTATTCCCTCTACTTCGGCGAGGTCATCTACGGTTCGGGCGATGCGGTCACTGCAGGTTCGGCTGAGGCCGGGTCCGACGCAGCAGATGACGAGACGGGCGAAACCCCTGTGGCGCTCGAAAACCGCTACATCTACATCGACGTCGATGTCGATCCCGAACTCATGACTCCCCCGCCGGAAGCAATCGAGCCGCCAACCGAAGAAGAGGCCGGTGAAGACACCGAAGATGCCGGTGCGGACACCGAAGATGCCGGTGCGGACACCGAAGATGCCGGTGCGGACACCGAAGATGCCGGTGCGGACACCGAAGAAACCGATGGGGAGAAGGAAAAAAGCCCTGCAGAGATAGCCCGCGAAGAGTGGCAGGAGAAGCTCGACAAGGCCAAGGCGCGCGTCGACGAACTGAGCGTGCGCTTTGATAAATGGTACTACGTGATCAGCGGCGAGAGCTTTACCAAGCTGCACAAGAGCCGCCCTGATCTCATCGAGTTCAAGCTGCCCGACACGTCGACCCTCGGCGAGCAGCCGCCCGAGGGACGCACACCTCTCAAGAGGCCCTCGGGCCTCTCGTGGATCGAGATCGAGTACGGCCGGGGCGGTGACGCCGCTGCCGACGGCGACGCGGTCAAGGTGCTCTACACGGGGTGGCTCAAGGACGGCACGGAATTCGACAAGAACGACAATCGTGACGATCCTTTCGTTTTCACCCTTGGCGAGGGCAGCGTGATCAAGGGCTGGGAAGAAGCAATCAGCGGAATGCGCCCCGGCGGCAAACGGAAGCTGATCATTCCTCCCGAACTCGGATACGGCGCCGCGGGCGCGGGCAGCGACATTCCGCCCGACGCCACGCTGATATTCGACGTTGAACTCATCGAGGTGGAGAAAAAGGATACCCACTAGCACACAGAACCCGGACTGCGCCGAATCCGACGAACCGAGAGATCGGATCCGGTTTGCGTTCGTCCTCTTGGCAGCCGCCGTCGTTGCCGGATTCTTCATCAACCGCTTCTGGTTCGTCACTGACGACGCGTTCATTTCCTTCCGGTACGCGGCCAACTGGGCCGCGGGCGATGGCCTGCGCTACAACCTCGGTATCAACCCGCCTGTTGAGGGATTCAGCAACTTCCTCTGGACCGCTCTCATGGCGGGCGTTGCGCTGGTCGGCCTCGATCAGGTTTTGCTGGCCCCGTGGATCTCGTGCTTGATCGGGCTGGGTCTCGCCGTTTCGATTCTCCGTTTCTTGCTGCGCATGGAGCGGCGAGAATCGAGCGCACGAGGAGGCGCTGTCGCCGCCCTCCTCTTCCTGGCAACCTTCCCCCCCTTCGTCGTCTGGTGCACGGGCGGGCTGGAGACGATGCTCTTCGCCTTTCTCATCTTCTCGACTTACGAACGCCTCCTCGGCGACGGGAAGAGACCGCGGATCATTCAGGCCGGTCTCTGCGCCGCGCTGCTCGTTCTCACCAGGCCCGAGGGAATCATCTGGTCGGTGGCGCTCGGAGGTCTCTATCTGGCGGACCGCTGGATTCGATCACGGAAGAATTCGGGCGGAACGCGCGTGCTTCGTCCCCTTGCGATCTACGTCGTCATCTTTCTCTCGGCGGCGCTCCTCTTCTCTGTTTTCCGGTTTGTCTACTACGAGCGGCTTCTTCCCAACACGGCCCAGATCAAGGTCAGCCTGTCGGGAGCGGTCCTGCAGCGGGGCGTGAATTACGTTCTCCACTTCGCGCTCACCTTTCTGACGCCGGCGCTCCTTATGGCGACAGTTCCCTTTTTGCTCCTCATGGGCCGGCGCAGGGTGCAAGGTTTCGAGTCGCGGTCCGGTACGGATCGCGTGGTGATCCACGCGGCGGTGATGATCCTCGGCTGTGCGGCTTACTCTATTGCGGCGGGCGGCGATTTCATGGCCATGGGCCGATTCATGGTTCCGGCCACGCCCTTCTTCGCGATTCTCTTCGCCACGGCTTTTAGCCATCTCGCCAGCCGTACGGAGATGCCGCGATTTGCGCTGATCGCCCTCGTCGGGGCCTGCCTGGCCGCACACGCACTGCCCGCCTTCAATCTCGATCTCATGCCCCGATCTGTGCGGGAGACTTTCAAGTTCCGCTGGCGCATCCCCCACGAGACCAAGAGCGAGTACGAGCAGTGGTGCTACATGGACGACAATCAGCAAAAATGGGCCGCCGCGGGCAAGGCGCTCAGGGAGCACGCGTCGGAAGGGGATTCGATCGTTCTTCTCAACATCGGCGCGATCGGCTACTACTCGCGGCTCTTCGTCCATGACGAATGCGGCCTTGTCGATCCCCACCTGGCCGAGCGCCCCCCCATTCCGAGGGACGCAATCCTCTCTGCCGGGCATGACAAGATGGTGCATCCCAGCTTCTTTCTCCGCCACGATCCGACCTTTTATCAGGTACGGGTCATCGAGGACCATGAGGTCGCCCGTTACACGTCCGAGGTCCGGAAATTCGGTGTGGCCCCTCAGGGGTATGCGTTGAAAAAAATACCTTTAGACAAGATCGACGGCGCGCCGAAACGTATAACACTCATGGTGATCGAACGAACACAAACCCCCTGAGACAGGTCATGAAAAAAGCCCCCTTACTCCTCCTGATCGTTCTGGCTGCGGCTCTGTGCGTCCTGGGCGCATGGAAGATCTTCTTTACCCAGGCGCGGCCGAACATTCTCCTGATCACACTCGATACGACGCGCGCCGACCGACTTGGATGCTACGGCTACGCACTTCCGACGAGTCCCAACATCGACAAGCTTGCCGCGGAGGGAGTCCGTTTCGACATGGCCATTGCACAGGCCGCGGTCACGCCCGTGTCACACGCGTCGATACTCACCGGACTCAATCCCGACAAACACGGACTTCGCGTCCTCTACGGAGCCACGAACTATCGGCTCGAGGAGGATTATTGCCCCACCCTGGCCACCCTGCTTCGCGACGAGGGATGGACCACGTGCGCCTTCGTCTCCTCCTTTCCCGTGTCCGAGTTCTTTGGGCTCCACTATGGATTCGATCTCTTCGACACAGGCATCTCGGGCGACATCGACGAGAAAATGATCGTCGACGACAAGCACAAGGCGAGTTGGAAGGTGGACGAGAACCAGCGCCGCGCCGACGTGACCACGGACAAGGCGATCGCCTGGCTCGAAGATGTGAGCGATCCCTTTTTCATGTGGCTCCACTTTTTCGATCCCCACGATCCCAGCGTGCTCCCGCCGCAGGAGTTCTTCCTGAAGTTCTGTCCGAATCCAACGGCGGTCAGTTCAGAGGATCGGAGCCGCGCGCTCTATGACGCCGAAATTCTCTACATGGACCAGCAACTCGGCCGCCTCTTCGACCACCTCAAAAAGACGGGGGAGTACGACAACACCATTATCGTGGTCACCAACGACCATGGCGAGGGACTGGGCGATCACGACTGGTGGTACCACCGGATCCTCTATCAGGAACAGATCCGCATGCCGCTCATTGTCCGTCTCCCCGAGGGGCCGCGCGGCACGGTGGTGACCGACACGGTACGCAGCATCGACATCATGCCGACCATTCTCGAGGAGGCTGGCGTCGAGATTCCGACGATCCAGGGGAAGAGCCTGACCGGCCTCATGGAGGGCAGACCCGAAAAGGAACGGATCGCCTATGCCGATGCGCTGATTCGCCTCGACGACAACCGGCCCAAGCATGCCGAGAGCGAGGACAACATTTACAACGACCTGATGTACACGGTGATCAAAGGACCGTGGAAGCTGATCCATCACCGGTATCACGAGGATGCCTCCATGCTCTTCCGTCTCGACGAGGACCCGCGAGAAGAGAACAACGTGATCGCCCAGTTCCCGGAAAAGAAAGAGGAACTGATGAAAATCCTCAGAAAACCGGGCGTCATGATCGAAAAGCTCATCCCGAGGGCCGAGAAGAGCGACGCCAGCGACAAGCTCGATAGTCTCGGCTATGGCGCGGGCCGGAATGCGAAGAAACCAGGAAAATGACCCGACGCTCTGCCGGATCCGCCCTGTTAATGTTTTGTTAGGGAGAACAAAGGTGCACATTTCGAATCTCGATCTGACCGAAATTCACGGCGCCAAATTTTGCATCAAAAAACATCTTTCCTAACGTACTACGTTTTTTGTTGATACAACGCTCATCCCCCAATCGCCCGCCTTATGGCACCCCGTTTGTTAATCCTAAATAGTTAGCCAAGGTTTTTTCGGAACGAACCTCCTTAGTGGTTATTCGAAAACGGGATTCGGATTTCCAGAAAAAGGTTCGGGGGAAATGATGAGGTCAATCCTTTCTGGCTAGGGTTGGCCTCGTCTTTTTTTTTGGGACTCTCTTAATCGAAGATTTAGGCAGGTGTACGCCGGTGCCCTCTGGCGGGAGTGCCAATTAAATTTTTTGGGGGCGCCAAAAATTAAATTGGGGGGGTGGATGTGAATAGAAAACACCAGGGGCGGTTTTTTTCCCCCCC
>CAYXGI010000035.1:0-59767 GCA_964464495.1 uncultured Phycisphaerales bacterium
TGCGAGGATTCATAGCAAAGCCGGTTAGTGTGAGGCGTTTTTACCAGAGTACTGACTGACCCTGGAGGATTCTACACCGTCGAGACGATCGGCGCAACGGTCTCCTCTGTCTATGAAACGGAATCGCCGATCGAAGCAGACAGAAAATCACACATTTCCCTCGTGATTGCCGGATAGCACCCGACCCAGAAGGAGTGGTTCATGATGCGGTCGGTCGTCTCCAGGCTGTCGGCGACGCGGTAGGCGACACCGTCGAAGGCCGGATGGCGCGCGAGGTTGCCGGCGAACAGCATGCGCGTGGCGATGCGCCGCTTCTCGAGCGTGCCGATCACATCCGCGCGCGATCTGGTACAGGCAGGGCCGAGGGTGATGGGGAATCCGAACCACGAGGGCTCGCTCCCCGGCGTCGCCTCAGGGAGAACGAGCGTCTCCCCGAGCCCGGAAAGTCCCTCCACGATACGCGCAAAGTTCTTCCTGCGTGCCGCGGTGAAGGCGTCGAGCTTGTCGAGCTGTGCGAGCCCGACCGCGGCCTGCAGATCGGTCGCCTTGAGGTTGAAGCCGAGACGGGCGCAGGCATACTTGTGATCGTAGCCGCGTGGCAAAGTGCCGTGCTGGCGCGAAAAGCGCTCGCCGCAGGTGTCGTCCCTGCCGGGCGCGCAGACACAGTCGCGGCCCCAGTCGCGCAGGGAGCGAACGATCCGGGCCAGCTCCTTCGAGTCGGTCAGCACGGCGCCCCCCTCGCCCGTGGTCATGTGGTGAGAGGCGTAAAAGCTCAACGTGGAGAGATGTCCGAAGGCGCCGGTAAGCGCTCCCTTGTAACGGCTGCCGAAAGCGTCGCAGTTGTCTTCCACGATCCAGAGGCCCTGCTCGGCCGCCAGCGCGGCGATCCCCTCGGCGTCAAAGGGATTGCCCATGGCGTGGGCGACGACGATCGCCTTGGTGCGGTCGGTGATCGCAGCACGCACCGCGTCGACCGATGGATTGTAGAAGGGAAGCTCCACGTCGACGAAAACCGGCACCGCGCCGGCCATGACGATCGGCGCCACTGTCGTGGGAAACCCCATGGCGGGAGTGATCACCTCGTCGCCCGGTTTGAGCCGCCGCGCGCCGAGGGTGCGATCGGTGAGCGCGGTCACGGCAAGGAGAAGGGCCGACGAACCGGAGTTCACGAAGAAGGCGTGATCCACGCCGATGAGCTCGGCACACCGCATCTCGAAGGCCTCGGCCCTCGGTCCCGCGGTGAGCCAGAAGTCGAGAGCCGCGGCGACGAGGCTTTCCAGTTCGGCGGCATCGAACACGCGCCCCCCGCACGGAATGGGCGTCACGCCCGGCTCGAAGGGAGCGGGCTGCTTGTGCCGGGCGCAATAGGCGCGCACGAGCTTCTGGATCGCGGCGCGGTCTCGTTTCTCGTCAGCCATCCCTCTCTCCCTTCTTGAAGAGGACGCGCACGATGTTGCGGGCGAACTCGAACGTCGTACCCAGGTTCACCCAGGAGCGGCCCGACTGGCGCGGCATGAAGACGACGGGCACCTCGACAAAGTTCAGCCCCAGACCTTTCGCCTTGAAGGTCACCTCCGCGTCGATGAACCAGTCCTTGCTCTCGAGATCCATCCGCTCCCAGAGCCTGCGCTCCATCATCTTGGGAGTGGCGTTGATGTCGGTCGTCATCGTTCTGAAGAGCACGAGGCAGATCAGGTTGAAAAAGCGCGACTGGATCCACCGGAAGATCCCGTCGCCGCGCGACACGCGCCGCACCTTGACGAGCGTGTTCGCGCCGACGCGGTCAACGGCCCAGAGAAAACGGGCCACATCCTCGGGCGCGATCTGGCCGTCGGCGCACATGAAACCGATGTAGCGACCGCGTGCGGCCTTGAGCCCGGTGAGAATCCCATGGCCGTAGCCCTCGTTGCGGGCCACGTCGACGCGCACCACCGGGAGACCCTGTGCGATGAAGCTGTCGATCACCGCGGCGGTGCCGTCGGTCGAGCCGTTGTTGACGAGCACGAGCTCGCAGTCGACGCCCTGCTTCTGGAGAATGGCCGCCAGGGGCGGGATCGACTCGGGAAGCGATCTCTCCTCGTTGTAGCAGGGCATGACGAGCGAGAATGGAGCCCGCGTCGGACTCTTCTCGTCCCACGGATTGCGGGGTTGCTCGCTCGCATACCATTCGAAGCATCTGCGAAGACCCGCATCGATCGTGTTCGCCGCCTCCCACCCCAAAAACTCCCTGGCCTTGCCCACCTGGGCCACGAGCGTGGGCGCCTCGGGCCCCTTGCGCGGGATCGCGCCGAAGTCGAGCAGGCTCTCGCGCTCGGCGCGCGTCTCGTCCGGACCGGCGCAGGCCGCGGCACGAAGAGCGAGGTCTTTCACGCTGAGGGCGAGACCCGAGCCGATGTTGATCACCTCGTGCGAGACACCCTCAGCCAAGAGAGCCCTGACAAAGGCGTCGGCCGCGTCCTCGACGTAGACGAAGTCGCGCACCTGTTCGCCGTCGGAAAGGGGAATCCTCCTCCCCGCGTTGAGCCCGGTGACGAGCGACGGAACGAGGCGGCCCGCACGTTCCCAGGGGCCGAAGAGGCCGAAGGTGCGCAGCAGAACCCAGTCGATGTCGTCGCGCAGGAAGAGGAGCTCCGACGCCTTGAGCTTGGAAAAGCCGTAGTTGTCGCGCGGGTGGCAGGATGCGGCCTCATCGATGACGCCGTCGTTTTCGCCGTACTCGAACATCGATCCGGCAGCGACGAGGCGCTTTGCTTTCAAGCGGGGCTGTTCGAGCAGGCTCGCCATGCCGGCCGTGTTGACGCGGATCATCTCGGCGATCGGCGGGCTTCCCCAGACACCGGCCGCGGCGAGGTGGATCACGCCGTCCGGTTCGAAATCGTCGAAGACTCGTCCCAGCGAACCGGAAGACGCAATGTCCGCTTCCAAGAGCTCGACGCGGGGATGGTCTTTGAGCCGTGTGAGACGGACAGACGAAGAGCCGGGCCGCATCATGGCGCCGACACGGACGCCTTTGTCGACGAGCCGCTGCACCACGTAGCAGCCGAGAAATCCACCGGCACCCGTAACAAGAACTCTATCCATGTGTGGAGTGTACCAAATCTGCCAGTGCCTCAAAACCTTGCCGGGCTCGGGCTGGGGAGAAGAGTTTTTCCACGCGGGCGCGGCCCGCAGCGCCCATGCCGGCGGCGAGGTCTCGATTCCGGGCGAGTTCCATGATGGAGCGGGCCATGGCCTCGTCGTCATCGGGGTTCACGAGGAAGCCGGTTTCGTTGTCGGCCACCACCTCCACCACACCGCCCACCGCGGTGGCGACCACCGGCCGCGACGCGGCCATCGCCTCGAGAAGCGAGATTCCCTGCGCCTCGGAGTAAGAGGTGAGCAGATGCAGGTCAGCGGCAGCGGCAAAGGTCCGACCGTCATAGCGCCATCCAACAAAGCGCACCACATCGCCGAGCCCCATGCGACGGGCCTCCGACTCGACGCTCTGCCGCAGCGGTCCGTCACCGGCCACGGCGAATCGCACCAGGCCGGGTGCGAGTCTTTCCACGCGGCGCGCCGTACGCAGCAGCATGGCGAGGTTCTTCACGAGCGCGATGCGGCAGATGATTCCGGCCAGAATCTGGTCGGGACCCACACCGAGCTCGTTGCGCGCGGCGGCGAGGCCGGCCGGGTCGACAGCGCCATCATCCACGGCCACAACGCCGGGAATGACGGTCACGCGCTCGGCGCGCACACCCCATGCGTTGATGATATGTTCGCGCAGAGGGCTGGAAACCGCCACGAGGGCGGTGTTCGTCCGCCAGAGAAGCTTCTCCTGCCAGAGAGCGAACTTTTCCAGAAGAGGCGCCGCTCCGCGCCCGCCCATGATGCCGTCCATGAAGTCCATCACGATCGTGAACAGGGCCGGAACGCCGGCGAGCTTGGCCGCGATCCGTCCGTAGAAGTTGGCGTTCGACACGGCCGTGACTACCATGTCGGGCCGCGCGCCTTTCAAGATCCGCGCGAGGCGCAGGGGCAGTGTGGGATCGCCGCGGAAAAAACCTTCCACGATATGGCACTCGAAACCCAGGCTGGAAAACTCCTCGACCGTGGGCCCCCTGAAAAGAAAGACAAAGACCGGTTCGAACCGCTCCGAGGGGAGCGACAAGGCCGCGGCTTTGAGGTAGCTGGCCGCCCCCCCGAGGGGAAGTTCTGCGCCGAAAAACCGCCCCCCGCCCACGATGAACAGGATCTTGACCCGCTGCCGACTCATTCGAATCCTTTCGCGGCACGTTACAATAACGTAACAAAGAAGAGATTATAACCGCACGCCGGCGCAGCAAAATAGCCCTAATACCGTGATTAAACGGCCAATATGCAACTGTTCGGCAGCGCACACCGCACTCTTTGTCCAAACGGCACCCCTTTTGCAAAAAACCTCACCCATGCAAGCCGAACCCCAAAAAACCACTCTCCCGACCCGGCCGAAGCGCTCCTTCGAAAGCCGGTCTTTCAAATCGCTCTTCTTCAAGAAGCCGCGGCGCGGCACCAAGGCGGCCCGTTTGGTGGCGCTCTGGGAGAATGGAGAAAACTCCCTCGATCGGACAAGCAGCCTGCTCATGGAGCGCTTCACCCAGAGGGGCGACATGGAATCCTTCTCGGCCCTCTATCAGCTCAACTTCAAGTACTTCCTCAATCTCATCAATCGAAAACTGATCGGGCTTCACAATCGGATCAATCCAACCGACCTGCTCCAGGATGTGTTTCTCCTGATCTACCGCTATCCCAGGAACTTCCGCCGCGAGAACGACCGCTCCTTCGGCAAGTGGAGCTACTCGATCATCAACAACTCGATCAGGAACCGCCTCAAGAAACTCCGCGCGCGCGAGATCGACATCGACTTCATGGGCGAGGCGCTTCCCGATCCGAGCCACAAGGGGCCGCTCAACGACTTGATCGTTTCCGAGGAGATCGATGAGCTCAGGAGGCTTTATTCCATCTACCTCATGCTCTACATCAACTCGTACAGAACCTGCCTCAACCGAAGGGAGATGACCGCCCTGCGCATGGTCGAAGTGAACAGGCTCCCCTACAAAGAGGTCGCGCGGAGACTCGATCTCAACTACAACAACCTCAAGATGATCATCTGCCGCGCGCGCAAGAAAATCTCCAAGGGAATCGACGCGATCATCGAACGGACCGCCGACCTCCGGCGCGAGGTCAGCCGCATGCCGATGAACCACGCCATGGTGAATTGAAGCAGTTCATGAGTGAACTGAAGCAGTTCATGAGTGAACGTCCGCCCTCTTTTCCACTCACGATTGGAACTCATCCCGGCCTTCCAGTAGAATTTATCCCTGACGGTTTTGGTCCCTTCACCGGCAACGGCTCGAGACGATGCGATAACTCAGAGATCCAATCAGCAGTCCAGGCAGAAAGTTCATCAACAAGTAACAGTGAAAAGCCCGCCCGAATCCGCCTCGTCGCCCGCGGCGTACAGCGCCTCCTCGCCCTGGCCACAGGAAGGATGCTGCGCGGCAAGGCGCGTTTCCGGCGATCAGATCTTCTCGAGATCGTCAAGACGAGCGGCGCTGATGCGCTCCCCATCGTGACGCTCATCAGCTTGCTCGTCGGCCTGATCCTCGCCTTCGTCGGCGCCGTACAGCTCAAGCTCTTCGGCGCCGAGATCTACGTGGCCAGCATGGTGGGCATCTCCATGGTGCGCGTCATGGGCGCCTTCATGACGGGAATCATCATGGCCGGCCGCACGGGGGCGGCGTTCGCCGCCGAACTCGGCACGATGCAGGTCAACGAGGAGATCGACGCTCTCCAGACGCTCGGCATCTCGCCGATGGAGTTTCTCGTGCTCCCCCGCATGGTGGCCCTCTGTCTGATGATGCCGCTGCTCTGCGTCTACGCCGACTTGATGGGCATTCTGGGCGGTTTCATCGTGGGTGTGTCCATGCTCGATATCAGTCCGATGGAGTACTACAACCAGACCGTGGAGTCGCTGACCATCGTCAATCTCTGGATCGGGATCTTTCACGGTTTCGTTTTCGGAATCCTCATCGCCCTCTCCGGGTGCCTGAGGGGAATGAAGTGCGGCCGGAGCGCTTCGGCCGTCGGCACGGCGGCCACGTCGGCCGTGGTGATCGGAATCGTGAGTATCGTCGTGGCCACGGCGATCATCACCATCGCGTGCAACGTTCTCGGAATCTAGTTCGAAAGAGAAATGACTCAACCGAAACCTCACATCGTCATCCGCGACCTCACCATGGCCTACGGCGCCTTCGTGGTGCAGAGCGATCTCGATTTCACCATCAATCGCGGCGACGTGTTCATCATCATGGGCGAGAGCGGGTGCGGGAAGAGCACGCTCCTTCGGCACATGGTCGGCCTCAAGGAACCTGCCAAGGGCGAGGTGCTCTACGACGGGACGAGCTTCTGGAACGTTGAACCCGCTGAGCGCGACCGCATCATGCGGCGCACGGGCATCCTCTACCAGAGCGGCGCGCTCTGGAGCTCGATGACCCTCGCCGAGAACGTGGCTCTGCCGCTCGGCGAGTACACCGATCTCGGACCGGCCGAGATCAGCGAGATCGTCTCCTTCAAGCTCGCCCTCGTCGGCCTGGCCGGCTTCGACGATTACTACCCTTCCGAGATCAGCGGCGGCATGCGCAAGCGGGCCGGGCTGGCGCGCGCCATGGCGCTCGATCCCGAGATCCTCTTCTTCGACGAGCCCTCGGCGGGCCTCGACCCTATCAGCGCCCGGCTCCTCGACGAACTGATTATCGAGCTGCGCGAGAGCCTGGGCACCACGGTGGTGGTCGTCACTCACGAGCTGGCGAGCATCTTCACCATCGGCAACAACTCGGTCTTTCTCGATGCGGACAAGAAGACGATGATCGCCTCGGGCGATCCCAGCAAGCTGCTCGCTGAATCAAAGATTCCCAAGGTGCGCCGTTTTCTCACACGGGGCGAGGAAAAAGTGACAGACAACAGGAAAGACGAAAAGAAATGAGCAAGCAGGTTAGCAAAACCGTGATCGGCGCCTTCGTCCTGGGCGCCCTCGTTCTGGTCGTGGCCGGCGTGTTGATCCTGGGCAGCGGCGCCTTTCTGAGTGACGTCTACGAATACGTGGCCTACTTCGACGAACCGGTGCAGGGCCTGAACAAGGGATCTCCCGTCGTGTTCAAGGGAGTCAAGATCGGAGCGGTAACCGACGTGAGCCTCGACGTGTGCGTCGACGACTGGAGCTTCCGGTCGCAGGTGCTCTTCGAAACCCACGGCCGGATCACCCCAGTGGGAAAAGAAGCATCGCTGAGCGAATTCCTCGCCCTGAGCGAAGCCGAGGAAGAAGAAACCCGCAGCCAGATCCTCACCACCCTCGTCGACAAGGGCCTGCGCGCGCGGCTCGAGCTGCAGAGCATGGTCACCGGACAGCTCATGGTTTCGCTCGACTTCTACGCGGAGGAAGGTGACGAGCCGAAGATGGCCGGCTGCGCCCCCGAAAACATTCCCCAACTGCCCACGGTTCCGTCGAAGAGGGAAATGTTCGAGAAGCTTCCCCTCGACAAGATCGTCAATGACCTGCGCCTCGCGCTCCAGGGGATCGAGAGGATGATCAACGGCGACGAGCTCAAGGGGACTCTTGCCGCACTGCACAAAACCATGACAGATCTCGAAGCACTGGTGGAAACCTTCGGCGAGAAGATCAATCCCCTCGACGCCAAGATGCACGCAGCCGTCGACGACCTCCGGAACCTGATGCAGAACATCAACGGAAAGATCGGTCCCGTGGCCGACGGTCTCACCAGCACCCTCAGCGACACGCGCCGCCTCGTAAGCCGCGTCGACAAGCGCGTCGATCCCCTGGCGACCGGACTCGACGAAATGCTGAGCGACACGGGCACTCTCGTGCGCAACATGAACGAGAAGCTGACGCCTCTCGGTGAAGAGGCGGCGAGCATACTCGCCGCGACGCGCGCCGCCATCGCCATGGCGAGAGAAACCCTCGCCACCCTGAACGAAAGCACGGGTAAGAACTCGACACTCCAATACAAGGTCGTCGAAACCCTCGAATCACTGTCGGATGCAGCCGACTCCATCAAGGTCATGGCCGACTATATCGAGCGGCACCCCGAGGCGCTGCTCAAGGGCAAAAGCGGAAACTGAGGAAAGTGAAATGACAAGAGGTCAATCGATCAACAGCGCGATCGCAACGGCTCTCGTGGCCGTCTTCATCTTTGCCGGATGCGGCACGACCGAACCGTCCCGGTTCTACATCATGCACTCCGTCCGCGACGACGCGCAATCCGTCCGCGACGACGCGCAATCCGTCCGCGACGCGGTCGACGGATCATCCAATCCATCCACGGCAGATCTCACGATCGGCGTTGGCCCTCTCGACCTTCCCGAGTATCTCGACCGGCCGCAGATCGTCGTGCGCGCGAGCCGCAACGAGATCGAGCTTGCCGAGTTCGACCGCTGGGCAGAGCCTCTCAAGGGCCAGTTCGTGAACATTCTGGCGGAAAATCTCGGCATCCTGCTCGGCACCGACCGTGTGGTGGTCCACCCCTTCAGTTCGGCGGCGAAGATTGCCTACAGCATTGCGATCGATGTGGTCGCCTTCGACGGCACTCCCGACGGAGAGGTCTCCCTGACCGTACGCTGGGTGCTTCTCGACAAGAAAGGTGTTCCAGTTGTCGTTCGCAAATCGTCCTTCGTTAGACCTGCCGGTGAAGAGGATGATGATTTCGAGACGATGGTCGCCGCCCAGAGCGAGTTGCTCGCAGACTTCTGCCGTGAGATCGCGTCGGCGATCGCGTCGGCGCCCAGCGCACCCTCCAACTGACCATCCTGCCAAATATCTTCACAACTCATTATTATTTAGTTGGTTAAAGTTTTTTAACTCAATTCAAAAAAACTCAAGACAAGCTGTGAAGTGGAGTTATTAATAATGGAAATCATTACTGTTAGAGGTTCTTTTATATGGAAACTCAGAAGCTCCAGAGAAACACGCGACAGCGCCGGGTGATCGTCGAAGAGCTGCGAAAGCTCCGCTCCCACCCCACGGCGGCCGATCTGTACGAGATCGTACGGCAGCGCCTTCCGAAGATCAGCCTCGGCACGGTTTACCGCAACCTGGACCTTCTCGCCAAGCAGGGGCTCATCAGAAAGCTCGAGATCGGCGGATCGGAAAAGCGCTACGACGGGACTGCCGAGCAGCACTATCACGTGCGCTGCGTGATCTGCCAGCGGATCGATGATCTTCACGAACTGCCTTCCGACTTCGCCGAAGACGATTTTGCTAACCTCAACGGGTACGAGATCATCGGCCATCATCTCGAGTTCGTCGGCATCTGCCCCGAGTGCAAGAAGGACAAGGATCATTAAGGAAGTTCAAGGAACAACCGGCCATCGAGCCGGATCGATAAAAATGACAGAGGCAGCCTGAAGGAGGACTATCAATCATGCTGAACCAGAAAGTTCAGGACGCAATCAACAACCAGATCAACGAAGAGCTATTTTCGTCTTATCTCTACCTCTCCATGTCTAACTACTTCGAATCGAAGAATCTCAAGGGGATGTCCCAGTGGATGAAATTCCAGGCGCAGGAGGAGAGGATCCATGCCACGAAGTTCATCGACTTCGTCAACGAGGCCGGCGGCCGTGTCCTCCTGACCGAGATCGGCGCACCCCAAACCGACTGGGAATCGCCCCTGAGTGTTTTCGAGGATGCCCTCGGCCACGAGCGCAAGATCACCGGCATGATCAACGAACTCGTCGACATCGCCCTCGCCGAGAGGAACCACGCCGCGAACAATCTTTTTCAGTGGTTCGTCAACGAGCAGATCGAAGAGGAATCGAACGCCGACGAGATCGTGGAGAAGCTCAAGCTCGTGGGCGACAATGGCGTGGCCCTCTTCATGGTCGACAAAGAACTCGGCGCCCGGCCCGCCCCGACACTGGCCACTTCCCCGGCGGAATGAAAAAAACAGAAACAATCACAATCTGAAAGGAGTTGAAATGTCGTCTCTCGTAACCAATGAAGCCCCTGAATTCACAGCCCAGGCTGTTCTGCCCGACAATACCTTTGCCGAGCTCAAGCTCTCCGACTTTCGCGGCAAGTATGTGGTCCTCTTCTTCTACCCGCTTGACTTCACCTTTGTCTGCCCCTCGGAGATCATCGCCTTTGACAAGGCCCTGGCCGAGTTCAAGGAGAAGAACGCCGAGGTGATCGGTGTCTCCGTCGATTCGCACTTTACCCACCTCGCCTGGAAGAACACCCCCGTCGAGAAGGGCGGCATCGGCAACGTGCAGTACCCCCTCGTGGCCGACATCACCAAGGAGATCTCCCGCTCCTACGGCGTGCTCTTCAACGAGTCGGTCGCGCTGAGAGGACTCTTCCTCATCGACAAGGACGGCGTGGTGCGCCACGGCCTGGTCAACGACCTGCCCCTCGGCCGCAACGTGGGCGAAGCGGTGCGCGTTCTCGACGCCCTGCAGTACACCGAGAAGCACGGTGAAGTCTGCCCCGCCAACTGGAAAGACGGCGAGGAGGCGATGAAGCCGACGGCCGACGGCGTGGCCGATTATCTGTCCAAACATGCAAAGTAGGTCCGAGGATGCAATCTCGGGTTCCCCGAAAATTTTAAAGGAATGCAAAAATGGCGACTGAAAAATCACAAGTCTACAAGTGCTCGGTCTGCGGCGCTATCGTGGAGGTCAGCCAGAGCGGAGCCGGAACCCTGGTCTGCTGCAACCAGCCCATGGATCTCCTCACAGAGAACACCACCGACGCGGCCCAGGAAAAACACGTGCCCGTCGTGGAGCCTGTCGATGGCGGCGGCTTCAAGGTGAGTGTCGGTTCCGTAGCCCATCCCATGGCGGACGATCACTGGATCACCTGGATCGAGGTGATCACCGCGACCAGAACGTGCCGCGTCGACCTCAATCCGGGCGACGCCCCCGAAGCGTTCTTCCCGATCAAAGACGCACCCGTGGCTGTCCGCGCCTACTGCAACCTGCACGGGCTGTGGAAAGCCGAGTAATTACAACATCTTGACTCGACACCTTGACTCGAGGAAGGAGTCGCACAGCGGCTCCTTCCTCCTTTTTTGGTTTCCCTCGAATCGTGATTCCCCGATGATACCTGGAGCGGCCGGGTCGGCTTGCGTGTACTGAAACACCTCTTCTCATCTCGAGGGATAGACTCATGAGATCTGCACTGACCGGATGGTTTCTGATCGGCTTCTTTCTGACCGGGCTGCTCCATGCGCAGGAGAGCTATGTGCGCGTCGCCTTCGACGACGGCGGGGTGCCGGGAAAGCAGGCACACCTGCTGTCGGGAGACAATTACACCTTTCCCGGCCTGAGCGCCGATCTCGATGCAACCGTGGCTTTCGGCGAGGAGGTTGTCTTCGGGTACGACGGGCTCGTGCCGGACGCTCGGTATCACGCGCGCATCGTGTTCGTCTCCGACGGACATCGAGTACAGAGCCTCTTTGCCGGTGAAAACCTTCTGAAGGACCGGATCGAGTTGAAGGCCGGCGAGTCGGTCGTCGAGACGATCGATCTTCCCGCTGAAACCTTTGCCAAGGGTCGGCTCTTCGTGCGAACGCAGAAGCTCGAGGGACCCAACGCGGTGGTGGCGTCGATCGAGATTCTCTCCACCGACGCGAAGATGCTGGCGCCCCTCCCCGAGCCGCCTGTTCCTGATTATGTACTCCCCAGGCTCTCGCCATGTCCTGACTCCGTCGAAGGCACCGCAACGCCTCATCTCTATCTGAACGGAACGTGGCGCTTTCATCCCGACCCGCCTGACCGCTTCGAAAAGACCAATGGCACAGGGCCGGGCTGGGGCGACATCGAGGTTCCCGGCCAGTGGACGCAGCAGGGCTACACCGTGGACAAGGCCAAGGCTGCCGCCTATATACGCCTCTTCGATCTCCCGGCCGACTGGTCGGGAAAGCGGATCAAGCTCCGCTGCGACGCGGTATACAGCGACGCCATCGTCTACGTCAACGGCCAGGAAGCGGGCCGCCACCTGGGCGGTTTCACTCCCTTCGAGATCGATATCACCGACCTCGTTCATCAGGGAGAAAACACGATCGCCATGGCGGTCAAGTCCCACTCGCTGGCCGACACGCTCGCCTCGGGAATCCAGTACGCGGCCCACGACCTGGGCGGCATTCCGCGAAAGCTCTATCTCATCGCCCTGCCGGAGGTCAACGTTGCACGGCTTCATGTGGAGACCTTGTTCGACGATAAGTTTGACGACGCCACGCTCAAGATCCTGATCGAGGTCGCCAATGAATCACCGGACCCGGCGGGTCCGCCAGAATCTGCCGGCCGTACCGGCCCTCTCTGCGTGGTTCTTTCGCTTCGCGAGGATCCCCACGGGACCGAGCAGGACCTCACTGCCACTACTTACCAACTCAACACTTCGCCACCGGGTGCGTCGGTTCTGCACGAGATTCACATGACCGTACCATCTCCCAGGAAGTGGCACAGTGAAACACCCAATCTCTACACATTGATCGCTCATCTGAGGATCGGCAGGAAGACCCTTCAAGAGACGCGTATCCGCTTCGGATTCAGGCAGGTCGAGGTGCGCGGCGACGAACTCTTCGTGAACGGAAAGCCGGTGAAGCTCCACGGCGTTTGCCGCCACGAGGTCAATCCCCTGCGCGGTCGCAGCCTCACCCGCGAGGACTGGTGGCGCGACGCCGAGCTCTTCAAGATGGCCAACTGCAACTACATTCGCACCTCCCACTACCCGCCCGCCGAGGAGTTCATCGAGGCGTGCGACGCTCTCGGTCTCTTCGTGGAGCAGGAAGCGCCCCTCTGCTGGGTGGGCCACGGCGCGAACAAGATCTGGCAAACCTGGGACCCCCACAACGACGAGTACTTCGCCTACATCCAGCAGTGCGTGCTCGAGATGATCGAACGGGACCGAAGCCATCCGTCGGTAATCGTCTGGTCCCTCGCCAACGAATCCGCATGGGGCCGCAACTGGAAGTGGGCCAATGCCAACGCAGCCGCGGCCGATCCGACGCGGCCCCGTTCGTTCCACGACCAGTGCTACGGCGGATACAACAATCAAGGCAGCGTCGAGATGCCCGTGGCCAACATGCACTATCCCGGTCCCGGGGGGCCGCAGAAGGCGGTCGACATCGACCGGCCGTTGCTCTTCGGCGAGTACTGCCACCTCAACGCCTACAACCGGCACGAACTCGTCACCGATCCGGGCGTGCGCGACGCCTGGGGCCGCGGCCTGCGCACCATGTGGGAAGACATGTGGAAAACGAAAGGCATCCTGGGCGGCGCGCTCTGGTCGGGGATCGACGATTCCTTCTTCCTGCCCGACGGGCTCCTCGTCGGCTACGGCACGTGGGGGCCGATCGACGGATGGCGCCGCCCCAAGCCCGAGTACTGGCACGTGAAGAAGGCCTACTCGCCGGTCAAGGCGCATCTCGATCAGGTCACTGTCGAAGACGACACACTGCACATCCCCGTGGAGAACCGCCATGACGCCCTCAACCTGAAAGACCTCAAGATCGACTGGACCGCGGGCGACCGGGAGGGGACCTGCTCCGTCGATGTTCCTCCGCGCTCCACGGGAACGCTGGAAATTCCCGCAACGGATGAAGACCTCGTGATCACGGTTGGCAATCCCCGCATGGTGTCCGTCGATGGCAAGCGCGGATTCATGATCGACGAGTACCGCATACCGGCGTGGCGCGGGAAGGAGAGCCCGCGGGATTCCGGCAGGGCCGGTAACCTATCGTTCACGATCGAACACTCGACAGGCAAGCTCTCCACGATCGCGACAAAGGGAACGGCTGTTCTGATCGGCGGGCCGGACCTCATGATCCTCCCCCTCGACAATCGCGGCGGCACGCAGATGACGGGCCAGAATCGGGAGTTCGCGCCGACCACCCAGACATGCAGCGACTGGAAATCCGAGTCGGTCAAAATCGAGAAGGGCAAGGACAGGACCGAGATCAGCGTCGAGGGGGCCTATGCCGAGGCTGCGGGCTTCTACACGCTGACGCTTCACGATTCGGGCGACATGGAGCTGGCCTACTCCTTCACCTGCAACAAAGAGGTCAATCCACGCCAGATCGGCATGGTGTTCACCCTGCCGGCCGAGTTCGACAACCTCTCATGGAAGCGCGAGGGGCTCTGGTCTGCCTATCCGCCCGACCACATCGGCCGCAACGAGGGAAAAGCCGAGGCCTTTCCCATGGATGTCCGGCTCGGACCGGCCGGGCCGGAGTGGGTGCCCGAGTGGCCCTATTCCGAGGACACGAACGAGCTCGGAAGCAACGATTTCCGGTCGACCAAGGAGAACATCCGCTGGGCGAGCCTGACCGATGACGAGGGCCGTGGATTCCGCGTCCTGTCCGACGCGCGCCATCACGTGCGCGCCTGGGTCGACACGATCGGTGTGCGCGTTCTCGTGGCGTTCTACAACAATCCCGGGGCGGAGCGCTTCTTCCGGTCCCACGCCCGGCTCGAGGACAAGCCATTGAAACCGGGTGACACGATCACCGATACGGTCCGCTTCGAAGTCATCGAACGGTGATCTTGACAGGATGGGCCCGATTACGACGCGCAAAATCGATCCTAACTCAATATTCAACATGATGTTAAATTGTTAAATATCCGAACTTGCGATTTGACAAGCGGTGAATTGGTTGTTAAATTATGTAGCAACTTGAAGGTGTAATCTTCAAAATGAGTCGCAAAATGAAAGTTCGACCACGATTTTTCGACCATCCTGATGGCAGCTTTTTCCTTTTTGGTCCTCGTGGCACGGGAAAATCGACGTGGATGCAGCATCAGTTCAAGCAGGCCCTTCGCCTGGACTTGCTGCAGCCCGATACTCTGCGAACCTTTGTCGCGCGCCCTGAACGCCTGCGCGAGTTGGTCCACCAGCAACCTGATGCCGCCACCATACTCGTTGACGAGGTCCAGAAGGCCCCCGCCTTGCTCGACGTCGTGCACGCGCTCATCGAGGAACATCGAGGCTGGCGGTTCGTGTTGACCGGATCGAGCGCCCGAAAGCTCAAACGCTCCGGCGTCGACCTTATGGCCGGGCGAGCGATATGGCGCACACTTCATCCATACATGGCAGCGGAATTGGGCGGTGATTTCGACCTTTCGATAGCCCTGCAAAGGGGAATGCTCCCTGTGGCTGTCGAGGCACCGGAGCCTGCGGAGGTCCTGGCCAGTTACGTGGGACTGTACCTCCGGGAGGAGGTGCAAACCGAAGGCCTCGTGCGAAACCTCGGAGATTTTTCGCGTTTTCTCGAAGCAGTCAGTTTCTCGCACGCTCAAGTGCTCAATATCAGCAATGTGGCCCGCGAATGTCAGATTCAGCGAGTGACGGTTGCGGCTTACATTCAGATCCTCGAGGACCTGCTGCTCGCCTTTCAGGTCCCAGTGTTCAACCGCCGCGCCCGGCGGGCGGTGACCTCTCGTCCCAAGTTCTACTACTTCGACTCCGGGGCTTTTCGATCCTTGAGACCGAGAGGACCGCTGGATCATCCCGCCGAAATCGATAGGGGCGCTCTCGAGGGTCTGGTGGCTCAGCACCTGCGAGCCTGGATCGACTATGACCGCTCCGATTGCGGACTCTATTTCTGGCGCACCCGGAGGGGCAGTGAGGTGGATTTCGTCGTGTACGGTGAAGACGGGTTCTGGGCGATCGAAGTCAAGAACACGGCGACAGTCCGAAACTCCGACTTACGTGCTCTGCGAACCTTTCAAAGCGACTATCCAGAATGTCGGCCATTGCTGCTCTATCGCGGTGAACACGCTCTACGCATCAATGATATCGTCTGCATGCCCTGTGATCAGTTCCTGCTGGAACTGAAACCCGGCAAACCGTTGCTGGTTTGATCCATGACCATCTCGCAAGGCCTGATGATCAACGCCCGGCTAGTTGGCCGTCACCTCGATCAGATCGGTGTAGGTCCCCTCGTACTGGTTGTTCGATTCATCCACGGCGAAGACGATCCACCACGATCCTGCCGGAATCGTTCCCTGATGCACCACGTAATCGGTGATCGACACGAGCGGACCGTTGTAGGCGCGGAGCGGCACACCGCCGGGGCAGTAGGTCCAACCTCCAAGGTAGGTCCAGCAGAAAAGATCGCCGCTTGCCTTCAGAGCGCCGATCCACCAGTCGTGGTCGACACCCTCGCTGCTCCCCGGGTCGAGCGAGATGGTCAGGTCGACTGCTTGCGTCGACGGAATGGTGAGAGGACCGTCGTCGCCGTCTATCTTGACGTCGGGAGTGGGCTCGGCACCGTAGCCGAAGCATCCGCTGTTGAACAGATCGTGGCGGAACTTGAGCCACCCCGGCCCGGTTCCATCGCCGGCGGAAAGCATGTAGCCGCGGCCGTGATTGTTTGTCGGCGGCGAGGAGGTACCGTAGCCGCCCACGATGAAGATGTCGAGCTTGCCGTCGCCGTCGAAGTCGGCGATGACCGGCGCGTTGCCCATCTCGAAAGTGTTGCCGTAGTGGCTCTCCAGGTTGTACTGCCAGAGCAGTTGGCCATTGGCGCCCTTGACTGCCCGTAAAATGCCGTCGTCGCATCCGAAAGCCACGTCGAGCGTATCGTCGCCGTCGATGTCGGCGATCGCCGCACCGCGGAAGACGTTACCCCCCGTGGAATAGGTCCACTGCACAGTGCCCGTGTGCGACAGGGCGCCCACCTTGTTGTAATCGACGAAGACGATCTCCAGGTGTCCGTCATTGTCGAGATCGGCGATCGACGTGGGCGCGCCGATGTAGACCGAACCATGGTAGGTCCACTCCGTGCTGCCGTCCTCGGCATTGAGAAGGTAGACGTTGCCGTCGTAGCAGCCAATGGCGATCTCGAGCTTGCCATCCTCGTCCACGTCGGCAAAGGATCCGCCATGGTACATCCAATCGGTGGGCGCATCCGAATACCAGAGGGTCGATCCATCGCTCCCCCTGAGCCCGTAAACGCGGGTGTCGCCCTGCCACTGGCCGACGACCACGTCGAGCGCGCCGTCGCCGTCGAGGTCGAGGATGTTGGGGCCTGTCTGGATGTAGCTGTTCGTGCCGAGATTGATGCGCCACTCCTGGCTGCCGTCTTCGCCATTGAGGCAGTAGACATAACCGTAGAAGGCGCCGAACACGATCTCGGGCTTGCCGTCATTGTCCATGTCGGCCACTGCCGGGGGCGAATCGAGACAGTTGGAGCTCGTCGATGAGGACCACTCCACCGCACCGGTCGCTCCGTCGAAACAGAAGACGCGGCATGGCGACGAGGCGGGAAGAATGACCTCGAGTTCGCCGTCGAGATCAACGTCGGCGATCACCGGTGTGGCATCGTTGCAACCACCCGAGTCGTATTTCCAGAGCAACGATCCGTCCTCGGCGTTGAGCGCGTGGATCTGTTCGTCGTTGAAGTAGGTGCCGAAGACGATCTCGAGCTTGCCGTCGCCGTCGATGTCGCCCACCGCCGATGAGCCGAAGGAAGGCGCGTCGAGGTCGTACCACCACTCGATCTGTGGCGCTTGAGCCTGTCCGGTGCCATGGAGAAGAAGGTAGAGACCAAAAACGGTGAACAAGATTCCGGCGGTTCTTTTGAATGGGATGATCATGACCGTTCCTCCCGTGGCTCCTCGATCGGCACAGAATTTCGCGTATTTCCCTCTGCAACCATTAAAACACAGCCCGCGGCTGGGAGAATGAAAAAAAAAACAAAGATTGATGGATTGTTGGAGCTCGGTTGTAGATGTAGGGAGCGGATCGGGCCACTGGCGCGCGCAAAGATGTACTCTCTCGAATCGCGAAGAATCACTTTTCGAAAAGGCCGTGGACGATCACTTTCGCGTCGACGCCGTCGGGCTTGCGGATGACGTGGATCTCGAAGGGTTCATTCGCGCTCGCAGCGGCCAGCGCCTTGCCGATATCGCTCGTCTTGCTGATATCGCGGGTGCCGATGCGCACGATGCGGTCTCCGGGAAAAATACCGGCGCGGGCGGCGACCGAGTCGGCCGAAACCCTGCGGACCATTACACCTTCGCCGGTCGAGTCGAGCTCGGGGAAGATACCGAGGCGCCGCTTGATCTCCTTCTTCGACGACTTGCCGCCGAAGAGGCCGCCGAACTTCGGCTTGACGAAATCGGGGCGGGCAGAACTGTTGGCCGCCCTGATAGCCACGTCGAGCGCCACGCGCGCCACGCGCGCTGCCTTGTAGGCGTCGATCGTGTCGGGATCGTCGGTGTCGCGATGATAGTCGGCGTGCATACCCGAAAAGAACCCGACCACGGGCACATCGAGAGAGAGGAGCGAGCCCGAATCGCTCGCCATGATGAAGAAGGAGGCCATCTCGTCGACGTCGAAACCGTGCGCGGCGGCGGCGGCGTTGGTCCACTCTTTAAGATCGTCGCTGGCAGCGAGAACTCCGATCGTCTCGGGATCGTTCCGGCTGATCATGTCGAGGTTGATGTAAGCGGCGATCTTCTCCTTGGGCACGGGCGGATTCTTGGCGAAGGCGCGCGATCCCACGAGGCCAACCTCTTCGGCGCCCCACGCGGCGAGAAGGATCGACCGTTTCGGCTTGACCTCCATGGCGCTCAGAGCCTCGGCGATCTCGATCACCGCCGCTGTGCCCGACGCGTTGTCGTCGGCGCCGTTCCATATCTTTCCTGTATCGTCGGCGCCAACATGATCGTAGTGGCCGCCGATCACGACGTACTCATCCTTGAGAAGAGGATCGGGTCCCTCGATCACACCGAGCACATTGCTCGAACGCACACCGCCCGCACAGGGAACATGAAATGTGACTTCCTCGCCCTGTTCCTCGGCAGCGAGGAGCGCGTCGCCCACGAGCCGGCTGGTGCGCAACAGGGGAATCGCCAGACGCGAACCGCCGCCGAAGAGATCGAGACCGCCGAGATGGATCTTGAAATCGCCGTCGGCGCCGTCGAGAACTCCCTCGGGGAGATCACCCAGGTCATCGGGGCCGGCCACCATGATCTCGATGTTGGCGCCTTCGAGATCGATGCCGAGCTCCTCCATGAGCTTTTCCTTGATCGAATCGGGCAGGTCGGCCGACGAGGTCACCTTGCCCGACTTCTCGCCGTCGCTCTTGAGCTGGGTGAGGATGTCGTTCGGTCCCGCGCTGCCCATCCTCCGCATATCGCCCTTCGCGGACTTCGGAGTCAGCCAGTCGTCGTCGGTGACGAAACAGACACCCGCCGCGCCCTGCTCGGCGAAAGCCTTGGCTTTGTTCTTTGCCTCCTTGTCGCTCTCGAATCCGTGGACGAGAACGATCTTGCCCTCCACATCGCTTTTCCCGGCAGCGAGCAATCCGCTCGCCGTACCGATCGCCGATCCACGCACCACATCGAGGAGCGACGAACCGGTCAGTGTCGTCTCGCCGAAGGTGACCAGAGGATCCCCCGCCTCGCCGCCGCCGGGAAGATCGAAGGCGACCTCCCAATTCTCTGCGGCCGGCTTCATCCCAAGCGCCCTGAAACAGGAGGCGATGTACTGGGCGGCCAGCTTCTCGCCGGTGTGGCCCGCGTCCCTGCCTTCGAGAAGATCGGAGGCCAGGTAATCGACATGGGCCTGGATCTCGTCGGCTGTAATCGTCGCCGCGGACGGCGAAGTTGCCGCCGCGTCGCCTTGCGAAAACGCCAGGGGAACAAGACACAGAACAAAAGAGGCACACAACACTGTTTTGACGGTGAGACTCATCGCGGATTATCCTCTCGTCGATGATCCGGGGATGCCAGAGTTTCAGAACTCTTCGTTTTCCAGAATAGCACGGACCGATTTCGTGAATTCCTTGATCCGCTGCGAAGGTTTGGCGCCGGCGCGGGTCAACGAGTAGATCATGCTCCGCCCCTCCTCTTTGGACTCCTCGGGCATGCCCATGGACGTCACCGTTCCGCCCCCCTCCATGGCCTGCCGCTTCATGGCCGCCATCGGATCGGTGCGCACCACGGTGAAGACAGCCGCGTCGACGGTCTTCTCCGGACCGACGCGGAACTCTACTTCCACGCGCAGCACCTGGGGCGCCATGAAGCCGAACTGACCGCCGCCCGCGCTCTTGATGATCTTCTTGGAGAGGGTTCCCTTGAAGAGGAGAGCATTCTGCTCCTCGATCCTTTCCGCGGCGAACTCGCCATTCACCACCGCATCGAGAAGGCGGGAGGTGTCGAGAAGGGAGGCGATGTCCCTGGTGACGTTGGCGGTCTTGAACGGTTCGTCGTCGAAATTGATCTGCGTGATCTCCCGGTCGCCGTTGCCGTAGAACGCCATGCCCGGAAGAGCTTCAGTTGAGGCGATCACCAACTCCTCGTCGGCCGTGCGCCAGATCCCGATTTAGCCCTCGAAGTCAACGCCGGCCGGACCGCCGCCACCCATGATCATGATCCCGCCCATGCCGCCCGAGTCCTCCTCCGGAGTGGAGGTACTGACCGAGCCCTCGAAGACGAAGGCGCCTTCCTGGTGGAGCTGGCCGAAGGCGTCGACGAGAACCTGCTTGTAGAGTTTCGCCACCTCGTCGGCGGCGGCGAGAGCCTCGTCCTGGGCAGAGGCCTGTCCCAGTCCAAAAAGAAGTCCAATTGCGATCAGGGGGATAAGGGCTTTCATTTTCATTCTCCTGCGTGTTGTTGTGGTCTGGATCTTGGCTTGGGTGAGATCCCGCACTCATAGCTTCTACTACGACCCGCGCCGGAGGGGCGACAAGGGATTCCTATTTATTTTTGCGGCTGGACAGGGCGAGCAGTTTCTTGAGGTTCATCACCAGCCGTTGGTCGTCGACGGGCTTGTCCATGTAACCATCGGGCGGCGGCACCACGCGCTGGTAGATCAGCCGCCGCAGCTCGGGGTGCCCGGTGATGATGCAGACCGGAATATGGAGGAGCTCGGGGTCCTTGCGCATCTCCTCGTAGGCCTGGCTGCCGTTCTTGTTCGGCATCTGGATGTCGAGGGTGATGAGGTCGGGCTTTTCGCTGCGGGCCACATCGAGCGCTTCGTCACCGTCGCACGCCTCGATCACGGTCGCGCCGTTGTCTTCGAGCACCATGCGGATGTAGTCGCGGATATCGGGCTCATCGTCAACGATGAGAATCTTGAAGGACGACAGGTCTTCCACGGAGAATCACTCCAACAGGATCATTAAAAATCGGGGCGATCATAGTAAGCCGTCGACCCGGCGATATCAACAATCAGGATACCCACTTTTTCATGGGAAAATCGACCAAAATTGATATACTGTATAGCCGTGACGTTGCTCGCAAATTACCTATTCGTCTAGCCAACGAAAATCGCACCCAAACTGCATATTTTTTTTATGCACAAGGAGGTCGCATGAAACGCTTTCTGATGATCATCCCCCTGATCGTTCTGCTCGGAGCTCTTTCCCAGGCCGCTGAAGAAAACATCCCCCTGCCGGCCGCGATCCGGATCCTCGATGTTGCCGACAGCAACGTGGCGCGCGAAACGCTTTTCGGCGAGTTCACGGTGCTCGATGATCTTGGCGGATTTCTCGTGGCGCGGCCCGAGACGACCGATCCAGGCCGTATCGCCAAGCTGGGTATCTCCTCCATCGTGGTGGCTGTCCCGTCTCGCTCGGGCCTCGTCTACATCGCCACCCTGCGCGCAAACAGCCTTGACGAAATGGCTGCCGCGGGCGTGGTGCTCTACACGCAGGGCGACATCGCCCTCGTGGCCACGACGACTCCCGAGAAGCTGCAGGGTCAAGTACCCCACTACGGTCTCGAGAACGGCTACCGGCTCTTGAGCCTCACCATCATCAAACAGGCGCCTGTCTTCATCGCCCCTGTCAAGCCAGCCGGAAGTCGCGCAGTCGATCCGCGCATCGCCGCAATGGTCGCCCAGGTCGACGCCTCCAAGATCCAGGACTCGGTCCAGGACATGCAGGACATGATCGAACGCAGGGCCAACTCGGGCGGCTACGCTGCCGCGATCTATCTCGTGAACGCCTTCAACGCGATCGGCGGACTCAACGTGTCGACCCACTACTTCAGCAGCTCCTATTCGGACAATGTGATCGCCGAGCTGCCGGGTATCGTCGATCCGTCGGTGATCTACGTGATCGGCGGCCACTACGACTCGACCTCGTACAGCGGTTCCGCGCCCGGCGCGGATGACAATGCGTCAGGCACGGCGGGCGTACTCGAAATCGCCCGGATCCTGAGCCAGTACCAGTTCAAGTACACGATCCGCTTCTGCGCTTTCGGCGCCGAGGAGCTCGGCCTCATCGGCAGCGACGCCTACTGCGACGACCTCGTGACCTGGGGCGACAACGTGGACGCCATGATCAACCTCGACATGACCTGCTACCGCTACGGCAGCGAGCCGCGCGACTGCGACTTCATCACCAACTACTCGTCGAGCTCGCTGAACAGTTTCTGCATCGGTATGTTCAACGCCTACGTGCCGTCGCTGGGAACCGCCCAGGGGAGCCTCTCGGGCGGTACGTCCGACCACCAGTCGTTCACGCAGCACGGATTCTCGGCCTGCTTTCCCTTCGAGGACGCATACAATTACTCGCCCTACATCCACTCGTCGAGCGACGTGATCGGCACCTCGGCCAATGACTTCACCCTCGCCCAGTGGATCACGCAGGGCGCGCTCGCCTCGCTCGCCGAACTCGCCGCGCCTGTCGATCTCGACATCGCGCACGCCGTCGTCGCCGACACGACCAACGTGGCCGGTCCCTACAGGATCGACGCCGACGTAAGCTCCCTCATCGGCAACAACGTCGACTCGGTGACGCTCTACTACGATCTGGGCAGCGGATTCGTTTCGCGCCCGATGGTGCCCTCGGGAACGGGTGACGGATACATCTCGTCGATCCCCGGCCTCTTCGGATCGGGCCCGGTCAAGTACTACATCGAGGCTATCGACGATCAGGGTTACACGGAGCAGGCACCTTCTGGAATGGGGCCTGGTTACTATCAGTTCTTTGTCGGCGATTTCAGCAGCATCTGGTCCGATGACTTCGAGATCAGCGACAACGGCTGGACCCACGGCGGCACCGGCCAGGACGACTGGATGCGCGACGTGCCCACGGGCAATGGCGGGTACGACCCGGCCGACGCCTTCTCGGGAACCAAGATATGGGGCAACGACCTCGGACCGTCGGGTTACAACGGCAACTACCAGCCGAACGTGAACAACTGGCTCCAATCCCCGAACATCGACTGCTCGGGCCAGACCGGCGTGCACCTGCGCTACCGCCGATGGCTCACCGTGGAGTCGGGCCAGTACGACCAGGCCAAGATCCAGGTCAACGGCAACACGGTCTGGCAGAACAACATCAGCTCCGACCACATCGACACCGATTGGGAGCTGCACGAGATCGACATCTCTGCCTATGCCGACAACAACCCGAACGTGACGATCAAGTTCACCCTCACCACTGACGGCGGCACGGAATTCGGCGGCTGGAACATCGACGATCTCAAGGTCGGCATGCCGGGTTCCGGTTACACACCCGATCTTTACTCGGGAGAGGTTTACTTTCACGCGGCCACGGGCGGTTCGGTCGCCTTCAATCTCAACGGCGATCCGAGCCTGTCTGGGCGGTATTACATGCTCGCTCTCTCGGCGAGCGGCACCTCGCCCGGCACGCAGGTCGGCAATGTCACGATTCCGCTCAACAGGGACCAGTACACCGACCTGGTGCTCCAGTATTACAACCAGAACGTCTTCGCCAATTTCGTGGGGACGCTGAACGGCGCGGGCGATGCGAGCGCCACGTTCAATCCGCCTGTGATCACCGACCCGACCCTGATCGGTGCGCCGCTGCACTTTGCGTGGTTCACCTTCTGGCCGGTCGATTATGCCTCGGTTGCGGTTGAGGTCTTGATCGCGCCGTGAGACATGTGAACATTCGCCCTGTCTGAAAAGACAGACACTGTCTGACAAAACAGCACTGCTCAGGCGGAACCGGAAAAACCATCCGGTTCCGCCTGTTTTTTTCAATCGATCACACTCGCCGGCCGATCCCACATTCATCGAAAAACACCGTGAAGGACCAGTGCACAGAGTCTCCCGACCCTACTCATCCTTGGTAGGAGTTATCACCCTCCTGGCAAGCTTCAGAACGGACGAGTTGATCTTGACTTTTGCCCGCTTCGCCTTGACGAGATTGATCTCGAAACCGATGCGGTTCTTTTCCTTGAACAGGTTGATGATTCCGCCGCGATCGATAAATCCCTCAACCTCGCCGATGGTGAGTGCGTCAGGGCTTTTCAGCCGCTTGAGAAGGTCTTTGATAACGAAGGGCTTCTTCTGGGACAGGATCGGCCGCGGGATCCAGAGAATGTCATAGACGATGGGCGCCAGTTTCTTCGTTCCGAGAAGATCTTCCACGGAGAGTTTGCGGACAGTGATCTTCCGGCCTTTCACTGTCATCCCCCGCAAGGCGAACATCGCGTCGAAGGCCTCGTGCGCCCCGCCGCAGACACCGATCACGAGCTCTCTGGGAGCGTCGGCGCTCTTTTTCGAATCGCCCCCTTCCCCGTCCTTTTCGGCGACGGGAAAGTCGATGAATTTGAGAAGCTTGAAGATCACCGCTGTTTTGAGCTTGTACTCGTTATCGGAACCGGCCTCGGCGCGGACCACTGCCGGCATGGCCAGGCCGAGTAGCAGAAGGAGAATGACTTTTCTTGTCCGTCCGGTCATCGGAACGACGACTCCCCCATGAATCCCTTGATCAGAACCTGTACTGAAGCGTCAACGAGAATGAAGGCGCTGTCGAACGGGTGTCGCCGTCCGGATCGTAGCCAAAGAGGCGGTTGTTCATGTCCTCGTCGAAGAAGCCGAGCAGATCGTGCCCGTCGAGGCGCACCAGGCAGTCGTCGCTCCACTCGTACTCGGTGCCGAGGTTCACGAAAAAAGACGCCCCGAACTGGTCGCGGTCGGCTCGCGGCCAGCCGAAGGTGTCCTCCTGCCACTGCAGGTAGTCGGTAAACCCGGGCCACCCCCAGTAGGTGCGCACGCTGCCGTCAACGCGAAAGCTGTCGGTCAGGTCCTGGCGCACGGTGACCTTGGTCTGATGGTTGCTCCAGTTCATCATGTCGTCGCCGAATCCGTAGGGCGCCGCGGTCAGGATGTCGGAGCTCGTGGCGCCGCGGCGGTAGTCGAGCATCTTCGTGTAGGCGTGCGAGAAGATTACGCGCGTGTTCTTCGTGCCGTACGACGCTTCCACCTCGGCCCCCCAGCTCTTCATCTTACCGAGACGCGAACAGTAGTTGAGGTTGAAGTTATAACCCGTGACCTCATGGACGTGGTAAAAAACCGAGCTCGCCAGCCAGAGGTGCTTGGTCTGCTGCCGTTCGTAGCGCAGCTCGTAAGCGTCGAGCTTGTCCGGATCGGAGTCCGAGTCGAGCACGATGCGCGTGATCTTCATGTCGGCGGCCAGATTGGCCCGCGCCGCGCGCGAGTAGATCAGCTTGAAGGTGTCGTCGTCGGTCGGGGTGTAGACGAGCGTGGCGCGCGGCGAGTACATGTTGGGCACGTAAGGATGATGGTCAATGCGGCCGCCGAGAAAGGTCGTCCACTCGTCGCTCATCTTCCACTGGTACTCGGCCAGGCCGGAGTAGAGCGTCGTCGACCAGCGCGGCATCTCGTCGATCCCCTGGAAGGTGAAGAAGAGCTCGCGCGGATCCTTGCCCGGATAGCCCGGGCTCTTGAGGCCGAACTGCTCGTAGGACATCTCGCCGCCGAAGGCGACGCTGTGATTGTCGTTCGGCGCCCAGCGGGCAAGCACCCGGCCCGTGTACTCGTCCTCGCGGTGGCTGTAGACGCTGTCGAAGTAGGACTTCTCGTTGTCGAAGATGTCGTAACTCAGGCGGTAGTCGATGGAGAAGGTGTCGGCCAGCTCCTGGAGATAGCTCGTGTTGATGGTGAACTGCTGGTAGCCCTGCGACTGGTAGCGATACCACGTGGGCATCCACGGCAGGGAGGCGGTGTACTCGCCGCCGCGCGTGTAGCGCACCCAGGCCTCGAAGTTGCCGTCAGTATACTGGGCGTGGAGCTTGCTCTTGGGCATGTTGCGGTAGGCCTGGTTCATGCGCGGCTGGTGGCTGTCGAGGGGCCATCCGGCCATGGCGCCTTCCCAGGCGTAATCCATCTGGGACTCACCCTCGTCGGAGCCGAGGTATCTGGACACGCCGGCGTAAAGGAAATAGCCCGAGTCGTCGCTCAGCCTCTTACCGTGCTTGACCTCGCCCGTGTAGAACTCCTCGATGGCGCCCACGCGGGTCGTGACCTGCGTTCCCTCGAAGGTTTTGAAGCTCTCGGTCACGATGTTGATCACCATGGCGAGACCGCCCGGACCGTAGAGGGCCGATCCCGGGCCGCGGATCACGTCGACGTGATCGATGTCCGACATCATCGGCAGATCGCGCTCGCTGAGCGCGCCGAAGCGCGTGTGCTCGTTCATCACCCGGCCGTTGACGAGAATGAGATACTTGTCGTCGCGGTCCGAGTTGATGCCGCGCAAGCCGCTCTTGCGCGTCTCCCAGTACTCGTGCATCCTCTGGAAGTTGGGGATGTAGATGTCGAGCAGTTCATCGAGGTCGCGCGCACCGCTACGCCGGATATCTTCCTGCGTGAGTGTCGTGACCGTCGATGGATTGAGGCGGCGCGACGATCCGGTGAGCGAGCCTGACACGTCGACGGGCATGTCCATCAACTCTTCGAGGGACATGTTGAGCAGATCGTCGGCATCGTACCCGTCTCCGTTCTGCGCGAAGAGATCGGCGCAGCAGATCGCAAAAACCGCGACGAACAGGACTGGAAACAGCAAATGGAGGTTTCCTTTTTGAGTCACCATGTTCTGGCCCTTTCGAACTCGGTTTCAGAGAGTCTTCAAGTCTTTTGATTGTTCGATCATGAAGATAAATGCGCGCGAAGGAGACCGATTTTGTCTGCCTCGGGGCGATCGGCCGATTGAGCCAGGCGCTGGTTCAAATTCCTTCGTGGCACAAAGACACAATAAAATCTTTTCTGTTATCGACTTAAGGGGTGAGAAAACTGAGGTTCAAAAGGAGGAAGTCTATTTTTCTATACAGCCAGCGAGCAGCCGCTGTCAGCAGACCGCTCCGTCAGCAAACAGATCTCCAGAGAGAGTCTCTTTTCGAGCCGGCCTATTTCTTCACTTCGATCAGCTCGATGTGGAAGATCAAGGTGGCATTGCCCGGTATTCTGGGGGGCTGGCCGCGGTCGCCGTAAGCGATCTCCGGCGGGATGGTAAATTTGTAGATCGCGCCCGGCTTCATGAGCTGCACCCCCTCGGTCCATCCCGCGATCACCCGCGAGAGCTGAAAGGTGGTGGGGATGCCCTTCTTGAAGGAGTTGTGGAAGAGGGTTCCGTCTTCGAGCCAGCCCGCGTAGTGGACCGAGACGACACTGCCCATACTGGGCGACTCACCCTCGCCTTCCCTGATCACCTCGTACTGGAGGCCCGTATTGGTCTCGGTCAGCTTGCTGTTCGGCGAGAGGCTAAAGGCCGGAACCTCCATGGGAACATAAACCTTCATGAGTTCCATCTCGAAGACGAGTGTCGCGTTGGGTGGAACGAGAGCGCCTCTTCCGCTCTTGCCGAAAGCGAGCTCGGGCGGCACCACATAGCGATTGCGGCCTCCCTCCTTGAGAAGGAGCGTGCCGAGGTTGAAGATCTTTTCTCTCGCCTTACCCACGTTCATCTTCCACGGCGCGCCGCGGATGACGCTCGAGTCGACGAGCTCCCCGCCGAGGGTCCAGAAGGAAAATTCGATATCGACGAGCATGCCCTCCCCGGGCGAGGGGCCTGTCCCCTCCTTGAGCACCTCGTAGATCAATCCCTCTTCGGTCGTCTTCTGGGCGTCGGGATTGCCTTCTCTGAACTTGGGCATCTCGGGGCCCGGCTCGAAGCTGATCAGTTCGACCTCATAGACCAAACCGGCGTTCGGCGGGATCTTCGAACCGATTCCGCGGTTCCCGAAGCCGAGGGCGGGCGGGATGAAGAGCTTGTACTTCGCGCCGACGTTCATGAGAGCGATGCCTTCCTTCAAGCCCTCGGGCCTGCCCTGGTAGAGTTTGAATCCGAAGGGCTCCTTGCGCCTGTAGGTGGAGTCGAATTCGGTGCCGTCCATGAGCATTCCCTTGTAGTGAACCTTGACCTTGGCGTAGGCGTCCGGTTTCGGTCCCTTCCCCTCGACCATGACCGTGTAGTGCAGACCTGAGGGTGTGACGATCGCATTCGGGTCGTCGACAACGAACTCGAGCTTGGAGGCATCCTCTTCGTCCGACCCTGGACTCGTCTCGTCCGACTTTGGACGCGCGAAGGGGTTCTGCCCCGAGTTGCCGGCCTGGCCGCCGGCGAGCGCCTTGGCAAGGGCGTTCTGGGCATCCTTGTTCGGATCGAGGGTATTTAAAGACCCGCTCTCGGCCGGGGGCTGCTGGTCGGGCACCGGCTCTGCCGCGGCGTTTTCACCGTCCGTACACTCACTGCAGGAAAAACAACAAACCGCCACAAGAAGGACGGCCCAGAAAAGGTTCCGCATGGCGAACATCATTCGAAACTCCTTGTACAAACCGCTGACTGCGCAGCATCGATAACCAATTGGGAACGGAAAATCATACCGCGCCCGTGGGCTGTTGCCCAGCCGTAAAATTGCACCGCTCCGCGCGGGCTGTCAAGAAATCCCGCCGCGCGGCCGCACACGACATGGTCCGGGACGTTTGACCCGGGGCTTTTACAGAGGCCAAGAAAGGAAAGAGCGGCCCCAGGCGTCCGGCTAACTTTCCGCTCGCTATTTGCCGGGGCCCGATGATAATATTTTTCCCACTAACTCATTATGTCAAAGAAGACTACAACTGCCTTGCCGTCCGGTTCACGTTTTCGTCTCCTAGAATTCGAGGGAGAATCGAGGTGATGAGGATCCTTTCTTCAATTCCATGGATGTGCGTTTTCTTGACCGTTCTTTTTGCGAGCTGCTCCAATGGTTCGAACAGCACTGTCCGCGATCAGGAGGTTTTCGATCCCACCGATCCCGCCCGCGAGCCGGTGATCAAAGAAGGAAGGCTCGAGGTCTACATCCTTTACAAACCCCAGATCCAATACAGGGACTTCAACGGCGTCTTCGACCTCAGTCCCCAGAGCGCCCGCATCGTGCGGCAGTTCTGGAAGGAAAAGTTCAACGAGCTCACGCGCCGCAATCACTACGGCGAGTTTTTCGTCGAGTTCTACGAGTACATGAGCTCCTTTGCCCAGTCCTACCCCGTGGACAACCGCGAGAAGGAGCTCATGCTCGATCATCTCGAAAAAAGCTTTCATGCCTTTTGCGCGGTGCTGAAAATTGCCGATGAATTCAAGGCGTTCCAGAAAGAACAGGAAGCAATCTACGATAACTAGGAAAACCAAGATGTTCAGTAGACTCATCCCGGCTCTCATCCTCTGTCTGCTCCTCAGCGCGTGCGTCGAGATCATCTACCTGCCGCCGGCATCGTGGGTGGTCTTTCCCATCGCCGAGATATCGAGCAATTCGATCGAGCCGCAGAGTTACAAGAAGGTGGCCAGGGAGAACGGCGATCTCCTGGAGACTCTCTCCGTGGGCGTGTTGAAGAATCCCAGCCGCAAGGGCTGGAACTCGAGGGTCGAGGGCGAGATCGTCGACGAACGGATCGACGAGAATGTGCTCCTCGCAGAGTTTCTCGAAGACGAGGGGATCTTCGGCAGCGTGGCGCTCATCGACAGCATCCAGGACTCCAGTCACGATTTCATCATCACCTGCAGCGTCGACTGCATCTACAACATCGAGCTCGACGGCTGCATGTACCTGATGAACTGCATCACCCTCGGCATCGGATCGATCATCGGCTGGCCCCATCACAACTCGTCCGCTTTCTACGTGGGCGAGTCGATCGTCTACGACAACCGGGGCGACGAGGCCACGGTGGTCACGGGCACGATGGCGATGAACTACAAGGAATGGTACTGCGACAACATCTACTGGCGGCCGAGTTTCTACGACGACTACGCGCTGGAGCCGCTCTTCGAGCAGATGCTCTACGAAATGATCGTCAATGGGGGATGCCTCTCGGGAGGAGGGGAATGATGAAAAACCTGACACCTCTGACTGCCGCGGCCTTCTTGGTCGCACTCTTGATCACACTGACTGGGTGCTCCACGCCGCGGGGACTGTACGAGAGCGCCATCGACACGGTCAACCAGCCCGAAATGCCTGACAACGACGACGCCATCGACGCTTTCGAGGATCTCGACGAGGCCGTGGTCCTGGCCAAGCAAGATCTCTCGACCGACGAGGACGCGCGCTCGCCCTGTTACCACGACCAGACCGCCTACGTCATTCCCATGGCGCGCCTCGCCAAGGCGCGGCTCCACGGACGTCTCGGCCAGGTGACCCAGGCGGAAGAAGCGTGCTGGACGGCGATCGACGAAGCGAGCCGCTACCTGGGACGCTACGTTGCGGCCTTCGTGCGGTCGAGCGGCCCCCAGCTGCTCTTCGCCAACTACTCGGTCTTCTTCCGCCGGGAGAAGGTCCGACGCCATGGATTCACCGTTCTCAAGGAGATCTACCGCAAGGCGGGGGAGCGCGATCTCGAGGAGCTGATGCGAGTCCAGATCAGCCTCAGCGACATCTACCTGCGATCGAGCGTGGCCCACGACGAGGAGGAGTTTATCCGCCTCGCCGAGAATTCCGATTGGGTCAGGCGCTACAACCTCGAGAAAGAAGACATCGGCTACACCTTCACCGTGATCCTCTTTGCCATGGCCATGGCAGCGCAACAGGCCGCTCACCAGCAACAGCAAGCACAGCTACAGCAGGGCATGGTGGGTGCCGATCCCGCCACCCAGGCCAACCTGCGAGCCCAGATGCAACAGCTCGAGATGCAGATGCAGGCCAACATGCAGCAGATGATGGAGACGGCGCGCCAGATCGACGAGGCGCACAACGCCGCCGTGGACAGTATTCAGAATCAGTTCCGCAATACTGTCGTGGGAGCGCTCGCGGCCAACTTCGAGATGCTCGAGCTCTCCGACGAGGTCAAGAACCTCGCCTCCTACCACATCTTGCAGCAGAAGAAGGAGGCCTTCGACAACTACGTGGCGCGCGAGGGTTTCGACCAGAAGGCGGCTGCGGCGCTCCACGAGGTGCGCACCAGCCTCGACGATCTGACCCGCGATCTCCAGCTGCGCCGCGAGCGCTAGGAGGAAGAAAAGGTGACGAGCGTTTTTTGCAAACTCATATTCATAGCGGCCGTTCTCTGTCTCGCCGCCTGTTCGAGCCCGGGTCCGAGCTCGCAGGGCCGCACCTTGACGGGTGAACTCGATGGGGCCGCGGCGGCGTTCTTCGGCGACCTCGCCGGGCAGGGCACCGTGGCCCAGGCCTATTACACGCTCTTCGTGCCGGAGAATACGGTCAACCGGCGCCACATCGTCCGGTTCAGGTCGGCCCTGGAGCGGGCGCTTCGCAACGCGTCGGTGCGCGCCAACGTGCAGTTCAACGCATCGGCCGACCGCGTCTTCTTCCTCTCCGATCACAAGCCCGAGGACTGGAAGACACCCGAGGGCGGCCGCACGGCGAGCCACGAGCTGGCACGACAATTCAAGAACGGCACCCGGGCGGGGTGGACGGCGCTCCACGCCTTCTGGGGGCAGGCGAACCGCTTGCTCATCGGCGACGCCTCGTGGATCCAGGAATTACCCGAGTCGTTCCGCGCTGATCTCTCTCATCCCCTGACCTATGTGCTGCGCGTCTCGGTCTGGCTCGATTCGGCGCCCGATGCGGCCACCTTTGTGCACGAGATCACCTTCGAATTCGTCGAGGTCGGCAAGGAGCGGACCGTTTTTTCCAAAAGTTATCCTCTCGTCCTGACTTTTCCCTTGCCCTGAGGCTGAGGGGACTATTAAGGGTAGGCAGTCATGAAATACTCGATGCTATCCATGGTATTGATCTTCTTCGCACTCGGCTGCGCGGGGACTTCACAAGAGACTCCCAAGGATCCGGCCCAGGGCGCCGAAGAGATGACCGAAGCTCAGAGAGAAGCGCAGGTCGACGCTCTTCTTCTTCCGGTGGCACGGAAGCTCAAGAGTGTCGCGGGGGAGACGAAGATCGGCTTTGGCCAGTTTCTCAAGGACGGCCGGGACTTCGAGCCCGCCGTGTCGCGCTACGCGATCGCGCGGCTCACCCACCTGCTCGTGGCTGACGGCGTGAGCGTGATCGAGCGGCGAGATCTCGACAAGATCATTGCCGAACTCAAGTTTCAGCTTTCCGATCTGGTGGACGGCAACACACGCGTCAAGATCGGCGAGATCTCGGGAATCGACGCGCTCGTCCTCGGCACGGTGCAGGATCTGTCGCTCACCGTCTACCGGATCGATATCAAGCTCGAAGATATGGAGACCGCACGGATCCTGATGACCGAGAGCGTCGACCTGAATCGCAAGTTCCTGCCAATAAAGTACGGGGGCAAATAGCGAAACTCCATGATCATCGCGGCACTCACCGACCTCCATGGCGACGTCGACCGTTTGCGCAAGATCGCCGACGATCTCACGACTGCCGACGTGGTTGTCATTACCGGCGACCTGACCCACTTCGGCCGGCGGCCCGAGGCTGCGCGCGTGGTCGAGGCGGTCAGGGAAATCAATCCCAATGTGCTCGCCGTACCCGGCAATTGCGACTACCCCGAGGTGTCGGCTTTTCTCACAGACGAGGCAATCAACCTCGACCGCGCTCTGAAGACGATCGACGGCGTGAGGTTCATCGGAATCGGCGGATCGCTCCCCTGCCCGGGAACCACGCCCAACGAGATGACCGACGAGGAGATGAAGATCCGACTCGACACCCTCGGCCGATCGCTCGATCCCGACGGACCGCTCGTGGTGGCTGCCCATCAACCGCCCTACGGAACGGAGGCCGATCTCCTCGGGAGCGGCGTCCACGTGGGAAGCCGGTCGCTGCGCGCGTTCATCGAAGAGCACTCGCCGCTCGTCTGTTTCACGGGACATATCCACGAGGGCCGCACCATCGACGCGGTGGGCACCACCAAGGTGGTCAATCCCGGCCCGTTCGGTTACGGCCACTACACCGTCGCCGAGATCTCGGACAGGGTGGAGCATCTCGAAATCCGCGGCTGATGCTCCGCCTTCGACGAAAGGACCCATCATGAAAGAGAAGAAGATGAATCCTTTAAAACGACATTCCTCCTTTGAGCCCGCCGAGGGCCCGGTCGTGATGGTGATCATGGACGGCGTGGGCATCGGCGGCCACAACGCGGGCAACGCGGTCAAGCTGGCGTGCACCCCTGTTCTCGACCGGATCTGGCAGGGCTGCCCCACCACCCGGCTCGTGGCCCACGGCAAGGCTGTCGGAATGCCCTCTTGGGGCGACATGGGCAACTCGGAGATCGGCCACAACGCCATCGGTGCGGGGAGGGTCTTCTCCCAGGGCGCCAAGCTGGTCGGCGAGGCGATCAATTCCGGCCGCCTCTTCGAAGGTGCGGCCTGGAAGGAACTGATCGCACAGTGCGTGGCGAACAAGAGCGCCCTCCACCTGATCGGGCTCCTTTCGGACGGCAATGTGCACAGCCACATCGACCAGCTCTTCGCCCTGATAGACGCGGCCGATCGATGCGGTGTGGAATCGCTCTTCGTCCATCCCCTCCTCGATGGCCGCGACGTGGAAAAGCGTTCGGCGCTCTCCTACATCAGGCCCCTCGAAACTCTGCTCGGCGAGATTTGCGCCAAGGGCGGCCGCAACTACCGGATCGCGTCGGGCGGCGGGCGCATGGTGGTCACCATGGACCGTTACTGTGCTGACTGGCGCATCGTGGAGCGCGGGTACAACGCCCACGTGCACGGCCAAGGACGGGCCTTCGCGTCAGCCGAGGAGGCGGTCCGGACCTACTACGACGAGGACCCGCAGGTCATCGACCAGTTCGTGGGTGAGTTCGTGATCGTCGACGACGGCGGGCCCGTGGGGCCGATCGGCGATGGGGACGCCGTGGTCTTTTTCAACTTCCGCGGCGACCGCGCCATCGAGATCTCCCTTGCCTTCGAAAAGGACGATTTCGAACACTTCGACCGCGGCCGGCGGCTCGACGTGGTCTACGCTGGAATGATGCAGTACGACGGTGACCTGTTGCTTCCCCGACGATTCCTCGTCGACCCGCCGGAGATCGATCGCACGGTGAGCGAATACCTGGTCAAGGCCGGTGTGCGCCAGCTGGCCGTGTCGGAAACGCAGAAATTCGGCCACGTGACCTATTTCTGGAACGGCAACCGATCGGGCAAGTTCGACGAGGCACTGGAAACATATGTGGAGATTCCGTCGGACCGGGTGCCCTTCGAGCAGGCTCCCGAGATGAAGGCGGCCGAGATCACCGACGTCGTCATCGATGCGATCGAGACGGGTAACTTTCCCTTCATCCGGCTCAACTATGCCAACGGCGACATGGTGGGCCACACGGGCGTGCTCGATGCGGCGATCGAGGCGGTGGAAACGGTCGACACCCAGCTCGGCCGGCTCCTCGCGGCCGTTGACAAGGCGCGCGGCGTGGCGCTCATCACTGCCGATCACGGCAACTCGGACGGCATGTTCGAGACGGACAAGACCACGGGCGAGCTCAAACGCGACGCGGAGGGCGATCTCGTGGTGCGCACCGCCCACACCCTCAATCCCGTTCCCTTCTCCATCGTGGGGCCGCCGCCCTTCGATGTGGTCCGTTTCGACGCCGACCTCGAGAAACCGATGCTGAGCAACATTGCGGCCACCCTGCTGCTCCTTCTCGGCTTCGAGCCGCCTCCGGAATATGACCCGCCCCTGATCGACAGAAAATTCTAAACTGCAAGCAGGGGCTTTTCCGATGGGAAGTCCAAGGTAAAATTTGTACCATCAGAAAGTACCTATCGGTCGTACACACCGTGTGTGGGCGAGGGTCATGGTCTTTTTCGGGTGAGCATCAGAAAGGTAATATTATGAGTAAAAGCAGCTTGGCGCTGATTCTACTGCTTCTTGCGGCTGCGCTGGCCCTCGGTGCCTGCGGTAAAGAGGACGAACCGTCCGATAAGGTTTCGTCCCAGACGAAACAGACCGATCAGGCAAATCCCGAGGCCGCCGCGCCGCAGAACGCCGCCGTCCGCTACAACAAGGCCTTCGAGAACATGAAGTTCGACCAGAAGACACATCCCGCGGCAGGGCCGGTCATGTTTATCATGAATCAGGGATGGGACCGGCACGGCACGCCAGAGCTGGAACAGGCGCTCGAGGAGGACGAGGACTGTTTCGCTGAGTTCCGGTCAGGTCTCGACCTGGAAAGTTGCGATTTCACCTTTGGCAAAGAGCAGTTTCTCTACCGCAACGGCGATTCGGCCAGAACGCGGAAAATCTGGAACATGACCTGCCTCAATCTCGTCAAGTCGCGCCTCGCCGAGTATAAGGGCAAGGCGCTCGAGGCGGTCGAGGCCTGCCTCGACGAGATGAAGTTCATGAGGCACGTGGCGCAGGGAACACCCTTTGTCGACAAGGTGACTGCGTTCAGCCTGGAGGAGCGAACCCTCGTCGCCCTGAGAAACATGCTTCAGAAGGAATCACTCGACGAGCAGAGCCGCACCAGGCTTATTGCCGGCCTGGAGAGCCTCGAAAAGGACCGCTTCCCGGCGGCCGCAATTTTTGAAGGCGAGAAGAAGTACTATCTCTTCATCGTCGATGAAACCGCCCGCCGGATCGCCGAAAGCCGAACTCCCGAAACCGAAAAGGACGATCCAACCGGTCCTTTCTGCGAGAAGCTCGCCGCCGAGGCGCGCCGTATCGCCGACCACTATTACGGTCTCGTGTCCAAGGCCGACGCCTCGCGCAGCGAGGAAGACTGGAAAGCCGTCGTTGATGAGATCGCTCTCATGAGAGAGGGTGGCAGGGAGTTCAGGTCCAAGGTGCGGTCGACCGACGATCTCGTCGCCCACGTGCTCAGCGAGTTGGAATCGAAGGGCGTCGACGCTGCAACAAAGGCGGCGCAAGCGATCCTCGGAATCTACTCGTCCGACGCGAGAGGAATGACCAATACTCACAAGAAGATCGCGGACCTCATTGAACGGGTCAAGCAAGCCGCCAAGTCCGGTCGATGGGAGTAATTGAAAAGGGTCTCGCATTCTCGGGAAGGTGAGACCCTTTTTTTTACTCGCGATCGTAAATCGTGGGACGCTTCATGTAGGCGCGCACCTCGGCCTCGTCGGCGGTGATATTCAGGCCGTACTCGGGATTGCGCATGTTGTTGGTGATTGCGTCGAGCAGTTTCTTCGTGACCGGTCCCGGTTTCTTGTCCCCAATGGGCCGGTCCTCGATTCCCACGATCGGCATGAGACCGCAGCCTGTGCCGGTCATGAAGCATTCCCGGTCAGGGCCGACGAAATCGATGGCGAGCATGTCGTCCGCTTCGATGACGGTGTAGCCCAACTTGTGTGCTTCCTGAATGATGATGTTGCGCGTGATGCCGATCAGACAGTAATCCGAGCTCGGCGTGTGAATGACCACCTTAGACGCATCGGTCTCCCACCCCTCCTTGCGATAGACGAGGAAGAGGTTGTCGGCCGTGGCCTCGGCCACGACACCGCGTGCCGTGATCATCATGGTTTCGAGCTTGCCCTTGTCCATGGTCTCGAGAAGCCCGAGGATATTGTTGAGGTAGTTGCAGCTCTTGATGTTGGGATCGATGATGACCTTCCCCGGACGGCGGATCTGACGCGCCACGGCAAGCTCGATTCCCGTGAGGTAGGTTTCGGCCGGATAGAGCTGAATCGTGGAACAGATCACGTACACCGTCGGCGCGATGCACTTCTTGGGATGGATACCGAGGTTGCCGAAGCCGCGCGTGATGATCGGTCGAAGATACCCCTTTTCGCCCTTCTTGAAACCGACCTCCTGAATGGTTTTGACGATCCGCCATGCCATGTCGTCGATGGTGTAGGGGAACTTGATCGAAAGCTTCCGGGCCGACTCCCACCACCGCTCGAGGTGTTCCTTGAAAACAAAGATCTGGTCGAAATTGATCAGGATGCCTTCGAAGGACGCATCACCGTAGAGGCCGCCATGATCGAGGGGCGAAAGCCCCACTTCGTCCATCTGAAATATCCCCTCGCGACGCTCAGTAATCTCGTCGGTCTTGTAGACCTGGCACTTGTCAAGATCACCGAAGATTCTAGGGGTCAGACCCTCGATGTAAGGCATGCTGGCAAAGACCCTGGCCTTGCTACTGATGGTCGTCAATTCGCGGATGACATCGCTGGACATTATGAACTCCTTAGGGAACAATAATATGTGTTAATCCGATCTATCCCAAAGAGGCTGGCAGCTCGGCCCCAGGTGCCAACGAGAATCTCTATTATATTAAGGTTCTGCGTCATCGTTTTCAAGCCTGGGCCATGCGGCCGAGGGCTGTAGCCAATCGTTGGAAAGAGTCGGATGATCTGAAAATATACGATGTTACGTTTATTTTCGTTTAATTAAATGGACAGTACGCTGCACGTTGGGCTCAGGCGTTGCCTCAATTGCCATAAGGTATTGCAAAAAGCGAGCCTGAAGGAAAAATATGACTCAAGATATTTCTCTCAAAGACATTACAGACAAAATGGCCACATTTCTCGCCGAGAGAGACTGGGAAAAATTTCACGATCCCAAGAATTTGGCCATGTCGATCGCCATCGAGGCGGGCGAACTCCTGGAGCTCTTCCAGTGGCAAACCAATAGCGAGGTCAACGACACACTGGGCGATTCTGAAAAATTATTGCGTGTGAAAGAGGAATTGGCTGACGTGATGCTTTATTGTCTGGACATGGCGCGCGTCTTCAAAATCGACGTGTTCGAGGCGCTATGGGACAAGATCGAGCTCAACGCGAAACGATATCCTGCGTCTCGATTCAGGGGCGTGGCGAAAAAACACGATCATCCTTTGTAATAAATGGTTAACACCTGAGTTACGGAAACAACTGTGTCAACTGAAGAATTCATCGAAAAACTGGTCACCGGCAGCAAAGAGCACTGGGACGAGTTCGTGGAACGGTATAACAGGCTAATATACAAGACGTTCCACGCGCCGAGCTTTCGATTTTCCAAGGAGGAGATCGAGGATCTCTTCCATGACTTCATGGTCATGCTCTTGAAAGACAACTTCCGGAAGATCCGCCTCTTCGAAGGGCGAAACAACTGCTCGCTGCCCACCTATCTGCGCAAGATCGCGGTCAATCTCGCCATCGACCGCCAAAAGCGCAACATCCGCCGCCGGAGCCTCTCCCTCAATATGCCCGCCCTCCTCGACGGCGAGGCAGAGGTGGGGGATTTTGTCGAGGCGCCCGGCTCCGAACCGACCGAGCCGATCTCCGACGAGGAGACGCGGCTCAGGTATCTCTGGGCGCTCTACGCCATGGATGTTCCCAAACTGCTCGTGACCCTTCTCGTCATCTACCAGGAATGGAACCGCGAAAAAATCGCCGCCCACATGAGCACGACGCGCCAGAACGTGGATGTCCTCTACAAGCGGGGCAAGGACAAGATGATCGAGATGATCGCCGGGAAGAAGAGCTCCGAGGCGCTTGTCGAAGAACATCTCGAGTGGCCTGACGAGATCGTCGCTCAGCGCAACAAGGCGATCACTCTCGACCGGGGACTCCTCTTCGACAGGTGCCTCAAGAGCCTCGATGTTCCCGATGATCTCGTGGCAGGACTCCTCTTCGCAAACGCGCCCGTGCTGCACCCCACGCCGGACCGTTTTGCCCTGCTCTTCAAGTCGACGCCGGGCAAGGAATGCGTTCGGGCGGCGCGGGTCTTCGAGAAACTAGGTATTTAACGAAACTCATGAATAAAAAAGAAAGATAACTTTGGAGGTCCCGTCACTGATCCCTGCCGCCTCACTGGGGACGGGACGAGAAGAGGGGATAAGAAAACCGGACAGAGCAATCTCATGTAATCGGGGCTGCACGAAATGAAAGACAAGGACCGCCACTCTTCAATCCTGAATGCGCTCGCTCTGAGCGCCCGTTCTTCCAAAGACACGCCGGACGACACGCCTGAAACCTCTCTCGACGACGAAACCTTCGCCGCCTTCATCGACGGCACTCTCGACGAGACCGACGCCGCGCGCGTTCGGGCCCACATCGCTTCGAATCCCGAGGCCTGGATCGCCTATCAGGCGCTCAAGGAGACGGAAAGCATAGATGGACCGCCCGTACCCGCCCACCTGATCCGGGCGGCCAAGGACCTTGTCAAGGGTCCCTCCCGTGCGGCCAATCTGGTGGTGAGGCTGCTCAAGGGTGCGCTCGAACTGCTCGACCTCAAAGGCCTCGAGCTCAACTCCCCACCATCGACGGCGGCTGAACCCGTGCGTTCCGCTGCCGCCTCCGCCGCACGGCAAGGTGCGGAACGGATCGAGATCACCTCCTCGGTTCAGGGGATCGAAGGCATCTCTCTCCAGAAGATCGAACCCTCCGACGTACGCATCACTCTCGAGCCGACCCGGGACGCGGACGACACCGACGGCCGCACAGTGGGCCGCACACTGCGCGTCGACCTCATGCAGGACGACACCCTGATACAGTCGTGGCCGCTCGAAGCCGACACGCTTTCGCTCGAACCTGTCACGATCGGTTGCTACACGCTCAGGGTCTTCGAGCACGACACTCGTTGCGGCGCGGCGCCCACCGAAATCGGGACGATCTCGATCGAACTGCAGTAACGCTTTCATCCGCTCAGGATGATTTTACTCCCCCACAACAGCACGCAGACCGTTGCTCAACGCCCAGCCGTTGGGCTGGGTGGCGTCCTCCGCGCCTGCCTGGAGAAAGCGTTCCTGGCCGACAAGGCCGGGGTTGGAGGGAACGTTGATCGTCACCAGCGCCGAACCGCTCGCGTTGGCGCTGAAGGGGAACTGGAACACGGCCGGGAGTTCGACGAGCAGCGTTCCGCCGAGAAAGTCTTCCTCCGCGGCCGCGGCCGACAGAACCAGCTTTCCGCTCGCGCCGGGCGGGCATCCGTTGATCTCGAAGGTGACCGGCTCGCCGATCAGCGGCGCGCTGTCGCTTCCGAGGGCGAGCACGTTGGCGCCGCCGCGCAGCTCGCCGTAGGGGAAGCAGCCCGGGGTTTCGAGGTGGTAGTCCCAGATCCCGCGGCCGTAGGTACCGAAACGAATGACGTTCTGCGACGGCACTGCCTCGCAGGTCCAGTAGGTGTTGATCGGTGCGTCCGTTCCGAGCAGATCGCTCCACATTTCCGTGGCTGGATCAAAACGCCACGCGCCCTGATCGCTGCCGCAGAAGAGAACGCCGCTCTGGTCGGGCGCTTCGGCCATGCAGTAGACGAGCGTGCTCGGAAGTCCGGCGCTCATCTCGTGCCACGTACGGCCGCCGTCGATCGACCGATAGACGGGCGCGTTGCTGTAGCCGCTTCCGCCCGCCCAGCAGACATTCACGTCCGTCGACGAGGGGAGGAGGGCCGTGCCGTAGAAGTAGTGGGCCCCGGGACCGGGGGTGGGCGACAGGTTCCAGTTCACAGCCCCGTCGTTCGAGTAGTAGAACTCGCCGGTGCTGGTGACTGCGAAAGCCCGCTGCCGATCGATCGGCGAGAAGGCGATGGCGCTCAGAAAGGGACTGAAGCTCTGCGCGCTGTGCTGCGTACAATACCAGCTGGAACCGTACTCGCGCTTGTAGCGGTAAAGCTTGTTGGCGCAGAAGAAGAACGCCTCCGGATCGTTGGGATCGGCCTGGATGTAAGGCAGCCAGAGGTAAGACGCGCCCGAGGGAAAATCGACCCAGGGGTAGAGAAGGTTCGGATTCTCCTCACCCTCCTGCACCAGCACGAATCCGGGATAGACAGAATAAACGAGATCGTGGGCGCCATTGGACGACGTGATGTGGCCATAATCGCCGCTGATGAGCTGATCAAAATCAGCCCAAGGTCCGGGCGGCGGCGGCGGCGGGCCGTTCAGAGCCGTCCGCTGGTAGCCCTGGTCCTGCGAGCCGGCCAGCACCAGATCGGGATTGCGACGGCTCGTGTAGACACTGTAGTACTGGCTCACGCCGAGCCCGCTCAGCGAGAGATTGTTCACTGACGCGATCTGGTCGTTGCTGTCATAGAGACCTCCATCAGTACCCACGTACCAGATCTCGCCCGTGGGCGACGCCGGATCTGAGACGACAAAAAGACCCGGCACATCGGCGTGCAGCTTGTTGGCGGGGTCACCATAGTATTCGCCCCAGTTGTTGACCTTGGTCCACGAACTCCCCCCGTTGCGCGAGTAAAACATCTCCACGCCGGCGTAGGCGATCAGATCCCCGTCGGTGCTCGACGCGACCAGGCTTTCCCAGAAATCGTCGAGGTTGCGCAGATAGGTCCAACTCTGGCCCGAGTTTTCGGAGCGCCAGAGTTCCCAGTTCGAGTTGTTCAGCACTGCCACATTGAAGCCGAGCACCGGTACCTCGCTCCCGGCCAGTATCATCTTGGCGCCGCTGACCGGCATGGGGCCGCCGGTCTTGTACCAGTTCTGGCCCTGGTCCGATGTGTTGAAGATCTGACTGCCGTCGACCACGTAGAGCGGCCCGAGCGCGTCGCGCGGTGTCCAGATATCGCCGCAGTTGGCCAGGGTCCGCACCAAGGCAAAGGTCTCGCCCTTGTCGGTCGACATCAGAATCCGCCAGTAGCCCGACTTCTGAACAAGTAAAAATATCGTGCTCTGGGTATCTTCGAGGACCAGGACGCGTTTCGTGTTCTGAAGGCTGCCCGCGCCGGTCGGCACGGTCCAGGTCTGCCCGAGATCGACGCTCCGGTGCACCATGTTGCTGTAGACGCGCAGGAGAATGTCCGGATTGCCCGCGTCGCCGGGCACGACAGCGATCTCAAAGGCGCCGCCGTAGAGATTGTCACCCAGGGGCGTCCAGCTCCTTCCGCCCACGTCGGTCTTCCAGATGCCGCCGCGATCGGAACCGGCATAGAGCGTCTGGCCGTCGGGCGACCAGGCTGCCGCGTGCATGCGGCCTGAAAGGTTGCGGCTGCCGAGTTCGCGCCAGTAGGCGTTGGCGCTTCGCGCCGGCGGATCGCGCCGCGCCTGGCTCTTTCGCTCCATGGCGTCGAGGCCGTTTTGCCGCTCGACGGCGCGCCAGTCGACGCCGGGCGCCGCGCGGTGCATCGTCTCCACGTATTCGCGGCGCGCGGCCTTGTTGCGCGTCTCGGCATCGGGATCGAGCCAGTGCTGCGTCGGTTGGGGAAGCGGCGCCGCCGTATCGGCCGCGGGCCGGCCGCCGCCCGGTGATCGGTCGGCAAACTGCTGGCACGCAGCGCCCAGTGCGGCGGCCACGACGATCACTGACAATATGCTCGGTCGGATACGGGCTGATACATCGTGCCCCATGGTTCGGCTCCTTCCTGAAGTGAACAGAATCGATTCAGGATCTCGGCAGGGAACGGACTATTCTACACGATTATTTAATCAATCACAATCAATACAATCCGTTCTCGCCCGTGACGGGGTTATTTAAACTCCCCCTGTATTAATCGTCCCCGATGGCTATGATGAGCCGGATATTGCTAAGCCCTGTAAACAGCGTCCCTTTTCACAGGACGCCCGTTCTCGACGTGTGAAGGTGCACTCATGGCCAGCAGACAGCTTGGTTTCGAAGACACTGTTCTGATCCTCGAATCTTATGGAATTCCGGTTCTCGGAAAGGCGGTCAAGACGCGTGACGCCGCGGTCGACGCCGCCACCGAACTCGGTTTCCCCGTGGTGATAAAGGTGGCCACACCCGAGATCGTCCACAAGACCGACGTGGGGGTCGTGTTTCTCGATATCAAGAACGCCGAGGAGGCGGGCGAGACCTTTGACAAGGTGATGGAGAACGCTCGCAAGGCGGGCGCCAAGGACGTGGAGAACGTCCTCATCCAGAAGATGGCCAAGCCCGGATTCGAGATGCTCGTCGGCGCCCGCCAGGATCCCTGCTTCGGGCCGGTCACCATGGTGGGCCACGGCGGGCGCTTCGTCGAGCTCTGGAAGGATGCCGCCCCCGGGGTGGGACTCCTCAAGCGCGACGATGTGGAGCGGATGCTGGCCAAGACCAAGTCGGACCGTGTGCTCAGGGGCTTTCGCGGCCCGGCGCTCGACCGGGAGGCGGTGATCGACACGGTCATCCGCGTCTCGCGCATGATGGACGAGCGGCCCGACATCCTCGAGCTCGACCTCAATCCGGTCATCGTCTACGAGGCGGGCTTCGCCATCGTCGACGCGCGCGTGATCGTGGGCGAGCCGGTCTTTCACCGGAGAGCGACCGATCTCTCCTACCGGCGGATGAAGAGCCTCGAATCGATCTTCTCGCCCAAGTCGGTGGCCGTGGTCGGCGCGTCGCGCTCCGGATCGATCGGCGGCATCATCCTCAAGAACTCGAGCCGCATCGACAAGCTCTACCCCATCAACCCGCGGCGCAAGTCGCTCCTCGGACTCGACTGCTACCCGTCGATCACCGAGCTGCCCGAGGTGCCCGACCTCGCCGTGATCGCCCTCGGGCCGGAGGCCACGATCGCCACCTTCAAGGAGCTCTGCCAGAAGGGCGGGCGCGGCGCGATCATCGTGAGCGACGGCTTTGCCGAAAGTGGACGCAAGGACCTGGAGCAGGAGCTGATCGACACGGCCAACGAGCACAGGATCTCCTACATCGGGCCGAATTGCCTCGGCGTGATCGACAATTTCTCGGGGCTCAACACCATGTTCATTCCCGAGAGGCGCACGAGCATGCAGACCAAGGCGAGCGGTCTGGGCGTGATCTCCCAGAGCGGCGGCATCGGGCTCGAGCTGCTCGAGATGCTCGACGCCGACAACCTCTCCGTTGGGAAGTGGGCGTCGTGCGGCAACGCGTCAGGCGTGACCATTGCCGAGATCCTCGCCCACATGGGCGACGATCCGCGCATCAAAGTGATCGCCATCTATCTCGAGGGGCTGCGCAACGGCCTGCAGTTCATGGAAGTGGGCCGCGCCGTGGCTGAGAAGAAGCCGGTTATCGTGATCAAGGGCGGTGTGGGCGGCGGCGCGGCCAAGACCATGTCGCACACGGCATCCCTCGCGGGGAGCTTCGATGCATTCAAGGCAGCCTGCGAGCAGGCCGGGCTCTTTCTCATCGAGGAGCTCACCGAGGATCCCAAGATCCTGATCAACGTGATCTCCATCCTCTCCACCCAGCCGGCGGCGCGCGGCAACCGAATCGCCGTGGTGAGCGTAGGCGGCGGCGCGGCGATCCTGCTCGCCGACCAGATCACGACCGAGGGGATGAAGCTGGCTGAATTTGCGCCCGAGACCAAGGAAAAATTCGCCAAGCTCCTCGAGGGCAAGGTGCGCGCCGCGAGCCCCGACGAAAAGGACCGGATCGCCCAGCAGATCACGGAGAATCCCCTCGACCTCTTCGGCGACTGCGACGACGACATGCTGCTCGAGTCGCTGATCACCCTGAACAACGACCCCAACACCGACATCATTCTCGTGGCGTCCTACTTCCAGGTGCCCTATCTCTCGGAGTACATTGCCGAGCGCCTGATCGAGATCCACTCCGAGTTCAAGAAGCCCCTGATCCTGTCGCCGCGCGGCTTTTCCCAGCATGTGTGGAACACGCGCGCCTACCTGGCCGCGCACGATTTCCCCACCTATACGGTGCCCATGATGAAGCCGCTGTCGATCGCACTTGAGGTCTGGAAGAAGTATGGCGACGTGCGCGAGTAGCCGGCGCCGCGACCTACTGACGCCTTGCACAGGGTGCGGCCATGAAGATCAAGAAAATCGTTGAAAGTGATGACGCGCTGGCCGGGAAGATCTTCGATCTCGCCATTCAGGCGCTGATCGTCTTCTCACTGGTCACCTTCTCGATCGAGACGCTGCCCGATCTCTCCGCGCGGACCCGTCAGGTCCTGGCCGTTGCTGAAACGATCGTCGTTTTCCTGTTCACTGCCGAGTACCTTTTGCGCCTCGCCGTGGCTGACAGGAAGATCGGATTCGTTTTCAGCTTCTACGGTGTGATCGACCTTCTCGCCATCCTTCCCTTCTACCTTGCCGGAGGGGTCGATCTGCGCGCTGTTCGGATCTTTCGCCTTTTTCGGCTTCTGCGCGCCTTCAAGCTCTTCCGGTACAGCCGGGCGATGCGGCGTTTCAAGGAGGCCTTTCTGCTCGTAAAGAACGAGCTAATTCTCTTTGCGGTGGCGACCTGTTTTCTCCTGTTCGTGTCCGCAGTGGGGATCTATTACTTTGAAAATCCCGTCCAGCCGGAAAAGTTCAAATCGATCTTTCACTGTCTCTGGTGGGCGGTGTCCACGCTGACCACGATCGGATACGGCGACATCTACCCGGTCACCGCGGGCGGGAGGATCTTCACCTCGATCATCGTCATTATCGGCATCGGTTTCATTGCCGTTCCCACGGGCCTGCTCGCCTCGGCGCTGACCGCCACGGTGAAAAAGAAAAACAAGGATTGATCATCGGAGCGACTCGACCATGTTCAATATGGAAGCAACCGTTCTCGTGCTCGTCGACATCCAGGGAAAGCTTGCCCAGATGATGCACGGAAAAGACCGATTCTTCGAGCACGCCGCAACCCTCGTCCAGGGCATGCGGATCCTCGACGTTCCCATCGTGTGGGTCGAGCACCACCCGAAGGGCCTGGGCCGCACCGTTCCCGAGGTGGCGCGCCACCTCGACGGCCTCGTTTCGGTCGAGAAAAACACTTTCAGCTGCTGTGGAAACGAGGATTTTCTCGAGGCCCTCGTCGAGGTCGGCCGGAAGCAGATCCTTCTCGCCGGAATGGAGACGCACATCTGCATCCTTCTCACGGCGCTCGATCTGCTCGAGCGCGGCCTCGAGGTGCAGGTCGTGGCCGACGCCGTCTCGTCGCGGAGGTTGGAGAACAAACAGAACGCCCTCTGGAGGCTGCGCGATGCGGGCGTGGTGGCGACCAATGTGGAGACGGCGCTCTACGAGTTGATGCGATCCGCCGCCCATCCCCGGTTTCGTGATATTCTCGAGTTGATCAAGTAGTCAACGGCGACTACATCCCTCCCATGAGGCTCATCACGATCTGTGTGAACTCCTCCTGGGTCTCGGCCTTGGCGAGTTGATCGACGATTTGCTCCACACCCGCCATCTGGGCGAGCATGGTCGTCTTCTGCTCGGTCGACATGCCGGCGGTCATCTCGGCAACCTGGGCTTTCATCTCTTCGATGTTTTTCTTCCAGTCCCTGGCCATCTCCTCTGGCACCCACTTGCCCTCGACCTTGACCATGGTCAGGGTTTCAGGGCCTTTGTCCTCGACCGTGACCTCGATCACGGCCTTGTCGCCCTCAGTCGATTTCACGTCGACCGTGATGCCCTCGAGCTCGTTCCACGTCAATTTCATCGGGCCATCGGATGCGAGTTGAGCGAGCTTTTCGAACTGGGCCATGAGCTTGCCGCCCGTTCCGTTCAGAAAATCCCCCACGTCGAGAGACTTGAGCCCATCGAGGGTCTCGAGCTCGCTCGAGGCGAGGATGTCGAAAACGTCGACAATTTCGTTCCAGTTGTCTTTGAGCTCCTCCTGGTCCGTGATCATCATGGCGAGGAAGCCCTGCTGTAGAAGAGGCAGGCCGAGGATGAAGCCGCGCTTGTCCTTGAGCACATCGACGGCCTTGTTGAGGATCACAAAGGCCTTGTCGTAGACCTCGGCGTCAATCTTGGCGGCCGCGTCGTGGACGAGTGTTTCCACGTCCGTCCGGTAACTGGCGGGCATGGCGTCCCAGAGCACGCCGGGATTGTTTCCGGCCAGTTCCTTGGCCACGGTGAGGACCGTTCCTTCGGGCGAATCGGGCACCGACGCGCCGCCGCATCCGATCGCGATCAGGGACGAGAGAACGAGCACCGATGTGAGCAGGATCGTTCGATTCAGCATTTTAATCTCCTATCTGTCGAATCAAGGATCGTTGGATTCCCGCGCGGCATTCTACCTGAATTCCTTCTCTACGGAGAGGGCCTAATCAAAATCTAAAAATCGCACTTACAGACCTCTGTGCGGCGCGCTGTTCACGTCCCCCCCATTCTTTTTTTTGGGCGCGCCGCGGAAAATCGATTATCATGCCACCATCAGTTCTTTAAAAAACTTCTTCATAAATCAATGCCCACAATATTGATAGAAAAGGACTTCGGCCATGGAATCGGAATCGGTTCTGATCCTGTCACGTCTTCAGTTCGCGTTCACCGCGATGTTTCACTACATCTTTCCTCCTCTCGCCATCGGCATGGGCGTCCTGCTCGTCTTCTTCGAGGGAATGTACCTGAAGACCAAGAATCCTCTCTATGAATCGATCACCAAGTTCTGGGTCAAGATCTTCGGCCTCAACTTCGCCATCGGTGTCGCCTCGGGAATCGTTCTCGAGTTCGAGTTCGGCACCAACTGGTCGGTCTACTCGCGCTTCGTGGGCGATGTGTTCGGCTCGGCGCTCGCTGCCGAGGGGATCTTCGCCTTCTTTCTCGAGTCCGGTTTTCTCGCGCTTCTCGTCTTCGGCTGGGACCGCGTCTCACCGCGGATGCATTTCTTTTCCACGATCATGGTTTCCGTCGGTTCGATCTTCTCGTCGATCTGGATCGTGGTGGCCAACAGCTGGCAGCAGACTCCCACGGGCTACCATCTCGTGGAGCGCACCGTCGGCGGCGTGACCACGGTGCGGGCCGAGATCACCGACTTCTGGGCACTCGTGTTCAATCCCTCCTCCGTCGACCGGATCGTGCACGTCTGGCTCGCCGCGTTCACCGTTGGCGGGTTCTTCGTGATGAGCATCGCGGCCTACTACCTGCTCAAGGGGCGCCACCGGGAATTCGCGAAAAAGTCATTCGCCGCGGGGCTCGTCCTTGCCGCGATCGCCTCGATCCTCTCCCTCGTTCAGGGCCATGGCCAGGCCGTCACCGTGTCGCAGACCCAACCCGCCAAGATGGCGGCTTTCGAGGGTGTTTTCGAGACCACCGAGGGGGGGACGCCGCTCTGCGTCTTCGGCATCCCCGACGAGGAGGCTGGAGAGGTGAAGGGGGCGATCAGCATTCCGGGCTTGCTCAGCTATCTCGTGCACGGCGACAGATCAACGCCGGTGACGGGGCTCGACGCGTTCGCGCCCGAGGATCGGCCGCCCGTCTTCATCTCCTTCGCGAGCTATCACATCATGATCGGTCTGGGAATGCTGTTTATCTTCCTCACACTTCTGGGACTCTTCTTTCTCTGGCGCGGAACGCTCTTCGACAAGCGGTGGCTGCTCTGGGTCTTCGTCTTCGTGGTGATCGCGCCCTTCGTGGCCAACGAAGTCGGCTGGGTGGCCGCCGAGGTCGGCCGACAGCCGTGGATCGTTTACGGCGAACTGCGCACGGCCGACGCCTTTTCGCCGAACCTCACCAACCAGCAGGTGCTCTCGTCGATCATCATGTTCGGCGTGATCTATTCCCTTCTCTTCACGGTCTGGATCTTCGTGCTCAACGACAAGATCCGCAAGGGGCCCGAAGCGCCCAAGGACGAATCGAAAAAGGGCGACAACTCGTAAGGAACAGGAACGATGGATCTCAACCTCCTCTGGTTCATTCTCATGGGCGTGCTGCTCACCGGATACGCCATCCTCGACGGTTTCGATCTCGGCGTCGGCATCATGCACTTCGTCGGCCGGACCGACGGCGACCGCCGCATCTTCATGAACTCGATCGGCCCGCTCTGGGACGGGAACGAGGTCTGGCTCGTCACCTTCGGCGGCGCCATGTTCGCCGCCTTTCCCGATGTTTACGCCACCGTGTTCTCGGGCTTCTACACCGCCTTCATGCTTCTCCTCTTCGCCCTTATCTTCCGGGCCGTGTCGATGGAGTTTCGGAGTAAGCGGGAGTCGGCCGCGTGGCGAAAAACGTGGGATCTCTCCTTCTCCCTTGCGAGCGGCGTGGCGGCTCTTCTCTTTGGCGTTGCAGTGGGCAACGCGATCCTCGGCATTCCGGTCGGCGCGGACATGGAGTTCCAGGGCGGCTTCTTCGATCTCCTCTCACCCTACACCGTGGTGGTGGGGCTCCTGACCGTGGTGCTCATGGCGATGCACGGATCGATCTTCCTCTACCTCAAGACCGAGGGCAGACTGCAGCAGTCGCTACGGCCCTGGATGTGGAGAACCTTCTTCGCCTTTCTCATCCTCTACGCGGCGGCCACGATCTACACGCTCGTCAACGTGCCGAGCGCCACGGCCCACTTCAAGGAGTTCGGCTGGTTGTGGGGTGTGGTTGTGCTCAACGTGCTCGCCATCGCCAACATCCCGCGGGCGATCCATCACGGCCGGCCCTTCTACGCCTTTCTCTCGTCGTGCGCCACGATCGCGGCGCTCTGCTTCCTGTTCGGCGTGGCGCTCTTTCCCAATCTGGTGCTGTCGAGCATCAACCCGGCCTACAGCCTGACCATCACCAACGCGGCCTCGTCGCAGAAGACCCTCGGGATCATGGCGATCATCGCCGCCATCGGCATGCCTTTCGTGCTCGCTTACACGGCCGCCATCTACTGGGCGTTCCGCGGGAAGGTGCGGATCGGCGAGCACAGTTATTGAGCGGTCCGTTCAACGGAGAGCCGAGGTACGGCGGTCACGCTCACAGGATGTCGCGAGGTTGTTCGGAGAAAAAATCAGTCAGAGGCATTCCGCCCGATCCTAGGATCAGGCTCTTCGCCGAGGGATGGTCCTTCTTGAACGCTGTCAATCCCGTTCCTTTACCTGGCCGGCCGCTTTTGACCTCGATCGCCCAGAGAGCATCGCCGGCCCGCACCACATAGTCGACCTCGTGGTTTCGATAACGCCAGTAGGTGATCTCGTATGAGGCTCCCTGCAAGTGGTTGACCAGATGAGCGCCCACAGCGTTCTCCACCCAGCGGCCCCAAAGTTCGGGGGTGGCGCGAGCGCGATCGAACGACAGAAGGCTCGGAGCACTCACGAGGGCGTTGTTCCACAGCACCAGCTTGGGGCTCGATCCCCGGCTGCGAGCATGGCCGGCGGAGTACCGCTCCAGACCTGAGATCAAAAACGCTGTCTCCAGCATGTTCAGATAATGGGCCAAGGTCGTTGTGTTGCCGGCATCCTGGAGCTGCCCCAACATCTTGTTGTATGAAAGGACCTCGGCAGGAAAGCGTGTGGCAAGTCCAAAGAGGTTTCGCAACAAGGCAGGCTTGGCGATGCGCTGGATTCCGAGAACATCTCTCGATATCACCGCTTCCACGAGTGAATCCATAATGTATGCGCGCCAGTCGTCGGGCTCACCCACCAGCGATGCGGCACCCGGGTAGCCGCCGAAGAAAATCCAGCGATCGAGATCCCAGCCGAAGGCTCGCCGGCATTCGGAAAAGGACCAGTGTGGGCAGCGGTTGAGGAAAAAGCGGCCGGCCAGGCTATCTGTTGCCCCCTGCGTGAGAAGCATGGCCGAGGAACCGACGAGGATCACCCGTATGGGACGATTGTGAAATCGATCATCATCCCACTGCGCTTTCACGACTTCGCTCCAGTCGCGTACTTTCTGGACCTCGTCAAGGACCAGGAGCACCTCGCCCGATTCGGCGCTCCGGCGTGCAATCTCCCAATGGGTTTCGATCCACTCCGGGCCGGGAGGAGGGCTGACGTCGGCGGCCGCGTAGTGAGTGGGGCCATTCCATCGTCCGGCGACGGTGCGTGCGATCGTTGTCTTGCCCACTTGCCTCGGCCCCGCGATGACCTGAATGAGTGGTGGGCCACCCAATCGCCGGCAGAGGTCACCAACCAATTCACGTTCCATTACATGGCTCATGCAGCCAATTTACTTGAAGAGCGCACGCACGTCAACAAATTACTCGTTTGTTGAGTATATTTACTCAACAAACGAGTAATTATACACAACAGCGGTATCTGACTGAATATAAATAGGTTAGTGACGCAACAGTGATGCCATATGCCGGTAAGAACCTGGGATCGTCCTCAGTAATTTTTCCAGAGCAGCCAGAGCTTGAAGAAGGGATTGACGAATCTGTACTCCCCCTGATGGCGAAAGACGATCTTGAGTCGAACGAGCCTGGTGAGCGCCTTCTTCACCGAAGCGGGGAGCGTGATCCCCGTCCCCTCGAGAAACGACGCCGCGAGCGGCGACCTCCCCCCCAGCCGCGCCAGGCCCGTGAGGCATTTCTGCTGCTGCCCGGTGATCCTGACGAGCGCGGTCTCGTAACCCTTCGCCTCGCGGGAGAAGATGAGCTCGAGCGCCGCGGGGAGATTCTTGGCCGACACCTTTACGCCGGGCGCGGTGATGTCCCACAAGGCGCCGCAGAGCTGCTGCACATCGCCGGGAACGGCGTCGGCCATGGCGAAGAGCTCTTCGAAAATCTCCTCATCGATGCGGCGCTTGGCGTTGGTGAACTTGCCTTTCAGAAATCGGACGAATTCGCCGGGATCGAGCGGCCCCACATCGAGCGCTGCCGCGGACTTGAAAAAAGGACTGTCGCGATCGAAGAAGATCTCGCTCAGGCTGCTTCGGACACTCCCGGCAAAGATACAGGCGATCTTGCTCTGGAGCTGGATCTTGCCGCGCAGAACGGCGAGCATCGCCTTTACGTCGGGAAGGTTCACAATGTCTTGAAACTCATCGAACACCACGGCGACAGGACGGCGATCTCCCTTGTCACCCACGAGGTCGATAATGGCGCCGATCGAATCGGGCTCGAGCGTAATGCGAGGATCGAGCGACACCGAGGGCTCGCCCGTGAAGGGATCGACTGAAAGGGTCGGCCGCATCTGGCCGAGTCTCTTGAGGATCGTCTCGAGCATCCCGTCTTTTTGCTCTGCCGAAACGATCGCCTTGATCATCCGCTTGCCGAAGTCATCGGCTGTCTTGATCTCGAGGAGGTCGACATAGACCAACCGGTGACGCTTCAGCTTCCCGAACGCTTCGTGGATGAGCGATGTCTTTCCCACTCTGCGCTCGCCCTGGAGAACCACGTTCTGGCCCGCCTTGATGAAACCGACCAGTTCCTTGAGCAGCCCGGGCCTGGGGCAGAAGTCTTCGGCGCTCACGACTTGGCCGTACTTGAATGGATTCATGATATCCTCCGTTGTTATACTAAATAGTATAACACTAAAAGGTATCGTGTCAAATTTCGATCGGGTGGCGTCATGGAGAAAAGGGTAATCTTCACGGACAATTTGCGCAAACCAGGTGTCTCTACTGCAGGAAATCGATCTGGTACAATGACCGCACGCTCAAGACAAACTCCCGAGGCGGAGACAACGCATGGCTTCAAAATGGTGCGGCCGATCCGTGCCGCGCATCGATGGGATGGAGAAGACAACGGGCGCGGTGCGCTATGTGGGTGACATCGCCCTGAGCGCGATGTGGTTCGGCGCCGCGATCCGCTCGACAGTTGCAAGGGGACGCGTGCGTGCTATTACGTTCGATCCCGCGTTCGATTGGTCGCGCGTCGCAGTCGTCACGGCCGGCGACATCCCGGGCAAAAATATCATCCCCATCATCAAGCGCGACATGCCCTGTCTCGCTGCCGATCGCGTCGCCTACTGCGGCGAACCGATCGCGCTTGTCGCGGCGCCCACCGCGGCGCTTCTCGACGACGCGCTCCGGTCGGTCCGCGTCGACATCGATTCCGAGGAACCTCTCATCGGCATCGAGAAAATAATCCGCAGCGAACAGGCTGCTCCGGGATCGGTCGGCACGCTCCACAGCATCGATATCGAAAAGGGCGATATGGACCGCGGCTTTGAGGCGGCGGACGAGATCGTCGAAGGCGAGTACTTCACCGGCCCCCAGGAGCAGGCTTATCTCGAGCCCCAGGGAATCATCGCTCTGCCCCAGGCAGACGGGATGCGGATCGTCGGTTCGCTGCAATGTCCCTTCTTTGTGCGGCCTGCCGTGGCGTGCGTGCTCGGCGTGGACGACGACAAGGTCGTGGTGGAGCAGACGCCCACGGGCGGCGCCTTCGGCGGAAAGGAAGACTACCCGAGCTTCCTCGCATCCTACGCCGCCCTGCTCGCGCTCAAGGCCGGCGCTCCGGTCCGCATGGTGCTCGGCCGCGAAGACGACATGGCCTTCACCCCCAAGCGGCACGCGTCGTGGAGCCGGTTCAAAGCAGGCGTCACCAGGGACGGTCTCCTCACCGCGCTCGAGATCGACTTTGTCATCGATGGCGGCGCGTATACGACTCTCACCCCGGTGGTGCTGTCTCGCGGCACGATCCACGCGACCGGCGCTTACGCGTGCGCCAACGTGCTCGTCAGAGCACGCGCGCTTCGATCGAACACGGTGCCGGCGGGAGCGTTCCGCGGATTCGGCGCGCCGCAGGTTCTCTTCGCGTGCGAGTCGCACATGGACGAGATCGCCGCCCGCCTCTGCGTCGATCCGATCGCGCTGCGCAAGCGAAACGCGCTCCGCCCCGACGCCACTACCGCCACGAGCCAGCGGCTCGACGAGAGCGTTGCGGCTGTCGACTGCCTCGACGCGGTGACGCGGGAGTGCGCCTACGACGATCGCCTCAGCGCCATCGAAAAACAGAACACCGCGCCGGGCCAGACGAAACGCGGACTGGGAACGGCCCTCTTCTGGCACGGCGGGGGGTTCACCGGCTCGGGCGAGGACCGGATCGCGTCGCGCGCGCGGCTCGAGCTCCGCGGCAACGGCCGGGTCGTCATCCACGTATCGAGCACCGAGATCGGGCAGGGCAGTGTGACGACCCTGTCGCAGATCGTGGCCGACGCCTGCGGGATTAACGTCGCCCTTGTCGACTATCCCCTTCCCAACACGGCGCACGTTCCCGATTCGGGGCCGACCGTGGCGTCGCGCACCACCATGATCGTGGGCAAGATCCTCGAGCGCTGCGGCCACGGCGTGGTGGCCGAGATGAAACGCCGCCTCGACGCCACCGCCTGCGGAAACGAACTGGCCTGGCCCCACGCGGCGGCCGCGGCGCTCGGCCACGGACCGCTGATCGTCGAGATGGATTACGAAACCCCGCCCGGATTGTCGTGGGACGAAGAGACCCATCGCGGCGACGCCTACGCCGCCTATGCGTGGGGCGCCGTGGCGGTGGAGGTCGCCGTGGACACGGTCACCTTCGAGGTCACACCGCTCGATGTCTGGTGCGCGGTCGACGTGGGCAAGGCGATCAACCCCCTGGCGGCGCGCGCCCAGATCGAGGGCGGGCTCGTGCAGGCGCTCGGTTACGGGCTTCTCGAGGAAGTCACCCTCGGCAACGACGGAGCGCCCCTCGAGAAAAGGTTCCAGACCTACGTCGTTCCCACAACGGCCGACATGCCGGCGCTTCACGTGGAGCTGCTCGAATTTCCCTATGCCCACGGCCCAGCGGGCGCCAAGGGAATCGGAGAGCTTCCCATGAACGGCCTCGCTCCCGCGCTGCGTAACGCGATCCGCCATGCGCTCGGCATCAGCCTCAATCGACTCCCGGTCACGCCGGAGAAAATATTCGATGCGCTGGAATCGGACGGAGCGATCACGCCAAACGGTTCGATCGAGAAACGATGAGGGAGAGACTCTTGGATCCGCTGATCTCACGAACATGGACGATCAACAGCGAAGAGACCGCCGTGCGCTTCGCGCCCGAGGAGCGTCTTCTCGACGTGGTGCGCAATCACCTCGGGCTGACCGGTTCCAAGCCGGGTTGCGAGGAGGGCGAATGCGGAACGTGCAGCGTTCTCATCAACGGCGACCTCAAGCTCGCCTGCCTCACCCTCGCTGCCACACTTCCCTCGGGAACAGAGGTGACCACGGTGGAAGGAATCTCCGGCGACCCCGCCGCCGAGCGACTCAAAAAGGCCTTTGTCGCAAAGGGCGCGGTCCAGTGCGGCTATTGCACGCCCGGCATGATCGTGGCCGGATACTGGCTTCTGACCAAACCTCACATCCCGGTACGCGAAGGCCTCTCGGGCAATCTCTGCCGCTGCACCGGCTACCAGATGATCGTCGACGCCGTTGAGAGCTGCCGCCCACGTAAAGCGGGGAAGAAGAAATGAAGATTCACGAGCCTGCCACGATCGACGAAGCCCTCGAGGTCAAGGCCCGCCATCCCGATGCGGTACCCTTCGCGGGCGGGACCGATCTTTTGCCACTCTGGTCGAGCAGCCGCTGTCGGCCGGACAGGGTCGTGCTCCTGAGTGGCTGCGACGATTCGAAAGGGATCGTCGACGAAAAGGGCGGTCTCTTCATCGGCGCCGGCGCGACCCACTCGGAGATCTCACAACATCGTGCCGTGATCGAGCACTTTCCGGCTCTTGCCGACGCGGCGGCCAGTATCGGCGCCCCGGCGATCCGCAACATGGGCACCCTGGGCGGCAACGTGGCCAACGCGAGCCCCGCCGCCGACCTGCCGCCGGCGCTGATCGCGTGCGGCGCCGAGGCGGTTCTGGCGTCGGCAAAGAACGGCCGGCGGTCGCTGGCGATGGAAGATTTTTTCCGATCCTACCAGACCACCGCGCTCGAGCCGGACGAGCTCCTTCTCGGTGTCCGGCTCGGCGTGCCTCCGTCAGGAACGCGGACCTTCTTCAGAAAAGTCGGAACGCGTAAGGCCCAGGCCTGTGCCAAGCTCTCCGTCGCTCTCTCGGCGCGGATCGACGGCCGAAGGATCACATCGATCAGAATCGCGGCCGGAAGCGTGGCGCCCATCCCCTTGCGGCTCACCGACGTGGAGGAACGGATCGAGGGTCAGGAGTTGAACAAGGAGTTGGTCCGCGCAGCGCACACTCTCTCGGCCGCGGCCGTCACACCGATCGACGACGTGCGATCAACCGCCCACTACCGGCGCTTTGTTTTCGCAGCAATTCTGGCCGATTGCGTCGACCAGATGCGGGTGGCCGAAGATGCGCGCTGACCCCAAATGGCGCACCAACGGGATCTCACTCGACGGAGAGCGTGAAGAGATTCGTGAGCAGAGTGTCCGGATTGCCCCAAACACCCACCTGGGCCTGAAAAGAATACGCCTCGCCCGAACTCCACCCTGAAGGCACGGTGGTGGACAGAATCCTGATACCACTCCCCGGCACCGTCCCGATAGGCCACCTTGCCACGATCGGCCAGATAAAGAGATCGCCGTGTGCAGTGGGAATTGGCGGATCGATCACTTTGGCACCGAGCGCGACCTTGACGGCTTGACCCGGTTCACCCACGACGTGGAAGCTTACCGTTTGGCCGGGCAACACGTCCCCTCTACAGTAGAGGTGAGGGAAAAACTCGTCAGCGCCCATGTCCACGCCGGCGCCCGCGATGCGCGGATCGCCCTCGGCGTCTTCGGTCGGAAGCCCGGGCGCGTTCAGATCGCCCGCATCTCGCCCGCCACCTCCTGGAAGTAGCCGATGTAGAGCACATAGCTGAAGAACATGACGTTCATCAGCAGAAAGAGCGCGACGCCGGTCTTGATGAGGAGCGCGTTGCGTTCCCGGAGGCTCGCCTCCTCCAGCGCGTCGCGCGACAGGACCTTGTAACCGAGGCGGTCGACGGCGGCCGTGATCTCGGCCGGCGTGATCTCCTCGGGGCGGTAGTAGATCCTGGCCGTGTCGGAGGCAAAGTTGACCCGCGCCTCGAGAACGCCTTGTCTGGCGCCGAGGACCTTCTCGATCACCCAGGAGCAGGCCGAACACCACATCCCGTCCACATGGACGAGCAGCTCCTTGGAGCCCTTCAGCTCCTCGGCGGTCAGCTCGCCCCTTTCGGGCGCTCTCTCGGGATTGCCGACGATCCCCAGGGCGAGGCACTGCTTGTAGAGGTCGGACTCCGTGTAGTCTTCGCCCACGAAGCCGCTCTCGACGAGCAGCTCGAAAACGTGCCTGCAGCCCGCGCAGCAGAAGCTGTACGAAATGCCGTCCCTCTCGGAAAGAAATGGGCTCCTGGGGAGGCGCAGACCGCAGAGGTCGCAGTGGGTCTTTTGAGTCATGGAGAAGCCGTCCTCGTCGAGCGGCCTAACAGCAGCCTCCCAATCCAGGGCTCGCTCACTCGGTCTCTTCGATGACGGCCCCGTTTTCGTACTTGACCGTCACTGGACCACGGCCGCATCGTAAAAAAACTCTTTCCCACTCAAATAAATTGATTTATACTGTCTCCCCTTCATGGAATGCTGTCTTCCTCTTCCCTGTCGGGCACTTTCGGAGGCTTGAATTCGATGAATCTCGCCCTTTCCAAACGATCGCCGACTGCTCTGCGGCGATTTCGTCCGATCGTCATCGCGGTTTCTCTTCTGGTCATGATGGCAGCTCCTGTTTGGGGGCAGCTCGCTTTCGAAAATGAGAAGCTCCTCGCTTCCGATGGAAAAGACGATGAACGCTTCGGCTCGGCCATTTCCGTCTCCGGCGACGTTGCTGTCATCGGCGCGAGGTGGTCCTGGGGCCACGACTGGGTGCCTGGAAAAGCCTATATATTTCGCCGCGATAGCGTCTCGGGTCTCTGGAACGAAGAGGCAGCGCTCGTTCCGTCTGACGGCGAAAAGAACGACTTATTTGGCGATTCGGCGGCGCTCTTTGGTGATGTCGCACTCGTCGGCGCAGCCTGGGACAATGACAATGGCTCGCACTCCGGGTCTGCCTATGTGTTCCGCTATGACGCAGCGTCTGAAACCTGGCAAGAGGAAGCGAAGCTCCTCCCCTCCGACGGCGGGGCCGGAGACAGGTTCGGATGTTCCGTGGCCCTGTCGGCGGACCGTGCTTTGATCGGGGCATACAACTATCGTTGGCCCTCTGTTTACGGAGCAGCCTACGTGTTTCGTTACGACGGCGTTTCGGGAACATGGTAGGAGGAGGCACAGCTTCTGGCCTCCGATAGTGGGGATTGTGACTGCTTTGGCTTCTCTGTTGCTCTCTCGGACGAGGTTGCTCTCGTTGGCGCCTGTTGGGACAACGACCTCGGACTGTATTCCGGTTCGGCCTTCGTGTTTCGCTACGATAGTCTGTCAGGCACGTGGCAGGAGGAGGTGAAGCTTCTGGCCTCCGACGGGGCAGCGTACGACAGATTCGGTTATTCCGTCTCCCTGTCAGGCACGACGGCACTCATCGGGGCACGAGAAAACGTTGTCAATGGCACAGAGTCGGGATCAGCCTACGTTTTCGGTTACGACGTTGCATCGGGATCGTGGTCAGAGAAAGCGATGCTGGTTCCGCCCGATGGCATAGACGAACAATATTTCGGCTGGTCCGTCTCCCTCTCGGAAAAAGTCGCTGTTGTTGGCGCCAGGGGGGACGACGACAACGGCCATATTTCGGGTTCAGCATACGTATTCAGCGCATTGGAAAACTGGAAAAATGAGGCGAAGCTTCTCGCTTCCGACGGGGCCAACGGTGATGATTTCGGTTGTTCCGTGGCAGCCTTCGACGATATGGTACTCATCGGGGCGGACCGTGACAGGGACCTGGGACAAAATTCCGGATCTGCCTACGTGTTCGACTTCTCCAGCACCCTCGGTCTCGACATCAAGTGCAACGGCGAAGACCGGAACGTGATCGTTGGCAGCAACGAGAATGTCACCCTCACCGTCGAACTCGAGACAGGCTACCATCCCTTGAAACGCGGCGACATCTGGATCACCCTCGCGCCGATATCGACGGGCAACATCTGGACGTACGGACCGCACTCGGGTCCTGCCTGGCAACCGGGTTGGTTCAATGAATTTTTCACCGGGTACGACCGCAATCACACCGCCACGGTGCTCGACCAATCCCTCCCCGTGGGGAGCTACAATGCGTTCCTGCTTTTCGACCTCGAACCTGACGGCGAACTCAATCCGTGGATGATCTGGGACTTCGACCACGTTGATTTCACGGTGCAGTGATTTTGTCCGCCGGAAGACTATTCCGTCGTGAAATGCCATTTCATCTCATCGCCGTTCCTCAGATCGCGAGCAACGACACGATAGGTGGTCCGCGGCTCGAGAACTTTCTTGGGAATGAGGCAGAACGCATTGGCAGGCGCGAGCACCGGGTTGGTGGGATGGGCCGGCGTGGAGTAAAAGCAGGCAACTTCATCGCCCGTGGTGCCGAAGAGTTCGACAAAGAGCCTCATCTCGTAACGCGGCTCGCTGCCGCCGAGGTAGACATGCAGCGTGATCGGGTAGCCCCACGCCGACTGGTCTTCGCCGGGCACGGGACTGGGCATCTCGGGCGCGAATTGGCAGGGTACATTGGTCATGCCGTGGTAGGGCCATAGCATGGCGTAAGGTCGATCGTCAGGAAGAACAAGCGTCCCCACGTCCAGAACCGCGTTCTGCTTGCCCGCTCCCCAGCCGACGCGAAAGAGCCCCGGCTGGAGAATCGGTAGCCGGTGATAAAAGGTCCCCATCCACTTCGCCACGGCGCCCTCGGGATTATTCTTGAACGCGCCGGGCCAGATGAGCGCGTGAAGCCCCGCCCAGCATCCCTCGGCAGAGTAGCCCTCGAGGTCGGTGTACTCCTCGTGGCAGTTGGGCCAGAGCCGGGACTGGTCGGGATTCGTGTCGAGATACTTGGCATGAGCGAGCGCCCCCTTCGAAAGGGTGCGGTCGACGGAGAGACGCGGGTAGGGGCCAAGACTCTCCTTGTTCCACGCTTGAAGCCTGTGTAAACGGCGGGGTAAAAGTGTAACACAGGACCTACAAGACACCCGTTCTTTCTTTCCCTCCTTTCTCATCATATCCGTTGCTTTAAACGATAAATCTACTTCTATACGCCCCCCCATGGGGGGGCGCGATTTCCTACTTTTCTTGCGTAT
>CAYXGI010000036.1:0-57944 GCA_964464495.1 uncultured Phycisphaerales bacterium
CTGGTAAGCGGGCGGGTCACCAAAATTGCATTACGGCTCTAAGTCCTTGTTTTGTGAAAACAAAACAAGGACTTAGAGCCGTAATGCAATTTTGGTGACCCGCCCGCTTAGAAGAGCGTCACTTCGACCACATCGTGATGGGTTGCCTCGTAGAGGTTGTTGAGAGTGTCCACGCCGAAGGTGAACTCCCAGTACCCCTTGGCGAGGCTGTTCGACGAACCGACCTGAAAGTCGCTGACGTGAAGCAGGCCGCCCGCGTAGGCGCGGATCGGCGTCCAGCTCCCTTTCCAGGTGCCGGGGTACTTCCAGTACCACGGTTGGTAGACGGGCGGCTCGTGCTGGGCGAACACCCACCAGTCGTGGGCCACACCCGCCTGGTCGCCCGGATCGAGACTTATCGTGAAATTGATCGGCTGGCTCGAAAAGAGGTTGAGCGGCCCATCCATGCCGTTGATCTTGGCGTCGGCCACGACCGGATGGGGATTGAACCCGTTGGGATTCACCATGGGGTCGCCGAGCACGGTCATTCCGTAGTGCCACGAGATCTCCGACGCCGAGTAGGGCGCGAGCGCCTCGAACCACTCCTTGAACGCGACGCCGTAGGGCTTGCCCTCGCCGAGGGGCCTGTAGAACTTGTTGAAGACGAGCATGGAGCCCGACTTGGTGCTCCCGATCGTGGTGAGAGCCGTGAGGCTGTCGTTGAAAACATAGACCGCGCCGAGACAGTTGTTGGCGGTGAAGAGCGACGCGCTGCAGGCGAAGAGATTGTAGAAGAGCGCCTGGGGCGGAATGTTGTAGACCTGACTGGAGTAGAGCCATCCGCCGCGCGTGAACGCGTGACCGCCGCTGTAGGAGTGGCACGCGAGCTGGACATACTCGTAAGCCGCGTCGGTGAGGCGGTTGTTGGTGTAGTCGTTCCGATCGGTGTTGGGAGCCTTGATGACTTCGTAGCTGTCGTAGGCGAACCGGATGTCGTTGCAGATATCATAGAATCCCGACCAGTCATCTTCGGTATAGGTCAATCCATGATGGGTCTGAGTGATGTTGCCCGAGTAGTACTCGTGCAGCTTGTCGAAGTAGTCGTTCATCAAGTTCAGCTCCGAGGTGTAGGTGATCCGCGAGGCGTCGATCCGGCCCACGAAGATCTCGGGCGCCTCGTCGCCCGCGCCGTTGGTATGCTGGTCGTATTTCCCGTCACTGTTGGTGTCAACCCAGGAACCGTCGAGGTCCATGAAGAAGAGGTCGCACGGAAAGCTGTCCCCATTGTCGTCGTACCAGGCCGCGGGAAGATCTCCCACGAAGACGCAGCCGATCAGATTGGCCGTGTGGGACATGATGAACGACTTCAGGTCCTCGGCCGTGCCCGCGGTGCAGGTGTAGAGCTCGAGATTGTATCCCTGCCTCTCCACATCGATCACGTAAGTGTCGAGCTTTCCCTGAATCGAGGGCTGAAGGCTGCTGTTGACAAGAACGAGCACCTTGTCGGCCGCGGCCGCGCCCCGTCCGCCGCGCGAACCGCCGACCGCGATGCGTCGCGTTTCGAAAGGCCCTGTCCGCCTGCCGGCCATGTAATCCTCGTAGGTTCCGGGAGCGCCCGGTCCGGCCCAGCGCAGCTCGGGAATCTTCGAATAATCCACAAGATCGGGGCCGGGCTCGTCGGCCGCGAGGCCGAGGACGGCGGCGCAGGCGACAAAGGACAGTGAGAGCAGGATTCTCGCAAAACAACGATTCAGTCCGGCCTTGGGGATCGTCATCAGGGCGACTCCTAATTATGAGTGGAACAGAGTTCGATCAGGCATATTCTCTCGGCTCGAAAAAGGATCAAAAAGACTATACCACAGGACGACATAAAACATACATAGAAAATCGTTTATACGCCAATAGGGTCTTTTACTTAGTTTCTGAGGGTTGGCTGAAATCGCCGAAAGCAGATAATTCAGGAGGTCCGTCGCTGTGCGTTATCCAAGAGGCCGACCCTTCGTAATCCTGCGTGAACAAAACAATTAAAGTTTTCGATTGTATTAAATCCCGGGCTTGCCAACATGGGCGAAAGAAATTCTTTTGCGGTTGAGACCGAGCCTGATCCCTTCGATCGGAGCGATCCGAGTGGCACACGAAAGGGTCGGTACTCTCCGACGGAGAGATTCGACGGTACGATAGGTCCGCTGAAGAATTTCACTCGGGAGTAGAATTGCGTACAGCCTGGAATCCTGTTTTGGGAAGAGCTCTCGCTATGAGAACAGTGCTGTTTCTTCTTTGCGTCCTCGTACTTTCAGCCAATGCTTTTTCCGATGACATCGTTGAGCCGATGATTCGCGGTGACAATATCGTCGTGCCCCAGGAATGCCGCACCATCCAGCGGGCGATCAAGTCGGCGTCCAATGGAGACACGATCATCGTCTCCCCCGGCACCTACAGGGAGAATCTCGACTTCCTGGGGAAATCCATCACTTTGATAAGCGAGCAGGGACCTCAAGTCACGATCATCGATGGCGGCCAGAATGGAAGCGTGATCGAGTTCACCAAGAGTGAGGGTGCCAACTCCGTCCTCAACGGCTTCACGGTGACCAACGGTTACGGTATGGTCTGGGCCAAGAGCGCCGGCGACGGCGGCGGGATCTACTGTGACGGCGCCTCCCCCACGATCATCAACAATGTGATCACCGACAACTTCGCCAGCTCCGGATACGGCGGGGGGCTCTTTATCAAATCCTACTCCGCGCCGATCGTGGCCTACAACACGATCACGGACAACAGCTCGATCCAGTGCGGCGGCGGAATCTACTGCCGAAACTCAACGCCCTACATCGTATACAACACCATTACAAACAACAGATCGATGCTCGGGTTCGGCGGCGCGATCACCTGTTCGCTCGGATCGAAAGCCTACATCGTGAGCAATACGATGATCGGCAACTGGAGCAAGGCGGGCGGCGGCGGAATTTGCGCGTACCAATCCGCCCCGGTGATCACGGGCAACATCCTCTCCAGAAACACCACCCTTGCGGCGGGCGGCGGGATGCTCGTCTTCTGGAGCTCGGCGCCGGAGATCACGAACAATACGATATCGAAAAACGAGGCCTGCGACGGCGGTGGGCTCGCGTGCAAGAATTACTCATCGGCACGGGTGTCGAACACGATCATCTGGAACAACCAGGCCCAGCTAGGACACGAAATCTATCTCGGCAAGAGCAACTCTCCAGCCTCCCTGGATATCAGCTACACCAATGTCGACATCTCTGTAGGCTCGATCTTTTCCGACACGAACTGCTTTATCAATATCGGTTCGGGTATCATTTCCGCCGATCCTTATTTCGTCGATCCGTCGAGCAACGACTTTCATCTGACCATCTACTCGCCCTGCATCAACGTGGGCGACAACAGCGTGGACACGCTGTCGTCCAACGACTTCGAAGGCAATCCGCGCATCGTGCCCGTGCAATCAGGCACGACCGACATCGGCGCCGATGAGTTCTACCACCATCTCTACGCGAAAGGCACGGCCCAGGCCGGAGGCGAGATCGAACTCATGGTCATCGGATACCCGGACCTGCCCGCCACTCTCTACCTCCGCCCCATCGTCGCCGACCCGCCGCCCCAGGGCGGCAGCGGGAGTTTCAACCTCTTCGCGTTCTGGGATCAATGGAACCTCTGCCCCATCCCCCTGTCCGGGGTTCTGAGTCAGACCATTGCGGTGCCGTCCTCAGCCGCGCCGGGCGATCGGTTCCGCCTTTTCGTCACGGAGGGCTATTTCAAAAACGGCCCCTTGATCCGAACCAACGAGATGGTGCTGACCATCGAGTAGTCCCCCGCTTCGCCGCACCTAATAATGAATATCGCGATTTGGTATTCCCCCACATCGGTCCGATCCCACGAGAGAAAACGGAGGCATGCCGGCCTCTTGAAGGTATAATGTGCGGCCTTGTGATTGTCGTGACAGTCCCAGATCGAAGGAGATCCGGATCATGTTCAGGATTATCGCCGCGCTTTTCGGTATGGCGCTCATTGCGCCGTTATCGCTTCGAGGGGAGGAGATCTCGCTCACTTACGGACAGGCTCCCGACCGTTCAGTCAAACACGAGTACTTCGAGATCTTCGAAGAGGACGAGGAGGCCTGGGAAGAGGGAGGCGATCTGCTCTCCGACCGCGCCGTGACGCTTTTCGCCTACTTCCCGATCGAAGGGATGGACGATGGGCTCGTGTGCGCCTACGACTACTCTTCGAAAGAGGCGGCCAAGCCCGACATCTTCTACGCCGACATCGACTTCGACCTCTGCCTCGACGAGGCGGAGAGGTTCCCGCTCGCGCCGACGCGACTGCCGGCTAACGATTTTCCGCCTGGAACGGATCTGCCGCTCTGCGCCGAGAAGATCTCCCTCGCCGCCATTGCGGGCGAAGGGGGCGGGCCGTTTCTCGTCAACGTTCACCTGATTCCCGCTCCGCCTGAAGAGGACTATGCCTTCGTCTACATGTGGTGCGAAGCGTGGGGCTGTCGCCAGGGACCGATCACTGCCAAGGGTACGGATTACACTCTCTACCTGCGGGACGAGAACGTCAACGCCTCCTTCTCCGATCTCGAGGGGAGCGGCGAGGTATGCGACACGATCACTCTCGTTCCCGCCGCGGGTTTGCCTGCCGGCGAGGAGCCCCTCGCCCAGAAGCTCCGCGACGAGATGCTGCTCGGCGGCGCGGCGATGAGCGTCGCTGTCAAGGACGGGGGCCGCACGCTTGTGACCACACCGGTCGCTGTAGACTTCGGCGAGGCAGCGGCGCCGGCCGACGATATCGAGGTGACCCTCGCCAACGACCGGTGGGGCCTCAGCATCGTGAAAGCCGGTGCATCATCAGGCTTGCCCGTGGGGACGTGGACGGTAAACAGCTTCCGCAAGATGGGCAAGGAGCCCGGAGCGTTCTGCAAGTTCCTTGGACCGGAGGCGATCGAGATCGTGATCAAAGCCGGGAAGACAACAGCAATCCCAAAGCTCGAAACCGGCCTCACACCGGTGGTGACCACGCGCGGCAAGGGGAAAAAGAAACGCACCCTCTCCCTGGTGATGACCACGTCCCAGGGCGCCACCTTCAAGGACTACAAGAACCCTGCCCTGGCCGACTCCCTCCCGGGCGTGCCCGTGAAGATCACCCACAAGGCGGGCCGAACCGTTGCCGACGGGCACTTTACCTTCCAGTGAGGCTCGACGTGCCCCTACTCATGGGAAGTAGGACAGATCCCTTTCGGCGAGTACTTCATTCACGTCAATCTCTCGGCGCCTCTCATCGAGGTGGCGAAGACGAAAACCTCGGTTCAGTTGAAGTGATCCAACAGGTGTGACCCATCCCGTTCAAAAATCGTCGGTCTCGGTTTCGATCTCGGAGAGATGGACCGAAGGCTGACGTGCGGAGACCGATGCCCCGGGGATGATCTCACCGGTCGTCTTGAAATGCTGCAAGATCGCCTTGCGGTCGGGCTGGGGCGACTGCCACCGGGTGGGAATCTCCTGCTTGTCGAGAATGCGTAGGCTCCACCCGGCGCCCGACGTCTTGACCCTGAATCGCGCGCCGCGCGCAATGCTCTGTTCACCGACCAGTGCAACAAGAAGCTGCTTGGCGTCGGTGAGTTCCGAATCGATCTCTTGCCGCTTTTGGCTCAATTGGTGGACCCGGTCCGCCAGCCGGTCGACCAAGGCGTTGTGAGGGTCGATCCTCCTGATCGCCGCACTGATCTGGTCGAACATGGCCTCGAGGCGCGCGGCATACCCCGGCTTGGCGGTCGCGATCCGGTCCCTCACGAACTGCTTGGTGCGAACAGCCTGAATCGGATCACTGCTGAACGACTCGACCAGATCGTCCAGCTTGCCGGCCCAGACCGTCTCGTCGGCGAGAAGGATTTCGCGCAACGCATCCTTGGTTGTTTGATCGATCATGTGCGCACCATTTCCTGTAATTATTCTCCACCATATCATGGCCGATCTTTTGTTCTTTTACGCGAAACAAATCCTCTTTTCCAGAGTCCAAGAACCATCGCGCGTGAGAGAAATTCCCGGTGAGAATCGAAATCAACCGGTTACAAATTCACTCCCGCGCGTGTAATTATTGCGAGTCGTAAAAGTGGTTGATGATGGAGCCCCCGCCTCTGTCATGTTCCTGGCGGCACCCAAGGGAATTAGGAGAGTCCAATGTCTCACTGCGCCATTCTCCTGGCATTACTCTGTCTAGTGTTCACGCCCCCCGCCGACAAAGAACTCACGCACTTCGAACAAGCCCTGACAGAAGCGGAAAAAACTCTCACCGACGGCGATCTCGACGACGCGCGCGGTGCGATCGAGCGCGCCACCGAACGCGACCCGTCATCGCAAACAGCGTGGGCGCTCAAGGCGCGCTGGGCCGAAGCGGCCGGCGACCGCGACGAGCTCGTCTTCGCGCTGCACAAGCAGTACCGCCTCGCCGTGGCCCAGAAGGCGCCCCGAAAAGAACAGACCGCACTCCGCGAGCGGATCTTCGAAGTCGACTCGATCGCCCTAGATCTCTTCGAGATAAAGTCCCTCTTCGTCAAAAAACTCCTCACCCTGGCCAAGTTCTACGAGAAGGAAAAACGCCCCCACTCGGCGATCCGCATCCACAGCGAAATCCTCGCTCTCGATCCGGAGCATACCGAGAGCGCCGTCGCCGTCGAGCGGATCGCGTCGGCGCCCGATCCGAGCCTTGCCGAAAGCGCCAGGCCCAAGGACCTCCTCACTGACATCTCGGAGCAGTGGATCAAAAAGTTCAACAAGAAACACGCCTCGTGGAAGAGCCGCGCCAAGCTCGAGCGCGACCACTACGTGACCCACACCAACGCGGGGTACAAGGTCATGGTCCTCTCGTCCGAGGCGATGGAGCAGATCAACGCCTTCTACCGCGTCTTTTTCAGGTACGGCACTCCCGAGGACGGACGGCGCGTGCCGCGCATAGACCTGCGCATCTTCAAGGAGCGCGACGAGTACCTCAAGCACGGCAGCGGTCCGGCCGAATGGTCGGGCGGACAGTTCACCGGCTCGGCGGTGGAGACCTTCGTGGGCGACGGCGGCGTCGAAGCGATGACGAGCGTCCTCTTTCACGAGGCGGCCCATCAATTCGTGGCCCTCGCCACCAACGCCGTGGGCTGGCTCAACGAGGGGCTCGCGTCCTACTTCGAGGGATGCCGTATCCTGGCCAACGGCACGGTGCAGGTCAACCTGCCCGCCAACCACCGGCTCTTTCCCCTTGCAAAACGCATGGAACAGGGGTGGATGGCCAATGCCGACGACGGCATCGACATCAACGATCCGAGCGGCAGCACACCGCCCAGGGCGCCCACCTTCCGTATCGTGATCGAGAACGAGTACTCCTGGGGTCCGCCCTGGTACGCGCCCACGTGGGGCGTGGTCTACTTCCTGCACAACTATCAGGATCCGCTCGACGGGCGATTCGTCTACCGTGCGGCGTTCCGCGAGTTCATCGACAAGTCGGGCGGGCGGTCGGGCGAAGGGGCGGTGAAAAACTTCGAGAAGGTCGTCCTCGGCCACCCCGCCAAGCCGACGCGCGGACTCCGCGCACCGCGAGGCGCCTCCCTGGCCAAACTCCCGCGCACCGTGGAGAAGCTCGACGCGGTCTGGAGGGAGTGGATCATCAACCTGCGCAACGAGCAGATGGGCCGGCTCAAGACGAAACACCCCTACCACACCTGGGCCAAGCACGCGATCAAGCGGTGCGACTACTATGACGCACAGGAGTTCTTCGAAAAGGGAATCGTCGAGTCGCCCGACGATGTCACTCTCTTGATCGACTTTGCCAAGCTCATGGCCGGCCGATTCAAGAACACCGATCGCGCCGCCAAGCTCGCCCTGCAAGCGATCCGGGCTATCGAGCTCGAAAGCGTCGCGCCCGAAAAGACGGCCGACGCGACAGCGAAGGAGATCAAGAAGATCGAAAAACTTCTCGCCAAGTGGGACAGCCGCTGGAAGAGCCTCGACCGTCTCCACGATGAGATGAGCGCCGCGGCGCGCGGCCTGGCCCAGAGATACCTCGCCGAGGATCTCACCCTCATGGCGATGGATGTGAGCTGGCGGCTCGGCAGCGAGCTGGGGCTTCCCGACATGTTCGACTACTTCAAGGACGCACTGCAACGATCGGGCAAATCGCCCTGGACATGGGAGCTCGCCTACAACGAGAAGAACCTCGACGGATGGCTCGCCTCGGCCAACAACGTTTTCGTGCCGCGCGGCGCGCAGCTTCTCACCCGTTTCGGAGAACCGAAGACGAACAAGTTCGACTACAGGTTCCTCACTCTCGACAGGGTGACGTCGGGAGACTACTCCCTCGAGGCGGAGATCTTTTCCGAGGGAGGCAAGAACACCTTCTGCGGCCTCGTCTTCGGCAAGAAGAGCGATCAGACATTTCACGCCCTGATCCTCTTTCCGTCAGGTGGCGGCCCCAAGGACGCGCAGGGCGCGATGCGGTCGGGGTACGTCGACCTGACCAGTTTCTACGGCTCTGACAACTTTCACACCTGGCGGCACAATCCTGTCGACGCGTCGGAGCGGGGATGGCACAAGATGCGCATCGATGTGACGGGTCGGCTGGCCGACGTCTGGTTCGACGAAGAGCTCGTCGTGTCGCAGGAATTCGCGAGTCGCGAAATCCTCAGGGGCAACTTCGGCCTGATCACCGGGCCCGGACAGGCCCACCTGCGCAACGTCCGCTTCCTAACACGCAACGCGCGCGATCGGGGCGCGCGCATCGAGCGCACGCTCACCATGAAAAAACTCAGGGACCGGGGCGGGACGCGCACGGGAAGCGTCAACGACAGCTGGATCGACCAGGTTCCGCCCTGGCTCAAAGACGTGACGTGGGTTCAGAATCCGCGCGAAAGCTGGAGCGACAGGGGCGCCGTGCCCACCCTGCTCCTTCTCTGGACGCGGAATCAGAACGAGCTCATCCCCGTCCACCACTGGCTGCGCCATCTTTCGGACAAGTTCGCCGACGTCGGTCTCGAGTGCATTGCGGTGGCGGCTCACAACGACGGCGGCGGTATGAACAAATACCTCGACGGGCATCCCTTTCCGGGCTCGGTCGCCGTGGACAAGATCTACAGGAAAGGCTATGGCGAGACGCACGAGCTCTTCAGCGTACCGCGCTTCAACGTGCCCCGGCTCCTGCTCCTCGACATCGATCAGTCCGTCGTGTGGGAAGGCGATCCGGGATTCACGATCGGCAACGTGTGGACGCCCGGTTTCGAGGACTATGTGGAGCCGGTCATCGAGGAGCTGATCGCCCGGCGCGACTTGCGCACCCTCTTCAGATGGCGCACCGCGTGGAACGAAAAGGGCCGCGACGCCCTGCATCGAGGCGACTTCGAAGCAGCCCTTCCACTGCTCATCGAGGCCCGGCACATGGACGGCGCCGTCGTGCCCGAGGTGCGCGACGCCCAGCGCTGCATCGAGTCGCTCGAAACCGCCATCGAGTCGATCGACATCGTGGCCCTGAACCTGTCGCGCAACGAGTGCGAACCAGCCCTCGGCGTCCTGCTCGACTGGGGCAAGCGGATCGGCAAGACTCCGAGCCGGAGCGCGCAAAAAGAGATAAAGACACAGCTCAAGGGTAAGCGGGCCAAGGCCTGGATCAGGGCGCTCAGTCTCGTGAAGAAATACGGCAAGCGGCAAAAGGCAGGCAAGGAGCTCCTCGCCATCGACACCCTGCTCGAACAGCTCGATCCCCTCGACGGGCCCTTCCCCAAGACGATCAGGGACTCACTCGCCCGCGCGGCAGTGGCTAACGACACGGCCGCGGCGCGCCGCGCGCTCGACAGCGCCGGTCTCATGCCGTCGCGATGGCTGGCCCAGGAGTATTTCGGGTTTTGACGCTGAACAGGATCCCGGCTCACTTCACCGTGAGTATTTCCAGATTCGTGAGGATGGTGTTCGGATTGCCCCAATAGCCCACCTGGCCCTGAACGGGGTATTCCTCGCCCGTGGTCCATCCCATGGGCACGGTGACTGGAAGACGTCGGATGCCGTCGGCCGGTATGGGCCCGATCGGCCAGGCCTTCACGATCGGCCAGATATAGAGGTCGCCGTGGGGGGTGGAGTACGGCGGATCGATGACCTCTGCGCCGAGCGCGATCTTTACCTGCTCGCCCGGCTCGCCCACCACGTGGAAGGTCACCGTCTGGCCGGCGATCACGTCGCCCGTGCAGTAAAGGTGCGGATGAAACTCGTCGGCACCGATGTCGACGGCGCTGCCCGCGATGCGCGGATCGCCCTCGAAATCGTTCGTCGCCATACCGGGCGATGTCTCGTCGCCCGCGTCCTTGCAAGGCGAGTCCCAGAGGAGGTGAAAATCTCCGTTCGCGGGATCGGCCATCATCGGGTCGGCGTCGATGTTGTTGTCCCAACTGGTGCCCGCACCCGTCTCGGCCTCGATCGATGCCAAACCACCTTCCACGTCGCAGTGCTTGACGCCCAGTTCTGATTCCGCGTCCACAAAGGCCTCCGGGCCGAAGGTGCTGCTGTTGTTCCAGAAAATCGAGTTGGCGAGGAGCACTGTCGACGATTCGAGATAGGCTCCACCGCCGAGGCTATTGGCGGCCGAAGCCTCATTTCCAAAAATCGTGTTGTTGACAGTGTAGAGCTTGGAATTCTTGAAATAAAATCCACCGCCTCTTGCGCCGGTCGAGTTGTTGAAAACGATATTTTCACTGATCGTCGAATACACCTCAGAGCCGAAGATTCCTCCACCCTTGGTTCCGGCCTTGTTCTCCGAAATCGTGTTTCCCCTGATCGTGACGCTCGTCGACGACAGCCAAAAATAGATCCCACCACCCTCTCCGCTGGTTGCCACATTTTTTGTGATGAGATTATCAGCGATTCGGCCGTAGGCCATACGAGCGTGAATTCCGCCACCCTGTTTTTCTCCCTCGTTGTAGGCGATGATGTTGTTCAAAATAAACCCGCCGCCATATCTGAACGCCAATCCACCTCCGTAAGTTGAACAATTCGCCACGATCAGGTTGTTGGTGATCACTGCTCTGCTTTCGTCACTATTACGTATTCCACCACCTTTACCTTTTCCCTCGTTGTAGGCGACGATGTTCCCGTCGATGATCACCGAAGGGCAGTCTTCAACGAAAATTCCGCAGCCTCCCATGCCACTGTGGCCCGGGTGGTTGTAGCACTTGTTTTGGTAGATTTTGTTGTTCGTGATTACAGGATCTCCAAACGCGCAAAAGATCCCTGCTCCGCCGTCCCAGTCGCCGGCGTTTCTCGATACTGTGTTCATATCGATCGTTGGAGATCCCTGGTAGCAGTAGATGCCGTGTTGATTGTTCAACGTGACGATGTTGTTTCGAATCGTCGGCGACGCGGTGCTGCAGTAAATTCCTGCAAGGACCGCGCCTCTGGTCAGGGTGAATCCCTCGATGATCGAGTCCGGCCCCTCGCCGTTCTCGAATGTCACCACAGGCCCCAAACGATTGCCGTCGATGATCGTGTCGGATGGGCCCGCGTCGCTCGTGACGAGGATCGCCTTTCCGAGGAAGTCGATGTTCTCCACGTAGGTCCCCGGCCGGACGATGATCTCGTCCCCGTTGGCCGAGGCGTTGATCGCATCCTGGATGGTGGCGTAGTTGTCGGGAACGTAGATCACCGCGGAGGAGGCGATGGAGTGAAGGAGAAAAATGGCGGCAAGGGCAGAAACTGTTTTTACGGCGCACTTCCCTTCGAGAGGCAATATGAAGAGGCTCCCAGAGGCTGGAAGGATACCATATTTTCGATATATTTCGAAGTGATTTCCGGGTGGACAGGTCACGGAACAAAGAGAATATGCCCCGGCTGGGTGGCCTCGATCACGAGAAAGGTCTGCGGCTGCTCGAGCAGGACGCAGGCGAAATACATCACCTGCCCGAAGAGCTCGTACGACACGGGACCGCGGGTGTCGAGGATCCCCGTCGCGCTCCCCGATCCGTCGAGCGTCCCGCGAAAGTTCACGAGGTAGGGCGTATTGATCATCCCGAAGGCGGTGTAGGTCCAGCTATCCACGTTGAGGGGAACGTCGACACTGTTCACGCGCACTCCGGGCCAGGTGCCGAGCTTGCCCGAGAGGATCACGTAGGGTTTGTGGGCATAAACAGTGCCCGCTGACACGACGAACTCCGACGTACCACCCGCGGTACACGAGATCTCACCGACCGAAAGCTCGAGGTCGGCCGCTTGCGGCACAACGCTGATGTTGTCGATGAAGTTCACGTTCAGAGAGGAACTGACGCCGTCCTTCCAGTTGGCGATGTCTACAAAAACCGGCCCCGTTGCGGAGGAGGTGAATGTGCCCGTGATCGTGCGCCTGAAAGTTTTCTGATCGTCAAGAGGCCCGCAGTGGTCTTCGACGATCACCTCCCCGGCGATCGAGATGGAGAAGTTGCCTCCATCGGGGTAGTAGAAACATCATCCGTTGTGATAGCAGATGTCGGCGCTCAGCGCGTAGGTCTCGCCGGCAAAGAGGTGAATCATCTGGGCCACACCGCTCACGGTCTCGCTGTTGGGGTGCTGGTAGTAGGTCCAGCTCTTGCGCCCGTTGCCCGTCACATCGAATTTTACCACGCCCCGATGGTGGTAGGGTAAGAAGCCGGTCTCCTCCCAGTGCATGCTGTCCTCTGTCTCGAACCCGCCGTTGATCACTGTCTCCGCTGCCGGCAGGAGCGGCCCCCACCAGAGGAGCAGCAGAAGCGGCGCAACGACGTTTCGACACATTCTCGATGTGTTCATGATAGATTCCTTCGGGCGCCGGGCTGGGGGGATGAGCTTCACGTGGACGGCAATTTTAAAGCAGTCGAGACGATCAGTCAATGTCCAGGGATGGACCAAAACCGCCGAAGGCGGTTTTTTGATGATGGAGTCCCACGATCCGATCTGGATAATGGAACGAAAGAACGTACGCGAAACAAATGGGAAGGGCCTTGTTGAACAGGAGCCAGCCGCTTGCTGCCACAGGGCATTTCGGTCGTCATACCGGTCTACAACAGCCAGGGTACGCTGAGGCCCCTGGTCGAACGAATCGAAAAGGTACTCGTGGCGGTTTCGGAATCCTGCCCGGCCTTTGCCGTCTCCACTTCACTCTCGATTGACAAATTCGGCTCCTCTATTCATGAACCTCCTGGCCGAGCGTATCGAGGTTGTCAATCACAACCAGATGCAACTCGCCCGGCCCGTGCACACCGGTGACCAGCTTGATCTCGATGTCGGCCGTCTTGCTCGGGCCGGAGATGAGTGTGAGCCCGCCGGGTGCGGCGGCGGCGTCAGCGACAGGAAGAGAGCCCGCCCAGTCGATCAGATCGGCCACGATCTGGTCGGGCCGCAGAACAGCGATGTGAATCAACGGAACGAGCGAGATCATCCGACGGCAGGCTTCGGACGCACCGAGCACGATCGAACCGGTTTCGGCCACGGCAAGGTCGACATCGGTGATGGCCGCGTCGATCCGGAAGAGATCGTCGCCGGCAGTGTCCTCGATCGGCACGATGGTGCACGACTCAGGCACGATATCTTCAACCGCGAAAGATGGTTGCGCGCCAGCGCCCTCGCCGGAGTTGATTGCCAGCGCCAGTTTCGCGCTATCACCCACGATCTCTTTGATCACCGCCTTCAGTGCAGCGCGATCGCCAGCACGGTGAACGCGCGCGCCCGATGACTCGGCCCGTTCGGAAAAGAGTGCTATCCGCGACGCCTCATCGAGATCACCGGGAAAGAGACGTCCCTCGTCAGAGCCGGGCCGGGCCGGGCCGCCAGGCTCCGTCTCGGATTGCTCCGCCGCGGCGCGTAACTCCGCGATCGGCCCCGAATCGAGCGCCGCGCGAATCTGCTGGAGGACATCCTTATCCATTCGGCGTCTCCTCCTTCTTTCCTCGCTTCCGCGCTTGGCGGGACAGAAAGCTCGTCTTCGCCGGCAGGGGCAGATCCTTGACCCTCGTCCACTCCCCCGGGATCGACGGAAGCTTCTCGACCCACCCTTTCTTGCCAAAGGGCCGTAGCCCGAAACGCGCCACCCTCTGCGCCATGCGGTAAGCGAGCGGGTGCTGAAACACCCACGCGCCCAGTTTCATTCCGATGCGCTCCATCGCCGAACCGTATCCGCCCTCGGCGAGATCGTTGCGCAGCTCGAGCAGAAGCTCGGGCAGCGGAATCTTCACGGGGCAAACGTCGCCGCACACACCGCAGAGGCTGCACGCCTTGGGCGGACCGCCGGCGATCTCGAGCCCCTTCTGCAACGGCAGCAGCACCTCGCCCATGGGACCGCTGTAGCACCCCGGAAAGCTCTGGCCTCCGATGCAACAAAAGACGGGGCAGACATTGAGGCACGCGCCGCACCGGATGCAGCGCAGCATGCTCCACTTGTCGCCGCCTAAGATGCGGCTCCGTCCATTGTCGACGATCACGAGGTGGACCTGCTCGGGCCCGTCGTGGGCGCACGGTCCGCGGACCACGTTGACGTACTGGGTGATTCTCTGCCCCGTGGCGAAGCGCGCGAGCAGCTTGAGGATCACCGCCGCATCCGGCCCGTCGCGCACGATGCGCTCCAGGCCCATGACAGCCACGTAAATGCGCGGCAGGCCGGCCACGTAACGGCCGTTGCCCTCGTTGGTGCAGATCGTCCACGCGCCCTCATCGGCGATGGCGAAGTTCACGCCGCTGATGCCCATCTGGGCGGCGGCGAACTTGCCGCGCAAGTGGGCGCGCGCCGCCATGGTGAGCGCCTCGGCCTCGGGCTCGCCGCGGTAGCCGATGTTGTGGCGGAATATCTCGTTGACCTCGGCGGCGCTCAGGTGAACGGCCGGCATGACGATGTGCGACGGTTTCTGACCGGCGAGCTGAATGATGAACTCGCCCAGGTCGGTCTCCACCACCTCGATGCCGTCTGCTTCGAGGACGGGCGAAAGGTCGATCTCCTCGGTGAGCATCGACTTGCTCTTCACGATCCGTTTTACGCCCTGCTCCCTCGCCACGCCGAGGATCGCCCTCTGCGCGGCGTGCGCGTCGGACGCCCAGTGAACGCGCACACCGGCCGCCTCCACCCGATCGACGAAGTCGGAAAGGTATCCATCGAGGTTGGCGAGCACATCGTCGCGCAGCCCGGCGGCCAGATCTCGAAACCTCTCCACTTCATCGAGTTCGCGGCAGATCGTCTCCCGCCCGATGCGCGGCCGGTCGGTCGCGTTGCGGAGCTTCTCAGCGAGGGCGCTGTCGGCGCACGCTTTCTGTGTGGTTGTGTAGAAGCGGTTCTCCACCTGCGTCAGCCTCCGAGGGACCGCTGCACCAGCTCGGCCACATGCATGGCGCGGAGGGTGCGTCCCTGCCTGTTGGCGTACCCCGTGATATTCATGGCGCAGCCCGGATCGGCAAAGACGAGCCAGTCGGCGCCGGTGGCCTCGATGGCGCGAACCTTGTCCGCCGCCATGCGGCCGCTCACGTGGGGAAAGTTCACTGAAAAGGTGCCGCCGAATCCGCAGCAGTGATCGATGTTCTCGAGCGGCACGTAGCGCACGCCGGGGATCCGGCCGATCAAATCGATCGGCTCGTCCCACAGGCCGAGCTCCCGGAAGTGGCAGCTGCAGTGAAAGGTCACCGAACCGTCGAAGCGCGCGCCCATCGCGGCGAGGTCGACGTCGAGGCGCTTGATGAGGTACTCGCAGAACTCGAAGGTCCGCTCCCCCACCGCCTCGGCCAAGGCGAGCTCATCGGGACTGTCTCGAAAGAGCCGCGGAAAGTGATTGCGCACCATGGCGGCGCAGGAGCTCGACGGAGCGATGATCGGGCCCGATGTCTCTGCAAAGACCTCGACGAAGTGGCGCGCCACGTCCCGGGCCCGGTCGAAGTAACCGGCGTTGAACATGGGCTGGCCGCAGCAGGTCTGCCTGGATGGACAATCGACCGAGCAGCCGAGCCTGCCGAGCACGTCGGCCGTGGCCTCGACCGCATCGGGGTAGAATGTGTCCCCAAGGCAGGTGACGAAGAGGGCCGTGTCCATGAGGTCCTTTCACTTCATGTCGATGAGCGCCTTGAATTTCCTCTCGGCAACGTGATGGATGCTGCCGTCGGCGCAGAGCAGAAAGCGCCCCTTGTGGCTGTTCGTGTTCAGTTCGTAGAGGATGATCGTCAGGTTTTTCTCCTCCTCGTCGGCATCCTTCCTGGAACTGGCCTTTCGATCGAAGGGCGCCTCGATGATCGCCTTGAGCTCTTCCAGCTCATAGTCCTCGTCGAATTCACGAAACGAATAGGGATTGTACCGTTCGAGATCCTCGGCAGGGACAACGAATTTCGAGTCGGGCAGGTACTTGTAGGAAATCTCCATCGTCTCGATCTCGCCGTCCTCGTTCATGAACTCGACCGTGGCCGGCTCTTCGTCAGAGGGCACGAGAAAGAGATCGAGATCGTCGATCAGGCCGCGCGTCACCAGTTCTCCCAGGTTCGAGGGGAATCGTTTGCCGCCCCCGAACGAGGTGCGGTAGATCTTGAGCGCCTCGGCGATCCGCTTGACGCGCAGACGGCAGAGGGCCTGCTCCGCCTCGGCGAGCTGATCGTCGAGTCCCTGGCTTGCGCCGACCACGCCGAGAGGCGCCGACGTGGTCATCGTTGCGGCAATGATCGGATCGCCGAGAGGCGACACGGCGCTCATGCAGAAACCGCCCTGCACGAACCCCGCCCCTCCCTGTCCGGCCGTGAGGTGCCGGAGAAAAACCTCGGAGAGAGGCAGCTCGGCGAGGTCGAGGAGCGGATCGCGCTTGCTGTCCCTGCGCGCCATCGTCGACTGTAGCCCGACCTGGATCATCGGCATGTACTGGTCGTAAAGGAGCCGGAAGATCTCGTGAACATCGAAATCGAGTTCAGCCGTGAGAGCGTCGCACTCCATGGGGAGCCGGGGCGGAAGCGCAATTTTTTCGACACCTTCATCAGCCGGCGCCGGCTCGGCCTCGGCCTCCTCGGCGAGGCCGGCGATGATGCCCTTCATGGTCCACGGCGTTTCGGCGATGTAGAGCCCCTGGCCGATCTGAGCATAGCACGGCACGAGGGGCGCGGGATTGTTGGGGATCCTGACCATGGTGAAGGGCACGTCCTTGTACTTGCTCTCCTCGAAGGTGATGCCTTCCAACGCCTTTTGCGCGAGGCTGAGGAGGGCGTCGAATTTCTCCTGGTCACCCACACCAAATCCGAATGCGAAGCGGGGCACCATGCCGCCCCGCTTGGGCGACGCGAGCGAGAAGACATAGCCGCCGTCGAGCGCCTTGGCCCCATCGGCCATGAGCATCTTCCTGATCTCCTCGATCGCGACGTTCGGCTCGTCTTTTTTCTTGCCGGCGCCTTCGGCTTTGTCCTCGGCGTCGATTTCGTCGCTGTAGTCGATGAGCGCTTGCACCATGGTGAGCAGCGCGTCGAGATCGAGACACCCTCGGATCGTCATCAGGTGCGGTTCGATCGGAGGAAAGAACGGAGGCGCCCCCGGTCCGTCGGCCGGTATGGGGCGCATGGCGGCCAGAATTCCCTCGGGCTCTCCGGGCCTCTCCACAAAATAGGTTTCGCGAAAATGGGCGCCCTCGACAGAGAGGCCCATCACGAGTGACTCGATACCGGCAAGCCCGAGGATTCCGAGCACCTTGTTCACTCTCGTTTTTTCTTTTTCCGTCTTGTCCTCGAGGATCAGCTCCAGCCCGCGGTCGAAGGGATAGAGAAATGTGACGAAGGCCGCACCCTCGCCCTGCATCCGGCTCACCGCCCCGTCGAGCGCCTCGTCTGCGCCTTCCTCGAGCTTGTTCACCAGATCGACATCGTTCAAGCCGCAGTAAAACTCGCGACCCTCCTGGAAGAACCAGTACTCGGTTCCATCGTCGTAAACGGTCACCGTTTTCTCGGTGTCGAGCTCGACGGTGATCTCCTCGATTTCCACATCGTCGGTGTCGGCGAGAAGCGCACGGAGTTCGTCGAGTTGCTTCGTGACTTTTTCCGCTCCCTCGTCGGACATCTTGCAGCAGATCAAAACGGCCGGGGCGTTGTCGTTCTCCTCATCGTCGTCTTTCTCGATGTTGTAGAGGTAGATGCGCACGCATTCGATCTCGCCGTCGATATACACACAGCTCCGCGCCCAGGCAAGCAACCGGTCCTCGAAATTATCCTCGTCTCCGAGATCCCGGGCGAGTTCGTTCAGCTCGTCGAGGAGGGTGATCTTCTCGCCATACCTCTGCTCCACCAGCACGGCGAGCTCTTTCAGCTCCGGCTCCTCGGTGAAGAGCCGGCCGATGGCCGACGCCCGAAGGCTGTCGATCATCGAACGGGAGAAGTCGAGCTCGAAAGCCATGATGTAATCGGACGCCCCCCGGTACCGCGGTTTGTTATCCGCAGACGGCGGCGACGCCGTGGGCTGCGCTGTGGGCTGCGCCGCGGCAGGCTCATCCTGCGGCGCGCCGAACACGTTCATGGCGCCGAGCGAAAAAAGACAAAAGAGGACCACAAAAATTTTGAAATGGTGCGACATGAAAAGATCTCCTCCTCGAGCTGACTTCGTTCCTGTCAGGTTATGAGTTCTGCAAGCCCTTGTACTCTTCCACGCTGCCCAGATCGATCTCACCCTCGCGGCCGATCTCGCGAATCCCGGCGCGCAGGGTGCGGTCTTCCTGGATGTCGTAAAAGAGCTTCTCGAACAGATCGTCGGCGGCGCCTTCGATCAAGCGTTTCCTGATCTCTGCGCGCACGATCCTGCGCGCCTCGGCCTCGGACACCCAGCGCTTGACCTTGCCGTACATCTTCTTGAAACCGGGATAGCGGCCCGTGTCGTTCCCGTCGAAGACGGCGAGCGCCTCGGCCGCGGCGCGGTCCTTTTCAATGAGGCTACCCACGTACTCGGTCAGCGCCTTGTTGCCCCGGGCGCGCATGACCTTGTCAAAGGCGCTCCCCTTGAGCGACCGCTCGAGCACGGGCACGTCGGGCTCCACACCGATGTGGTGGATGCTGCGCTTTCCTTCTGGAAGGAGGTAGCGCATCATGGTGAGGTAGACCACGTAGAGGGAGCGCGTGTCGCCGAGAGCGGTCTCGCTCGCAAATCCCGAGATCGGGCTGCCGCTCTGGCCGATCCCCTTCCCGAAGGAAGCCTGGCCGACCACGATGGCGCGGTCGTTGCCCTGCAGACTGCCCGAGGTCATCTCCGAGGCACTGGCGCTCGACTTGTTGACCAGGAACACCACGGGGTACTCGCGATCGAAGGGCGCGTCAGTGGAGAGAATCTCTTCCTCCACCTCTTCGTGGCTCTTCTTGCCCCGACCGCGCGTCACGTTGATGCTGATCGTCTCTCCCTCGGGGAGGAACTTGTCGACGATGGCGGTGGCGTCGATCACGGTGCCGCCCGGATTGTTGCGCACGTCGAAGATGAGCCCCTTGATCCCGGCGCTCTCCAGCCTCTGCAGGTTCTGCTCCACCTTGACCGAACAGCCCGGGTCGAAGGCCTTGAGCCTGAGATAGCCGATCCGGCCGGGCAGGACGGCGCTGGTCACGATGTGGCCCGCCATCGCCTCCGTCGGCACGAGCGTGAAAGAGTAGGGCCTGTTCCACCCCTCGCGCAGGAACTGGAACTCGCCCTCTTCGATGATCTTCTTGCCGATCTCGGTCTTGGTCAGCTCCCCGGCAAAGGTGTCGCCCACCTTGATGAGCTGGTCGCCCGGCTCGATCCCGGCATAGAACGCCGACGAATCGTAGAGAACAAAATCGACGACGTAGACCTCGTCCTTCCTCGACAGGAAGAGGCCGTTGGTCTTGTCGCTGTTGTCGAGCAGTCCGGGCAGCCACCCCGGCTTGACCTTGCCGTCGGGATCGTTGGAGAGAACGAGCCGCGAGAAGCGGTCGCCGAGGCTCTTGATCATTCCGGAAACGGCCTGGTTGGTGATCCGAACGAGGTCGCTCACATCACTCTCGAAGGGGATCGCGCCGAGGCAGCTGAAGAAGACCTCGGGATTCTTGACCGCCTTCGACTTGAGGAGACGCTCGAAGATCATTCTGTCGAGCCCCTCCATCGTGACCGGATCGTCTCCCTCGAAAACCTTTTTCAACGCCCCGAGGGCGGCCTTGTTGAGAGAGTCCTCCTCGACGAGCTCTTTCTTGTCGAAGTAGAAAAACGAATCGGAGACCTCGTTGCGGATGCGCGTGAAAATACGCACGGCGTCGCGTCCGTCGTCGAACCACGGAAGCCGTTCCTCGTCGAAGGAGTCGGCCTCTCTTCCCAGCCATCGTTCCCACGATCGCGCGAGCTTCTCCTTGGAATCGTAGTGTGTCGAAAAGGCCGAGTCAGGGCCGTCGTCGATGAGCGCCGCGAGCCCGGACAGAGCGCGGGCGCGCACCGTGCGGCTCCGGTCGTTGTTGGCCGCGAAGACGAGCGCGGGCGCAACGATCCGCTCCCCCACGCCGACGAGCGACTCTGCCGCCTGGAGGCGGACGCCCTGATCGTTGTCGAGCAGGGCGGCGGTGAGACAGGCCCGCGCCGCACGCTCCTTCGTCTGATGGCGCAGCGCGGCGATCGCCGAGGAGCGCACCGCCGCGTCCTTGTGCGAGGTGTAGACCTCGACGAGGGCCTCGACCCCCTTTGGATCGCGGAACTCGGCCAGGCCGACGGTGATCGCCTCGAGGACGCAGCTTCGCTTTTCGCCCTTGGCCCGGTCGGCGAGCGCATCGAGGGCATCGTCGTCCCGTTTGAAACCGAGCACCATGGCGGCCATCGACGCCACACCATCCTCGTTGCTCCGGAGGTGGTTCTTCAGGTCGTCGACGGCGATCCGGCTCGCCGCCGCGCTGGCGAGAGTGTTGCGCTCCGTGCCGGGGTGTGCGCCGATCGCCGCGGCGAGGACGGCAAAGTTGTCCGCCTTGAGCGTCTCGGCAGCGGCGAGGGTCGCCTCGTGACGCACCACTGGATCGGAGTCTCTGAGAATTCGTGCCAGACCGGCCGCCCGGTTCGGGCCGGTCACGAGAGAGTAGAGCCAGAGCGCGTTGGTGCGCACGATCCGGTCGTTGTCTCGTTCCTCGACCACATGGAGAAGCGCCGGGGCTGCCGCCGTCGACAGATCGAGAATCGACGAATAGCTCTGTTGCTCCAGATCGGCGCCGAGAGCGATCTTCTCCAGGGCGACCCGGACGAAGAGTTCGGTGTAGAGCGCCGGCGGCGTCCCTCCCGACGGAGCCAGAAGGCGCAGGCCGAATCGCGCCGCGCCTGGGCCGGCGCCGATGATCTTCCTCGCCGCCGGGGCCGCGTCGGTGCCGCGACTCTGCTTCACCACGAGGCGCACATCGTCGTAGATCTCGGGACTCACACCGAAGACGGCGCTGAAGATGCGCAGGGCGCGCACCGACTCCGCCTGGTCGATCGACGCGCAGAGCGGCCGGATCCTGTGACCCGCCCTCGGGCCGGCATCGATGAGTTGTTCAGTCGCCGCCTCGCGGCGCGCCATGTCGGGGTGGGAAAGATCGGCGATCCACCGATCGATCTGGGCGAGCGTCGCTGTCCGGTTCTCGTCAGCGTTCGCGCCGAGGGCGCAACCGAAAAGGATCATGAGAATGAAAGTCACGGTCTTGGTCTGCATCAACAACTCCCGGTCAATTCAAGCAGGATGGATTATTCAAGACGGCCGTGGTTTCAATCCCGGCCGTCCCATCCTCTTATCGGTATTTTGGTCCTCGATCAGGTGATTTTCCCTGAACGCCCTTGTGTGTGAGACAAGGAAGCCCATTCTAAGAAACTCTATCGAGATATCAAATAAGTTTCTCTCCTGATGTCCTCGACCTCTTCTGGAGCAGCAGTGATTTTCAGAGTTCCCGCCCGGCACACCGAATCCGCGAAAATCCTCATTTAGTTTAACCACCTTCGACGGCCGCGGCATGAGAAGGATAGAAGCGCGATCGAGAGCCGGAGCCTCGATCACAAAATCCTTTGCCGAAAAGTGCTTGTCGGATCTAATTGACCCATGAACGCTGAAGAACTCCTCACCCACAACAGTTTCCTCGTATCTCTTGCCCGTAAGCTCGTCGTCGACGCCCAGAGCGCCGACGATGTGGCGCAGCAGACCTACCTGGCCGCCCTCGAACATCCCCCAGCCGAACACAAGCCGTTCGCGCCGTGGCTGACCACGGTGGCGCGCAATTTCGCGCGCATGACCCACCGCGCCGAGCGGCGGCGCAGGGAGCGGGAGCGGCTCGTGTCGGCGCCCGAGGGGATCCCGTCCACGGCCGATATCGTGGCCCAAGAGGAGATCCGCGCCAAGGTGGTCGACGCGGTTCTCGATCTGGACGAGCCCTTTCGGGATGTGATCGTTCTTCGCTTTTATCAGGGTCTTGCTCACGGCGATGTGGCGCAGCGCCTCGGCGTGCCGCTCGAGACGATGCGGTCGCGATTGAAGAAAGCGCTGGCGCTCCTCGCGCGGCGACTTGACAGTGTGCACGACGGAGAGAGAAAGAACTGGCTCGCCGCGCTTGGACCGATCGCCGGCCTGAAAGCAACGGCTCCCACCGCGGGCGCCGCGGCCGGCGGCGGAGCTACGGGCGTCGCGGCTCTCTGGGCGGCGCTCTCGTTGAAGGTCAAGATCGGAGCCGCGGCGATCCTTCTCCTCGGAGCGGTTCTCTGGGTCAACAGCCTGACCGGGCCGGACGGCGTGGAGGTCGACTATGCATTCGGACCGCTCTCCGATCCTGAGTCGCGCCAGGGAGAGGAGGGCGGCCTCGCTCTTTCAGATCCTGTCGGTGAATCGGACCGCGTGCCGGTGACCCCGCGCAGGGGAGAGGCCGATCGGGCAGCGACGGCGCCGGTCCGGAACGAGGCCCTTCTCGCCGGCCGCTTCGTGGACTCGGGCGGAGTGCCCGTGGCCGGCGTGGCGATCACCGATCCCGTGAACGAAGAGCGCACCCTGTGCGGATCGGACGGCCGTTTCGAGATCGCCATCGGGCTGCACTCTTCGAAGGAGAGCGACAACAGGACGCTCGCTTTCACGAAGAGCGGATTCGCATCGCGTCAGCTCGACGTCGCCGTGCGGGTGGATGAGACCGTTCATCTCGGCGACGTGGTTCTCGATCCGGGCGGCGCCCTGTCGGGCCGCGTTCTCGATCCGCTCGGCAATCCCGTGGCCGGCGCCGTGGTGGTCTGCTCGGGTTGCGATCTTATGCTCGACGATGACGGACGGCGCAGAAAGAGCGGCCCACAGAGGAGGAACCGCTTCATCGACGAGGCGCCGCCCACTGCGGCCGATGGCGCCTTCCGCTACGATGGCGCCCCGGCGGGCTGGGTGCGGCTCTGGGCTCGCGCTGAAGGAACGCTCTACACCTACACGCGGCCCGTCGAAGTGCGCGCCAACCAGGAGACGCAGGGCCTGGATCTGGTCCTCGAGCCGATGGGCCGGGACGAGCTGATCGCGGGCGTGGTGCTTGACCCCGACGGCGAGCCGCTCCCCTACGCCACGGTGTTCTGCTTTCATCGCGGGCTCCTCGGCAGCGGGTCGAGCACCTTCACCGCCGAGAAGAATGGCCGGTTCAGCCGGGAACTGAGCCGGAAGACGGCCCACACCTTCGAGGCGGCCGATCGCGAGCACCGTTACTGCACGGTGCGCGCCGAGAAGGTCGCCCCTGGGACGCTCGATCTCGTCCTCCAACTGGCGCCGCTGCGCACCTTCACCGTGGCCGTTCGTGTGAAAGACGCCGCGACCCTCGATCAGGCCGTGGTCAATGTCATCAACAGGGACAAACGGTTTCCCAACACTTATTCGTACGAGCTCACGCCGCGTGCGTCGGGCACGCCGCGCAAATTCCTCTTCGACGTGCCTGTTCCAGCCTCGGAATTCACGATCGAGGTCGAGGCGACGCGTTTCCAGATCGCTGAGGCCGGCCCCTTCTCGCCCGAGTCGATTCCCGATCCGGTCGAGGTCGCGCTCGTCGCGATTCCGGGGATCGACGGAAGAGTGGTCGCCGACGGCGAGCCCGTGGCCGGGGCGTGGATCTGGCAGTACGAGGCGGCCGACCCCGATCGCGAGATTCGTTCGAGCGATTTCGCCTGCCGCGTGAATCCCAACCCTGTCGTTGTGACCAGAACCGACGAGGAGGGAAACTTCCACCTCGATCTGCGCGAGTCGGGGACCTTCTTTCTCCGCGCGCAGACCGATGGTTTCGCGCCCGCCGAGATCGGCCCCCTCGAGGTCGATTACCGGGCCGGCGCAGGCAGCGTGAATTTTACGCTCGACCAGGGAGGGAGCCTGGAGGGCCGCGTCTTCATGCCGAAGGGTAAGAGCCCGGCCGGAATCGTGGTGGCTGTCTCGCGGGGCGATTCCTTTCCGCGGAGTGTGCGTGTCGGGCAGGACGGCGTCTATCGATTCGATCGCCTCACACCCGGCCGATACCAGGTCGAACAGCGCGACGAGGAGATCATGGGGAGCAGCTATTCGATCAGAAGGGGTCGCAAGACGGCGGACATTCCCTGGATGTGCGTTGTGGAGGCCGGCAAGACCACCTCCCACGACCTCGACCTCGGCGGCGGCATGGCGTGCACCGTGAAAGGACGCCTCCTCTTGAACGCGTCCGTGCCCGCCGGCTGGAAGGCGTTCCTCGCGCCCGACCGTGACGAGAGAATCGAATCCCCTGGCGTCGATCTCGACCTGAATGGTGACTTCCGCCTCGAGGGACGGGGAACGGGCACCCACCGTCTCTGCCTGCTGGGCCGCTACAAGGACGGACCCGAGATCGAGATCAGGGAGAGGATCGAGCTCCATCCCGGTGAGAACGAGTGGACACGCAACATCACTCTCGCCAGGCTGCGCATCGACGGCGCTGTCCCGCCGCCCCACGACTGGGCCTTCTACGGATACAAGTGGAACGGTCCGGGCGGCCTCGAGATCGTCGTGAGTCTGCGAGTCCCCAGGGAAGGAGAACCCTTTCTCTGTTTCGTGCCCACCGGCGGCGGATCGATCGTGCGGGTCAGGAAGCCGCGGAATTCGAAGGAGAAGTTTCCCGAGGAGGTTCTTCGCGAGGTCGAGGTTGCCGCGGGGGAAACGACCACGGTGGATTTGAGATAGGATCGACGATCTGCAATTCGAGCCGGTCCGGCCGCCGCGAGGCGGCCGGACCGTTTTTATTCAACCGACAGAACCATCAAATTCGTGAATTGCGTGAACGGCCCGCCCCACGGTCCGGCGAGCGCCTGAAGAGGATGCCTCTCTCCCGGATACCACCCGGCCGGCACGGTGGCGGAATGAACCAGCACGCCGCTCGACGGTATCGTACCGATCTCGGCCCACCAGACAGGAGGCCACTGGAGATGGAATGCGCCGTGCTGCGTTTCGTAGGGCGGATCCTGAACGCCGGAACCGAGAATAAGCACAACCCGCAGGAAAGGACAGCCGACAACATTGATGCGGACATCGCCTCCCGGCACCACGTCCCCGCCATGGTAGAGATGGTAGTAGAATTCATCAGCTCCCATATCCACGACGTCGAGCGCGATGCGCGGATCGTCCTCGAAGTCGGCGACGAGATCGGGCGGAACAGAACCGTTGTCGCCGCTGTTCGTGCACGGCGAGCCGAGAGTCAGATGAAAGTCCGCCTCTCCAGGATCGACAAAAAGCGGATCAGCGTCGATATTGCCCGTGCCGGGCCATCCCCCCTCGACATCGGAACAGGTCACACTCAAGCCGGTCCCGTAGATCTGAGGATCGTCGGGCGCGGTGTTGTTCCAGAGAATCGTGTTGACGATCGTCGTCGATCCGCCACTGCAGGAAATACCGCCGCCATTGTGACTGACCGAGTTTCCACAGATCGTGTTGTTCACGATCGTCGCATGGGACTCTTTGCAATAAATCCCGCCGCCCTCTCGGAGAGTGATGTTCGAGAAAACGACGTTGTTCGAGATCATCGGCGAGGAATCCCTGCAATAGATCCCGCCTCCATAGCCGTAATTGGCCGAGTTTCTTGAAATGATGTTTCCCGTGATCGTGGGATTGGACTGAGCCAGGTAGATCCCGCCTCCCAGGTCGGCGCATTGCAGGAGTTCGTTGCCGTCGATGACGTTGAAGGCGATCACCGCATCGGAAAGTTCGCACCGAATTCCGGCGCCGTAGCCGTCAGTGGCTGAATTTCCGGTAATCCTGTTGTGCGCGATCAGGGGAGAGGAGTCTTCGCAGTTGATGCCCCCCCCTCCGAAATAAGCTTCGTTGCCCGTGATCGTATTGTGCAGAAGGTTCGGCGCACTCTGCTCGCAGTAGATGCCGCCCCCGTAAAAGGAGACATTCCCGGTGATCGTGTTTCCGATCAGGGTGGGCGACGAGGACTTGCAGCAGACACCGCCGCCCGAGTAGTCCGGGTAGTGATCGCCGTACCCGTTCGTCACGCTGAATCCCTCGAGAATCGAATCCGGCCCTTCACCGCTCTGAAATGTGACAACGCTTCCGTTCTGATTTCCATCGATCGTTGTCGTCTCGGGCCCGCTCTCGCTCCTGACAACGAGCTGCTTCCCCTCGAAGTCGATCGTCTCCACGTAGGTGCCGGACCTGACGACGATCGTATCGCCATGGTCGGCGAAGGTGATGGCATCCTGAATGGTCGGCTGATCGTCGGGAACATAGATGACGGCGCCGTCGGCAACGCTGGATAGGCCTGTACTAACGAAGAAGAGCAGAAGAACCAAAACACAAGACAAGGACGCATTCTGTAACACGACGCACCTCCTCTCTCATGGGCATCCTGGTCGATCCCACGATTCAAGAACCATCGAGATCAACGCACCGAAATCTAGCCCCCGGCGATCCAGTCCTGGATGTGGCCGAACTTGGTCGACGTGATGCGCGTATCGCCCGTGGTGAACCACGTCCCGTGCGACAGCACAGCGCCCACGTAGTAGTTTCCTCCAAAGATGACCGTGGCGCCGCTGCCGCTCTGGCCTCCGTAAGCCTGGCTGAAGAATGTGAGGATGTAGGTTGTGGGAAGATCGAAGGTGCCTTTCCAGTAGTACATGTACCGGCCGTCGTAGGGAGGCGCGGCCGGATAGCCGGGATTGTAGAAGGTGTAGCTCGAATAGAAGCTGAGGTTGTTCGTGTACCCGTAACCGTACCAGCCCGTGCTGTAGCCGATCGCCGAGTCGAGCCGGATCAGGCCCATGTCGTGACTGAAGTTCTCGCTCTGCGTCCAGCCGGTCCAGGAATAGAGGTTGGTCGCCAGGGCGCTTCCATAGGGTTTCGATCCGTTGTTGTAGGCCGGGATCACCTCGATCTTGGTCGCCCAACCCCCATCGCCCTGGCTATGAACGCAGTGGCCGGCGGTGAGGGCAAAGTTGTCGTCGATGAGCACGGCCGATCCCACGTAGGTGAGCCCATTGGGAAAGGTGATGAAGATCTTGCAGTTGACGCGAAGGGGATAGTTCTGCGGGTTGTTGACCTTGTAGAGGGGCCCGAAGTTCGTGGTGCCCAGTGGATCCTCGAAGGGGAGGTCGTTCAGCCCGCCCTGATCGTCCCAGAAGAAACTGAGGCCCGCGGATCCCTGAACCGAGTCCTGCTCCAGCGCCCCATCGACAGGCAAGAGCCACTCGGTCTCCACATCGGTGGCGATGTCATAGGACACGACCCGTTCCTCGGGCAGGGGCGGCCCGATCGGTGGATGCCACTCGGGAATCGGCATGGGGATGGCGTTCTCGTACCCTTGCCCCGGGTCGTTCTGACACAGGACGGGCGCCGCGATGCAGAGGCAGAGACAGAACGCGAGAACGACAAACTTCTTCATGATGACCTCCCTCCAGAGATGATTCGAAAAGGCAAAGAACTGCAACGATCTCTCGGCCCGCGGCGATCCGCCGAAATGCAGTCCGTCTGAATGATTCCCGATAGGACCATCGCTGGGCCACAGTGCATTGAACCACAATCCACTGGACTGACAAATAAAAAAACTCCGGGCTATCGGGGGATCGATTCGGACTAGGAGCCTGTTCTCCGCTTATTATCAGAAAATCCGTTCTGCGGTCGCTGCCTGACAGATCTTTTCCGTTTTATGATATACTGGAATGCGTTGATCGGGAGAATCCTTTCGAAGGGAAACAAAGCCATGAAGGTACCACTTCTCGGTGTTTGGCTGGTCCTGTTCACCGGGAACCGTCTTCGGTGCCACCATCTACGTCCCCGATGATCATCCGACGATTCAGGGAGCGATCGACGCGTCCTTCAACGGCGACACCGTCATCGTCAGGCCGGGGTCCTACGTGGAGAACATCGACTTCATCGGGAAGGCGATCACTGTCAGGAGCGAGCAGGGGGCGGCAATGACCACCATCGACGGAAGTCAGGTCGGAACCGTGGTGGCCTTCGTCAGCGGTGAAGGCCTCGATTCCGTGCTGGATGGATTTACTCTCACGAACGGTGTGGGAAGGTATTACGCCTATTGGTACTGTGGCGGCGGGATCTTCTGCTCCGGATCCTCTCCAACCATTACCAGCAACACCATCTCGGCGAACTCGGCCGGACGAGAAGGCGGCGGAATCTACTGCACCTCCTCCTCCCCGACCATAACCAACAACACCATCACGGGGAATCAAGCATCGAGTCCATATCTTGGCAATGGTGGTGGGATCTACTGCCACTCCTCCTCCCCGGCCATCGAGAACAACACCATCTCGGAAAACGCGGCCAACGCGACCTATTCCAACGGCGGCGGAATCATCTGCGTCGCGTCATCGTCCCTGACCATCGAGAACAATATCATCACGGAAAATTCGGCCAACTGCGGCGGCGGGATCCACTGCGACAGATCCTCCCCGGCCATCGCGAATAATATCATCACGGGAAACACAACAGATTGGGGAAGCGGAATCTCATGCGACACCTCCTCCCCGACCATCACGAACAACACCGTCTCGGGAAATTCGGCTGGACAAGGTGGCGGTGGGATCTTCTGCTACAACAAATCCTCAGCAACCATCACGAACACGATCCTGTGGAACAACCACGCACCGGAGGGGAAGGAGATCTGGATAGGAAACTCGTCATACCCCTCCACCATCACCATCAGCTACTCCGACGTGGAGGGGGCGCAGTCGTCGGTTCACGTCTCGACGAATTGCACCCTCAACTGGGGCGCGGGGATGATCGACGCCGACCCGCTCTTCGCCGACACGGCCGGAGGTGACTACCACATCACATGGAACTCTCCCTGCCTCGACGGTGGCGACAATTCCGTCGTCACCGAATCCTTCGACTTCGAGGGCGACCCGCGCATTGCGCTGGGTTTTGTGGTCGACATGGGCGCGGACGAGTACTGGTTTCACGCATATCATTCAGGACGTGTCATCCCCGGCTCCTTCGTTATCTGAAAGTCGTGGGCTGGCCGACGGCACCCGTGACGCTGGCACTGGCTGATCGCATTGTTGATCCGCCGACTCCGACACCGCACGGCAACCTTTACCTCCCCTGGCCACCGCTCTGGTCCGGCAATATCGGCAGAGTTCCCGGCAGCGGCATCTTGACTCTACCCGTGACCATTCCTCCCGGCTCGACGTCGGGCGACAGTTATTATCTCCAGGCCCTCGTCGGCCAATGGGGTGGGCCGTTGACCTTGCTCACGAATCTTGAAGTACTGGTTGTTGAATAGAAGGAGGCTCTCATGTGTCGAAGTTTCCTGTTTGGCATAGCGGCGATCGGTCTGTTCGCCATCTCGACCGGCGCGGCCACGATCTACGTTCCTGATGATCACTCCACGATTCAGGGGGCGATCGACGCGTCCGCCAACGGCGATATCGTCATCGTGCGTCCGGGGACGTACGTGGAAAACATCGACTTCGTCGGGAAGGCGATCACGGTACAAAGCGAACAAGGTGTGGCGTTGACCACGATCGACGGAAATCAGGCCGGGAGTGTTGTGGTCTTTCGAACGGGTGAGGATTGGAATTCAAGACTTGATGGATTCACGACAGCCAACGGTTCCGGGACATTTTTTTCCAGTTCGTTCTACCGTGGCGGCGGGATCTACTGCGCTTACGGCTGCGCACCGATCATAGAAAACAACACCATCACGGGAAATACAGCCGACCAAGGAGGCGGGTCCTACGGTGGACAGCTTGAAAACAACATCGTCACAGGGAACACGGCCAACTCACGCGGTGGCGGGATCGACAATGCCGCGACCGTGAAGAACAGCGTCATCTCGAACAACATTGCCTATGAAAAAGGCGGCGGGATTCACATGAATGGCGGCCCCGGCGTCGAGAACTGTATCATCACGGGAAACATGGCCGACTATGGCGGCGGCATCTGCTGCTCGAGCAAATGGTTCACGCCCACCATCGAAAAATGCACCATCGTGGGAAACCTGGCCAACTACGGCGGCGGGATCTGCGCTCAAGACTCCTGGCCGAGTATCACGGGTAGCATACTGTGGGATAACAGCGCGTGGAACGGCCCGGAGTTATACGAAATGTATACGGGTGGCTTTAGTGTGACGTATAGCGATGTAAAAGGCGGCTGCTCCGGCACGGGCAACATCAACGCCGATCCGCTCTTCGTCGATCCCGCCAATGGCGACTATCATCTCCAACAAGATCCCTGTCAGCCCGGAGTCGTGAATCCTTGCGTGGATAGTGGACATCCAAACACGCTGTGCGAAGGGACGACGAGAACAGATGGTGTGAGGGACTCCTGGCCTGCCGACATGGGGTACCACTATCCTGCCTACTCTCCCATCATCATCTACCTTCCTGATGATTACTCCACGATTCAGGGAGCGATCAACACCTCCGCGGACGGTGACACGATCATCGTCCGTCCCGATTCGGTCAATGGCGGACCGTATATGGAAATCATCGACCTCAAGGAACTGGCCATAACGTTGAAAAGCGAAAAGGGTGCGGCCGTGACCACTATCGACGGACACCAGGCTGGAAGCGTGGTGACTTTCGGCGAAGGATGTGGATCGGTGCTCGATGGATTTACTCTCACGAACGGCAGATCCAACGACGGCGGCGGGATCTACTGCGACTACCCATCCGAAGCCACCATCACGAACAGTGTCGTCTCCAACAACACGGCCAGTTCGGACGGAGGCGGGATCTACTGCTATGGATCCGATCCTGTCATCGAGAACTGCATCGTCACGGGGAACATGGCTTTCGAAAGCGGCGGCGGGATCTATTGCCTGGCCTCATCCGCGACACTCACCAACATCACCATTTCGGGGAATACTGCTCTCGATGACGGTGGTGGAATCTACTGCAATTCATATTCCTCCCCTGTCATCACGAACATGATCGTATGGGACAACAGCGCTTGGAACGGTCCGGAGATTTATGTCTATGGACTCGGGGACCCGGATGTGACCTACAGCGATGTGAAGGGCGGCTGGCCGGGTACGGGCAACATCGACGCCGATCCACTTTTCGCCGACGCGTCCGGAGGCGACTACCACATCACAGCTCTTTCTCCTTGCCTCGACAGCGGCGACGATTCCGTGGTCACACAATCGATAGACTTCGAGGGTGATCCGCGTATCGCGCTCGGAGTCGCGGTCGATATGGGCGCGGACGAGTACTGGTTCCACCTCTATCATTCAGGACCGGTCATTCCCGGATCCTCCATCAACCTGAAAGTCGTTGGCTGGCCAACAGCACCCGTCACGCTTGCATTGGCTGACAGCACCGTTGATCCACCCACACCGACACCCCACGGCGACCTCTACCTTCCCTGGCCACCGCTCTGGTCCGGCAACATTGAAAATGTTCCCGCCAACGGCATCTTGACTCTGCCCGTGACCGTTCCTTCCGGCTGGATCACGGGTGACACTTATTACCTCCAGGCCCTCGTCGGCCCGTGGGGTGGGCCGTTGACCTTGCTCACGAATCTTGAAGTCCTGACTGTTGAATAGAAGGAGATTCCCATGTGTCGAATTACCCTGCTTGGCATCGCGGCGATCACTCTGTTCGCCCTCTCGACCGGCGCGGCCACCATTTACGTTCCAGATGATTACGGGACGATTCAGATCGCGATCAACGCGTCCGCCAACGGCGACACCATCATCGTGAGGCCGGGGACGTACGTGGAGCACGACATCGATTTCAAAGGGAAGGCGATCACTGTCAGGAGCGAGCTAGGGGCAGAGGTGACCACGATCGACGCGAACCAGGCCGGGAGCGTCGTGAGGTTCCAGCGCGGCGAAGGGCTCGATTCCGTGCTGGAGGGATTCACGCTGACGAACGGAACAGGATCAATCAATCCGGGGGGGGAGCAGTCCGGCGGCGGGATCTACTGCGAATCGTCTTCTCCGACGATTAGGAGCAACGTTATCACGGGGAACACGGCCTTCGACTCCGGCGGCGGGATCTACTGCGACTACACTTCCTCCCCGATCATCACGAACACCATACTGTGGGACAACGACGCGCCAAGCGGACCGGAGATCGAGGGATCACAACCCACCGTTACCTATAGCGATGTCAAGGGCGGCTGGCCGGGAACAGGGAACATCGACGCCGACCCACTTTTTGCCGACGCGGCCGGGGGTGACTATCACATCACATGGAGCTCGACCTGCCTCGACAGTGGCGACAATTCCGTGGTCACCGAATCCTTCGACTTCGAGGGCGACCCGCGCATCGCGCTGGGCTTTGTCGTAGACATGGGCGCCGACGAGTACTGGTTTCACCTCTATCATTCAGGCTCTGTCATCCCCGGCTCCACCATCGACCTGAAAGTCGTCGGCTGGCCGACGGCGCCCGTTACGCTGGCATTGGCCGATCGCAGCGTTGATCCGCCGACACCGACACCGCACGGCGACCTCCACCTTCCCTGGCCACCGCTCTGGTCCGGGTATATAGGCAATGTTCCAAGCAGCGGCATCTTGACTCTGCCCGTGACCATTCCTCCCGGCTCGACGTCGGGCGACACTTACTACCTCCAGGCCCTCGTCGGCCAGTGGGGTGGGCCGTTGACGAGGCTCACAAATCTCGGGTTGCTCACGGCCGAGTGAGCGTCGCCATGGAGTCAAAAGGGCTGTTACCGATTTTCTCCATCCAGGTAGTCAAGGGCGATAGTTCGTACCGAAAAAACTACTTGGAGGTACAACCATGTCAAAGAGAGCGGTATTCGGTGCACTGATTCTTCTTCTCCTGGTCGGCGCTTCATCAGCGGCGACCATTTACGTTCCCGACGACTTCCCCACGATCCAGGGCGCTCTCGATGCCGCCGTGAACAACGACGCGATCATCGTCCGAGCCGGAACGTACGTGGAAACGATCGACTTTCTCGGGAAGGCGATTTTCCTCAGGAGCGAGGCGGGACCGGGCGCCACAGCCATCGACGGCAACAGCGCGGGGAGCGTGGTGACCTTCCAGTCGTCCGAGGGGGCCGATTCCGTGCTCGACGGTTTCACGATCTTCAACGGCACGGGCACCGATCACCGCAACTGGCGGTGCGGGGGCGGTATCTTCTGCATCGAGGACTCATCGCCGACGATTAGGAACAACGTGATCGAATCCAACACCGTCGAACACAAGGGCGCGGGGATTTACTGCGACGGCTCTTCGCCTTCGATCTCGGAGAACACCATCAGGCGGAATGCGGTGACCGAGGCCCACACCTTGAACCACGGCGGCGGAGGGATCTTCTGCAACAACTCGAGCTCGGTCATCTGGAAGAACACCCTGACCGGCAACAGCGTGAATAACTCCGGATACGGTCTCGGCTGGGGCGGAGGCCTGTTCTGTCGCGCCTCCAGCCTGACCGTTGCGGAGAACGTGATCGAGAAAAACAGCGCCAATCATGCCGGGGGTGGGATCTACCTCTACGCCAACACCTCGTCCACACCCTCCAAGATCATCGGCAACGTGATCAGGGAGAACAGCGCGTTCTCCGGAGGCGGCGTTGCGTGCGGATTCGAGTCGCCCCTCTTCGTGGGTAACTGGATCGTTGGGAACTCGGCTGATTGGGCGGCCGGTATCGGTTTCAGCGTCTCTGAATCCGCCCTTTACAACTGTCTCTTCTTCGAGAATAGGGCCTCTCTGAATGCGGGCGGATTGGATTGTATCGAGTCGTCGCTCACGATCTGCAACTGTACCTTCGCGCGGAACGTCGCTCTCGACAACGGCGGAGGGATCTACTGCGATTACAGGTCCTCTCCCAAAGTGGTCAATTCGATCATGTGGGGCAACATCGCTTTCACCGGCGACGAGATCTACCTGGGCGACGCCCCCGACACGGCGTTGACGATCAGCCATTCCGACCTTGCCGGAGGGCAGGGGAGCGTGTACGTGAGCCCCGGCGCCACCCTCAACTGGGGGCAGGGAATGATTGATGCCGATCCGGTCTTCGCCGACGTTCACGACGAAGATCTTCACCTGCTCTTTGGATCGCCCTGCCGGGAGGCGGGCGATTCGTCGGCTGTTCCGTTGGAACTGGCCAAGGATTTCGAGGGCGATCAGCGCATCGTGGACGGCGGGGTCGACATGGGCGCCGACGAATTCCGCGCGCGCCTCTACGTCGACGGCCCCGTTCTCTCGGGACCGGGAGAATCGATGGACATCCGTCTCATCGGCCCGCCGATGGCGTCGTTCGTCCTCGCCCTCGGATCGGGTGTGCTCGATCCCCCCCTTCCGACACCGCATGGCGACTTCTTCCTCATGACGCCCGTCTTTCACGTCGTCTCGAGTCACCTTCCGGCGGACGGGTACCTCACCTGCAACGCCAACATTCCGAGTGTCTGGCAGCCGGGCGACCGCAGACCGTTCCAGGCGCTCGTCGGCAACTGGGGCGGGCCGGACACGCAGATCACCAATCTCTTGCTTGTTGTCGTGGAGTGAGACGGTCCGTTCTTGCCCTAGATCTTTTCCGCCTGGTCCTGGACTGATTCCGCTCGTGTCGTCTGTTTCGCTCATCGCCTGTCGGCCGATTAAGTGTTGTAGGCACGGCCTCCATATCGGATGATGGGAGCTGGGAAAGTCGAAACGTTGAAGTTCAGTCCTGAATAGGCACGGGAATGTGATTCCTCCAAGTAACGCGACACGGGAGGTTGCAGCGTGAAGTCGTTCACACGATTGCGGCGGGTATTGCCAGGCAGCTTGGCCGCGTGTGCGACGCTTCCCTGGATTCTGGTCTCATCTTGGTCGCCGGGGACCTCTCTCGTGCTTTCTCCTGCGATTGTGGCCCTCGTGGCGATCGGCGGGTCGATCATGATCGGCTCCCTGGTCGTCTACCTCCGGCAGCAACGCAAACAGCTCGTTCTCTTAGGGAAAAGCGAACGACAGTATCGCACCCTAACCGAAAAATCCCACGATCTCGTCGCCGAGGTCAGCGACGAGCTGAGGATGTTGTACCTCAGTCCCAACTTCGAGGAAGTCCTGGGCTGGAATATCGAAGAATACCTCGGGTCGAGCGCCTACGAGTCGATCCATCCCGAGGATGCCGAATCCGTCGGTCAGGCCCTGAGGAAGGCGCTCGATCGTGGCAGTGCCGCAGTGGTTCACCGTCTGCGCCACGCCGACGGCACGTGGCGGTACTTCGAGAGTTCAGCCAGATCCTACTGTAAGGCCGACGGAGAGACCCGGCTCGTGATGATCGCCCGTGACATCGGCGACCGCAGGCGCGCTGAGGAAGCCCTGAGACGGAGTGAAGAGCGGCTCGCGCTCGCTCTGGACGCCACCAGCGACGGCGTCTGGGAGCTGCGCCTCCCTGAGGACAAGTGGGGGCGGAGCGACGTGTGGTACGACCTGACTGGATTCAAGCGCGGTGAGCTGGAACGGTGGGAGGAAGAACATGGTTCGATCATCCACCCGGACGATGTCCCCGTGCTGCGGGACGCGATGCTCGGCCATCTGAATCGGGCGGCCGAAGAGTACCGGGCCGAATTCAGGATTCGCCACAAGTCGGGAGAATGGCGCTGGATCCTCGGCCGCGGCCGGGCCATGGAGCGGGACAAGGACGGAAACCCGCTGCTCTTGATCGGAACCGACACGGATATCACGGCGAGCAAGCGGGCCGAGGAAGCGCTTCGGGTTTCCGAGAGGAAGTACCGTACCCTCGTCGAGACCGCCGCCGACGCCATACTCGTCGCCGATGCCGAGACCGGGATCATCCTGGAAGCAAATCCCAGCGCGGCGACGCTCTTCGGTATTCCGTCCGAGCAAATCGTCGGCATGCATCAGTCACGGCTCTATCCACGGGACGCCGTCGACCAGAGCGCGAGAGTGTTCGGGAAGCAAGTGAGAGATGGAGAGACGATCACGGGCGATCTCGAGATTTATCATTCCGATGGCGGCAGGATTCCGGTGAACCTCAACGCTTGTGTCACCCAACTCGGGTGGAAAAAGGTCCTTCATGGAATATTCCGTGACGTGACCGAACGCAAACGATCGGAGGAGGAGCAAAGGCAGTTGGAGGACCAGCTCCGGCATGCCCAGAAGATGAAGGCGATCGGGCAACTCGCTTCCGGCATCGCCCATGAATTCAACAACCTTCTGTTCGGGATTCTCGGGAACTCCGAGCTTCTGCTATACCAACTCGACGACGAGCATGGGGAGACCTTCGAAAAGCCGCTCAAGGCCATCTACACTTGCGGCCAGCGCGCCGCGGATCTGACGCAGCAGTTGCTGGCTTTCGCCAGGAAGCGATCTTCTCGCGCTGAGCCGATCGATTTGAACGCGGTCGTCCGCGGGAGTGACCGGCTTCTCCAGCCGCTTCTCAGCGAGCGCATCACACTCCGCACCATCCTTTGCCCGGACCTCTGGCCCATCGAAGCAGGCATGGCGGAAATAGAGCAGGCCGTCATGAACCTCGCCATCAACGCGCGCGACGCGATGCCCGACGGCGGCACGCTCACGATCCGGACCGGCAACGTGACATTCGACGACGCCTATGTGCGCACCCATCCCGACGCCCGCCCCGGCCCGCACGCGGAACTGATCTTCGAGGACACCGGCTGCGGAATGACCGACGAGACGGTTGCCCGCATCTTCGAGCCCTTCTTCACGACGAAGCCGACAGGGGAGGGAACGGGCCTCGGGCTTTCGGCTGTTTTCGCCGACATCACGAAGCTGGGCGGTCACATCGCCGTCGAAAGCCGTGTGGAAGAGGGGACGGTCATTCGCATATACATTCCTCGAGCCACGGAGACTCTCACGGAGTCTGCCGCCAGGCCTGCCGATACGGAAGAAGAGTGTCCCGGAGGCGACGAGACCATCCTCGTGTGCGACGACGAGTGCTTCGTGCTCGACTCGACTTCAGACCTTCTCGAGACCGGCGGCTACACGGTGCTTCGCGCCCGCGGCGGGCGCGAGGCGCTTGAACTGGCTTCATCCCACACGGGCCCGATCGCCTTGCTGTTGACCGACGTCATCATGCCCGAGATGAACGGCCCGCAGCTCGCGAAACGGCTGACACGACAGCGACCGGAGATTAGAGTCCTGTACATGTTGGGCTATCCATCGGATGTCTTCAAGGCCGGTGGAACGAAAGACGGAAACATCGACTTCCTGAAGAAACCTACGACGCGTGATAGGCTCTTTCAGCGTGTGCGTGAAACGCTGGCGCTGGGTGGAGCATTGAGGTGAGCCTTCTGTTTACTCGCACTCCGTGCGATTCTTGCCTTTAGGCTGACAGCATTATCCCATCGCAAGCATGATTTCCCTGATAGTATCTACCTTGGTTTCGTTCTTTCGGCCCCGTAAATCAGATGCACTGGAGAACATTGCTCTACGCCATCAACTTGGCATCCTTGAGCGCTCCGTCAAGCAACCTCAACTCGTAAAGAAGGACCGGGACAGAACCGGGGAAACCCGGCGCATTCGGCTGGCTAGACCGGGCTGGTGCTCAGAATCCGTTGCATCAGTTCCCGCAGATCATTGATCGTGACCGGTTTGGCCAGAGAGGCGCAGAAACCGTATGCGGCGTGGTTGGCCATGACCGGATCGTTCGAATAGCCACTGATCGCCACGACACGAGCATTGGGATCCTCTGCGAGCAGGCCTTTGACGCAATCTTTCCCGCCCATGGACCCGGGAACCGTCAGATCCGTGATCACGACATCGTAGGGCATGCCTTCTGAAAGACGTTGCTTGTAGGAGGCGATGGCCTCGACGCCGTCGACCGCGAATTCCACACTCAACCCGATCCTTTTCAGCATTGCGCCCAATAACTGCCGGACCGCATCTTCGTCATCCATTACCAGAATCGTGCCGTGCAGTGTCCCGTTCCGTGCGAGCGGATGGACCGGTTCTTCGACGGGAAGTTCGTCGGTGGCCGGCACGAAGATGCGAAAAGTCGCCCCCTGCCCCGGGATCGTCTCCACTGCCAGTCGCCCGCCATGGCGCTCCATTATGGAATAGGAAGTGGACAGCCCCAAACCACTGCCGCGGTCCTTGGTGGAGAAGTAGGGATCGAAGACCATGGGCAGATGTTGCGGATCGATGCCGGGGCCGTCATCTCTGACGGCGATCTCCACGTAGCGTCCCGGAGGCAGATCCAATGGGGCGCTATCCAGGTTCCGTCCCGACACCCAGGCCCGGCCTCCGGGCGCCGCCGCCTGCTGGGCGTTGAGCAGCAGGTTGTTGATGACCTCGCTTATCTGGTCGGCGTCCATGGAGACAGCCCACAGGTCGTTCACCAAGTCGAATTCACAACTCATATGGGAACCCTGCATGACGAATTCCCCCGACTCCCGAACCAGGTTCGCCAGGGAGCCCGCCTTCAGCACGGGAGCTCCGCCTCTGGAGAAAGTCATGAGCTGGTTCGTCAATCCTCGAGCCCGGTCTATGGCCTTGGTCGCGGAGCGAACGCGGGCGATCTGATCCGCTTGCATGCGTTCTTCTTCAGCGAGCAAATTCAGATTGCCGAGAATGACGGTCAGCAGGTTATTGAAATCATGCGCAAGGCCGCCGGCCAGTACGCCGAGCGCCTCCAGCTTCCGGGATTTCTGCACCTCGGCCCCGATGCGCAGGTTCTCGGCGACCTGTGCCTCGACCTCGTCCTTCAGTCTGGCGGCGTAGCGGCGCTGTGCGATCACGATGATCGGAAGAGAAAGTGCAGCAAGCGCTCCCAGAAGGGCAACGAAAATAAACCAGGGCCGGCGCCATATCGGACCGGGGACGACGATTTCGGGTGAACGGACAACATCGCTCCAGGGCTGACCGAAACCGGCGGCCTGTAAATGGAATCGATACCTGCCGGCCGGCAGGTTGGTGTAGCGAATCACCTGCTCGGGCGAGTTGTAGGGCTCCAGCCAATCGGGATCGAAACCCTCCAGGCGACTGCGCAAGAGGATCCGGTTCTCCTCGGCAAAGGTCACGGCGCGAAAATTGAAAACCACCGTTCCCGATCGAGACGGAAGATCGAGGTCCCGGTCGAGGGGGTAACTCGTTCCGTCCGCCTCCAGCCCGATCAGCCTGACGAGGGGCGGCGCTGGTTCGATCGTATCGTACCGGTCACGATAAATGGCCAGCCCCCGGTCGGTGCCTATCCAGACCCTGCCGGCGTCGTCCACCAGTCCGGCGCAACGGTTGGTCTCGCGACCGATCAACCCGTTTTCCACGGTGAAATGATCAAGCCGCTCGCCGTCGAAACGAAAGACCCCGTCGTCCGTACCGATCCACAGCCGGGATTCTTTATCGGTGAGGATGAAGTACACCGGTCGTTCGATCTTCAAGCGGGAATCAGCCGGGCGCACCAGGCTGTCGCCCTGCATGCGAAACAATCCCATGCGGGAACCCACCCAGACTGTTCCGTCGGGGCCCTCGTGCACGTCGTAGGTGGAGTCTCCGTCTTTGCCCAGACCGGTTCTCCAGTTCCGAACGGCGCTCCCGTCGATGGCATATATCCCCTGCCCCCCGGTGGTGATGATGATGGAGCCGTCGGCACCCTGCAGCAGGCGCCGCATATACGGGATGTCGTCGGACAGCCAGGCGACATCGACTTCCTGCAAGATCTCGTTCTCCAGCGAGAGCAGGCGTTCGCCCGACAAAACCCAGACCCGGTCTTGATCGTCGACCAGCACCGAGACAACAGACTCTCTCCCGTTGGGATCGATGGACCGCCACATCATATTCCCGTCGGGCGTTCGGCGCCCCAGGCCCAGACGGCGCCCGGCGATCCATAGGTTGCCACGGGAGTCTTCAGCCAGGTCCAGCACACGGGTGCGCTGATCGGCGTTGATGAAAGGAACGGTCTCGAGAGTTTCGTCCCAGAAGGTCAGACCATTCTGATGCCCCAGGACCATGGTTCCGTCGGAGCGTTTCAGCAAGGCGCTCACCTCGTCGGACAGCAGGCCGTGCTGGCTGTTGTAACCCGCAAAGCGACGGCTGATGATGGCCAATACTCCCCGCTTGGTGCCCTGCCAGAGAATCCCTTCACGGTCGACGAAGATGTCCACTGTTCCATCGTCGATCAGTCCGTTCCTCGGGTCCAGTGTCTCCAACTCTCCCCGTTGGTCGATGTATTGCAGGGTGTACGCGATGCTGGCAACGTAGATGCCTCCGCGACCGTCGGCCTCGGCGATCACTTCCGGAAATTCGGGGATTTGGATGACTGCGACCTCTTCGGCAAAGGGTTCGTAGCGACCGTCGACCAGCCGTCCGATCCAGTCCTTGCCCACGATCCAGAGCGCCCGGTCGGTCGGATCGACGGACAGGCTCTTGATTTCCTTCCCCGCGGGCACGGCCTTGCTGCGAGACACCGCGGTCGGTGTGCCAGCCGAAATCACGAACAGACCCTCTGGAGAGCCCACGAAGATCAGTTCACCGCGCGTGGCCAGGGTGTTGATTCTCGAAATGCCATGGACGGCAAGGGAGAGCTCGATCCAGCGCGAATTTGCTAGCACGCTCAGCCTGTCGGGATGGCGGGCCAGAACGATCACCGGTGTGCCACCGACCGATGCCACGGCCATGTGTTTGAAATGGTGGTACTCTGGTGTCAGATCAGGATTCAGAGGCACTGGAATCCAGCGATCTCCATCCAGCCGCAGGAGACTGGGCCTGGAACCGGAGAACATGGCCCAGACGTCCCCGTCAGAATTTGACGTCAGTTGCCCTCGATCGATCTCATGTACCAGGTTCGTGAGGTCGGGGACATACCATTCCACCCCGTCATAGGCCGCCAGTCCGGATCGCGTCGCGAACCAGATCCGTCCCCACCTGTCCTGGGTAATGCTCTTGATATCCGGACTCGGCAGCCCGTCAGCCTCCTCGTAGATTCGGACATGGTAAAGCTGGCCGGCACAGAACTGGGGAAAAGCGAGAATCAGAAAAGCGACGACCAGAAAACCCGAATGCGTCCAGAGCAATTCAGTGATCCGCTTTGAATGATTCGGTTTATTCAAGTCGTTGCTTCCCACGAGCCGAGACAGACAATTCACGGAGGGTAGGGATGTTATGCAGGATTTTCAATCGCTCATTCCCACCCTTTCGAATCAAATTTCTTTCGCCTAGCTGATCTACCCCAGTATCTTATGCCTCTCCCGACGTTGCAAGGACCTTCATCTCCGACGTGCCCAGCTCGACACGGTCGACATGGGAGCTGAAGAGTTTTATTACCACCTCTACCTCGTGGGAGATGTTGTCCCCGGGAACACTGTGAACGTGCGGATCGTCGGCGGGCCGAGCAGCCGGCTGACGAACGTGATGATCCTCGAAGCCGAATAATCTCGAAGACACCCGCACCGGCATTGTTCCCCCCTTTTAACGATTTGGCGGAAGTAGTACGCTGAGTTTTCAACCCAACCCACCCACCCCCGCACAGGATCTGCCAGGATCGAGAGGCCTTTTCGGCGTTCAGCTTTCGTCGGCCGCTGACATTATCACTCCACCAGGTGAGACCGAGATCGGCGAACAATGATGCGTTCCGGGTGTGAGCAACCATTTTCGAGGATCAGAAGGAGGGCTCCACCTCGAGATCGGCCTCCGTCTCTTCGCCCGGCGTGATCTCGAGGTCGAGCACACCCTCGTACCCGCCGACGGGGACCGAAAGCCGGTAGCGCCCCCCGGCAAGACCGGCGACCTCGAAACGTCCGTCCTTTGCCGAGAGCACACACCGGGAATCCCCCTCCACCGCCTCCCCCCCCGCGCCGAGCCTGGAGCAAAGGACCGGACAGTTGGCCACGACCTCGCCGGACCGGAGGTTGATCACCCGGCCCGTGAGGAGGGCGCCTCTCGAAAGCCTGATATCCTGCACCGTGGTGACCGACCCTTCCGTCACCCTCACCGGTTCGCGCGTCTCCCGGGCGTAACCGCCTCCCGAGGCGACGAGGCGATACGCGCCATCCTTGAGACAACGGATCTCGAAGCGGCCGTCCCTGTCCGTGCGGACCGGCCCGCTCCCTCTCATGGAGAGAGTGGCCGTCTTTTCACCGTCGTCGCCGGAGGACGACATGCTGACGCTCGACGAGACAACCTTCATCTTGATCTTCCCCTCCCCGGCCGGCTTCTTCATCGAGACCTCGATGTCGGCGACGGGCGCACCCGTTTCGGCGTTGACCACCCTGCCGGCGACGCGCCCCGTGGGAAGCTCGAAATCGTGGACAACCCGCCCGTGAGGATAGAGGGTGACCGCGCTTTCGAAGGAATCGGGCAGATCGCCCATGTCGAGGCTGATCGTGTACTCCCCGCTCCTGACATCCTTCATCATGTAGCGGCCGTCGTTACCGGTGCGGCACGTTTTGACAGGTATGAATGCCAGTTCTTCCCTCGTCAGGAGCCGGACCTCGATTCCGACAACACCGTAACCCGCCTCGGTGACCGAACCCGAAATGGTGCCGGGCGGAAGGTCATGGAGATCGAGCCGGACCGTCTCGCCCTCCCCGACGAAAAGGCGGATGCCCGCGGCGCGCTCATCGTCGTCGGAGCGCAGTGCCGATTCCAGGATGGAAACCGGTTCTTTCGTATCGAGCGCGATGGAATATTCCCCCGGCCGGAGCGCGCTGAACGAGTAATTCCCGTCGCCATCGGCCGTGGCATTCCTGTCGCCGAGGGGGTCGACGCCCTGATCGAAGGCACGAACCCGCGCGCCGGGCATGGGGCGGCCGTCCCTGCCGAAGACCGTCCCCTCCACGGCGCCGCCCAGGAGCATCTCGAGGATGATGTCGCTCTTCGATTCCCCGGAGGAGATGAAAAGGACGACGGGCTCCGGCCTCAGGTAGTCGTCGTGGTAAGCCTCCAGCACGTAGTCGCCCTCGGGCACGCCCCCGATCAGGAACTCCCCTGCCGGTCCGCTCCGGTCCCGGCCCGTCCAGGACGGCTTCCGGAGTGACTCCTTGTCGTCTCCGATGACCAGTTTTCTCACGAGCCTGTCGACGTCGTCCTTTTCTCTCGGCTTTTGCAGGACGACCGATCCCCCTGCAAGTGGTTCACCGCCGGGAGCGAGCAGGATTCCGGCCACCGACGCCTCGGGATCGAGCTCGAAGTCGATCGGCTCCTTCGCCCCCGGCGAGCTGGTGATGGCGCCGACGCTCAGGTCGGCGTAACCGGGCGCCGTGATCTGGAACCTGACCATCTCCTTGCCCACGCCTTCGACAAAGAAGGCGCCGCGGGGGTCGGCGCCGTGGCCGATCCGGGCCGCCGCTTCATCACCCGTGAGGACGAGCCCGGCGAACTTTCTCGGCCCGGAGGCCTGTCTCGTGACCTTCAGCTTAAACCTCTCCAGGCCCTCTCCCGTCTTCGAATCGAGAACCCGGCCGTGGACGATGCCCCCTCTTTCGAGGGTGACGACGAGGCCGCTCGTCCCCGCTTCCACGCCGTCGATCGATCGGGGAAGATAGACCCCGCCCTTCGCCTTGACCGTGTATTTTCCCGTCCCGATCCCGGTGATCTCGAATGCGCCGTCCGGTCCGGAGAGGCAGCTCTCCTCCTCCAGAACGGTAAAGGACAGGGCCGAGGATTTCGTGATGTCGGCGTCCACGGGCTGTCGGACCGAGACGCTGATCGCTTCGAGCGGTTTTCCGTTCCCGTCAACGACGGTTCCCGAGATGGAGAAGGGCTGATCGAGATAGAGCTCGACTCCGTCCGTGGTTCTCCCCTTCTCGACTACGATCTTCCGGGATTTGCCCGGCAGATAGTTCTCGTGCTCGACCGAAACGATCGTCTTTCCCGCTGGAAGCCCTTTCAACTCGAAGGCGCCGTCCGGCCCGGACTCGGTCCTGCGGATCCTGTCCGGCGGGGCGTCGCCGCTAAAAACGGCCACCATGCCCTCGTCGAATTCGACGGAATCGGACAAACCGACAGCCTTCACGAGCGCGCCCGCAATGGGCTCGCCGCTCGCGCGGTTCCGGACGCTGCCGCTGACCCGCCCCCCGGTTTCGAGCGTGATCGTTCCCACGTCGCGGGTGTCGGCGTTGTAGATGCCGACAGGCACCCGTTTCACGGCATGGTCTTCGTGATCGACGTAGAGTGAGGCCTCCTTCGCGCCGGCGAGATCTTCCAAGCGAAAGGCGCCGTCCGGCCCGGTCTCCGCAAAGGCATACCTCGACGCTGTGTAATCCCCCATGCCGAGCTTGGCCGACACGGCCAGGACCTCGGGCCGGCAATCCACGAAATAGACGCCGGCTCCTTCCAGGTTGCAGTCCGCCTCGTCGCAAACCCGGCCCATGATGAGGCCGTCGCCGGTCCGCTGCCCCTTTCGTGCCTTGGGACGTTCCGCGGTGACGGGCACCCTTTCCGCGTCCCCTTCGGCCGCGACCTCGTCGGCCGCTTCGATGTCGGCGGTGATTCGCGGCTCGGCTCCCGCGGACGGGGTATCCCTGTCGATGGGCACGGTTCCAGCAGGATCATCCTGGCCGGAAAGGATAAAATAGACGAACGCAACGACAGCAAGGATGAAAACAGACGCAATCGCAACGAGAACGGGCTTGTGTGGGTCGGCCATCATGCCACTCCGGTTTCGCGGGAACACTCATCTTCAATGAGACGACTTGATGGTACATCACGAGTGCGTGAATGGCGAAGTAAAATCGCGACCGGCTCTCGGAGTCCGTAAGCGAAGCTCCACATCTTGCCGCGCAGGATCTCCAACGCCTCAAAACACTCTCTCAACCGGCTTTCATTTCTCTTCCGCCGACTTGCTCTTGATCTCGGCGTACTCGGCCGGGTGATGGTGCTTGAGGTCGGCCTCGGTGATCTTGCCGTGAAGAAAGGTCAGCTTCATGGGGTAGTTCTCCGGGTGATAGAGGACGAAGAACCAGTGCCAGAAGACGATCGCCAGCGTGGCGAGGATCGCCTCGAAGAAGTGGACGACCTCGGCGGCCTCGAACGCCCACCAGGGGAAAAAACCGGCGAAGATCTCGGGAAACCAGAGGATGAAACCGGTGGCGGCCATCACGAGGATGCCCCAGATCAACGCGAGGTATTCCATCTTTTCCATGTAGTCGAAACGGCCGAAGTCGGGCCTCTTCTTGCTCAGCCTGAGATGGAATTTCATGTTCTGGAAGAAATGCCGGATGTCTTCCAGGGTCGGCCGCAGCGCTCTGAGATCGTTCCAGCCATTCCGCGTGCCGACGAGGTAGATCATCTGAACCACGGAGGCGACTACCATGACGACTGCCGAAACGCGGTGCACCGTCGATCGGACCGTCTCGGTCATGCCGATTTCGGAAAGCCACCGCACCCAGAACGCGTCGGGAAACTTGAGCGCAAAGCCAGTGACCCCCAGCAGGGTAAAGCTGACGATCAGCAGCACGTGCTGATAGACCTCGAAGGGACGGAACCGCTGGACGGCGTGGGCTTTCTTCTCGCTCCTGAACTTGCCCCTGATGAAGTAGAAGAGGATCACCATGTTGTGGGCGACCATTCCGCCGATCACGAGCACGATCAGGATGATGTAACCTTGCTCGATCCAGAAGGCGGTGGGATTGCGCTCCTTCTGGTCGACCGGATGGATCGGGATCCGGGCGAAGCTCTCTGTCGCGCCCTCGTGGCACTGGCCGCAGGTGTCCGTCAGATGGGCGGGGTGAATGCTGCTCTCGGGATCTCCCTGGGATCGGATGGCGTGCGTTTCGTGGCAGCTCGTGCATTCGGCCGCGTCCTGGGAACCGTGGAGCGTGGCGAGGGCGTGGTAGGTCTTCATGTAGGAGTCGAACCGTTCGGCATCGAGGCCGAACCGCTCCATGAGTACATCGGAAGAACTGCGCCCTGAACTCGGAACTCTGGAACAACCTGGAGAAAACGAGTTACCCGCCGGAGGCAGTCACAGGCAATAATATCCCCATTTTTGCCAAGGGACTGGCCATCGACTGAATCATCATTTGATGATGAATTCACAACTTATTAATTAGAAACAGATTGCAAGGTTAACTATTTTAACTCATCTTCTTGACGAAATATGATTTCTTAATATAATTAGTCAACGTTTATTAACTTATTAGCAAATCGAGATGATGGCACCGTCATCTCGATTGATTTTTCCCCAAGCACAGTTTTAGGATTGTCAGACTTCAAAATCAAAACAGTGCTGACTGATCACTTTTTCAATTTATGGTCTCGTGATAGGGAGATTGCCATGAACAGACCGATCTTCTCGGGTCGAACAGCGTTGTTCGCCGTCGTTCTGCTTGCGTGCGCCGCACTCCTCCTTCCCGCTTGTTCGAAGAGCGGCAGGAGCAACAACACGAACACGGGCGCTCAGCAAACAGGAACCCTGATTCCCATGGCCGGAAGCCATGTCGCCATCTACCTGAGGGACGTGGACGGCGAGGAAATCGACACGACCGTGGCCAACGCCGCTCCCTACAGTCCCAAGCAGACCTGCGGATACTGCCACAACTACGGCACGATCGAGGAAGGCTACCATTTCCAGCAGGGCGCTGATTTCCTCGACGATGACTATGGAGTCGACCACGGCATGTACGCCTGGGTGTCTTCCCCTGGCATGGTGGGCAAGTGGTGACCTCCTTCCTTTCGCCAGTTGGCGAAAGAAACCAACGCGAACGACTACGACGTCGACCTCGGACTCTACGAATACGCCAAGTCCAACTGCGGCGCGTGCCATCCGGGCGGCGGGGCGATGGAATACGACCGCCAGGGAAACCGGTACGACCAGTACCTCAGTGACGGCAACGTGCCTGCCAATCTCAATGGCGATTACTACTACTACAACTCGACCTCGGGCAACGTGGAACTCGCCCCCTGGCACACGGCCGGCGTTCTCGAGATCGACTGCCTCCTCTGCCACATGGAAGGATATTCAACCAACGACCGCGCCACCGAGGTCAAGGCCGGCAGGTTCTATGCCTCCCCGGGCGCTGGCGCGGGCTTTTACGCCGCAGTCGATCCAGGCACCCAGAAAGTGGCCTACAACGGCAGTCTGAGCATCGCCCTCAATGACAGTGCTCACGATCACAACTGCGCCCAGTGCCACTGCCAGGACGAGAACGGCTACACCACCAACTCGGGCAATGTCCGTTCCGACGTCAAGAAGCGCGGTTTTGCCTGGGGCGCGATCACCGGCCCGGCCGGTTATGATCGCGATGTCCACGACGCGGCCGGCATCTCGTGCACCGAATGCCACGAAGCAGGCATCGACCACCAGATCGCCAAGGGGCACGACAAGATCGGCACGGTACGGGATGATCTCGACTTCACGATCCAGTCCTGCGGCGAGTGCCATACCGACGCGACCGATGACGACGACCTGGTCGGCCTCGATCCGACCACCGCGCACGACGCGGCCGGGTTCGGCGGGATCTACTCCTTCCACATGAACAAGATCGATTGCACCACGTGCCACATCCCGACCAAGGACACCACGGCCCTCAGGACGATCGAGATCGCCGGCGGAGCCTACCCCCTTGGCAAGGAGAAGTACGGTCTCTTCGTCAATGGCAGCCCGGCCAGCCCCTCGGCGTGGACGGCCGAGGGTCTCAAGCCGACCTATAGCTGGTGGCCCGATGCCAACGGCGACTACAAGATCTTCCCCCAGAACATGATGACCATCCTCCTCTGGGCCGAGAAGAACGCCAGCGACGAGTTGAGCTACGCGCTCATGAAGAAGGACATGATGGCGGCGGCGGAGGCGGCAGGCATCGACGCCACCTGGGACGACACGGGCGACGGCAAGGCCGAGGTCAACACGGCCCAGGAGATCAGCGACATGCGCGCGCAGATCATCGCCCAGGGTGTGGCCACGGGCAATCCGAACATCTCCGATCCCCATCTCTGGGTGATGCCTCACCTCTTTTCGATGAGCCACAACATCCGGCCCGCGGGCGACGCTTTCGGAGCAGCGGGCTGCGCCGACTGTCACGATTCAGGAACATGGATCTTCGACGGCAGCTACAATCTCTTCCACTACGAGATGGAAGACTCCGCTTCCCTGGCATCGCATCTTTCCATCGTTACCAACGATGGATCGAGTGAAGATATTCACATTGACTTTTCTCAGGCAGGCCACAACTATTTGGAAAACTGGAAAATGCTGGGTTACTCCCAGTCCGAGCGCGATCAACTCGTCATACCCCGTTGATGCTCATCGGTATGCAAGGGGGCCACTGGCCCCCTTGCATACTCGTTTAAGGAAGAAAACCCAATGATCAAGTCCTTCAAAATCGTGAGTGTCATTATCGCCCTCTGCCTGGGAAGCGTGGCACTCTGTCTCTTTGCCGCTCCAAAGACCGGCCCGGCGCAAGAGACCTCTTTCGTGAGCGAGAAGAAGTGCAAGAAGTGCCACATCAAGCAGCACAAGACCTGGCGGGCTACGAAGCACGCCAAGACATTCGAATGCCTCGACGCGGAGCACCAAAAGGATCCCAAGTGCCTCAAGTGCCACACCACCGGCTTTGAGATGGGCGGCTTTGTCTCGGTTGAAGAGAGCGGCCACCTCCTCAACGTCCAGTGCGAGCAGTGTCACGGTCCGGGCAGCACCCACTTCGACCTGATGAGCCAGCTCAAGAAGGACAAGGTGGAAAAGGAAGAGTACCCCAAGGAAAAGAAAATAGACCGGACCCCCACGGGCTGCACCAAATGCCACAATCCTCACGTCAAGCACGAGCACGTGAAGAAGAAGTAAGACTGTGCCGCGGTCGATTCCTCGAAAATCTTCGTGGAATCCAGAGTGGCTGAAGAGGAGGCAGATCCATGCCTTTGATGAAAAAACTCGGGTTTTGGGCTTCACTGGTCGTTGCGACCTTGTCAATCGCATCAGCGCTGACGACATCAGCTCTGAACGCCGCCGCCGACCCTGAGGTCGAACGCCCCGAAATGGAAGAGGTTCGCTCCGAGCTTCTTCGCCTTCGAAGCGAGAGGGAAAAGATCCGCGCCGATCTGGTCTCCTCGACAGGAGCCGCGTCACAGACGGTGACCGGTTTCGTCACAGTCGAGACCAATTACAGATTTGGCCACCACGACCGCGACCTGGACACCGTTCTCTGGTTCGGTGTCGAGATGGGCAACGACAGCGTCGATGCCGTGACCGGCGCCTTCTCGGGACGGATGCAATGGGACATGAACGGGCTCGCAGACCGGAACAACAACCTCGTTGTTCCCGACGAGGCGGCCTTCGTGGACTACAACGATCTCGAATCGGACCGCGTGGCCGAACAGGTCTACACGGGCTACGTCGATTTCAACCGTCTCGGTATCGTCGACAAACTGAGGATCGGCCGCCAGTTCCACGATGGGTACACGGGCGGTCACTTCGACGGTGGACAGGTCTTTCTCCGACCGGGGGACAAGACCTCGGTCAATATCTACGGCGGTGTGCCGGTCAACTACTACAAGTTCACTGGCGATTCGACGTGGTCGAGCGACCGTATTTACGGCGGATCGGTCACGAGCCGGATCTCCAAGCCGCTCACGGTCTCCCTCGATCTCCAGGGCGTTCGCGACTCGACGACGTTCTATGGCACGCACCGGGACTACAATGCTGTTCTCGGGGTGCGATACGACTTCCTCGAAACCATGCACGGTTCCCTGATCGAAAACGTGGTCAACGGCCAGCAGCGCAACCTGAACAGCACCCTCGTCTACTGGAACGTGGAGCACGACCTGAATTTGACCTTCGACTACGCGTGGATGCCGGAAAAACTCGACGACCTGTCCGACGGGTACACCCCTTACTCCGACATTCTGGGGCGCCTCGAACCGTATCAGACTTTCCGACTCCTGGCCTCCAAGGGGCTCGGCGAGAACTTCGAGGTGGGCGCCGAGCTCACCTCGCACGAGCTCCTCGACACGACGGACGAGACGATCTTCGACAAGGAATGGGTGCGCACGCAAGCTTCGCTTTCGACCTTCGACCTTTTCATCGAGGACCTCAGGGCGAGCGTGCACTTCGATTACTGGGATTCGACGGACGACTCGGAATACTCCCTGGGCGGCGAGGTGCGCCAGCGCATCGATCGAAACCACATTCTCGAGGCCGGCACCTACTACTCGAAGTTCAAGTACCGGGAAATCTCCTATCTCGAGACCCTGAACGTCCAGACCTACTTCGTCAGGTGGCGCTGGACTCTCTCTCACGATCTGGGCTTTCTCATGAAAGCCGAACTCGAAGATGCCGACGACGAGGACACATACACGTCGCTGTCCGCCGGCCTCACCTTTCACTTCTGATCGCACGAAAGGATCAGGACAAATGAGATATCGCAATTTTATCCTGTTGGCTCTTCTCGTTGTGGCTTCGGGGACGCTCTTTGCCTGGACCGGCGGGCTGCCCAAGACCAAGGGGGCCCCCACACCCTTCCCCCACGGCGTGCACAGGGAGAACGAGCTCGAGTGCATCGACTGCCACGAAGGGGCGCGCGAAGAGGATCAAACCTCCCTGCCGACTGCCGAGACCTGCGTCGACTGCCACGATGATCCTGAGATCTTCTCCGACGCGGAGAAGGCTTTCTTCGAGGAGCGGGACGCGGGCGAAGGAAAAATGAGATTCTACTCCTCCCTCGTTTTCGAGGATCTCAAGTTTTCCCACAAGGCGCACGTTGCCCAGGGCACGAACTGCAAGGACTGCCACGGCAATCTGGCCACGGGCGCCGTGATCAAGGCGGGCGATCCCGACTTCAAGCACACCTGTCTCGACTGCCACGATCTGATGAAAGCGAGCACCGAGTGCGTCGCCTGTCACGACACCTACACGCGCGACGCCATGCCCGCCAGCCACAAGGCGGCCGGCTTCGGCCAGGCGCACGGAGGAATGGTCGAGCCCTATTTCCGCCAGCTCCCCGAGGACAAGTGCTTCTTCTGCCACGAGGTCTCGGCCTGCGAAACCTGTCACCGCGAGAATCCCCCGGCGGGCCACGAGAGCCCCCATTTCGAGGAGTACCACGGCGACCTGGTCCGTAGCGAGCACAAGACCATGGCCGACGCCAACTGCTCGGTGTGCCACGACGCGGCCGGCTGCGACGCGTGCCATCAGCAGCGCGAGCCCCGTTCGCACACGGTGTCGTTCAAGAACCGCACCCACGGACTGACGGCGCGTATTGAAAGGAAGTCGTGCCAGACGTGCCACCAGCAGACCTTCTGCACGCACTGCCACACCAGTGTGGAGCCGCTCTCGCACAGGGGCCAGTTCGCGCGCGGGCAGCAGAACCACTGCCTCAACTGCCACGTGCCGCGCTCGGCAAACCGCTGCATGCTCTGCCACCGCGCCGGATCAGGCGGACACTTGACCCTGCCCATGCCGGCCGACGCGACTCATCTGGGAGCCACACAGAACTCGTGCCGTGTGTGCCACGCGCCCGTGCCTCACGCCGACAATGGGATGAACTGCATGGCGTGCCACTGATCGATCGTCACTCGTCTCTCGATCCGCTCTCGGCGTGCACAACCGCCCAGGGCGGGTCGAAGGCGGCAGCCTCCTCCCCGTAGCAGAGCGACGCCTGCAACCCCCCGCCATTGGCCGTGAAGAAAACACGGCCGTTCGACACGGTGCCTCCCACGCAGAGGAGCACGTCGACGGCAGGACCGGTCGATGTTAGGGAGAATCCTTTCGAGAGCTCGTAGAAGTCGAGATTCGCTCCGAGGAGGTAGGGTTCGGAGACGGTGAACCGCGTGCAGCGGTACCCCCTCTCCATGGTGGCGAGGATCTTGCCCGCATCGCGCGAGAGGAGGTAGCTCTTCCTGTACTGGGCGTGGGCGAAGAGGGTGTCGTCCCTGATCGTGACCACGTGGATCGCCCGTTCCACCGGCTCCGACTGCCAGATGAGGGACCCGTCTCCGGCGTCGAGGCACCAGATGCGATTCTGGTCACCGCCCACGGCATTGTAGCCGCCGAGGTAGAGGCGGCCGTCCCTGCCTGACAGGGCGCACCCCGAATGGATCGCGTGGCGATCGTTCAGCCAGAGCGTGCGCCCCGTGGCCGGTTCGATCGCCGCGGTGATGCCGGGCGGCGTCTTGTTGCCGAAGTAGCACGAGTAGTAGAGCACCCCGTCGAGAAGACAGAGCGCGGCATCGTCCCCACCGGCGCCATGGTCCGAGAAATCCCTGGTCCACTTCTCGCGGCCCGTTCTGGCGTCCCACGCCCGGAGCAGCGGCTTGTGATCCTCTGGAAAACCGAATGTGCCCTGGTGCTCGAAAAGCCACCCCTTGGGATCGTAGCTTCCCGTGCCGAACATGTAGAAGACGAGCCCATCCTGCACCACCGGCGGCTGCTGGCGGTTCCAGCTCGGCGATCCGGCAAAGGGCGCTTCCCACGAAACTCGTCCCGTGGCCGCATCGAGGCAGCGAAGCGTACACTGTTCAAGGCCAGCCTGAGGCACGTAGAGGCGCTCGTCCAGATAGAGAGGCGCCGTGTACGAGATGTGCACCCCGGGGAACGCGATGCGCCAAAGCAGCCGGCCCGTCTCCTGCTCCACGGCAAAGATCTGGCCCTCGGCGGTGTGGGTGTACATCCGCCCCCCGCCGCAGACCGAGAAATGCTTGACTGTTCCGCTGAAGGGCCGCACCCAGCGGATCGCGAAGGGATGCTCGAGCTCCTGGCTGTTCGCGTTGGTGTTGGCCATGTTGCCGAAGGCGGTGTGCCAGTCGAATTCGGGCAACCTGCGGGTTCCGGTGAGCGGGCTGCGGATTCGCCAGAGCTCGAGATCCTTCTCGGGCAGCGTCGCCTCTCCCCCCGGTCCGAGAACGTAAAGATAGCCATCTTCACAGCCGAAGTAGACGCGCCCGTCGCAGACCGCCGCCGGCGCAGAGATCGCCTTGCCGAAAGCGGTCTCGAAGGACCACGCCTCCTCCTCGCCCGACAGGGGCACGACGTAGAGACGGCCATCGAGTCCGCCCACCACTCCCTTGTGGGCGAGCAGAACAGGTGCCGTCACACAGAGCGCGCCGCTGAGGACCACGGCCGGTGCGCCCGCCGCGTGCCGGCAGAATCCCGCGCCCGCCTCGGGCCGGGTGCGAAAGACCGCGCCGTCGCGCACGCTCACCGACGAGAAGCTCATGCTCTCCGGGCCCTTGTAGCTCGTCTCGGTGCCGTTCACAAAGGTGGTGCGCACCGCGTTGTCGACGAGGGTAAGCACTTCCACGCTACCGCAGTTGTCGCGGCGGTACCACTGCCTGTAGACCCGCCCTTCCGCGTCGACGCTCAAGCCGAGAGTCGAAGGGCTTTCCTTCGGTGCATAGACCTGCCTGAGTTTCGCCGCATCGCCCGCGTCGTCGAGCCAGACGATCGAGCCGCCGGCGGGCACGACGAGGGTCTTCGCGCGGAGGGCGATGTTTCTCGAGCAGCAGAACTGATCGCGCCAGGTCACGCGGCCGCCCTTGTGCGCCAGCCACTCCGCGCCGCTCCACCGATCACCGCCGAAGCCGAGATGCTCCTTGACGAAGTCCCACTCCCAGCATGGGGCGCCGTCCGGCTCGAGCGCGAAGACGCGCGATCCAAGGGTGGCGCAGTAGACCCGGCCGTTGCCCACCACGGGCGTGGTGAAGATCGGCTCGTTGCAGGAGATCGCCTTCACCAGGTCACCGTTGCTTTTCTTCAGAACATAGTATGTTCCCGCCATGGTGCCGAAGTGGACGAAGTCACCGCACAGGGCGGGTGAGGAGACGTTGTTGCAGTTCGCGGGGGTTTGGAGCGTCGCCCGTTTCCAGACCGGTTCGAGACTCCCGGCATCGAAACAGAAAGCCGTGCCGGCAGCATCCACCACGTAAACCCTGCCGTCGGCCACCACCGGCGCCGTGAGGATCGCGTCGGTGAGACGAACCGCCGCAACCAATCCGAGCGGCGTGTCGATCCGCCTGTGGGGGACATCGCCCGAATGGCCGGCGTCGAACTTGTACTGCAACCAGTCCTCGCCGGGCGAGGCCGGGGGCTGGGCAAGGGCACAGAAAATCAGAAATGCGATCGTTGTTTTCATTCCGACCCTTTCCTCGGTTGTGGAGCCCGAATGCAGCGAATACATCCGCGGTCCATCGAGGGTACCTCACGCCACATGCGCGTTGCAATACTGCAGGCAGCATGGCACCATCGATCACTCCTGTACGGAATCGCGTGTTCATGCAGAAACGAGGAGCTCTCCATTCATGCAGCGCCTGTCCAACGTGGACATTGCCATTGTTATCGCTTACCTGGCCGGAATGCTCGTTCTCGGATTCGTGCTCGGCCGGAAGCAGCGCACGGACAGGGACTACTTTCTCGGCGGCCGCAATCTCAAGTGGTGGATGGTGGGCATCTCCATGGTGGTCTCCGACATCGGCGCCCTCGAGCTCGTCGGTGTGGCGGGCAGCGCCTACGTGGTCGGCATGTCGGTGGCGAACTTCGACTGGATCGGCTGCATCCCCGCCATGGTGCTCGCCGCTTTCCTGTTCATCCCCTTCTACTGGAAGTCGGGCGTCTTCACCGTGCCCGAGTACCTCGGCCGGCGCTACAACGACGCTGTGCGCACCATCGTCGCCGTGCTCTGGGGCCTCTTCATGGTGGCCAATCTCGGGATCTTCCTCTGGGCGTCGGCCACGGTCCTCAAGATTCTCCTCGGCTGGCCCACCAGTGTATCGATCGTGGTGACCGCATCGGTCATCGGGTTCTACACCTTCACGGGAGGCCTCAAGGCGGTGGTGTTCACCGACACGATCCAGTACTTCGTTCTCCTCGTGGGAAGCGTGGTCATTCTCGTCCTCGGTTTCGCCGAGGTGGGCGGCATCGACGGCCTTGTCGCTGCTGTCGCCGAAAAGGGAGGAGACACGAGAGAGACCTTCTTCGACCTCATCCTGCCCGCTGACACTCCCCACCCCTTCTCGTGGTCGGCGGTTCTCTTCGGGCTCGCCTTCGTGCTCTCCCCCGCCTACTGGATCGGCAACCAGGCGATCGTCCAGCGCAACCTGGGCACGGCCAGCGAGCGGGACGCGAAGAAGTCTGTTCTCTTCGGAGCTTTTCTGAAGCTGACCATCCCCTTTTTGATCGTCATACCGGGAATCATTGGTTTCGGGCTTTTTCCCGACCTCGACAAGGGGGACAACATCTACCCCACCCTGCTCCACGAACTTCTTCCCACGGGGCTGGCCGGGCTCGTCTTCGCCGGTTTTCTGGCGGCCCTCATGTCGAGCGTTGACTCCTACCTGAACTCGGCCGCCACGCTCTGGACAATGGACATCTACAGACGGTACATCAAGCGGAATGCCACGCCCGAGCACCTCTTTCGTGTCGGCAAGGCGCTCACCCTGGTGTTCATCATCGCGGCGGTTTTCCTCTCCCCGTTGACCAAAGAATTCGAGGGGATCTTCAGCGCCATGCAGACCCTGCTCTCCATCTTTCAGGGGCCGACCTTCGCCATTCTGCTTCTCGGCATGATCTGGAAGAAGGCCAATGGGAAGGGTGCAATAGCCGGGTTGATCGCGGGGGTGGCGACGAGCTCCATGCTCTTCTCTATCAAGGACGGAATCTTCCAGGCAGCTGATCCTTTCCTCTACATCGCCTGGTGGTCGTTCGCAGCCGGCATCGTCGCCACCGTGGCAGTGAGTCTGCTCACGCCTCCAAAACCCGCCCATGAGTTGAAGAACCTGACCTACATGAGGGGACGATGAGCCGATGAAAGAATGGATCATCGACTTGCTCAAACCGATCGCAGAGACCTGCTTCGAGGCTGCGAAGGCTGTGAGCCCTGGCGTGGCAGTGATCGTCTACGTCCTGGTTCTTCTCGCCCTCGCCGCCTGGGTGCTCACCCTGAAACAGGAGGCGACAGCCGCGCGAGACAGATCAGGACGGTGGAAGATCGGGCGCGATCTCAGGACGTGGGCCGTGGCCATCCTGATCGTGCAGGCGGTCATCTACATTGTCTTTCGATGAACTGTCTTCCGGTGACCGCCCCCCCCCGGGGGGGCGCGGTCTCACTCGCCCGCCGTGAAAGACCGCGCCTGCTCCACGGCGCGGGTGAGCACACCGCAGCAGTGGCTGGTCATCAGCGCGCGCGCCTGGGGGCGCTTGTCTTCCCAGAGTGCGAGCAGGTGTTTGTCGAGCGTTTCCTGGAAGCCGAGATTCGCCTGCTCGAGCACTGTCCAGGCCTCTGCCACCGGACCGATCCGCACGCCATAGTCGCTCTCCACCCACCGGGCCAGATCGCTGAAGGTCTGGTAGGCGGGCGCTGCCTCGAGACGCCCCGCTGATTCGCTGAATCGAAGGAGTTCGGGCACCTCGGCTGTTCCGAGGTAGAGGGGCATGTAGGGCGTGGTGCAGGGCTGCCAGAGCGCATACCACCAGACCGCTCCGATCTCGACCGGCATGTCGGATCGGAGCTGGAAGATGGACGACAAGTTCGTCCGCGGGCTGCACACGGGAGAGGTGTGCGCCTGGTGGGGGGAGTTTTTTTTCCTGCCACGCTTGTGCCGGACCGGCGCGAGCTCGTAATGGTCGCGCAGCACGGCAGCGAGATGGGCCGGTCGGAGCGGCTCCTCCGGCTTCACGGAAAAAGAGAGGGGGCCTATCTCAGGTACGGGTGGAGGATCGGCCGAGATGCGCAGCAAGCCGGCCCACTGCCTGTGAAGGTTGCTCAGGTGCCGGCGGCTGCCCGGTGCAGCGTAGGCTTTCTCGAAACTGAAAGGACCTTGGGCAGGATCGTACCAGCCCCGCTCCACAGCGTAGTCGACCAGGTCGGCACAGGCGAGGAAGTTCTTTTTGTCAGCAAGGTTGATCTTGGCGATGGTGTAGGTGTTGGCAATGACCGCGACCTCGTTGTCAGGCACGCGGGCGGCCGCCCAGTGGCGGCCCTGGACCAGGGCAACGAGCCACCCCTCTTCGGAGTCGGCAATGATCAGGGTGCGGCCCGACGCCGTGTAACCAAAGTGCTCCACCAGCGACCCCACGAGTTCCACCCCTTCGCGCGCCGTGCGCACCCGCTCCGCCACGAGGCGCCGCAGGAGCGGATCGCCGATGCCGCCGTCGGTATAGTCGGTCCGGTCCTCGCGGGACGGGCAGCTGTCGCTCATGATGGCCACGCCGTACTCGTTGAGGAGCGCGTCGGAAAAATCCTGCTCGGGCATCTGGAGCCACCAGTAGGCACAGGTGACCTCTGTCTGGGCGAGGCGCCCCCCGGCCCTGAGTTCGACCCACTCGCCTCCGGCGTGCTCCTTCCGGGGGATCTTCCTCATGGCGGCCATGTCGTCGATGCCGTTGTCCTCGTTGTGGCCCACGAGAACCGATCCGTCCGCAGTAGCCGCCTTGCCGGCCACGATGGAATAACAGCCTTGATCGTCCCGACCGAATGCGGCCGGAAGGAGAAGAAGCAGAATCGCAGCGAAAGGGAACAAGAACTTTCTGACCATGGCGGATTCTCCTGCAAGGCAAAACCGGCACGGCTCTCGGTCCGCCGGAGCCCTGCACTCTTTCCATGATGAACTGCGGAGGAGCCCACCTCAACAGCTAAACCGGATTTCAGTCCAACCGATCCGCGATGAGGTAAAGAAGCAACATTCCACTTCCCTTGATGCCATCAAGAAGTATGATGGATCAAGAAAGAAAGAGCTGAAAAATTTGGGCTCGTCAGCAGAATCTGTGGGTGAAATCACATAGTTTTGACCTGATATAGCTG
>CAYXGI010000037.1:0-57530 GCA_964464495.1 uncultured Phycisphaerales bacterium
TCACTCGGACAGACTGAAGTCGGCCGCAAAAAGCCTCACCACCTCCGACCGCGCGAACCGTAGGGTCGTTTTTCGAGTCTGCTGGACTTCTTCGATTTTGCGATCGTGACGCTTCCCCTGATCAGCCCTCTTTCTAACGATACAGCCTTTTCACAGTGCACGCCAGGCAGACCAGCTCCATTCGGCATTGACTTTGGCGAGCCCTTGTAACAGAAACTGTCGAAATCCCAGCACATGCTTGATGATTCCGAAGACCGGCTCCACTGTCTGCTTTCGTTTAGCGTACTTCTCCCGGCCGGCTTCAGTGCCTCTTGGTTGGTATAACCGCTGTCCGCCAGTACCGCTGCCGGCTTGGGGGCCGACCCCTCACGGATTGAATCCTCTTCAAGACTTTGGAACTTTGGGTTTTCGAGTCCTTCCCGTCTTGGATCCTTTCCCCGGTGAAGAGCTACTTTTCTTCGAGTGGAATCCAATGCGTTCTTGCGGCGTATCTTTCTCGGAAGCCATGAGCTGTCGGATCGCATCAAAAACGATCTTGAACTGCTTGTCATACTTGCTTTCGAAGGCGGTCAGCCTTCGAGCCAAATCGTCGTGTCTCTCCAGCATGCGTCGCAGATGAACGAATGACCGCATAATTTCGATATTGACTCGAATGGCTTTCGTGCTGCGAAGGACACTGGACAGCATGGCAACGCCCTGTTCGGTGAAGGCATAGGGTCGAAATCGACGGCCACCCCATCTTGAGGTCACAGTTTGTGACCTCAAGATCTCGAACTCGTCACCTGTCAACTGGAACATGAAATCAGAAGGAAATCGATCGGCATTTCTCTACACCATAGAGACGCGCGATGTCAGCATCCAATATGACTCTTTCATTGCGAAGAACCAGAATGTACTGCTGAATCTGTTTTTTGGAAATGAGTCCTCCTCCGGAAGCCAACCTTCAACTCCTGAGTCTGCTCAAGCTTCATTCGTTCGAAAAGACTACTTTTCAGACCGTACAAGCCAATATTGACGATTTTGACGCAAGCAGATTCACCCGGTTACCAAGGATTTTCCCCCTTCCCTTGCCCATTCCCCATCCCCGCTGCTTCGAGGCGAAGCCAAGAAGCAACCACGCAACCCGCCGCAAACATCAGAGGATTTGGACCGCACTTTGTGCGCAGCCGAAGGCGAGCAGAAAATCCATAAAGTGGAGGCGCAAAGCGCCGACCTCCTTGTAGGTCAAATCCTCTCGCCCCGGCCAAAAACACGAAAAGACCGTCCCGAAGGACGGCCTTTTCGTGTTTTTGGTCGGGGCGAGAGGATTTGAACCTCCGACCTCTTGAACCCCATTCAAGCGCGCTAGCCAAGCTGCGCCACGCCCCGAGTTTTGTCAATTCGACCAGGGATTATGAAACCGCAAGCGGCCCGAGTCAAGGCTTTTCGCCGGAATTGCACTATCCAAAGACAGGCTCCACCTTCTCCACGACAATCACGATCTCCCCGCCTGGAAGCGAAATCGCGGTTTCCTCCCCCACCCGCACACCGAGGAATCCGGCCGCAAGGGGCGCCTCGTAGGAGACAATACCCTCTTCGCCCACATCCCAGGGCCCGAGAATGGTCAGGTTCTTCACCTCGTCGTTCTCGACGACGCGGTAGGTCACCCGCGTACCGGGCGCCACCATCTCGTCGGGCAGGTTCTGCTCCTCGAGAAGCTGGGCGATGAGAAGTTCCTCGTTCATCTGCTTGGCGCGCGTCGACAGGAGCCGCTGCTCCTCGACGGCCGCCTCCCACTCGGCATTCTCGCTGAGGTCGCCGAAGGACGCCGCCCGGCCGATCGCCTTGGCCACCTCGGGCAGTTTCTCCTCGATGAGTTCCTTGAGAGCGAGGCGCCTCCTCTCGATCCCGGCGCGGGTGCAGAAGAGACCGCCGCTCTCCCAGAAGGCCTTCTCCTCGGTCTTCTTGAGATCGGGAAAGCGCGACGGAATGGAGATGATGAGCCGGTCGGTGATCGACTTGGGGAGCATGGAGGTAATGTGCACCATGCCGAGGGCGCGCTCCATGAGCGACCGCTCCCCCTCGTCGAGAAAGTGCTCGAGCACGCTGTGCCTTGATTCGAGGAGAAACTCCTCGTAGCGCTTGGTCACCTCGCGCACCAACGCCTTGTCGTGAGTCGTGTGAAAGAGCGACGCTTCGAGGCAGCGCAAGAGCGCCAGAACTGCTTCATGGCTCGACGGCGCCCCCTCGCCTTGGAGCGTGCCGTTCACGATCATGCGCCCCAGGTAGTAGAGCGCCCAGGGGTACTTCCAGGGCTCGGTGTCGATCGCCTTCCAGCGCTCGATGAGAAGGGACTGTCCGCTCGACCTGCTGAGCGCCGCCTCGAGGGCGGGCTTCATGAGCTCGCGCGGCAGGAGATGAAAGCCGAGGGCGAGCTTCGACGGCCACTCGTCGGGGAAAGCGTTCTCGAATGCCTTGAGCCCCGCCTTGCGGCCCTTGGCCGAGATCGCGCCGAAAAGATCGATGGCGCCGTACTCGTCAGCCTCTTCCGCTTCCTGGAAAATGGCGGCCGATCCATATTCCACTTCGCGACCGAATTCCTCGAGCAGGAGCGCAGCCTCGAGAAGGACCTCGTCCGTCTCGCCATCATCATCGGCCTGGCCGTCAAGGCGACGAGTAATCTCGTCGAGCATGGCGGTCATGAGGTCCTTGTCGGGCGACGAGTGGACTATGGTGCGCACGGCGGCGACGGCCTTTTCGAGAGATCGCGCCCCGCTCACCGCGGCGATCGACGCATCGTTCATCGACACCGGCTTGTCGCGCAGGAAGAAGACCGGTCGCGCTCCACCCTCGATCTTGAGCCAGGGATGTCGGGCGGCGGCTTTCTTGGCTGCCGTCCACCACCGGGACCAGTTCTTGGTCGGCACCGCCTTGTCGATGAGCAGCTCCTTCACGCGCGCGGCCGTGGCGCGGCCCCTCGCGAGCTTGACCGCGCGGCGCACCACCTCGCCCGGATCGTCCTCGGCAAGGGCTCGGAGACCCTCGGGATCAATGAGCACCATCGCTCTCAGATCGTCGCGGGTCATCACGGTGAGGCTGTCGAGACAGGACGAGAGAGGCAGTTCCCTCTTTGCGCCGTCATGAAACTTGATCCGCACCTCCACGGCGTCATCGTTGTACCCGTCGACAACGCCCGGCCCCCATCCGGCCTTGTGCTCCACCGGACAGCCCGGCTTGAAGGGCTCGTACCCGTCAAAGAGTGCGATCGCATCGGGCAGCGGCACCTCTTCGTCGAGACCGCAGGACTTGAAAAAGACCTCGAACCACGTTTCCGCTCCATGAACGGTGTGAAAGAGCTTGACCAGGTGCCGCCGGAGGGGACGGCTCTGCGGCTCGTATCGGGCGAGTCGCAACGCAACGGATAGGGCATCGTCGCTCCGGTCGAGTTCGACATACGTTTCGAGCACCAGGGGAAGGAGGGCGTGGGACACCTCGGCGCAGACTTCGTCGGGCAGGGCGTCGAGGGCAGCAGTGAAAACGCTGGCCGGTCCGGGTTTTTCCAATTGCTCGAGCCACGCTTCTTCGAGGGCGTCGCGGTCGCCCGAGGCGGCGATCGATTTCAATCTGTTTTCGTCAGTCACTGCTGTTCCGTTTCACTTTGAACTGTGGGGCAAAAGGGGGGATATCTTAGCACCATGAAAGAGCGCTGGCCACATTCCTATTGAGGAATGCGGCCAGCGCGCTGGTTTTTTTCCGCTTTCGGCCTGTTTGGGCCTATCGTCCTTCTGAATCCCCGGTCTCGACCGGCGCGTCAGAGTCTCCCTTGTCGGCGGGCGGCTCTTCTCCCGGCACGGGAGGCTCTTCGCCCGGAACAGGCGGCTCCACGTCGGGAACGAAAGTCGGCATGGGACCGAGGTCGCGGGGCCAGAACTCGGGAATCGCCTCGGTGCCCTCCTTGCCGCGCGGGCGGATATGGGCAAAGAGCGACTCCTTCTCCTTGTCGTAGGCGATGCGGCCGTTGACGACCGCCCACTGGACCATGGTCTTGTAGTGGAGCAGGTCGCCGTCGACCACGATCAGATCGGCGTCCTTGCCGACCTCGATCGAACCGACCCTGTGGTCGATGCCGAGCAGGCGGGCGGCACTGATGGTGATCGCTTCGATCGCCGCGGCCTCGGGCAATCCGCCGCGCACGGCAAAAGCCGCCTCCATCGGCATGGTGGCGATGTCGCGGCCCGTGATGCCGCCGAGGCTGATATAGCCCGACTGGGGAATGATGGCGAAGGTCACGCCGTGATCGTAGAGAATACGCGCCAGCTCGGGCGACGTGCCCGTGGCCCGCAGCAGCCGTTTGTCCTCCCACGCGGCGAGGATCGGCTGGAGATCGGGATCGATATCTTCATCGTCCTTGGGGGTGTACGACGGTCCCTGCCTGATCTTGCGCCGCGGCGTGATGATCATCGACACATTCGAACGGCCGAGCTCGGGCGCCACGGTCCACGCTTCCCCACCGCCGCGGATCACCAGGTTGAATCCGAAATATTCGGCCAGTTCGGCCGCGTCGCGCAGGTCCTGGGTCATGTCACAGCTTATCATGGCCGTGATCTCGCCCTTGAGAAGCTTGAGATAGGTGCCGTATTTGCCCTTGATCCACTTCTTGTCCGGTTCCTTGGCCTCCTTGTCGCCCGCCGCCTTGCGCAGCGCCAATACCTCCACGTCGCGGAGGTATTGGCGCACCTTCTCGAGGTCGCCGCGCAGCGCCCTGCGCTGGGCGGGGCTGCGCCTGGAGTAGCTGATGGTTGTGAAGAGGCTGCGCTTGACCACCATGTTCTCCAGGGTGCCATAGGTGAGCTTGGCAGCGGTGTTGCCAGTCACCACCGTGGTCAGGCCGCCGGAGAGTCCGAGGATCATGTTCAGCCCGTAGACGTCGGTCGTGTGTTCGGGCGGCTCGCGTCCCAGGAGGCCCGACGAGGAGACCGCCACCAGGCCGGGGTAGACGCGGTGGCCCGTCGCGTCGAGAATCTCGGCGTCGTCGGGGATGTCGACATCGCGACCGAGATCGACGATGATGCCGTCCTTGGCCAGGATGGTGGCGTTGCGTAGTACCGGGCCGGTGACCGTATAGACATCGCCGCCTTTGACCGCGAACCACTTCTCCTTGGGTTCCTTGGTTTCATCGTCCTTCTTTTCCGCTTCCTCTGCGGGGGCGGGCTTTTCCAACTTCCCTTCCATCGCCTGCTTGCGCTCGTCCTGGGGACTCCCCCAGGCCTGGGACGACAGCGACACGAAGAGTACGCAGATCGCGAGGGTTGCGGCGATCGTCGCGGCGGCTGAAAACTTCATCGACAGGCTCCTACTGAATCTCATGACGCCCCTCCACCACCGCGCCCTTGACCATCACCTTTTCCACCCGCGTGGCAAGGTCGAAGGGATCTCCCGAGAGAAAGAGCAGATCGGCCTCGCGCCCCTTCTCGATGCTGCCCACGCGGTCGCTGATGCCGAGCATCTCGGCCGGGTGAAGGGTCATCGCCCTGAGTGCCGCGTCGCGATCGAGGCCGGCGGCGACGAGCACAGCCACCTGCCGCAGGAACTCGGTGTGGGCCTTCACCGTATCGCTCGACGGGCGCAGCGAAACCTTACAGCCCGCCTCGACGAGCAGCTTGGGAAGATTGAATCTGTTCCGCGTGAGAGGTCTGAAGTTGACGATCGGCATGACCACGACGCGCGCTTCCTTCTTACCGAGCTTCTCGACCACGAGAGGCAGGTCGCAGTCGGAGCGGTTGTTGCGCAGCACGTAGTCGTGGGCGAACTCATAGTCCTTGAGGCCGTCCTCGAAGTGGATGTAGTCGCTCGCCTGGCCAAAGGCGACAAAGGCGCGCACGCCGTCCTTCTTCCGGATCAGATCGACGATCGGCACGTAGGGCGGATTGATCGGCGGAGGCGTGAACTTGGCCGGCTCCTTTTTCTCGTCCTTCTTGCCCTTCTCGTCTTTCTTTTCAGGCTGGGGATTGGGCTGGTCGTTCTTCGCGCCTTTCTGCCCGGCCTGCTTCTTCTCCGCCTCGGCTTTCTTCTTGGCTTCCTCGGCGGCTTTCTTCTGCTTCTCGTCCCAGTCCTTCTTGGCCTTCTCCTGCTTCTCGATCTCCTTCTTGGCCGTGTCGAAGGCGCCTTTGAGAAGGCGCTTGTCGCGCGACGGGGAGTCAGCCTCCATGAAGACGAAGGCGCTCGAGTTCAGAACGCGCTCGGAGCCGCACGCGGACAGGGGCCGGGCGGCCATGGCCGTTCCCGGAATGCCGCTCCCCCTCGGCCTGAAACCGAGCGTGGTGAATCCGGCCTTGAGGAGATCGTCGAGCGTCTCCTTGTCAGGATCGAATTCATCGGCCACCTTCATGTGCGCCTGCACCCCGCCCCGGTTGTAGGCCCGGTTGCCCGCGAGCGTACAGGGATTGATCAGTCCGGGCAGAACGACAAGCCCCGAACCATCGACGATGCGCGCGGGGAAGGGGATCTCCACGTTCTTTCCCACCGCCTCGATCACGCCGTTCTTGATCACGATCGTGCCGGTCTTGATCTCGTCGCCGCTCACGGTGATGATTCGCGCGCCCTTGACGACGACGAAGTCTTCCTTCTCATCGCCTTCTGTCGGGAGCCCGACACCTTCTGCCGGAAGGCCGATCGCCGCGATGGCCAGCACCAGTGCGGCCCGACGCCAATGCCTTTTGAATATCTCGTAAACTCTCATTCCGCTCTGCTCCAAATCAATAGCGCTGACCGTCCTTCTTGGCGTCGTACACCACCTTGCCGTTCACGATCGTCAACATGCACGCGGACCTCGGGTCGAGCGGATCGCCGGTGAAGAAGGCAATGTCGGCGTCCTTGCCGATCTCGATCGAGCCGACCCTGTCGTGGGTGAGCGCTGCCTCGGCGCCGATGATGGTGAGGCCCTCGAGTGCGTCGTAGGTGTCGTCCCACCCCATGCGCACGCCGATCGTGGCCTGGTAGAAATGCTCCTCGATGGGTAGCACGGGTGAGTCGGTGTTGGTCGCCAGGATTTTCACACCCGCCTCGTAGTACTTGGCCGGAACGCCGTTGACACGGCGATCATGCCTGTCGAGCCAGATGTTGCGCGGCCCGGCCACGATGGGAACGTCTCTCTCAGCCATGAGAGGCGCCGTCTTGTACCCGTCGAATGTGCAGTGATCCATCACCGTCCTGATGCCGAGGGCGTCCCAGAGCTGGGTGACCGTCGTCATCATGAGCTGGTACCCCTGGGTGTGCATGACGGCCACGTATTTCTGGCGGAACAGATCGCGAAAAGGTTCCTTGATCCGATCGTAGGCCGGCTTCTCCTCGGCCTTTCCCTCCTCGTAGGCGCACCACGCGTCATGGTACTCCCTGAATTCCTCGAGAGTGGTTCGCAGGTTCCAGTACATGAAGAAACGGCCCACGCGATACCACCACCGCTCGGGGTTTCCGGCCTGGGCGATCTTGATGCACCCCGGACTCTTGAGGGTGATCTCCTCGGCCGTACGGCCCGCCGTCTTCACGATCGTGCCGAAGCCGGCCATGTTGTTCCCCGAACCGGGAATGAGCAGGAGCGACGTGACGCCCGCGGCGCGCGCGTCCTTCACGTACTCATTGTTGGGTGTGAGCGTCTCCGTGGTGCGGAGATCGGGATTGGTCAGGTAGACGCCGTCGTTGAGATCTCCCAGGTCGCCGCCCACGTGGCTGTGGAAATCGACCAGGCCGGGCAGCACCCAGTAATCGCTGCCGTCGATGACGCGACACCCCTCGGGAATCTTCACCTCGCTCGCCGGGCCAATCGCCTCGATGAGCGTTCCGCGAACGAGGATCACGCCGTTGTTGATCACCGTCTTGTTCTTGTCCATGGTGAGCAGCTTGCCGCACCGCACCGCCACGAGGGGGGCTTTCTTTTCGGGCGCCGGTGCTTGATCAGGCCCGCCGGCGACGCAGACGTCGACAGGGGCAAGGAGGGCGGCAAGAGCAAACACGAATGTTGTAAGGGTCAGCCTTTTCACGGCTCGACCTCCTTTCCGGCAACAAAGACTCTGAGCACGCGGCTCGTTGCGTCGAAGGGATTTCCTGAAAAGATGACGAGATCGCCGTCGCGGCCCGGCTGCAGGCTCCCCACCCGGTCGTCGATATGATAGAGGCGCGCCGGATTGACAGTGAGCGCCCGGAGAGCCGCGGTGGCGTCCATGCCGTTGCGCACCGCGAAACCGGCCATGTCGGGCAGGCTGCGGGCGCCATCGTCGGCATCGCTCTGAAACAGAACGGAGATGCCGGTGCCGGCCAGGTCAGCCGCCTGGCAGTAGAGCTTCTTCTCTTTTCGGCTCAACAGGGGCAGTGCGGCGACCACGCCGACTTTGGCCTCGACGATCTGGTCAGCCACGCGCCACGCCTCGTTTCCGTTGAGGATCACGAGGGGGACCTTGTACTCGCCCACCACGACCTTGATGACCGCGACGATCTCGCCGTGGCCGGCCGCGTCGACGAGGAGCGGGATCTCGCCGGCGAAGAGTTTGCGATAGGGTTCGAGGGAGGGTTCGAGCTTGGGCGGCTCGGGCCGTCCGTCGGTTTTCTTCTTCTTGCTCTTCGTGATCTTGATGACCGGCGCCTCGCGCTCGGTGCGCGTCGCCTCGAAATCGATGGCGAAGACATCGCCCACCTTGAAGGTGCCCTTCATGTGGTCGTCGGCATCGAGAACCGCCTCGAGCGTGGGCGCGCCCATCGGCGTCTCGGTGTCGACGGTGAGGATCACGTTCTTTCCCTGCAAGGAGCCGCTCACACCGACCTCGTCGGGACTCATCGGCGCCGTGGCCGTACCATTGATCGTGGTCTTGTCCTCCTCGAGCTTGAGCTTGAGAGTGATGTCGGCCGGTTCCGGAAGGGGGCCTCCCTCGAGCTTACCCTCCCAGGTACCCGAGATCGGGTCGAACTCCTCTTCTTTCTCCTCCACGGTAACTTCCTTGGTCTCTTTTTTCTCCTCCTTCTGGGCCTCCTCTTTTCCGCCGCCTTCCTTCTTCTTCTTGGCCTGCTCCTCTTCCCACTTTTTGAGATCCTCGAAGTACTTCTTCCACTTGGCGTCGTAGTCCTTGCCCTTCTTGAGCGGCTTCTGCAGAACCGAGAGGCCCAAGGTAGGATCCTTTCCCCTGAAGCTGAACTTGAGCGCGGCGAGCTCATCGACGACGAGCGCCTCGCGGCCTTGGCCCGCGGTCTTGATCGCCGCCACTTGCGAGCCCGAACCGCTCGCCCCCAGGGGGGCCATGAGCACGGTGGTCACGCCGGCGCGCGCCACGGGTCGGAAGTTGTCCTGCTCTGTAACGACGGCGCGCGCAATGGCCACGTCCGGGCCCGGTGTGCTGCGGTCGCCTTCGAGGCCGAGATGGCCGTGAGAGTCGATCAGACCCGGTGTGACCACCGAGTCGGGTCCACCGTCGACGATGCGGGCGCCGGGCGGGTGGGGAACGGTGTGGCCCACGGCCTTGATCTTGCCCCCTTCGATGAGCACCTCGCCGCCCTCGATCGGCGCGCCGACCGCTGTGAGAAGAGTCCCGGCCCGCACCACGAGCGCATCGCGGCCCGCGGGATTGGCAAAAACCGCGACGCCGTTCACGAAGACCTCGCCCACCTGCGCGCCATTGCCGAAAGGCTCGGCATTGAGAACCACGAAGTCGGCGTCCTTGCCCGGCTCGAGAGCGCCCACCCGGTCGTCGACGCCGAGGATCTCGGCCGGAGTGCGGGTGATCGCGCGGAGAGCCACGCTCGGGCAGAGCCCGCCGCGCACGGCGAGCGCCGCGCCGGTGAGCAGTTCCGCCGGCGAGACAAGCTGGGGAACGGTGAGCGCCACGGGCACGCCCCGGTCGGCGAGAAGAGCGGCCGTCTCGATGCGATGGTCGACCGCACCGGGCCGGATGCCGCGGTCGTCGAGGGGACGGTCGGTCTGGAAAGGAACCTCGAGCACCACACCCATCCCGGAGGCAGCCAGAACCGCCGCCACCCGGTGGGCCTCGTGCCCGCCGGTGAGGTAAGCCCTGAGCTTGAGATCCTTGGCCAGGCTGCAGGCGCTCTCGATATCGACGGCGCACAGGGCGCGGATCCTGAGAAGAGGCTGTTCGGCCACGGCCGCGGCCAAAACCTCGAGATTGTAGTCGAAGAACTCGGCAGTGATCTTGCCGTCGCGCATCTTGCGGCCGTAGCCGACAGCGCGCCCAAAAGCATCGCGCAGCTCGAGGAACATTCCCAGGCGCGTCGTCGGCCTCTGGGGAGTGGCCGCCTCGATCTTGTTCAGCGAGGAGGCGGGCAGAGGATACTCCTGGAGTCCCGGAGGTCTCAGAGCACTGGCGCACGTATTGATGCAGAGGTCGCTGCCCTCATCGAGAATCCGGCTCTGCGTGCCCTTTCCGGCGGTCTTGACCACGGCGCCCCGGCCCGAAAGCAGCCGGCGCGTGTCGGGCGAGAGGTAAGCGGTCGTCACGCCGCCGCGCAGGTAGGCGGTGTTCGGCGCATAGGGATCGAAGGCATCGATGGCGCGGTACTTGGCCGAGACCGTCTCCCGGCCCGCCACGGAGGCCACCGGCTCGGATCCGGCATCGACGAGACCTGGAATGATCACGGAATCAGGAAAATCAACGATCCGCACGCCGAGCGGAATGGGAAGCGCTGCGCCCACGTCGACGATCTTGCCGTTCTCGATCAAAAGCACGCCGTTCTCGATCTTTTCGGGAATCCCGTCACGGTCCGAGAGAGTGTAGATTAGGCGGGCGCGCACGGCAAAAAGACCGCTCTCGGTCGGCGAATCGCCTCGATCGGCAGCACCGCCGGTTCCGGCGAAAACGATGAGCGCGGCGCAAAGCAAGAGAAAACGCATGAACATCATCTACTCCTTTTCGCCTTTCTTGACGGCCTTGTCCTTTTCGGAGCCGGGCGCCTTCTCTTCGGGCACCTTCTCTTCAGGCGCTTTCTCGTCCTTGTCCTCCTCCTCGACGGTCTCGGTCTTCCCGGTGAGGAGCTCCTTCAGGCGATAATCCTTCTCCCGTTCGTAGACGACCTGTCCCTCGATGAGGACCTTGTCGACCCAGGTGCCCACGTTCAACGGATCGCCGGTCAGAACGATCAGCGTGGCGTCGTAGCTCGGCATGATCGCGCCGAGCCTGTTGCCCACGCCGATCATCGACGCGGCCGTGAAGGTGATCGCCCTGAGCGCCTCGTCGCGCGGGATGCCGTTGCGCACCAGGCGGGCGGCCTGGTACCAGAGGTAGCGGGCGCCGTAGGCGTCGCGCTGATTCGAGGTGATCGCGAAGGGAATCCGCACCTCGTAGAAGGCGAGAGGCACGAAGACCTCGGTCTCTTCGCCGGTGAGAGGATCTTCCTCGCGATAGACCATGCTCGACTCGAGCACCACGGGGCGGCCCGTAGCCTTGATCGCGTCGATGGCCTTGTAGCACTCGTTTCCGAGCACGAAGATCAAACGATCGAGGAATCCGTTCTCCTCGGCGATCTTGATCGCGTTGCGCACGTCGATCGGTTCGGCGCACCAGACAAAGGCCGGCAGCCGGCCGGTGACGAGCCGCTCGAGATTGAGATGCTTAAAATCGAAGTCGGCCTCATCGAGGAGCTCCATCCCCTTCTTGGCAGCCTCATCGGGCGAGACCTTGAGAGTCTCTTCCTTCTCCTCGAGATCCTTCTCGTACTTCGACTCGGCCATGTTTCGCTTGTACTCGGCCAGTTCCCGGAAGGTCTCCCGGAAGAGAGCCATCTGGGTCAGCCGGTCCTGGCCGCTCATCGGGGTGAAGGCGATCTTGAGGCCCGTGTCGGCCTTGACCGTCATGTCGGCCACGGTGCGGCCGATGGGCCGCACGATGCGCGTCATGCCGCCGATCACCGTGTTGTTCCCCTGGGAGATCAGGATGGTGGTCGTGCCGTCGCGCAGGGCGTCCTCGTAGTAGAGCACCGACGGATCGATGGCGTCGAAAACGCTCGTGAAGGGCACCACGGGAAGGCTCTCGTTGGTCCGGTTGATGTAGCCGCTCATCCCTTCCGAGGTGTGGGCTTCGACCATCCCCGGAAAAACGACCTTGTCCGAGGCGTCGATGACCCAGAAGTCGTAGGGGATCTCCAGGTCCTTGTCGCCCACCTCCGTGATCCTGCCGTCTTCGATGAGGATCACTCCATCGACGATCTCGTCGTCGATCACAGTGATGATCCGGCCCGCCTTGAGCGCGACCTTGTTCTGGTCCTGCGCCTGTCCGAAGAGGACCGGCACGAGGGCCGCAATCAGAACGAAGAGAAACAACTTGGAAAAACGCATCATCAAAACTCCGTCCTCTTTTAGGAACCGGGAGGACATCGGCCCTCCGCGAACAACTTTCTTCTTTTTATTTCTCACCCGGCTCTTCCGCGCCGAGCTCGTTCATTTCATTCTGCGTCACGCCGTAGACGTAGACCGGTTTGCCGTCGACGACCACGATGATCGGATGGGATGTGGGAGCGAAGGGCTCGCCGTTCCACACGACCAGATCGGCGTCGAAGCCGGCCTCGAGTTTTCCGATCCTCTCTTCGAGGCCCAGGATCTCGGCCGGCGCCGCCGTGGTCGCATCGATGGCGCCCGCGCGCGAGAGGCCGCCGCGCATGGCGAATGTGGCCTGATGGGGCAGAGCGCCTTCGCCGGACTGATCGCTCGCGGTGAGCGCCACGCGCAGTCCGGCCTCTTGCAGAAGGCCGACCGTGTTGAGGCAGCTCCGGTCAGCCTCGCGCGTACGCGACCGATAGCCTACAGGATAGGCGTAGACCGGCCCGAACACGATCGGCACGCCGCGCGCCTTGAGCTCGGGAAGGCAGCGGTGAGCCTCGATCGCCTCTTCGAGCACGAAGTCGAGGCCGAATTCGTTGCAGAGTCTGATGGCGGAGACGATGTCATTATCCTTGCGCGCCTGGACCCTGAAGGGGATCTTGCCGTCGAGCACGTCGGCGAGGACGGCAGTGGCCTGATCGGGCGCGGTCGCCTTCGGGCCTTTCTTGGAGCGTTCCGCCGCAAAGGCCGCGGCCGCGTACAGGGCGTCTTGAAAGACAGCGGTCACACCCATGCGGGTGGTGGGACGGCGGGTCATGAACGACACCTCCCGGCCGTAGGGCCGCCGGTTGTAAGCGCCCCTCGAATAGCTGTCGCGCCCCATCGTCGCCTTGACGGCGCCCTTTTCGACGACGACGCGCTTGTCGAGCGGGCCGGCGGTCTTGAGCACGCACCCCCGGCACCCGATCACGCTTCCCGATCCGGGAGTAACGAAGACCGTGGTCACCCCCTGGCGCACGAGACGCTCGAAGTCGCGCGACCCAAGATCGACAGCGTCGAGAACACTGAGATGGGGAACGATCTCACTCGAATGCTCGGTCCAGGAGTTCTTGTTGATCAGACCGGCCAGGGACGACGCATCGATCAGGCCGGGAGTGACGATCCCCGCCTCGGACGAGATCGACCAGGCCGATTCGGGCACGTCGATCGCGCCGCTGCCGGTCTGGATGATCTTGCCGTCCTTGATCACCAGCACGCCGTTGTCGAGAACGGTTCCGTCGCCCCTGTAGATCTTTGCGGCGCGAACAACGAGAAGGTTGTCGTCCTTGTCTTCCCCATGCAGCGGGCCGGCCGCAATCAGGGCGAAGAGACTCGTGATAAGGATGAAAAGCATCGGCTTGAAAGGTCTCATTAGCGGCAAACCTCCCTTTCCGTTTGTTGATCGTTCTCACAGGGTGCATAGACCAGGGCACCGTTGACGTAGACAGACACGACGCGCGACGAGAGATCGAGAGGATCGCCGGAGAAGACCACGATGTCGGCATCCTTCCCGGGAAGGAGAGAGCCGACGCGGTGGGCGATGCCCGTGATCTCGGCCGGGTGACCGGTGATCGCTTTGAGCGCCGTCTCCCGGTCGAGGCCGTGGCGCACGGCGAGAGCCGCCGTGGTGCGCAGGGCGGCGGGATTCGTATGGGGAGCGCCGGCGGTGAAGGCGATCTTCAATCCCGCCTTCCTGGCGCGCGCGGGGACCTTGAGGTACTTGTCCTGAGTGTTGAAGGTGTAGCCGCCCAGGATAAGCGGCAGTCCGGCTGCCTCGAGCCTGTCCATCATGCGCCACCCGTCGCCCACACCGATCAGGGTGAGCCTCAGTCCGTACTCCTTTTGAAGGTTGATGGCCGTCTCGATGTCGATACGGCGGGAAGCGCGAAAGAATCCGTCGAGCTTGCCGCGCGCGAACGCCCTGAGCCGCGGCGAGCGCTCCTTGCCCGAGCGGGCCAGCTCGAGGGTCTGCTCGATGAGACCGACTGCGCCGATCTGCGACGTGGGAAGGCGATCTCTTTTCTGAACCGACGGCCCGATGGCGAGGACCAGAGGACCGCTCGTTCGGACGATGCGTTCTCCAAGGGTGTTGCCCGCTGTCTTGACCGCCGCCGCCGTACCGCCCACCATATTCTCGCCCGAGGGCGTGATCAGGACCGTGGTGATCCCCGCTGCGAGGGCGCGTTCGAAATCGTCGTGAAAACGATCGAAGACATCCTCGGCCGATGCGTCGGGCTGGATCGCCGTGACCGGTTCGGCCATCGATCCCCCTGCGCCGAGCGCCGTATCGGGATCGACAAGGCCCGGACCGATCATGGCGCTCCCGAAATCCTTGACCGCGTAACCGGCCGGAATGTTCAGGTCGGCGCCCACTGCTTCGATCTTGCCGTTGCGGATCAGGATGACCCCGTTGTCGTGAACCGCGCCCGTGCCGGTAAAAACCTTGGCGCCGCGGAGGGCCAAAGTGCCCGCGGGACGGGCTCCGGGTGCGCTCGCGTCAGACGCGAAAAGTGCCGCGGGGAGGCCGAGCACCAGACCGCAGAACAGAAGACCGACCACTGCCGCTCTCTTTCGTCTCATCTCGATTCTCATCGATCCTCCAAAGGCCATCACCGGCCAAGGCTGAAGACTTCCTTGCCCTGGATGAAAACCCTCTCCACCGTGGCGGACGAGGAGAGGGGGTCGCTGTCGAAAATAACCAGATCGGCGTCCTTGCCCTTCTCGATCGTTCCGATCCGGTCAGCCACGCCGAGGACGCGGGCCGCGTCGACGGTGATGGCGCCGAGCGCTTTGCGCGCATCGACGCCGTGGGCCACGGCCTGGGCCGCGTTGAGGCCGAGGTGGCGCGTTTCGAGCGGCTGACGGCCCGAACTGGCCAGCACGACGTGGACGCCGGCGCGAACGAGCGTCGCCGCGCAGCAAGACTTGTGATTTCTGAACTCGCTGTTTTCCAGAATCCTGTCCCGCACCACCGGTCCGACGATCACCGTGGCATCGGCATCGGCGATCGCGTCAGCCACGAGGTATCCCTCGGTGCACCCTAAGAGCACGAGTTTGACGGGATACTCCTCAACCACCTCGAGAAGGTTGACTATGTCGGCGGCGCGGTGCGCCTCGACAAAGAGGGGAATCTTACCCTCGATCGCTTTGATGAGCTCGGCGCTCGCTGCATTGAAGCCGGGCTTCTTGGGTTTCTTGAGCTCCTCTTCTTCCTTCTCGTCTTCCTTCTTGTCGCCCTTCTTGGCCGGCGGCTTGTCGTTGTCTTTCGGCGCGGTGTTCTTGGGGCCGTTCTTCTTGTCCTTGCCCTCGGCGCCGTTTTTCTTGTCTTTCTTGTCTTTTTTCTCTTCCTCTTTCTCTTCCTCGGTTGCGCGCTCCTCGATCTTTTTCAGGTACTCCTCCAGTTCCTCGTCATAGGTATCGAGGGCGTCCCTGTAGTCGATCGCCTTCTTGAAAGCGGAACGCAGATTCTTGAGCTCACCGAGACGCGCGATCGGCCGTCCGTAAGACCCGCGGCCGATCGAAGCCTTGAGCGCCGTGTCGGTCTCGAGCACCATGGCGTCGAGGGGCGTATCGGGGATGAGGCGCAGCACCGCACCCCGACCGGAAAGTCCGTAAGGCGCGGTGGGCAGAAGATGGATCGCGGTCACACCCTGTGACAAGGCAGACTCGAGATCGCGTTTCGCGAAGAGATCGACCCCATCGAGAACAGTGCTCTCGGCCCTGCCGCCCGACGATCCGCCCGGGTTCAGCAGCAGCGCGCTGTGCGCGTCGATAAAACCGGGAACGACGACCTTGCCCGTCGCGTCGATCACCGGGATGCCGCGCGGGGCGCGGAGCCGCTCGGCGACGGCGGCGATCTTTCCCCTGCGGATCAGCAAATCGCCCGTGGCCAGGTCTTCGCCCGCCATGGTGATGATGCGTGCTCCCTTGATGAGCACCATGTCGCTCGGCGCCCCGCCCTGGGGCCGGGCCGACGCGATCAGGGCCGCGATCAACAGAAAAAGGGTGCTGAGAAGAAGAACTCTCTTCTTCTCCAACGCAATGATTGATCTCATTTCAGCAACCTTCCGGAAATCCCGCCGCAGTGGGCTCTGCAGCGTCTCGAATCAAAAACCAGGCCTGCCACCGCGGGTGTGTGCCACCCCGCGGGTGGGTGCTCCCGCGTGACGGTCCAAGCCGACATGCCCCTCTTGGGAAGAAAATCTAATCTTAAGGAGAGGCGGCAGGCGTTCAAGCGATTTCCATATTGAGTCATCTAATTCTTTGCGTATACGAAACCGAAGAGAAAGGATGGTGGGAGGTTTGTCCATGAAGCACTTCAAGGTGAATCGGCGCGGTACAGGATCATTCGAGTAGGCGCGATAAGCGTGGACGGCACGAAGATCCGCGCGACGCCAATGAACTGATCCCGTCAGTAGATAACGTAAGTGCAGCATTGAGTCAGCCGACCAGGAAAGGCACGCCAGTCGAAAGCAGACGGTGGAGCCGGTTTTCGAAATCATCTAGGAGTCGGTCAGGCTCGAAACTCGACTATACGGTCCGCGCGGTCGGAGGTGGTGAGGCTTTTTGCGGCCGACTTCAGTCTGTCCTTATAACAAAATACCCGACTCCAATCCAGGACGGGACAGAATGCGAAGGCCGCAAAAAGCCTCACCGCCTCCGACCTATGGGCGCCCTTTGCGGATGGCCAAGTCCGTCAGGCTCCTCTGTTTTCTGAAATATGTCGGATGGGTTTTCTGAAACTCATCGGCTGGGTTTTTCGGCCGCAGAGGTTACCACTCGACTTCGTCCTTGACGCGACGCGTCATGAGATCGCGTAGCGCGGCTTCCGGTGGTTTCGCCTCGTAGAGCACGTTGTAGACCTCGGCGCAGATCGGCATCTCCACGTCGTGCTCGTCCATGAGCGCGCGCACCGCCTTGGTCGTCTTGACGCCCTCGGCGACCATGTCCATCTCGGCCACGATCTCGGCGAGCGTCCTGCCCTGGCCGATCTTTTCTCCCACGGCGCGATTGCGGCCGTGGCGCGACGTACAGGAGACGACGAGATCGCCGATCCCGGCAAGTCCGAAAAAGGTCGCCCGCTCCCCGCCCATCGCTTCGCCGAGGCGGCCCATCTCGGCGATGCCGCGCGAGAGGAGCGCCGCCTTGGTGTTGTCGCCGAAGCCAAGCCCGTCGACCATGCCGCCCGCGATGGAGAGGACGTTCTTGATGCACCCCGCCAGTTCCACACCCACGGGATCGCTGTTCGTGTAGACGCGGAACCGCTCCGTGGTGAGCGTATCCTGTACGGCGCGGGCGAGGCGGCTGTTCGTCGATGCAGAGACCACTGTGGTCGGCATGCGGCGCGCCACCTCCTCGGCGTGGCTCGGGCCGGACACGACCGCGATCTCATCCATGGAAAGGCCCGACGAATGGGTCTTCTCTTTGGTCGAACAGCCCTTGTCGGCAGGATCGAGAACGTCGGAGATGATCTGGACCGCGGTCTTGAGCGTGTCGACCTCGATCCCCTTGGTTGCGGTCACCACGGGCGTGCCCGGAACATAGACCGCGCGGAAGAGACTCATCACCGAGCGCAGGTACTGCGACGGAATCACCGAGAAGACCATGTCGGCCCCACCCGCCTCGCCGAGATCGTCGGTGAGCCGGATCGACCCGGGAATGGTGATGCCCGGAAGAAACTTGGGATTGCGGCGCTCGTCGCGCATGAGGGCGATGTATTCCGGAAAGGGTCCCCACACCGTGACCTCGGCGCCCGCTTCGTCGAGCACCATGGCCAGCGCCGTACCCCATCCGCCGTCGCCCAGTACCGTCACTTTCCGTCTATCGTCTGTCATGTCATCACCTCACGCGATCGGGATCAGGCTCGCCCACCTTGCTCTCCTCACCCTTCATGATGCGGCCGATGTTCGACTTGTGACGCCAGACGATCAACAGGGCGACCACGATCCCGCCCATGGTGATGGCGAAAAAATCTTCGAACGCCCGGCTCGGATGGAGAGCGATGATGGCGAGGGGAAAGGCGAGACCGAGAGCCATGGAAGAGAGCGACACGTAGCGCGTCGCCTTTCGAACCAGAAAGAAGACCGCAAAAGAGATCAGAGCCGCGTCCCAGCGCAGTGCGAGCACAACGCCCGCCGTGGTCGCCACGCCCTTCCCCCCCCTGAGGCGCAGGTAAATGGGATAGCAGTGACCGAGGACCGCCGCGGCGCCGCAGCAGAGAGCGAGCACCTGGTGCGTGATCTCAGCGGGACGGAGCGACGCGGCAGCGCCCAGCGCCAGGAGGGTCGGTCCGAGCCCCTTGCCGAAGTCGAGGACGAAGGCGGTGATGCCGATCGGTTTGCCCAGGATGCGAATCGTGTTGGTCGCGCCGATGTTGCCCGAACCGTGTTTCCGAATGTCCACTCCCTTTGCAAATCCCAAAAGGAGCCCGAAGGGGATTCCACCAACGAGATAGGAGCCGATGATCCACGCCGCAAGCAAAGGCGGATCGACGGCCGCGGGAAAGAGGGCCGGGGTCAGAAGGGTCTCGAGAGTTTCAGTGAACATCTTTGACTCTGTTCCTTCCTGATTAAAAGAGAAAGGGCATTATGGGCCGTGGAGAGCGCGCGATCAACGGAGTTCCCCATGGATATTCCGGATCGATTGTGTTACGGCTGGTCAAACTATGAGACATCCACCGATCATCGCCGGCGTCGATACTGGCGGCACATTCACCGACTTCATCTTTGTCAACGGAACGACTGTTCGCGTGGACAAGCGTCCTTCCCGGCCGTCTGACCCAGTGGCCGTGATCCGCGAGGGGATCGTCGATTATCTCAAGAGTCTGGACCAAGACGCCGAGCGCACCCGGGGCAGCGCCGATGTCATCGCAGAGTACGCCAAGCGCCTCGTCATCATTCACGGCACCACGGTCTCGACCAACGCGCTTCTCGAGGGCAAGATCGCCAAGGTCTGCCTGATCACGAACAAGGGATTCGAGGATGTGATCGAGATCGGCCGGCAGGAGCGTCTCGACCTCTTCCGCCTCCCGGCTGAAAAGGCCGCGGCGCCAGTGGCGCGCAACCTGCGCTTCGGTGTCAACCAGCGCACCCTGCACACGGGCAGGGAGGAGATCGCTCTCACCGGCGACGCGGTCAGCGCCGTGGTGAAACGGGCGCGGCGATCGGGTGCGCGCGCCGCGGCGGTCTGCCTGCTCTACTCTTTCCTGCGGCCCGGCCCCGAGGAGAGAATCGGCAAGGCGCTCCGACGCGCCGGCCTGGCCGTATCGATATCGAGCCGCGTGGCGCCCGAGTTCCGCGAGTACGAACGCACCACCACCACCGTGATCAATGCCGCACTTAAACCGGTGATGGACGGATACCTGAAAAAACTGGGCGGCGCCTTTCCCAAGGTCGAGATCCTGGTCATGTGCTCCACCGGGGGTGTGGCTCCGCCAGTGGAGACCGTGGAGCGGCCCGTGGCCACGATCCTGTCCGGCCCCGCGGGCGGAGTGGCTGGAGCCGCGGCTCTCCTGAGAGCTTCCGGCTCGCGGCGCAAGGCGATCACCTTCGACATGGGAGGCACATCGACCGATGTGGCGCTCATCGATGGCGAACCGCTGCGCAGGCACCAGTCAACGATCCTCGGCCTTCCCCTGCTCATCCCATCGGTGGATATTCACACCGTGGGCGCCGGCGGGGGATCGAAGGTCTGGATCGACCGGGGTGGCGCGCTCCGCGTCGGACCGGAGAGCACGGGCGCCGACCCGGGTCCCGCCTGTTACCGCAAGGCGCTCCTCCCCGCTTTGACCGACGCCCACATCGCTCTCGGCCGGCTCGACGACAGGGGTTTGCTCGGCGGCGGATTCCCTGTCGATGCCGGCAGATCGGCCCGCGCGCTCCTCCCCCTGGCGCGAAAGCTCAAGGTCTCGCCCGCGGCGCTCTGCGAGGGGATCCTCGATGTGGCTGACGCGGTCGTCGAAAAGGCGATCCGCGTCATCACTCTCGGACGCGGTCGCGATCCGCGCGACTTTCCGCTGCTCGCCTTCGGCGGTGCGGGTGGATTGCACGCTTGCCGCCTCATGCGCAGCATGGGACTTCCTTCAGTGATCGTGCCCTCCGATCCGGGTGTGCTCTCGGCAGCGGGGATCGCGGGCGCCGAGCTGAGCGAGGAACGGTCGCGCGGTTTTCCCCTTCTTCTCGAGGGCCGATTCGTGGAGCGGCTCAAAGCGCTTTTCGATCGCATCGAAACCGACTGGCGCAGGGAAAGAAAGGTGACGGGCCGGGTCAAGTGCGTCAAGGAGATCGACCTTCGCTACCAGGGGCAGTCTTTCCAGCTCACTCTTCCCTTCGGCAATGGCCGTGGGTTGGTCAAGAAATTTCATGAGGCTCACCTCGACCAGTACGGACACTGCGACGCGACGGGCCGCGTCGAGGCCGTGACCGCCCGGACCCGCTTCGTGCGCCGGCGGGGCGATCAGGGCGCCACGATTTTTACGGCCAAACTTCCTCGAGCAAGGCGCCGCACCAGGCCGAAGCCGTCGGGCCGGCTCCGTCCGGTCAAGGGATTCGGCACGCGGACCTGGGCGCTCTATCCGCGCTCCACGCTCCGGCCCGGCAACATGATCGAGGGACCGGCCGTGGTGCCCGAGTTCAGCGCCACCACGGTGGTCGAGAAAGGCTGCACCCTCGAGGTGGCCGAGGGCATGATGGTAATCTTTCCTGACTGAACGCGTGAAAAAAGACATTCCCCGGACCGAATCGGTCAAGGCGTATGGTCGCGATCCGCGTCACGGCAAGAGGCGCTTGACCTCGCTCAGGATTCTCGTCTCGGCAAGGTTGGCGAGCGACTCCGGTTCGATCTCGCCCTCGATGAGCACCTTGCTGATCGACGCGGGGCCCGCGCCGACCGCGCCGAGAATCAGATACCCGCCGTCGTTCTCCTCGGCGCTCACCTTGCCGCAATCCTCGTTCTCGTACTCGAGGGATGCTTCCGTTCCCTGCCTCGACTTCTTGTAGGTGAAGGTCAGGTCCATGGTCGGCCCTGACAAGGGCCAGCTCTGCTTGCTCTCGATCTGCGGTTCGAGAATGATCCCACCCTTCTGCCCCACGTAGAGGTGGAAGAAAAAGGAGAACATGTAGTGATCCTCGTGCCCGTGGGCGATGAGGTAGGGAAAGGGCATGCCGTCGTAGCCCTTGTCCACCTCGAAGGTCACCTTGATGTTGCCCTTGAAGTTCAGGCAGTGGCGGATCGCCGCTCCCGGGTGGAGGACGATGCTGTCGTCCTCGATCGCGGCTCTTTGCTCCACATCCATCGGATCGGCGCTTGCTTCGTCGGCGATGTGGTTGGCCTGCCGGACGAGAAAAGACCGCAGCGACGAGTTGAGATCGACTGTCGCTTCCTCGAAGCTGAGGAGCTCCCAGTCGGCGCACTCTTCGGCGGAGACGAAACCGTAAACCAGACGGCGCCTCCTGTTGCCGAGATCCTGGTCCTCGAGAGCGTTGAGCCCCGGGCCGATCTTGCCTTCTTCCTTGAGAAGGGGGATCGTTGCCGCGCGCAGATCGTCCTTGAGTCTCTTGTAGACGTCGGTGTCGGCGTATTCGGCCGAAAGCTTCTCCACGGCTGAACGGAAGGTGTTCACATCCCCACCGAGCACCATTCCGGCGAGGCCGCGCGCGGCGAATTCCCGCTCCATCTCGGAGAGGGAATCGACGAGGCTCTTGGCCGTGTCGGCCACGGGGCCGGTCGCTTTCCGGAGCGCGCCCTTCGACTTTGCGGGCACGCCGCCGAGAACGTAGGCGACCGCGCAGAGGGCGTCGACCTCGGGACCTTTGCGCTTGGCGGCGCTCTTGGAGAGGATCGCCACCGACTCCCAGCTCAACCGCGCCAGGGGAAGGGTCTTCTTGTTATGAAGAACAAAGGTGTTCCTGTCGGCGAACTCGACCGGCTTTCCCTTGATCACGCCGCCTTCCTTGACCTTGAAGGTCACACCCTTGCCGCGCGTCACGAGAAGGTCGAAGAGACTCATGGCAAAGGTGTCGAGCTTGTCGAGAAGCTCGAGTTCCTGCTTGTCGACATCGTCGACCGTGGCGAGGACCGTCCTTGCCTCGTCGAAGCGGAAGACCGACGCGAGCCACCACGCCTCGACGCGCGCGGCCTCCGGGGAGAGGTCCTCCGCACCGGCCGGCGCGGACGCGCAGATCAAGAAAAAGACAGCGAACATTGCGAGAACCATCGCTCGGGCCGATCTCATGATTCATTCTCCTTTACGATCAAGCCGGATTGGCGATATCCACGAAGGCGGCCTTGATCTTGAACTTCTTCCTCAGCCATTCGGCGAGGGCGATGACGCCCACCTTCTCGCTGTTGTGATGGCCGAGCGCGACAAAATCGATACCCGCCTCGCGGCAGAGCGCTTGCGCGGGTTCGTAGGGTTCGCCCGTGATGTAGAGGTCGAGTTTTTCCTCGACGGCCTGCACGAAAAGAGACCCGCCGCCGCCGCTCACCACGCCGAACCGCTTGACGCGCGCCGGGCCGTGGTCGAGCACCATGGGCGCTTGGGGCGTGAGATTCGACAGCCTCTTCACGATCGTGCTCAGGGGACAGGCCCTCTTGAATGTCCCGATGTACCCCACCGTGGTCCCGTCGTAGACACCCCACGGCCTGGTGCGCACGGCGCCCACCTGCCTGATGAGCCGGGAATTGTTGCCCACCGTGGGATGGGCGTCGAGGGGCAGGTGGTAGCCGAGAAGGGTCAGGTCGTGGTCGAGCAGGAACCGGACCCGCTCCCGGAGCGGGCCCTCGAGTACGCGCGAATCGTTCTTCCAGAACATGCCGTGGTGGACGACCACCATCTGGGAGCCCGCGGCGACAGCTTTCTCGAAGAGGGCCATGTTGGCACTCACTCCGAGGGTGATACCCTTGACCTGCGCCGCTCCTTCCACCTGCAAACCGATGGGAGCGTAGTCCCTGAACTCGTCCACGTCGAGATAGGCATCGAGAGCCGACACGATGCGGTCGCGGCTGACCATCAGCTTTCCTCCGCTTGGGCGATGATTGACCATGATTCTTAAAAAACACCGGTTGGCCCGAATATGCCCGAAAGCAGGCGGGGATGCAAGGTCACCTTTTTCTCGGACTCCGCGACGAGGGGACAGGATAGAATGGTGTGTCATGAATAGAGCGGAACAGACCTTCGCCTGCGACGCCATGCTCAAGGGACTCGCCCGCTGGCTGCGGGCCGCGGGATTCGATGCCTGGTGGCGCTACGGCGTGGACGACGGAGAACTGGTGCGGCTCGCCGCTGACGAGGGCCGCATCCTTCTCACGCAGGACTCTGGAATCATGAAGCGCTCCCCCATCGCGTCGGGCGCGGTCGCCTCTCTCTTCATCCCCCACCCCCTCAGCGTCGAGGCGCAGCTCCAGCTCGTCTTTGCCGCCTTCGGCTTGGCGCGGTCCGAACCGCGCTGCATGAAGTGCGGCGGCCGTCTCGAGGCCGTCTCCAAGGAATCGGTCCGCGACGAGGCCCCGCCGCGCACCTTCAAATGGCTCGACGAGTTCTTCCGGTGCGCGCGCTGCAAGCAGCTCTTCTGGGAGGGCACCCACTGGAACAAGATCCGCGACCAGCTCGACCACATCCTGCCCTGACAGCCCGTTTGATTCGGCACTCGTTTCTTTTGAAAAAAAAACAAGAATTCATGAGCTAGCCGGCCCGTTTTCCACACATGAATCGATGAGCAGCCGGACTGCGGCCTCTGCTCCGTGAGCACGACCGATTTCACCAGCGAGCGGTTTTCAACGAAACCGCCGTCAAGACACAAGGAGGACAGTCATGAAAACTGGAACGCTTTTTATCGCTCTGGTCATGAGCCTGGCGCAGGTCGCTGACGGCGGCTCGCCCGCGAGAGAGTCGGGCAGCCTGACAACGACCTTCGATTGGAACGGCCTGCTCGCGGGCAACATGTTCGACCTCATGCCCTACGAGGATTTGACCATCAAGGGATTCGACCTCAACCTCTCGCCGCCCGGCGAAACGGCCCTTGTGGATATCTACTACCGCGTCGGGACCTGTGTGGGATATGAACAGAACCCTTCGGAATGGGCTCTATTCGACACCGGTTCAGCGCTCATCGTGGCCGCGGGCCAGCCGACCTTTCTCGACCTCGACACCAACAACATCCTTCTCGAAGCTGGGACGACCTACGGCTTCTATGTCGATCTCGTGTCCTACAGCATCTGGGATCAGCACATTCTCTTCACGGGCGGAGGTCCGTCCACCTACTGGAACGAGCATCTCAATCTGACCACCCACTGTGGAAACGATTCTCCCGCGTTCTCGGGCTACTTCTTTCCGCAGATCTGGAACGGCACGGTCTATTACGAAACGGATGAACCTGACCACGCTTACCTCTGGGTCAGTCCCGAACCCCTCGTTCCGGGTCAAAACGTCACTTTCACCGTGGGGAACGCCAGAGCGTATGCCAATACCTGGCTCGTCTACAGCTTCGACGGCTTTGGCACGACGCCCGTTCCGATTCTGAACATCACCCTCGGCCTTGCCAATCCGGCGCTCCTTGTCGGACCGAAGAAAACCGACTGGTTTGGGCGGGTGGAATGGACCTTCCCCGTGCCGACAGGCGTTCCGTCAGGTGCGGATGTGTGGTTTCAGGCGGCTCAGTACAACCTCACGAGCTACATCTGCAAGTCGACGATCCTGTGAAATGAGGTGCCGGGTCTGCGTCCTCAGCGTCCCGGCCCCTCATTCAGACCTCGGCGATGAGCAGGGGGGCGAACTCGAGATAGTCGCAGGAGGTGAGGGCGTAGGTCGTTGTGTTGCGCCTCCCGAAGAGCGGATTCTCCGACCGGGGCAGGAGCTGATGCAGGTGGCCGAAAACGCAGTGGTCGACGCCGAACTCCTCGATCACGGCCGTGGCGCGCCGGTCTTCGAGAGCGGGGCTCGTCGGCGGATAGTGGACCATGGCCACCTTGAGGTCGGCTGTCCGGTCGAGCACTGACAGGGAGAGGCGCAGGCGATTGAGCTCGCGCATGAAAATCTTCTCGTTCTCCTCGGACGGCCGGGGTGTGGCGGTGGCCACATCGCACGACCTCTCCGACGGACGCTGCGCCATCGAGCCCAACTCGATCTCGGGATCGTCCCAGAGGCGGCTGCCCCCCACGGCCACACCGCCGAGAAAGATGGCGTCGTTCTGCACGATAAAGATCCCGTCGGGCAGAACGGCGCGCACCTTCGACCGCGACGCCCACCAGTAGTCGTGATTGCCCCGGATAATCACTTTCCGGCCGGGCAGGGAGGCGAGGAAATCGAGATCGGGCCGGGCGCTGTCGAGCCGCATGCCCCACGAAATATCCCCGGCGAGGAGCACGAGATCGCCCCCTGACACCAGATCGCGCCACTTCTCGGCCATCGGCCCGGGATGGCCGACCCACTCGGGACCGAAAACATCCATTGATTTGCGCTCCGTTCCACAGGAAAGGTGGGGATCGGAGATGGCAAAAATCTTCATCGCTCCCTCCAGGGCGTTCTGATCAGGGTAGAAAAATCGTCTCCTCAGAAGGAAATTCGTCTCCTCAAAAAGGCGATTCCCCACTTCAGATGTTGAATTTGACTGTCGATCATTATAGCTTCTCTAGGTTTAAAATGCGGTTCAGTCCCCTTTTTCATGAACGGGCCGCGTAAGCCGGCCGAAGACCGCCACAAGCCTCGTGAAGCCAGGCGGCAACAGGCTGCGTTATTGTTTGACCAATCATGTCTTTTACTGGAGACATTAGAATGATCAAAAAAAGAATCGGCATCCTCACCGGAGGCGGCGACTGCGCCGGTCTCAACCCGGCTGTCAAGTGGGTCGTCAAGACCGCCACCGACGAAGCCCTGATGCGTAAGGCCAAGATCGAGTTCGAGTGTTACGGCATCCTCGACGGCTGGCGCGGTCTCGTCGAGGCCGACACCCGCGTGGGCGCCGACCTGTCGCAGACCATCATCCCCCTCGACGCGGGAATCGTGCGCACCTGGGACCGCGAAGGCGGCACGCGCCTCGGCACGTCACGCACCAATCCCTACAATCCCAAGAAGAACACCTCCAAGCGGGTGCTCGAAAATATCAAACGCCTCGGGCTCGACTACGTGGTCGGCATCGGCGGCGAGGACACCCTCGGCGTGGCTTACAAGCTCTACAAGGATGGCGTCAACACGGTCGGCATCCCCAAGACGATCGACAACGACCTCAACTCGACCGACTACTCCCTCGGGTTCCAGACCGCGGTCAACGTGATCGCCGAGGAAGTGCGCCGGCTCCGGACCACGGCCGGATCCCACAAACGGATCTTCGTGGTCGAAACCATGGGCCGCCACGCCGGGTGGCTCTCGCTCGAGGGGGGCCGCGCCGCGGGCGCCTTCATCATCTTGATCCCCGAGTACGATTACAGCGTGGACAAGGTAATCCGCCTGCTCAAGGAACGGGAAGCCAAGGGCATCCGCTACTCGATCGTCGTCGTCTCCGAGGGCGCCAAGGCCAAGGGCGAGTCGGAACTCGTCATCCACGGCAAGACCGACAGCTTCGGCCACAAGGCGCTCGGCGGCGTGGGTGAATTCCTCGCCGGCAAGCTGCGCGACGGCGGCTTCGAAACGCGCCACGTCGTCTTGAGCCATCTCCAGCGCGGCGGCGCGCCGTCCGCGTGGGATGTGGTCATGGGCCGCGACTTCGGCATCGCGGCGGTCGACCTCATCGTCAACAACATGTTCGGCCAGATGGTGAGCTACAAGAACGGCCGGATCACCCACGTTCCTCTCAAGGACGCGGTCCTCGATCTCAAGACAGTCGACGTGCGCGAGCTCTACGACACGGAGCGGTACAATGCGCGGCGCTTCGGGATCATCAAGCCGGTGAAGACGCGGACGAAGGTCGCCAGGAAACCGACCGCCGCGCGAAAGACAGCCAAGACAGGCAAGAAAACCAAAAAGAAGTAAACCATGAATTTCCAGGACATCATCCTCACTCTCGAGCGGTACTGGTCGGAGTACGGCTGCGTCATCTGGCAGCCCTACGATATCGAAACCGGGGCGGGGACTTTCAATCCCGCCACCATGCTGCGCAGCCTCGGGCCCGAGCCGTGGAAGGTCGCCTACGTGGAACCGTCGCGCCGGCCGGCCGACGGTCGCTACGGGGACAACCCCAACCGGCTGCAGCACTACTACCAGTACCAGGCGATCGTCAAGCCCGCGCCCGAGGACTCCCAGGAGATCTACCTCGAATCGCTCCGGCGGCTCGGCATCGACCTGCGCGCCCACGACGTGCGCTTCGTGGAGGATGACTGGGAATCACCCACCCTCGGCGCATCGGGCCTGGGATGGGAAATCTGGCTCGACGGAATGGAAGTGACCCAGTTTACCTATTTCCAGCAGGTGGGCGGCATCGAGGTGAATCCCGTCTGCCTCGAGCTCACCTACGGGCTCGAGCGGATCGCCATGTTCATCCAGAAAAAGGACAGCGTCTACGATCTGCAGTGGACCGACGACGTGACTTACGGCGACATCCACCTCCAGGACGAGGTGCAGTGGTCGACGTACAACTTCGAGGTCGCCGACGTGTCGATGATGTTTCAGCTCTTCGACATGTACGAGGCCGAGTGCCGCCGCCTCGTCAAGGAGGGGCTGGTCATACCCGCCTACGACTACGTGCTCAAGTGCTCCCACGCCTTCAACATTCTCGAAGCGCGCGGCGCGATCAGCGTGGCCGAGAGGACAGGCTACATCGGCCGCGTCCGCGGCATGGCGCGGCGCTGTGCCGAGGCATGGCTCAAGTTCCGCGAGGAACAGGGGCACCCGCTACTCAAGGAACACAGCCATGGTTGATTTTCTGCTCGAACTCGAAACCGAGGAAATCCCGGCCTTCTCCCTCGAACCGGCTTGCCAGGATCTGCTCGACAAAACGCTCGCCGCCCTCGACGAGGAAGGCCTGGCCGTCAGCCGGTCGCGCACGGCGGCCACGCCGCGCCGCATGGCGCTCTGTCTCCTCGGTCTGCCCGAAAGGCAGGCCGACCGCGAGGAAGAGGTTTCCGGCCCGCCCGAGAAGGCTGCCTTCGACAAGGACGGCAATCCGACGAAAGCCGGGACCGGCTTTGCCAGGGGCCAGGGTGCGACAGTCGAGGAGATCGAAATCCGCGACACGCCCAAGGGCCGTTACTGTTTTCTCCGGAAGCAGATCAAGGGGCGCTCCACGGCCGAGGTACTCGCGGGGATTCTCCCCGCGGTGATCGGCAGCGTTCACTTTCCCAAGTCGATGCGCTGGGCGGTGGGCGGAACGACCACCTTTGCGCGCCCGATCCGCGGCATGGCGGCGCTCCTCGGCAGCGACGTGATCGACTTCGAGATCAACGGGATTGCGACGGGCCGCCAGGTTCAGGGACACCCCTTTCTGGCTCCGGGAACGTTTGACCTGGAGAATGCCGACTTCGACGTCTACCTCGCCGGGCTCAAGGAGCGGTTCGTGATCGCCGACGTGAACGAGCGGCGCGACCTGGTCCGCGGCGGTGTGAAGAAGGTGCTCGAAAAGTACGGCTCCGCCCTGACCGAGACGGAACTCGTCGACGAGGTGACCAACCTCGTCGAGTTCCCCAGCGTCGTCGAGGGCACCTTCGACGAGAGCTTTCTCGAGCTCCCCGCCGAGGTCATCAAGTCGGCCATGATGGACCACCAGCGCTATTTCCCGATCGAGGACGGTTCGGGAAAGCTCCTCGCGCGGTTCATCACCGTGATCAACCGCGACGGGCAGCACGCCGACAGGATCCGCGAAGGCAACGAACGCGTCCTTTCGGCGCGGCTCGCCGATGCGGCCTTCTTTCTCAGGGAGGACCGCAAGACGTCTCTCGCCGACCGCGTCGCCGACCTCGAAGGGATCGTCTACCAGGAAAAGCTCGGCACCTACAGGAGCCGCGTCGGCCGGCTGGAGAAGCTCGCCCTCCACCTCGCCGAGGTTATGGGGCTGTCGGCTGAAGAGACCGCTGATTGCGGCCGCGCCGCGCTCCTCTGCAAATGCGATCTCACCACCGAGATGGTGGGAGAGTTCCCCAACCTCCAGGGGACGGTGGGCCGCGAGTATGCCCTGATGGACGGCGAGAATCGCGCCGTGGCCGCGGCGATCGAGGAGCACTACCGCCCCGCGTTCGCCGGTGATTGCCTCCCCGATTCGATGGTGGGCAAGGTGCTCGCCCTGGCGGAGAAGTTCGACACCGTGGTCGGCTGCTTCGGCGTCGGTCTCTCGCCGACCGGTTCCCAGGATCCCTACGGCTTGCGGCGCCAGGCGCTCGGCATCTTGCGAATCGTTCTCGAGGCTGGGCTCGAACTCTCCTTGAGGGACACGATCCGCTTCGCCGCCGCCAACCTTCCCGCCGGCCTCCCGGCTCCCGAACTCTTGGAGAGCCGCGTCCTCGACTTCTTCTGGGATCGCCTCTATAACATGAGCGTCGACAGGGGATACCGCTACGACCTCGTCAACGCGGCCCTCGCCACGGGCTACGACGACATTCACGACTTCCAGAAAAGGATCGACGCGATCAAGGCGCTCTGTGCAGAGCCGGGGTGGGATGAGCTCGTCACGGTGGTGCAGCGCACCTTCAACATCTACAAGAAGGCCGGCGATCTGGGAGAGGTCGTCGAGGACAAGCTCGAGGCGCCCGAAGAGAAGGAACTCTTCCGCCTCCTGCGAGACGAAGCGCCCGCCATCGAGAAGCTTCTCGCTGACGGCGATCTATCCGGCGCGTCGCGCAAGTACGCCGCGGTATTCGTCGAGCCTGTGCACACCTTTTTCGACAAGGTCTTCGTGAACGTCGACGACGAGGCGGTCAAGAACAACCGCCTCGCTTTGATGAAAACCCTCAATCAGCTCTACACCAGCCACATCGCCGACCTCTCACAGGTTGTGATGGATAAGTAGCTTTCCTACAAGATAACAAGGAAAACAATAAGATCAGGCCTTGATCGCCCAGAGAAATTCCATATAATATAGATCTGTTTGGCCTGAATAAGTTGATCCGTCATAGTTGATCAGTACGCAATGGTGTCGAAAGTGTCGGTCACGAGCTGAGTGTTCGGCTCGGTTTTTTTGTCGTCTTCTTTTCTTAGGGAGATTCTGAAATGAGAAAAGCTTCATTGTTTCTGGGGGTTATCGCCTTGATAGCCTTCATTGCCGTCCCCGCGGTGGCGGCTGAACGAGCCACCCACACCTCGCTCGCCGAGTATGCGACAGCCACATGGTGCGGCTATTGCAAGTACGCCCATGGCGCCCTCAAAAACATCTATGCCGGGGGCAACCAGGATTTCTACTACGTTTCTCTCGTCACGGACAAGAACAACAAGGCCAGCCAGCGGGTCTCTCAGTTCAACGTCTACGGCTATCCTACTGTCTATTTCGACGGCGGATACAGAGTGAGTGTGGGCGCCGGCAGTATTCCCCAAGCCGAAGCCGCCTACAATTCGGCCCTGAGTGCGTGCGGCAACAGGATCGTTCCCGACATCGATGTCACCGTCGACGCGACATGGCCCGATCTGGGCAACGACCAGATGCAAGTGGAAATCCGCGTGACCAACAACGAAACCGTCGCCTATGCCGGCCATGTGCGCGTCTTCATCACGGAGATCGCATCGTCTCTGGGGTGGAAGGACACGGCTGGAAATCCCTATACCTTCCCCCTGCTCGACTATGCCTTCAACACACCGATCACCATCCCTGCCAGCGGCAACTACTTCAACACCATGACGTGGGATGCGGGCACCGCGGGTTTCCCCACGGTCACACCCGACAATCTCAAGGTCATCGCCGGTGTGTACAATTCGGAGTGGCATCAGGGTTACTCTTATCCCCCGAGCCAGAATCCTTTTGACGCCTACTACGTCGACGAGGCTGCCGCGACTGACGTCGCCGTGGCTCCGGGCGATCCCGTTCCCGATGTCAAGGCCAATGGATCGGACTCGACGATCTACGTCTTCACCGGCCAGCCGGTCCGCCTCTCGATCAGTCTCGATCCAGGCCTCGAAGCCGGCAACGCTCATGACTGGTGGATCGCCGCCGTCAAGAACACCAGCACCTACTATTGGTGGGTCTATCCCGGCACCTGGAAATTCGGTAGTCCCAAACGCGCCTACAACGGTCCCCTCTTCGCGATCAACGATTACGAGATCTTCAACCAGGCGATTCCGGCGGGCAACTGGAACTTCGCTTTCGCTGTCGACGCCCTCGACAACACCTACCAGGGCACCTATATCGACATGGTCGGAGTTGTCGTCTATTGATGCCATTCCGTTCGATCAACGGTGATCGGCCGAGGTGATCAAACCACCTGAGACCGGGCTTTTTCGACACGAGGAAGAGCCCGGTTTTTTATTTCTTTCTCATCCAGAAGGAGCCGCCCGGATTCTGGAGGAAGATCGGCATGCGGGCCTCGAAAAAAGGCCTGAACCGTCGGGCGGCAAAACTGTTGAAGAAGAGGATCTCGAACTCCGTATTGTACTGAAGGAACGCGCGCAGAAGATAGGCCTCGTTCCACGCCCGTCCGTCGAGGATCCACTGTCGCGGATACTCGAAAGGCCAGAAGATATCGTGAAAGTGGACGATGACTCCCGGTTTCAGAACGGGCAGCACCTCGAAGAAGAGAAAGTTCAGATCGCTCCCCACCTTGGAGACATGGGAGGAGTCGACAAAGAGAATATCTCCCGATTCGAGGGCGCCGAAAGTATCGACGGAGACCCTCTGCACCGGTTCGTAGACGAGGCGCACCGTGGCGCGGTCCTCGCCGGTGAGGAGCGGCTCGAGCCTGTCGGGATAGGGCTCAATGAATGTGAGCTTTGTACAGCCGCCGAGAAAGAGGGCGCGCACATCAAGCATCAGCGCTGACGAGAAACCCGATCCCACCTCGAGAACCGATCGCGGTTCGAAATGGCGCAGCATGGAGTAGAGGATCAGGGCGTCGCCGAATTTGAAATACTTTTGCTTGTAATGGAATCGCCGTCCCTTGGAGGTCTCCTCCTTCCAGGGAAAGTCGTCGTAGAACCGGGCGAATTCAACGAGCAGCGCTTCCTGCGCGTCGGCTCTGAAATCGAGGTCGGGCCCCGGGTCGAGATCGGGTTTGAAGATCGATGCCCCATCCTTTTCCACCGCGTCGAGATCGGGCAACGGCGAGTAGAAGTTCCCCCTCTGATACATCTCGCGGCGCGGCCAGCCCGTGTAGAGACGGCAGATCCAGCGGTCGATCGCACCGAGGCCCGGGATCCTTTTCAAGATGCTTTTCGCGACGCTTTTTGGCGGTCTCACATTCTAATCCCAGAACTCGGGTCTGTCTTTGGGATCGATCTCGTCGCCCTTTTCGTCGGCCTTCTTCTTGGCCTCGCGGAAGGCATCGTCGAGTCCCCTATGCCGGTCCTTGACCTTCTTGAAGGCGTCGCCGAAGACCGACTCGCCCTCGCCGGAGGTCTTCTTGACCTTGCCGAGCGCGTTGTCGAAGAGTGCCGGATCCGGGGGCTCATCGTCGTCCTTTCCCGGTTCGTGATGGCGGATGATCTTTCCTGTCCGCGAGTCGACAATGATAAGCCCCTCGCACATGGGGCACTTGATCTTGAAATCCTTGGCAACCATGAAACAGACTCCTCCGAACGGTCAACCTCTTCCGAAAGATTAACGCGCTCAGCGCCTGTTCGCAAGGGGCCCCTTCGCGAAGGGGAGGGTATAGAGGAGCGCATTCCGCTCCTTGCCGACCTGCTCGACAGCCCCCATGCGGCGCAGGCAGAAGGCCATCTTCTGCGCCAGCCAGCGGGGCGTGTTCACCGCCCGGGAGAGATCGCGCGTCGAAAAGGGATCGGGCAGCGTGGGCGGCAGGAGCGCCTGGAAGTCGGCCACCTCATTGAAGACGCGGCTCTCCTTCACGCCGACCAGTTTCCGGTCGCGAATGCTCCACCCTTGCCGCCAGCGGCTCCCCTTGCCGTCATCGCAGCGGATCTCCTCCTCCTGAACGAAGAGGACCTCGAGGGAAAAGTTTTGATCTTCGATGAGGTCGGGAAAGCTGACCAGTTCCTCGAAGAGATGAAAGACGCCTTCATGCTTGGGCGACTTGCGGCGCCCGATGGTGGTGCACCCGTCCTTCTTGACGCGCACGATCCACTTGTCGGCCGAGAGAGGATGGACGAGGCGCACCGGATGGTCGGCGACGAGCGTTCTCAGCTTGCGCCTGATCGAATAGAAGTTGCGCGTCTGGATCTCGATGAGGAGCTTGCCGCGGCGCACGTCTATGAGAAAACCGTCGACATGCTGCTCGAGGCGATCGCCGCGCTTGGAGTACCACTTCTTGAGAGCCGCATGGAGCGACTTCTCCCCCATGGTGGCGATCCGGCGATCGGGCTTGGGGCGCGTGTTGGCGGCCACGGCCAATTTACTTTCTCCACGTCAACGGGCTGAGGAGGATGAGAACGGCATAGATCTCGAGCCGGCCGACGAGCATGCAAAGGGTGAGCATCATCTTGGCGAGGTCGGAGAAGTGGGCGTAGTTTTCCACGGCGCCCACGCCGCCGAGACCGGGGCCGATGTTCGAGATGCAGGCGAGGACCGCGGTGAAAGCGGTCTCAAAATCGTATCCCATGAAGGAGAGCACGATCGAGCAGAAGATGAAGGCCATGAAGTAGAGGACGAAGAAACCCAGTGTGCGCGCCAGGATCTCCTCGGGCACGGTCTGCCCCCCCACCTTGACGTTGAAGAGGGCCGACGGTTTGGCGAGCCTCTTGAGTTCGCGAAAGCCCGCCTTGACCATGAGCATGATGCGAACGAGCTTGATCCCTCCGCCCGTCGACCCCGCGCAGGCGCCGCCGAACATGAGCAGCACAAGCAGCCAGCGGCAGACGAACGGCCAGCGGTCGAAGTTCTCCGTGCAGTATCCGGTGGTGGTGGTGATCGACACGGCCTGGAAGGCCGCGTCCCGGAACGACTTGGTCGGAGACGCGTACCCCGCCTCGGCGCGGTAGTCGTCGGCCCCCTGGCCGGGCAGAAACTCCCCGGGAAAGCTCAGGTGAAGAACGAGGGCGATCACCACGATGCTCGAAAAGAGAACGAGCAGGTAGAACCAGAGTTCCCTGTTGGTGAAGACAGCGCCCAGTTTTCCGCGAAGGAGCTGAAAGTGCAGGACGAAGTTGACGCCCGCCAGAAACATGAAGGCGATCACCGTCCACTGCACTCCGGCCCCGTAATACCCGATGCTAAGCGTTTTCGTGGAAAAGCCCCCTGTGGCCATGGTGCCGAAGGCATGGCAGAAGGCGTCGTAAAGGGGCATTCCCTGCATCCAGAGGAGCGCTGTTTCGGCAAGTGTGAGAAAGGTGTAGATGATCCAGAGCACCTTGGCCGTGGCCGAGATCTTGGGCGAGAGCCGGTCCTTGACCGGCCCGGTGATCTCGGCCTGGAAGAGCATGGCGCCGCCCGCGCCGAGAACGGGAAGGACCGCCACGGAGAGAGCCACGATCCCCATGCCGCCGAGCCAGTGGGAAAAGGACCTCCAGAACATCAGGCCCGGGTATTTTTCCACGAAGCCCTCGATGTCGGTCAAGATCGTGGCGCCCGTCGTGGTGAAGCCGGACATGATCTCGAAAAAGGAGTCGACCATGCTGGGGCAAGCGCCGGAAAATCGGAAGGGAATGGCGCCAAGAAAAACGAGAAGGAGCCACCCGAAGGTAACCGACGCGAATCCCTCGGAGGCGCCGATCGACGCCTCTTCCTCGATGCGAAAGAAATGTTTCAGGAAGGCTCCGACGATCAGAGCGAGCGCCACGGTGTAGACGAATCCCGGCACCTCTCCCGCGAAGGCCCGCTCGTGGTAGAGCGCGATCCCCAGAGGAATGAGGAGCAAGAACCCCAGCAGGAGCGACAGCCAGCCCAGAATGTGGAGTACTGATCGGATATTCAAAGGTTATCCGCCCGATGAAAAACGGTCATCGTCTCTTCAGGGAGAGCGAGGTGGTGCGCTGGCGGCCGGCAAAAAACTTCTGTACTTTCTCCCTCACCGCCGGAAGGACGAAAGCGACGATGTGGTCGCCATGGTCCACCACGGTCGTTCCATCCGGAATGAACGCCTTGCCCTGGCGCTGGATCGCGCCAACGATCGACCCCTTGGGAAGATTCATGTCCCGGAGCGGCTTGCCCACGGCGCGCGATGTCTTGTCGACCACGACCTCGATGATCTCGGCCTCGTCGTCGCCCACCTTCTGCACGGAGAGGACCTTGCCGGGACGGACGAACCGCAGGATCTCGCCGACCATGATGAGCCGTGAATTGATGGCGGCGTCGATGTCGAGGGAGCTCAAGATTGGCACGAGGTCGAGATCCTGGGTGAGAACCACGGTCCTTCGCGCTCCTTCCTTCTTGGCCACGAGCGCGTTGACGAGATTGAGCCGGTCGTCTTCGAGAGCGGCGATAAAAAAGTCGGCGTTCTCGAAATGCGCCTCGCGCACCACGTTGGTGTCGGTCGGTTGCCCCTCGAAGACGAGCGCCTTCTTGAGCTCCGACGACGCCGTGTTACAGGCGACCGGGTCCTCGTCCATCACGACCAGGGAATCGACGGTCAACTCGAGACGGCGGGCGACCTCGAGCCCGATCCTTCCCGCGCCCGCGATGATCACCTTCTGCACGCGGGCCGAGTCAGCGCCCATCAGCTTGCGAAAGCGCGGGTAGAGATCACGCGTCATGATCAGGAAGACGAGGTCCCCTTCCATGAGGCAGTCATCGCCCGAGGGGATGATGATCTTGCCGGCGCGCCGGATCGCGGCAACGAGAAAGGCGCCGAGCTTGGCGTATTTCTCCTTGAGCTTCGCCAGGGGCATGCCGAGGAAGGTCTGACCTTCCCTGAGCGGCACGGCGCGCAAGAGGATCTCGCCCCCCGCGAAGGCGCCCGTCTCCGTGGCGCCCGGTGTCTCGACGAGGCTCAGAATGTGCTCCACCGTTATCTCGTCGGGATTGATGATCCTGTTGATGTGGAACTCGGCGCGCGAGACAACGGGGCTCTTTCCCGAAAAGCTCCGGTTGCGGATGCGGGCGATCTTGCGCAGCACGCCGAAGGAGTGGGCCATCATGCAGACGACCTGGTTGAGCTCGTCCCGGTCAGTGACGGCGATCATCAGGTCGGCGCCCTGGATGCCGGCCGCCTCGAGAACGCGCACGTCGGTGGCGCTGCCGTTCACGGCGAGCACGTCGAGCTTGTCCTTCATCTTCTTGATGCGGGCCGCGTTGATATCGATGACCGCGATATCGTACCCTTCGCGGGAGAGTTCCTGGGCGAGGTTGAATCCCACCGATCCGGCGCCGGCGATGAGAATCTTCATGGCTCTACCTGATTTCGTTGGACTGGACTGGAGAGGTCTTTTTCTTCGTCCTTGCTCGGGTCTGTCTTCTCACCACCTTCGGTTTCTGAACCCTTTTCGGTCTTGGGTTGGTCGCCGCCCTCGGTGCCGGTTTTCTCCGGCGGCGTGCCGGTTTTCTCCGGCGGCGCCTCATCCTTTGCGGGCGAGCCCGCACCCTTTGCGGGTATGCCCGCACCCTTTGCGGGTATGCCCGCACCCTTTGCGGGTATGCCCGCACCCTTTGCGGGCGGGGTGCTTTCCTTGGCCTTGCCGATCTCTTCCACGACCTGCTTTCGGCGGCTCGCCACCTGAGTGCGCAGATCGTCGGAGAGTTCAGGGGGCAGAGGATCCTGCGGCAGACCGATCATGGTCTGCGCCTCGGCGAACGCCTTGCGCGCCGAAAGGATCGCCGCCAGCTCGTTGCGGACGAGCCATTCGAGGTTCTTCTCGGCCTCGCCAAGCCGTCCGTTGAGGAGGCGGCGGAACTCCTTCTCCCCCTCCTCGATGCGGTTGAGCCGGACGAGCGAGATCGCGAAGCGGTAGAGATACTCGTTGTTGCCCGCCTCGCGGTCCTTGAGCACCGTGGCGAGTTCGAGGGCACGCTCGAAATTCCCTCCCCTGAAATGAGCCCGCCATGCGCCGCTCTGGGCAGTGAGGCGGTTCTGCGTCTCAGCCTCGGGAATCAGCCCGATATGGATATCGAACCACTTGGCCGAATCCTGTGGCTGCCCTGCCGCGAGGTATCCCTCGGCAAGAAACTGAGTGCGCAGACGCTGGGACGGCTCGGCAACATTCTTGCTCTCCAGTTCCTCGAGCAAGGGAAGCGCTTTTGCCAGATTGGGGCAATGGTAGTAGGCGAGTGCTATCTTGCCTTTTGCCTGGGCGATCCGGACGTCCTCTCCATTGCCGGGCCGCGCTCCAACGAGGTACTCCTCGTAGCTCTCGGCAGCGAGGGCGAAACATTTGCTGTTGTAAAAAGATTCTCCCGCCGTGAAGAAGTGCTCCTTGTTTTCGGCGCAGATCTTCCGGACCGCACCCTCGGTAGCGGCGCGGCAGTCCTTGAGAATCGTCTCGTTGAGCTTGCGGCTCTTGATGAGCGAGAAGGCGCCGACCACCGCGTTGAGACCCTCGAGGTTCTTGAAATCGCCGAGGATGTCGACGATGTTCACGCACACCCGGCCGTCCGACTCCTCCTTCAAATGCTCGAGCAGGATGCCGATCACCTCGGGATACTTGAAGGTGCCCAGTCCGGCCACGCACATGGAGCGGACATTGTTCTGTAGATCCTTGAGACCTCCCGCGAAGGCGGTGATCAGCCGCTGCTGGTCGATCTTGCCGCTCTTGCCGAGAAGCTTGAGCGTGTTGGCCGCCTCGAACCGCATGCCGCCGTCAGGATCGGTCTTGAGAATGGTCTCGATGTATTCGAGCACGTCCGGCTCGCCCGTCGCACCGAGGGCCTGGATCGCGCTCGCCCGCACCGCGGTCGAGTGGCCCGGATCCGCAAAACTCTTGAGAAGCGCCGAGTCGATCGTGGCGCCGGCCTGGCCGCACTCCTCTAAAAGACCGATAAGACGGCTCTTGAGCTGATCGGTGGCTGGGTCGGGCGACGTGAGTCCTGCGAGGCGCGACCGGGCTCCCTCGGCGATGGGAGGGTAGTCCTCCGGTCTGAGATACTTTTTCTTGTCGTGAGCCGAGAGGCTACCCGCCGCAGCGATCACCACGGCAGCGTCCCGATCGCGGAGATATGAAATCAGCCGCTCCGCCACGCCCGTGCTGGCCGCGTTGCCGTTGGCCTTTCCCAGGAGTTCGAGGAGCTTGATGAGAGTCTCCTTGTCCGTTTCTTCCTTGCCGAGGTGCTCGGCCACGAGGTGGAGCCTTCCGGCTATCTCTGGGTTGGTGGCGGCATTGTCGAGAAGGAAACCTGCCGCGTATCGTTTCACGGCGAGGTTCCGGCTCTGCAGGTACTCGAACGCCTTGATCGGGCTCAGCCCCACGACCTCCTTCACGAGATCGAGAATCCGCGAGTCCTTTTCGCTGATCGCGTTCTCCAACTCCTTGATGAGGCCGCTCTCGAGGAGCTGGTCGCGCGAACGGTGGCGGTTCTCGTTCCAGTAGGCTTTCCACGCGGCCCCATCTGGGCCTAAGTCCCTGCGGGTGATGGTGCGCAGCGCGTCGAGGGCTCCCGCCTTGACAGGCCCGTCAGCGCTATCGAGCAGGGTAAGAAGGGTGTCCACCCCGCGCGTATCGAGAGCGCGCTTCAAAAGATCGATGGTCTGGAGAGAAACGGCCCGATCGGCAGGTCCCGCCGAATGAATCGAGATGAGACGGTCGACGAGAAGGGCGTTCGATGCGCGGTCGGCGACGAAACCGTTGAGCGCCCCCGCGCAGCGCTCCTTGAGCTCGGGCGGTTGGCCCGTGCGCGCGCAGAGAAGAAGCCCCCTGACCAGGGCGACCGAGGCGCGAAGGGGCGTCTCCTTCGCCAGGGCCCGGGCCTTGATCCAGTCGATGTCACCGGCCTGAATCAGCGCTATTGTTGCAGCCGCACATTGGGCCTCGTCCGTGTCGGCGCTGAGAATCGCTATCCGGTTCTGCTCGAGAGGATTGGGGGGTGGTGTCTCCTGGTTCTGGTCAGCCTCCTGGGTGAAGGCTGCCGGTCCCATGAACATCAGGCAGACTATGAGCGCTCGCAAGGGAATCCTTAAAGAATTCCGGAAAAAAAGTTGATGATTGCCGGGGAAAGTGAGCACCGTCAGCTTCTCGAAATAACCGCGCCAAAGTGGCCGCCCTATCGACGGCCATAAAGGTCTTTAAACAACTATACATACGATAACCGGCACGCGGTTGCAAAAGATATTTCCTTCTCCCTGGGGATCTTTGGCCGTCATCGAGCAAAAAGTCGGGCAACAAGGGGCGACCGGGCTACGTAGCATTGACTTAGGTGTATATTATTATTTCCGTCACATGCGTCTGTCTTGTTGTATAATACAAGAGAACCCTTCTCTTTATTATCTGGTGGTACAAGGCTCGATTAGAGGCGCAATTTCATGAGACAAACCTTGCTGTGCGGCGGTTTTTTCCTGATAACCGCCCTGCTTTTCCTCCTCGCCGCTCTCCCTGCCGATCCCATGGAGGATCTGGAAGAACGGGAGAGGATCGGCTTGGAATTGCAGGATCGCTCCGCGTGCTCACCCTTTCGGCCTGTGGCCGTTCCAGAAGGACCCCGGTCCGGACCTGTGCTGCTCATTCCGGAGTCGATCGCGGACACGATCGGAATGTACGATCCTTTTGACGGCGCCTATCTCGGAGACCTGATCGCCGGGTCGCCCCATTTTGGTACGCCGATCGCCGCGGTGATCGGACCGGACGGCAGTCTCTACGTGTCGGACCAGACCGCCAATGCTGTCTTCGTGTTCAGCACCGGCGGCACATACCTTTACACTTATGCCGATTGGACTGACGGACTCTACAACGTCCGCGGCATCGATTTTCGCGACGGCCATCTCTTTGTCACGAGCGGCGACGACTACGTGGCCGAGTTCGACGGACCCCACAGCCGCCTCGACGACTTTATCAACGACGGGAGCGATCCCTTTGACATCCTCTTTCTTCCCGACGGCCGCGCATTGCTCAGCGACATCCAGGGCTACGACGACAACGTGCGCCTCTATCACGCGGACGGAACTCTCGATCGCGAGTTTTTCAAGGTCACCTTCCCCGAACAGCTCGCGCGCGACTCCATCACGCCCGGGACCTTTCTGAACGCCGCCTACAGCGGCAGGGTGGCGAGCGATTTCGACCTCGGCGGGACGGTCCTTCAAACCACCCCCCTCAAAGCATCGAGCCGTGGTGTATTCCGGCTCTGGAACGGCAACCTGCTCGTCACGGACAGCTATGGCGTCTGGGAGGTCGACCAGGAGACAGGTGACGTGATCGATCAGAAGAACAGCGGTTCCTTCCGATTTATCAAACTCGCCTTTGCCAACGACCGGCTCGGTTGCGACGCGGCCACGCTCTCGGCATCGGCGGGCGGTGTGGTCAATTTCGCTCTCGACGCCACTCCCGGTTATGCCGGCCGCCACTACGCCCTTCTGGGAAGCATGAAAGGAACCGAACCAGGCTTCCGCCTGCCCAACGGAGGTCTGCTGCCCATCGAGGCCGATTTCTTATCCCACTTCATCCGTATCAACTTCAACACGCAGTGGTTCGTCGATTTTCTGGGCGTCCTCGACAGTGACGGACGGGCGGCGGCTCTCTTGGACACCTGCGGACCGGTGCCGGCATTCATGCCCGTCGGCACGACGCTCCACTTCGCCTTCACCACGATCTATCCCTTCGACGTGCAATCGAACGCCCTGTCGTTGAGTGTCGTACCCTGAGCCGAGAGGCTGACGCGGCAGGCTCGGCCCACGATTCGAGAGCGCATCGTTTTTCACGTCATTGCGCCGAGAGCTGTTCCATGGCGCGCTTGGGATTCATGAGGCGGATCGTGCGCGAGCCGACCTGCTTCTCGTCAGCCGAATTCTTGAGCAGGGCGATCAGAGCCGCGGGCGAAAGATCGTGCTTCACCGCGAGGAGCTTGACGGCAAGGTTGGCCACGTCGGGCGACGCCATCGACGTTCCCGACATCTCCATCCTCCCGCCCCCGGGAATGTAACTCTCAACCTCGAATCCGTTGGCATAGAGCTGCACCGTCTTGCCGAAGCTGGTGAACGACGTGGGATCTCCCGCCTGGTCCACGGCGCCGACGACGAGCAGGTTCGGCAGTTCGAAGGAGGAAGGGATGAAGTCGTCGAACTCGACGTCATTGTCAGAGTTGCCCGCGGCGCAGACGAAAAGGATGTCCGGTGCGTTCTTTATCGCGTCGTGGAGGGCGCTCTTCTGGATTTCGAACACGGCGCGCGCCATGGCGCGCCGCTCGTCGCCATCCTTGCCGATGCCGTTCGCTTCGAGAGACGCCTCGGCGTCGGCCCGCGCCTCGCCCCAGCTCATGTTCACCACGCGCACGCCGTGCGTCTTGAGGTAGGCGACCGTGTCGCGGCACTTGGCCGCGTCCCGTTCGGCCCACTCCTCGGTGCGCGCCACGGGCACCATGTGGTAGTCGTAGCTGTGCCGCGCGACGAGCAGTTTGATGTAGGGATTGCCCTCGGCCATGATCCCGGCCACATGAGTTCCGTGGGAGTAGTTGCCCGCCAGGCCAACATCCTCGAGAAATCCTTTCACGTCGGCCGGATCGAGGTTGGCCAGGTGTTTCTTGAAAGCCGACGCTTCCTTGCTGTCGACCGACGCCTGGATGTCGGACAGCCCCTTGATGTACCGCATCACCGTCGGCATGCGGTCCGCGGCGTCGCCGAGGGGAAAGAGACACCCCGAACTGCGGCGGGCGTGATAGTCGTAAGCGATCCCGTGCAGATCGTCGACGAACCCGTTGCCGTCGCTGTCGGCACCGTCGGGTTTTTCCTTTTCATTGACGAAGAGCCGGCTCTTGAAGATCGCGCTGTCCGCGCCCGAATCCCAGACCGCGGCGAGAACCTCGTCGTACCCTTTGCCCGGTGTGAGCCGGACCGCCCGCTCCGCCCAGATATCGGGCTTGACCACCTTGTTCGCATCGATCAGCTTCTGGAAGACGGCGACGAGATCCTTGTTGAGCGCGAAGGATTCCTTGATCATGAGATGGGCCCCGATCAGCATCCGGGCCTGGTCCGCGTTGAGCACGCCCGTCTTGGCGACGACCGGCTCGATCTGCGCCTGGATGATGCCGATGAGAAGGTTTTTCGACATGATCTCGGCCCGCCCCTTGAGCTCCTCGATCGTGTCTTCCACGGTGGCCCACGGCAGGGCGCCAGCCCGCGCCGCGAGCTGCCCGCGGTAGGCGGCGCTCAACTCCTCGGCGCTCGCGCCCTCTCCTGCCTCCTCGCGGGCGGCAATGATGGAGAGCCGAACGAGACCGGTGGTGAGCCGCGCCGCGTCCTTGTCCTCGAGAGCGCGAATCTTCTCGATCAACTCGGCCACGCGATCGAAGTCGCCGGCAAGATAGTCGATCAGCACCAGCGTGCCGTACATGTTCTTGAGTGTGGTCCGATCCGTGATCTCGTAGGTGCTGAAATCGGACTCGATATCGGACCTGACCTTGGCAGAGATCTCAGCGGTCAGCGCCCTGGAGCGGACCAGGTCGGTCAAGCTGCCCGAGGCGGGGTAGGTGTGCCGTGGCAGGTCGTCGAGTCGGGAGATCTTGATCTTCTCGGATTCCGGCGCGTCCGCGCACGGGGCGGCGGCATCGGTTGCGCAACCGGTCAGGCCGATCAGGCACACAGGGACGATCAGAAAAAGAACTGCAATCAGGCTTGGATTCCGCATTTTGTCTCTCCTTGGAGTCTTTCATCCCCACGATGAACTCGCCCTGGCGCAAGGACTGCTCTGTCGCGCCGAGGATGACCGTCATGAAAAGGGTGTCACCTCGATTTACACTGAAAGAGATGCAATTGCAATACTGACTGAAGTCTTTTACTATCACCGGAATTTCACTGGCTGCTGAATTCGATCACGGGAGGAAAATCGATGTTACGACTGATCGCCCTGCTTCTCACGGTCTCCGTCTTCGGAGGCTGTTATCTTTTCACCCCCCGTCCGGACTGGTGTGTGGAAAAAGAGTTCGGTCCTGAAAAGTTCCCGGACCTCGCGATCATGGTCAGGAACTCATGCCCCCGGAAAAACCCCGCCATCGAAAAATCAGTGGAAAAGGAGTTCGATATCCAGCTCACCAACAAGGGGTACGGCATCGTGGCCAGGGGTGACAAGTTGCGCAGTCTCGCCGAGGAACAGGAACAGCAACTCAGCGATCTCACCAAGGACGGCTTGATCGAGCTCGGCAACGTGGCCAATGCCGACGCTCTCGTCATCGTGAGCCTGCTCGAGTTCGACACGACCCGCGTTCAGCGAAAGGAAGAGAACTACCAGGGGCGCGAGGTCACGGTCCATCGGTTCCTGACGACAGCCAAGGTCGCTGCCGAACTCCTCGATCTCGAATCAGGCCTCACCCTCTGGAACGCCAAATTCGACAACCAAACAGAGAGCTTGGACCAAAGGCCGGACACGGCCCTGCTCGATGAGGTCGCACGCCTCGTGGCCGCCACCTGCTCGCCGCGGCCCTGGTACTGGTACCTTTATCACTGATCTGTGGAATAACGACCAATCAGGGACTGATCGGCGGCTGGCCCGGGTGCTTCTCGACGTTGTGATGAATGACCGCCGGCACGCCCACGGCCACTCCCGTGGTGCCCACCACGATCACCGCCCATTCGAGAGCAGTGAGAGCGCCCGAGGCGATCGCACCGGTCGCGGTTTCGCGCACCGAAACAGGGACCAGGATCTGGAGCGCCTGCGATCCGACTCCCTCGGAAGCCTGAAGGGCGAAGGTCGTTTTGCCGGCCACCTTTAGCGTGTAATTTCCCTTGCCGATCCCCTTGAAGAGGTACTCGCCTTTCCCATCAGTCACGGCTTTCTGGACGACGTTGCCTTTTTCGTCGAGGATCGACATTTGGAGGTTTTGAACCGGCTTTCCACTTGAGTCCTTGACCACCCCCTTGAGGTTGCCCGGCTCGAATTTGAAGGCCTTGATCGGCTTGTCGGCAGCCGCCACGCCTCCGCTGACGGCGAGGATCAGTGCGAGCGCCAGGAACCATCTGACAAGCATTTTCATGGCAAGGCTTCTCCGAATCAACGAGATGGAACATGCCGGTAGATTCATCCAGGTCGTTGTTGAATCACATTACAATTATCGAAATGAATCGGAGAAAACTTGCGCGCTAATTGGAAAAGTCGAGGCCGAGTGCACACTCCTTGAGAAATCTTCGCCTGCCCCTTCGTGATGGATCCACAGGTTTCGTCCTCTCTTCGGTCAAAGGGAGTCGAATCGCGCGCGTGATTGTTCCGCGCCAGGGGAGTAGACTATCTCATGAAACGCGCCGAAGCGTCTCAAGGCACACCTTCGAAAGGTTCGGTTCAAAAGGAGGATACCCTCATGAGTCCCCTGGAAAAGATGACAACCGCCGCGCGCAACGCCCTGGTCCACGTGCTCGACCTCACGACCGGCGACTCGGTCCTGGTGGTCACCGACAAGCACACAACCCGTGTGGGCGAGGCGTTCCGCGATGCGGCGGCGGGTGAGGGAAGCAGAGTCGACCTCTATTTCCTTCCCGACGAAGGCCGCCCGCTGTCCGATCTTCCCGCGGGCATGAGCGAGGCGCTCGACGGAAAGACGATCGTCATCAATGTCTTCAAGAGCATGCAGGAGGAAACCCCTTTCAGAATCAAATGGATCAAGGCGGTCTACACCACGAAAAAGACACGGATCGGCCACTGCCCGGGAATCACCGAGGCGATGATGACCGAGGGGCCGATGAATGTCGATTACGCGGCGATGGGCCGGACGGCCCACGACCTGATCGACCGGTTCGCCAACGCTCGATCGGTGCACATCACCGCTCCGGGCGGCACTGACCTTGTGATCGATATCACCGACCGACCCTTCCTCACCGATGTGCACGCCACGGTCGAGATGGGCTGCAATCTGCCCTGCGGCGAGATCTACAACGCGCCCGTCGAAACGGGTGCCGACGGTCTCCTCGTGGCCGACGGTTCGATCGGCGACGTGGGCAACGTGGACCAACCGCTCTTCATCACGATCAGAGGGGGCCGGATCGAAAAGATCGAGAGCCAAAACGCCGACCTCGTAGAGGAGGTGAAGAAACTGACCAACATCGACGCCGAGGCGAGCCTGCTCGGCGAACTCGGCATCGGCGTCAATCCCGGCGCCAAGCTCACGGGCAACCTCCTCGAGGACGAAAAGGCCTACCGCACGGCGCACATCGCTTTCGGCAACAACGAGGAGATGCCCGGCGGCCGGAACAAGTCGGCCACGCACCGCGACTTCCTCTTTTACGATCCCACCTTTGAAGTGAACTTTGCCGACGGATCGTCGAAGGTGCTTATCGAGAAGGGGGAATTTCGTATATAGGAGCCTGTGGGACTTAGCTTCCGAAAAGGGGGGTCTCAGGTCGGAGTTGGTGAGGCTTTTTGCGGCCTCAGGCATTCTGTCCCGCCCTGATTTGGAGTCGGGTATTTGGTCATTCGGGTCAGAATGAAGTCGGCCGCAAAAAGCCTCACCAACTCCGACCGAGCGGACCGCCTTATCGAATTTCGACTCTGCCAGACTTCTTCGATTTCGCGATAGTAACAGTTCCCCCTGATCAGCCCTCTTTCAAACGACACAGCCTTTTCACATTGTACTCCAGACAGACCAGCTCCCACTCGGCATTGACCGTGGCAAAACCTCGTTACAGAAACAGGCCATACTTTTTCGGACAGCCCTCCGCGAAGATTCGTAGGTACAAGCAACATGCGGAGTGGTCAGCGGAGGCCTACTGAGATATATGTACAGGCAGATCTGAGGTCCCGTGCCGGCGGGAGCCCGAGGTGTTTTTGCGGCCTTATGGCCAGCACAGCGACCGCGAGACAGTTCAGGGAAAGACTCAAACTCTGGCAGGTATTCCGTTCTAGTTTCGATCCCCCTTCCGCACCATCATCTTTCTCTGGAGTGGCTCGCCGAGCGGAGCTGCAAAGGCCGCAAAAATTCCTCGGGCTTCCGCCGTCAGGGCGTCCTCACCGGGCTTCTTCATGGGATAGGTCCGAAAAGTTCCTAGTGCCCGCCTCCGCCGTACCCGAGTCCCCTGAGGCTCTCCTTGAGGTCTTCGGGAATTGCGCCGTCTCCGGCTGACCGTCCCGACTGGAATGCGGCTCTCTTTCGTTCCGATTCCTCGAGCAACGACCGAAGCGTGCCTATCATGCGCTCCGCGATCTCCGCTTTCCGCGTGACGAGATCGGTCTTCTCCCCCGGGTCGACGGAGAGGTTGTAGAGTCTGTGGCGCTCGCTGATCACGGCGCCGGACAGATCGTAGGGAGTCTCTTTCGACCACTCCCTCTCCTGGACCACGATCAGCTTGTAATCGCCGAGACGCAAGGCAAAATGCTGGGCGTAGCCGGTCTCCTTGGAGATCCGGGCGAGCTCGATGAGCGCGGGGCGGGACTCGATCTCGCCGCTGTCGATCGAAGAGCGGAGCGATTCTCCCTCCATCGTGTCGGGAATTTCCAGCCCGGCATAGTCGAGAATCGTGGGGACGATGTCGTAGATCCTGGCCGGCGTGTCCAGCTCTTTGCCGCTGTCGATCTTCGCCGGGCAGCTCATGATCAACGGGATCCGCACCGAGCTCTCGTAGAGGTTTTTCTGATGGCAAATCTCGCCATGCTCGAAAAACTCTTCGCCATGATCAGAGGTGATCACGACAAGCGTGTTCTCGAGAAGACCGGGCGAGAAGCTCTCGATCTGATTGAAGAGACGGCCGATGTTGGAATCGACCCACCCGATCTCGCCGTCGTAGAGGGCGCGGAGCCGATCGAGGTCGGCGCGGCCCATTTGGAGATTGTAACGCGGATCGCTGGTCACGCCCTTGCCGTCGACCCATCCACTATAGGGCCTGCCGTAGAGGGAGTCGTAGGGACTGGGCGGCAGGTACTCGTTGTGCACGTCGAAATAATGCAGAAAGAGAAAGAACGGCTCCGATCCGTTCTCGCGGACGAAGTGCATTGCCGATTCGCTGACCTTCTGGCTCGTCACGACCTCGGCGGCGCGGAAGTCTTTGGCGGTCTGGGCCGTGTTCGCGCCCATCATGGTTCGCGCACCGACGTAGATATCGAATCCCCGGTTGAAACCGAAGAAGCTGTTCAGGTAGGTGCCCGAAAAGAAACCCGCTGTCTTGTATCCACCTTCCTTGAAGATCTCGGCGATCATGGGAAGCGATTTCGGACGGGGAGCGTGATCGTGAATCACGCCGTGAACGCGATCGGGAACTCCCGTGAAGAGCGCGTAGTGTGCCGGCAGCGTCCACGACGTGGAGCTCACCGCGTTGGTGAAGGTGACACCGTCCTCGGCGAGCCTGTCGACAAAGGGCGTGGTGCTCCGGCCGTTGGGGCGATGGCCGAAGAGACCCATCCGGTCGGGCCGCAGCGTATCGATGGAGATGAGGATCACATTCAACGGCCGATCGGGCTTGAACGCCACATAGGCGCCGGCAGCGGCGGCGAGTACGATCACGGCGGCGAGGACGATTTTCACGAGAGGTTTTTTGTTTTTCATCGGTCGACCTGAAGGATCTCAGTGGTGAACAAAGGTTACGATGGCCAGCTCGATTTTGAGAACGCCGTAGGCGAGAATCTCCAAGCGGAACGCCCCGGGCTCGAGACCGAGTTCGACGGCGAGCTTCGTCATGAGATTGCCGAGCGGGGTGGCGGCCGGATCGCCGCCCGGATCGAGTTCGAAACTCACCTCGGCTCCATCACGGCGGCTGACGATCAGGGCCTGGCGTGTCTCCACATTGGCGGCGTGGTCGACCACGATGGTACGAATATCGGACGAGGCGGGCACGATGTCGCGGATCATCTCGGTGAGCACGGCGCGCGCCGCGGTGGTTGGGCGATCGATACGCGGCAGCTCCTTCCTGTAAACCCGCTTGATTACCAGTTCCCCCTTGGCCTCATCGAAGAGAAGATGAAAATTGGCAGGATCGCGGCCGGGGAATCGTTCGGACAGGTAGAGAGTGTAAACCTCGCTTCTCGCGCAGCGGCCGATTCCCTTGAACTTGAGAAATCCCTCGAACTGAAGCCCGCCCGAGTGTTCTCTCACCTCGCCGTTGAAGTTCTTGATGAAAGGAAAGAGGCGCTCCAGCACATCCTCCCCCGGGAGCCACGACCGGTAGCGGCGCTTGAGGCTGCGTTCGGCTTCCAGCTCGGACTTGATCTTCCGGGCAAGCCGCTCGTAGTCGCTGTCCTCGGGAAGACCAAAAAAATCGAGAATGATGGTGAAGAGGTTGCCCGGTTCCGCCTTCTCGTGGAGAAAGCTCGTCTCCTGCCTGATCTCGATTTCGAGGCTATCGAGAAGTTCAGCCAGTCGCTCGGGTCGATCAGCGGCCTCCTCGAGGAGTCCCTCCCACTCGGCCGGTGTCCGCCCGCTCACAGTGTCCGCCATGCGCGTTTCCTTGTCGCCCAGACTATCATCACGGTTATGGTCGCAGGAAGGCGCGGGCTTGTCATGAAAAAACCCCACCCCGCTCGCGGGGTGGGGAACCTCCTTTCGAAAGGTATAGCTGTCGCCCACGCCCGGGACCTTCCCGGGCGTAGGCCGATTTCTTGTCTACTCGATCACTTCGCCCTTGATCACCTTGAGCAGGGCGTTGGCCGGAACGGCTCCCACGAGAGCGGTCTTGCTCGGCTTGTATCCCAGCGTGGGCGGATCGATCGTGTCGTCGATGGGCAGTGTGGTTTCGAGCTGGGTCAGGATGCCCTGGTCGGTGACCTCGGCCATGACCAGTTCTTCCTCGACACCCTTGATCACGTACTCGGCTGTCTCTTCCCCCGCCTCTGTCAACTCGATTCCGTCCTTGAGGTTGAAGGCGGGCGTCCAGTCCCCCTCGTCCTCGTCGAAGTACCAGGGGATCATCACGTCGAATCCGTCCCATTCGAGCCTGAACTGCTTGCCGTCGTTGGTCGCATCGGCGTTGATGTCGTTGTCGGTGGTGTGCGTGTAGGCGAGCCGCAGCGGCGCATCGAAGGTGGCGAACTGTCCCTGTCCATCGTAGACCGTGGAGAACTGGTTCCACTCGTTGGGACCGGTCTGCCAGCAGTAGAACTCGGCAGCCTCGTGGATCTCCCAGCAGTTCTGCTCGGTGTACGAATCGTCGGTGGTGAGCTGGCCCATGTTGTAGCCGCAGTCCTCGTACCACGTTCCACTGAGATCGAGATCATCGCCGAGGATCACCTCGGCGCCCGACGCATCGTCCTCCTTGATGACGAGCTCGCTCGCGTCGAAGAAGTAGTGCTTCTCCGTGGGCGGGTTGTTCCAGTAGTTCATCTCGTTCGTCGGGGCGTCGTCGATCACCTGCTGCGTGATCGGCGCGTCGAGGGCGAATCCCCAGTAGTAGAGATCGAGGTCAGTGGCTGTGCCCGGATTGACGGTCTCCTCCGTGTGGTAGTAGACCGTGTCGCCGTTGGCGGGGGTCAGGTTGCCGAGCGGCAGCCACGCTCTGAGCGCCTCGCACCAGCCGCCGTCCCACTCGTTGTCGAATTCGTAGACCTCGGGCGTTTCGAGGTACTCGATCTGGCCGTTCTCCCAGTTGCGCACGCCGATCTTGTAGAAGCTGTCGATCCCGTCCCAGGTCACGATGAGGTCTTCCTGGTTCTCGTCGTCCCAGACGGAGAGCTCCATCTCGGTCAGGTCGCTCAGCAGGCACTCGGTGCGCGAGTGGAGGGTCAGCTTGCCGCCCACCTTCACCAGGGTGTACTCCTCGTCGGTGTCGACGCGCGTCACCGTGTCGCCGTCTTCGCAGTCGATACCGTAGGGAATCCACATGCCCCAGTATCCTATGTAGCCGTAGCCGCCTTCCTCGAAGCGGATCGGGAATCCCGAGCTCATGTCGACGGCGTCGCCCGTATCCTTGTCGAAGAGCTTGTAGCGGAAGATCCTGTGGCTGAGGTCGTTCTTGTCGAGCACTTCCTCTTCCTGCGTGTTCACGTCCTGGAACTTGAAGTAGTCCGCGTTGTAGGCAAAGTAAAAGGTCTCCTCCTCGAGCTCCTGCGTGTCCCAGTCGGTCTCGGCGCAGTAGACGTAGGCATTGCCCTCGGTGAGGTCCTCGTTGGCCACGACGCGGCACTTGGTCACCCACTCGTAGGTGAAACCCTGGTCCTCTTCCTCGCCCACGTCGACGACCTGGACCACCACGGCGCCCGCCTCGTTGGCGGTGACGGACATGGCCATCACAAAGAGAGGATCGCCCGGCATGGGATTGCCGTTGGAGTCGAGCGGATTGCCCTTGAAGTGCGCCTCGAGCACGCCGCAGGGGTACTCCTCGCTCACGCCCTCGTGGACCTCGAAGTAGCCCCTGATGAGCATGGCCTGACCGCCGGGGCCGTCCTCTTCCTTGACCCAGATCTTGACGATCATGGGCGAAGAGTTGTCCTGGCGCGACACGTCGACACAGATCTCCATCAGGTCCTCGGTCTGGGACGAAATGCTCGAGTTGCCTCCCTGGCTCTCCTTGCTGTCACCCACTGACTGGACGAGGGCCCTGTAGGGACCGTCATTGATGAACTCCTCGTAGGCCGTGTCGGCCACGACGCCGAGAATGTCGTTGACCATCTCGAGGGCGTCCGTGTCGTCGAGCCAGGACATCTTTTCCTGATTGGTGTAATCCGTGTCCGGATCGTCATACCCGGCGGGTGCGTTGAAACCGCTCAGGCCATTGCCTTCGTCGACCTCGGAAATCCTGATCGAGTCCGGAAGTTCGAGAGCGGTTCCGATTGGGATCGGGCCACTGCCCGAACCGCTGCCTCCGCCACCACACGCAGTGGTCAGGCAGAGCGCAGCCAGGACGATCAAAAAGAGGCCACAGGATTGTCCTATCCACTGGACAAGATCGAGACGTGTGAACGTTTTGCCGTTGAACATCTGCATCTCCATTTTCCCCAACAAGTTACAACTCTCTTGCACTGAGTGTCTCCCGATACCCCCACAGAACTTTTTCCTTTTCTCGCCTCGGCTTATTCTAGCCGGGAATTCACCCATTTCCTTTTCCCACGATACTTCTCGAATAACTAATCAATTCCCTTTAATGCTTTTTCCTGTTTTTCGTACGCAGAATCACCTGGTTTGGGATAACCACATACAATGACACATGTTAATGCATCAATTATTAATGGCGCTCATCGAGCTGTGAGGGGGCAGGTACGAGCGTGGACTGGTGGGCAACAACGATCCGGAGGATCGCGGCGATCACGTCCGGATGCTTGCCAGCCACATCGAATTTCTCGGACGGGTCTCTTTCGAGATGATAGAGAGCGGGTGGATCGTGTGCGGTCGGCCCCTTGCCGTAGCCGGCCTGGGTGATGAAATGGGCTTTCCAGGGACCGTGGCGCACGGCCATGAGGCGCGTTCCCCGATAGAAGAAGAGGGTGTCGCGTTCCCAGCCGGGCCGGGCAAAGAGGAGAGGCGCCATGTCCGTGCCATCGAGCCGGCGGTCTCGCGGGAGCGGGGCGCGCGCCAGGGCGGCCGCCGTGGGAAAGAGATCGAGTGTGGACGCCATGTGGCGACAGACCGTTCCCGGAGCGATCGCGCCCGGCCACCAGGCGATGCACGGAACGCGCATCCCGCCTTCCCAGGTGCTCCCCTTACCCCCGCGAAGGAGGCCGGCCGAACCGCCGCGCAGCTTCTGCGTCAGCCACGGTCCGTTGTCGCTCGTAAAAACCACGAGGGTCTTCTCGGCGACGCCCGCAGCGCGCAGAGACTGAAGAATCCGGCCCACGCTCCAGTCGAACTCTTCGACCACGTCGCCTTAGAGGCCGCGCCGGCTCTGGTTCTCGAATGCGCTCGATGCGAAGAGGGGCACGTGGGGAAAGGTGTGGGCAAAGTAAAGAAAGAAGGGACGCCGTCGATGTTGCTCGATGAACGCCACCGCCTCCTCGGTATAGCGCCGGGTGAGCGTCTCCTGAACGGCAGGTAGCTCGACCGTCTCCTCGCCGCGCATGAGCGGGCAGGGCTTCATGTCGTTGCTGTAGGGAATCCCGAAGTAATGATCGAAGCCGCGCCGCGTGGGCAGGAACTCGGGACGGTGGCCGAGATGCCACTTGCCGATGCACGCCGTGTCATACCCTTGATCGCGCAGCAAGCCGGCCAGGGTAATCTCCGTCGCGGGCAATCCCCCATGAGAATCGGGAAAGAGCACCCTGTTCTTGTCACTGCACATGCCGCTACGCAGCGGAAGACGCCCGGTGAGAAGAGCCGCGCAGCGACTGAGTGCGAAAGGCAATGCCGACGCACCCGCCGCGCAAACACCGGCGTCGCGGACGGTCTTCAAAAATTCGCGTCGATCCATTGTCGTCACCCTTCGGAGAGGGCTGGTCCCGGATGCCGGGCCGGCGCAGGCGCACGCACCTACTTGAGGCTCGGCTTGCTCTTGTCAGGATAATCGGGGCGATCGGCATGTCCCAGGAGTTTCCTCGAAATGATCAGTCGGACACCGTCGATTTTTTGCTGAAGTAGGAATCCTTGGGGATCTTGATCAACCCTTTGCCCACATCCATGAACACGGTCGAGGGATCCTTCACGTACTCCCACCGCGCCTGCCAGTGCCAGTGGACGATGTCGGAACAGACCTCCTTGTCCCACTCCACGTACTGCATGAAATTGATGTAGGCGTCGTTGGCCCAGTGGCGTTCTCCCAGCATCTCCGTGTTGTCGAAGAGCTTGAACTTCGCGTAGATGTCCTTGTACCTGGGCGAACCCTGCGGCGTGGTGTCACCCTTGGAGCAGAGCGTCTTGACCTCGGTCCAGAGGATCCACACGTCGGCATGGTCGGTCTCGCCTCCGAGCTCGGCGACGACGTGGTATTTCTTGCTCGCCGCGCGCGACAGTCTGCGCTTGTTGGGCTGGCCGGCGATCGCCTCGCCCGCGTCGCCCGACCACTTGATCTTCTTCCACGCTTTGGACGTGTTGGGATCGGTGATGGCGGTGACGATGATCGGGTCAGAGCCCTTCTTCACGGCGGCCCAGTTCTTCGGTTTCACGATCCCCGTGGTCTTGGCCTGCTTGCTCAGCTTGAGCTCGACCAGCTTGGGGTCTTTTTGTCCCTTGAGGCGCCACACCGTCTGGCCGCTCGACTTGGAGAGAGCGTGCACAAAGGGAAAAACCTTCTCGGCGTCCCCCTCGAGTGGAAGAGAGATCGTCTCGTTCTCGCTGAACGCCCAGATACCCGAGCCGTACTTGCTCGTGGCCGTACCCTTCCCGGCCTTGGCCGTCACCGTGTGGAAGGTGCCGCGCGGGGTGAAGGTCAGCACGTTGTCCTTGATCCAGCCGTCAAGGATCAGCTCGCCCTTGACGAGCTCGGCGGCGTTCTTCATCTCGAGCGTGCCCGAGCCCTTGGCCGGTCCGTCCTTTTCGGGAATGGGAAACTCGGCGCGGCCCGTCATGGTGTTGGATTTTCCATAAGTGGTCCAGCGCGCGTCGAACTCGAGAACCCACATGTTGTTCGTCATGGGGTAGAGCTTGATGTCGACAGGCGCAACCTTGACAACGTTCCGGCCGCCCGAGAGGGTGAAGCGCGTGGTGCACTTTGCGCCGCCCACGTCGTGTGTCACCGAGGTGGTCGCCCCCTCCGTGCGATCGATGAAGGTGTCGACGGGTGCCGGGATCTCGGGATTGAAACTGCTCTCGTGGGCCATGCTCATTCCGGCGGCCGACATGGTGCCCCTGATCGGGAATTCCTTCCCCGTGAAGCGGAAGATCAGTTTCTGGCCGTCGCGCTTTCCCGTGACGGAGACCTTCCCCTTGCCCGAGGCCCTGCTGCTGAAGTCGGGGCCCTTTGCGGTCTCCGTGACCGAGCCGCTCCCTTGCCCGGTGAGAACGCCCTGGGCGTTGATCGAAAGGGTCACCTGGCCGGTGACCTTGATCTGAATACTCACCGTGCCGTAAGGACCGGAGTTGGAGAAGCGCATGTCGGTGTCGAAGTCGAGCTTCCATGTTTCGGGCTGGTCGGACAACGCCGAGTCCGGGAACGATGCAAAGGCCGCAAGAGTAACAACAAAAATGCATAACTTATGTGAAAGCATCACAATACCTCCTTTTACCGTTCTTATCGGAATGGGAGGACATTTCACTTTTCATGGAAAAAAATTAACGTCGAAGGGACTTATGCCTGGATGACCTGTTTTTGCTCTGACGCAAAGGCATCCGGCCGCAAAGGCTTCCCGGGCGGGTCACCAAAATCGGATTTCCTGAAGCCTCCTAGATATCGAGGCCGGCGAGTTTTTCCGCCACCCACTGATCGCGCAGGGTACTCTGGAATCGAGGGCCGGGTGTCCCCTCGATGACGAGCCCTTTCATGATGATGATCACGTCGTAGTTGATCCAGAGATAGATCCCCCCTTGCTGGAGCCTGCCCGCGGCCACGACGCGGCCCGTATCGCCATCGACAAAGGTGTGGAGTTCTTCGCCGTCATGGACCATCTCGATCTCGTAGGGGACGTTGGGTTGGCAATACGGGTCCTCTCTGAAATCGCTCTCCTGAATGTTGGACTTCTTGTCGCACACCTCGAGATCGCCCACGTTGATGCTCCGGATTCCGCTACCGTATCCGTCCTCGCAGCAGCCCACGAAGAACCAGCCCGATAGATTTTCTTCGCTCAAGCCCCTGCTATCAAAGACCAGCGAATAGGAAATCTTCAGAGGCGCCTGCAAGTCGACCTTGAACCGCCGGCACATCCGGCCCTTGCAGCGGAGGGTTCCCTTGTGGATTTTCATGTACGATTCTTCTTTGGTGGTCTTGAGCGGAGAGAGCACCTCGCGGATCTCGTCGAGATAATCGACTTCCTCGAAGTCGAAGAGTTCGGCCACGCTGTCAAAGGTGTAGGTAATGCGTACCTTGCCCCCATCGAGCACCTTTGTTTCGCCCTGAAGAAACCTGGACACCACATCCAGAGGCAGAGAGTCGAAGATGCGCGCGTAGCAGAAGGCAGCAAAATGCTTGAGGTTTTCCTGCCGGCTCTGCACCGCGTCCGATAGGCCATGTTCGTTGAGAAGCGTCTCGATCAGGGCGATGATCGCTTGCGCCGATTCGGCCGACTCGGGTAGCGGTGACCGCGCCAGCTCCCCCAAGAGCGCCATGGTCTCGCCCCTGGCAAGACACTTCTCTATGAGAACGGCGTCACCGGCCAGTGCGGCCGCTTGAGGGTCGGCGCCGCGCGAGTACTTCTTCCAGAGCTTGTTGCCGCCGAGCAGGTAGGCGTACCCGAGGACCCACTCGTCGCAGAGAGAGAGTTTCTTATCGCGGACCAGCTTGGCGAGCACGACAGGATCGAGGATGGCGATCGGAATGGTGACCTCCCCCTTGCGGCCCGCGTCGATGCAGAAGGTCTCCTTGTCGAACTTGACGAGAGTCCCGCTGATCTTTCTGCCGTCATACTCGATGCGAATCTTCTTCTTGCTGCCGAGCATCTCCTCGAGGAACGCCGTGCGCAGGGTGGCGAGCGCTTCGAGCCGTTCCTGCTCGCGGCCGGCGAGCTGGGCGATCGCGCCGGTCTTGAGACGGGCGGCGCGCAGATTGCGCACCTTGAGCAGTGCCCCGTCGATCTTTCCCAGGCGCGCCTCGTGAAGCGCCACCCTGAATGCGTCGTCGGCAGAGAGCGCCGTCCCCTCCAACGACGCGGGATCGAAATCGGCCTTGATCACCTTCGATCTCGCGTAGGGCGACAGGTCGGCGGCATTCTCTTTTCCGGCGCTCGACTTCGATCCGCCTTCGGTCAGCGCCCTGCGCGTGGTGGTATTGAGAGCCAGATCGGGTGCGCGCGTCTTGAGCTGCGCGCCGAAAAAAGCGATGTACTCCTCGCCGATCACGTTCACGTCGATGCCGGCAAACTTCCTGGTCTCCTTTGGCGGGGGTCGGTTCACGGCCATGATCTCCTCGAGCCGCTTGAGGAACGCGACCGAGTACTTGCCGTCGACGCCATTCTCGAGAAAGTGAACGAGCAGGCCTGACTGCTTTTGAGAGTAGGCGATGCCGCGCCCCCACCATCCCGACCGGTTCTTCTTGAGGACCGCCGACCGCGGCTGCAGGATAGTGTAGATCTCGTCCTGCGAGCGGCTCGCGATGAGTTCAGCGGGATGGAGGAAGAAGGCTTTGCGATCGACGGGATTCCGGACCATGGCGCCCAGGTCGTGCAGCGTTTTCGACTCGAACTGGCCCGGCACGAACTCGCGTCCGTACTGGGCGGGTCGCGAGAGGTTTTCGGCGATACCCTCGTAGATCCAGCCCCCGCACAGCGGGAGCTCGTCATAGACGCGATGAGCATGCAGCACATTGAGCGCCATGGTGAAGAGGGCCGCCCGCCGGCTCGGCCCCTCGGGACTCTTGGTCCGGTCGAAGGCGTTCTCGTAGACGACCGCCGCGCGCAGATCGTGATCGTAGTAGGCGCCGTTGGTAAAGGTCCCGCGGTGCGATGCCGAGTCGACGTAGTTCTTGTAGTCGCCATAGCTGGACAGCACGACAAGCACAAAAGCGGCGTGCCCCTTGCGTAACCCGAGATCGAGCGGCTCGGCGTAGTGGTTCTTGAAGGTTTCGACCATCTTCGCGAGGGGCGGGCCGTAACGGTCGACGACCATCTTCGTGAAACGGGGATCGGGTTTCTGGAGGTCCTGCACGAAGAGCACGACCGGCTCGAAATCGAGAACCTTGGTGTAGCTGATCCGCGAGAAATAGTGGTGCTTGCTCATCTGGCGTTCGATGAGATGCAAGGTGCGCAGTTGGGGACTCTCTTCGATCGTCTCGATCGCGGCCTCGACCCGCTCCTTCTCGGCCGACCACTCGGCGCGGATCTTCTCGAACTCTTCGGGCGCCATCGGCGTGCCGCTCAGCGCTTCGAAGCGGTCGATGGTGTAGAGGTAGTTGTATTCGGAAAATGTCGCTTCCTCGAATCCGGCAAGATGGCGGGCGGGATTGAATTTGACTGTCGACTGCGCCTCGGCCGTGGCAGCCGGCACAAGGAGTGCAACGACGGTCAGCAGCACACAAATCGAGAGAGATCTGATTTTTTTATTCATGAGAAATCTGCAAAAACAGGACGACTCCCTTTGCGAGGATCGGATCGTAACACAGGCGCCGGACGATTCCAATTGCTTCTATATTTACATTTATTAATTTGTAACACTTTAGCGAAATGAAGCGGAATGAGTGTGGACTGACGCCGCGGCGG